>CALKRW010000051.1 GCA_937989585.1 uncultured Porphyromonadaceae bacterium | reverse complement strand
AACTCAATTCTATCACTATATCTTTCCGCATTTCACTTTTTTGTAGTAACTTTGTGTCGATAATATATGATATTTATGCGGGCGTTTACAAGTTGCTGTTCCGCATTCAGTCTGGAATTTGCGGCATCAAGCATGTCGGATATAAGTGCCATGCCTTCCGAGTAGCGTGTCGATATTGTACGGTAGTTCCGCTCGGCCAGTTCAACACTTTTCTCCCTGGTGTTTAGATCCTCGTATGCCTCAAGATAATGGATGTAGTCCGCTCTGACATCAAGACTGACATGCTCGTTAGTTGCGTCAAGTTGTTCAATCGCGCGACGTGTGGCGGCACGGCTTTTTGCCAGTGACTTGTTGCTTTTGTATAAGGAGGAAAGATTATAACTTACCCCAATGCCGACATACCAGTAACTTAGGTTGCGGTTGATGGGAGGGATTTCGGTCAGGATCGGACCGTCAATATTCCAGCCTGCCTGAATGCCTATCTTTGGCAGGCGTTCGCTCTTGACCAGGGTTTCTGCTTTCTGGCTGATGTTTACGTTTGAAAGGGCCAATTTCAGTGAAGGGGCATTTCCGGCGGCTTCCTGCATCCACCAGTTCTCGTCGGCTACAAGGAGTGAGCGTGTAAGGATTGTGGTGTCGGGCCGTATCACGGTATTATCAGGCAATCCGGCTGTGACAGCGAGATTACGGTTTATTATGTTGATTGTATTGCTGATTCGGGTGAGTTGAAGGTTCAGATCCGATACAAGAAGTTCGTATCGCGTTATGTCGTTTCTCAGCGCGAGGCCCTGCTCGTATCGCGATTCCATTTCTGCTAAAACCTTTTCTGCCTGAACAATATTGTTGGAGACAACTTTACGCAGGTTTTCATATTTGTATAGATCGAGATACATTCCGACCAACTGGAATCGAATGTTGTCGCGCTGAATCTCTGTGGCATATCCTGTCGCTGAGGATTTAAGTTCTGCCATTTCGATGCCTGCGGTTATGGCTCCCCCGGCATAAACGGGTTGATTCAGGTTTAGCGACAGTCCGTTGCCGAAGTGAGGGATAGGTGCCCTTTGATAATCTGAAAAGTCACGTTTTGTGGTGAATCCGTTGCCAATGTAACTAAATGAAAGCAATGCTTTGATGTCGGGAAGACGTTTGCTGCGGGCGACACCTATTTCTTGCTGGGCCTCTTCCTCGGCAGTAAACGAAGGACGGAGTTGGGCACTGTTTGTCTCAGCAATTTCAAACAATTGCTCAATAGTCATTATGCGGTCATTCTGACCGACAGCGCGCACTCCACCGCTCAACAAGGCTGTGACAAGGAGCCCTGTGAGCAATCGGTGATTGTTCATGTGGAAAATATATATGGTTAGATGTGATGATGAAATGTGAAAGAGTCTGTCAGATACATGGACGACAGACTATTACTTGGGTCAATATGCCGAAGCAGTGCTTTTCCAGTTTTCCAGATAACCCCAGTTCTTCGCAACCGGAGCCTGAGCGATGTCAACAGTTAGTATGGATGTCATTTATTATGCCGATTCTTTATAAATCGCGGTGCAAAGGTACAAAATAAATTCTTATATTTGTACCCGGAAAGAAAATCAAATCACAACAATTAATCTTAGCCATGAGAAAGAGGTTGATAGAATGTGTCCCTAATTTTAGCGAGGGACGCAATATGCAGGTTATTAAAAAAATAACCGATGCTGTCGAGTCAGTGAAGGAAGTGCGTCTGCTAGATGTCGATGCAGGAGAGGCCACGAACCGTACGGTCGTGACTTTTGTAGGAGAGCCTGAGGCAGTTGTCGAGGCGGCTTTCCGCGGCGTGAGACGTGCTGCCGAACTCATTGATATGAGTCAGCATCACGGAGCACATCCCCGCATGGGTGCCACCGATGTATTGCCGCTTATTCCCGTGGCAGGAATTACACTTGAGGAGTGCGCCGAGATGGCCCGCAGACTTGCAGAGCGTATTGCCAACGAACTTGACGTGCCGACCTACTGTTACGAGGCTGCGGCTTTCTCTCCCGAACGTCGTAATCTGGCAGTTTGCCGAAAGGGAGAATATGAGGCGCTTCCCGAAAAAATGAACCATCCGGGTCTTGCCCCCGACTTCGGCGACAGGCCTTATGACGATGGCATCGCTAAAACCGGCGCAACGGTTGTCGGTGCCCGTGACTTCCTTATAGCCGTAAATTTCAATCTTAACACCACGAGCACACGCCGTGCCAACGCAATAGCATTCGATGTCCGCGAGAAAGGACGTCCCAAACGCGAAGGCGGCCTGCCTAATGGCAAGCCCGTGAAGGATGAGAACGGCAACACCATTATGATTCCCGGAACATTGCCCGGTACAAAGGCTATTGGATGGTATATAGACGAGTATGGCATCGCTCAGGTATCGATGAATATCACCGACATGGGCAAGACTCCGCTCCATGTCGCTTTTGATGAGGTTACCCGTGCCGCTGCGGCACGGGGCATACGTGTCACCGGAACCGAGATTGTAGGCCTTGTCCCGAAGAAAGCCATAATTGATGCCGGAAGATATTTCCTTCACAAACAGCAACGTTCGACTGGCTTGCCCGAGCACGAGATTGTACGCATGGCTGTAAAGTCAATGGGACTGGATGAACTTGCTCCTTTCAAACCCGAGGAAAAAATCATCGAGTACATGATAGAGCCAGCATGCAAGGGAAAACTTGTTGACCTTACCGTTCGGGGTTTTGCCGAGGAGACAGCATCCGAGAGTCCCGCTCCCGGCGGTGGCTCGGTATCGGCTTACATGGGCGCACTCGCTGCCGCTCTCGGCACGATGGTGGCGAATCTCAGCGCGCATAAGGCGGGATGGGACGAACGCTGGCGCGAGTTCTCCGATCAGGCTGACCGTGGGCAGGCGCTGATGCAGCGTCTTCTCGACCTCGTCGACGAAGATACTGCGGCATTCAGCCGCATAATGGACGCTATAAAGATGCCTAAGGGCAGCGAGGAGGAAAAGGCTCTTCGCGCCGAGGCAATTGAGGCCGCGACGCTTTACGCGACGCAGGTCCCGCTTCGCACCATGCTTGCGTCTTTCGAATGCTTCGACCTGTGCAGGGCAATGGCCGAGACAGGCAATCCCAACAGTGTCTCTGATGCCGGTGTCGGTGTGCTTGCCGCCCGGGCCGCAGTGCATGGCGCTGGTCTTAACGTGCGCATCAACGCCGCCGGTCTCGCCGACCGCGAGGAAGCCCGGAAGTTGGTCGCACAGTCCGAAGAAATCGCCCGAAAGGCCGATGAGGCGGAAGAGATGATAATGAAAATCGTAAACAGCAAAATCCAATCGTTATGACCCCTGAAGAATTCAAGGCTGACATCCGTGCAGGCATACCGGCAGAAATTCCGGCGCCACGTGAATATGATCCGAATGTGAACCATGCTCCGCGCCGCAAGCACATACTGACACCCGAAGAAGAGCGCCTCGCGCTCCGTAACGCCCTGCGCTACTTCCCCAAGGAGCAACATGCAGTGCTTGCTCCGGAGTTTGCCGACGAACTCCATCGTTATGGCCGTATATATATGTATCGCTATCGTCCGGCATACCCCATGTATGCCCGCCCGGTTGACGAGTATCCGGCACGCAGCCGTCAGGCTGCGGCCATTATGCACATGATACAGAATAACCTCGACCCGCGGGTAGCCCAGCATCCCCACGAACTGATTACCTATGGCGGTAACGGCGCTGTGTTCCAGAACTGGGCACAGTATCGTCTTGTGATGAAATATCTCAGCGAGATGACCGATGAACAGACGCTAGTGATGTACTCAGGCCATCCCCTCGGATTGTTCCCGTCGCACAAGGATGCTCCGCGTGTTGTGGTCACCAATGGTATGGTTATACCCAACTACAGCAAGCCTGACGACTGGGAGCGCATGAATGCTCTTGGCGTGTCGCAGTATGGCCAGATGACAGCGGGTTCATACATGTATATTGGTCCGCAAGGTATTGTTCACGGCACTACGATCACCGTCCTTAATGCCGGACGCCGACGCAGCAAGGCTGCAGACCACAGTCTCGGCGGAATGCTGTTTGTCACCGCAGGTCTCGGCGGTATGTCGGGCGCTCAGCCCAAGGCCGGAAACATCGCAGGTGTTGTTTCGATAACTGCTGAGATCAATCCTGCGGCTGTCGCAAAACGCCATGAGCAGGGATGGGTCGATGAGGTGTTCACTGACTTGCCCGCGCTACTCGAGCGCGTAAAAGAGGCCCGCGCGAAACGTCAGGCAGTATCCTTCGCCTATCTCGGTAATATTGTTGACCTTTGGGAATTCCTTGCCGAAAACGATGTCCAGGTGGATCTCGGTTCTGACCAGACCTCGCTTCACAATCCTTATGCCGGAGGATACTATCCCGCAGGCCTGACTTTCGAGGAATCGAAGGCCATGATGGCTGATGACCCAGAACGTTTCGCCGAGGCGGTTCACGAAAGTCTGCGCCGACATGTTGCCGCCATCAACCGTCTTACTGCCAACGGCATGTATTTCTTCGATTACGGCAACGCCTTCCTTCTGCAGGCATCGCGTGCAGGTGCGGATATAATGGCTCCCGATGGACATGGATTCCGTTACCCGTCCTACGTTCAGGCTATAATGGGACCTGATTTCTTCGACTACGGTTTCGGTCCTTTCCGTTGGGTTTGTGTGAGCGCCGATCCCGAGGATCTTGCCAAGAGTGACCGCATAGCGGGCGATGTACTCGAAGAGATGCTTAAGAATGCTCCCGAGGATATTCATGGGCAACTTGCCGATAACCTCCATTGGATACGTCAGGCCGGAGAGAATAATCTTGTTGTGGGCTCACAGGCACGAATCCTTTATGCCGATGCCGAGGGTAGGGCGAAAATCGCCTTGGCTTTCAATGATGCCATACGGCGGGGTGAGATTTCGGCACCCATAGTCCTTGGACGTGACCATCATGATGTATCCGGTACTGATTCGCCTTATCGCGAGACTTCAAATATTACCGACGGTTCGCAGTTCTGTGCCGACATGGCCGTTCAGAATGTCATAGGTGATGCATTCCGAGGTGCCACTTGGGTGTCGCTGCACAACGGCGGCGGCGTAGGCTGGGGTGAGGTCATCAACGGCGGTTTCGGTATGGTCATCGACGGCTCGGACGAGGCTGACCGCCGCATTCGCGAAATGCTTCTCTGGGATGTGAACAATGGTATTGCTCGCCGTTCGTGGGCACGCAATAACGGTGCGATGACCGCTATCGAGCGCGAGATGGCCCGAACTCCGGGACTTTCCGTCACAATGCCGAATCTTGTCGATGACGATGTCATAGAAAACGCTCTCAAATCCTGAAAACAATACCTTAAAGATAAATATGAAAAAATATCAGATTGCCCCACGCCAGCATTTGTCGCTTTCGCAGTTGCGTGAAATACTTGACAACGATGTCAAGGTTGAACTTTCGGATGAGGCCATAAAACGTATAGAGCGATGCCGCAAGTATCTCGATGAGAAAATCGAACGCTCGGACGGGCCTATTTATGGAGTCACCACTGGTTTCGGCTCGCTTTGCAATGTCTCGGTTCCGGCCGATGGGCTTGCCACGCTTCAGGAGAACCTTGTCAAGAGCCATTCATGCGGACTTGGCGAGATGCTTGATCCACAGATTGTACGCATCATGCTTCTGCTCAAGGCCCAGAGCCTGAGTTACGGCAATTCCGGCGCACAACTCCAGACAGTGCAGCGTCTTCTCGACTTCTTCAATCTCGGCGTCTATCCAGTCGTTTACCGTCTCGGGTCTCTTGGCGCTTCTGGAGACCTTGCTCCTCTTGCCAACATGTGTCTGCCCCTGTTGGGTCTCGGGAATGTATATTATAAAGGTAAGGTGCGTCCTTCGGCTGAGGTTCTAAAGAAACTTGGCATGAAGCCTATACGTCTTGCCTCGAAGGAAGGACTCGCTTTGCTCAACGGCACACAGTTCATGGCGTCGAACGCTGTTCATGCACTGCTTGACGCTGAAAGACTCATCGAACTTGCCGACAAGATCGGAGCGATGAGTCTTGATGCATTCGACGGCCGCATAGAGCCTTTTGTCGACGAGGTACACATAGTCCGTGCCCATCCCGGACAACTAGCCACAGCGCGTGCCGTGCGCGGCTGGCTCGAAGGCAGTGAGCTTATACGTCAGCCGAAGAAGCATGTCCAGGATCCGTACTCGTTCCGTTGCATGCCGCAGGTGCATGGAGCCGTGAAGGACGCATTCAACTATGTCCGTAATGTCATCGAGATAGAAATCAACAGTCCGACAGACAATCCCATGGTATTCCCCGACCTCGACATGGTTGTCTCCGCCGGCAATTTCCATGGCGAGCCGATTGCCATACCGATGGACTATCTGTGCATCGCCATGTCCGAACTGGCGAACATCTCGGAGCGCCGTGTCTACCGTCTGATTTCCGGAGCGCGCGGACTGCCATCGTTCCTTGTCGCCAATCCCGGCCTGAACAGCGGTTTCATGATTCCGCAGTACGCCGCCGCTTCGATAATCAATCAGAACAAGGGACTCTGCTGGCCCACCAGCTGTGTCAGCATCCCCTCGTCGCAGGGACAGGAAGACCATGTGTCTATGGGTGGTAACAGTGCGACGAAGCTTGTTCAGGTGACTGACAACTGCCGGCGCGTCCTTGCCATAGAACTTATGAACGCCGCGCAGGCACTGGAATTCAGGCGTCCGCTCCATTCGTCGCCCGCTCTTGAGGCATGGCACGCCGAGTACAGGCAGGTCGTCCCCTTCATTGTCAACGATTCGGTATTCTCGCCGCTTATCGAGGCTACGGTCGAGTTCCTGCGCAGATAAATAGTTGCCGACTATGATTATTACAAATATCGCCGAGATATTCGGTTATGACTGCGTGGAACCCGCATGGCTGAGGACCGAAGGCGAGACTATAGCCGCAATGGGCCCCATGTCGGAGTGCCCTTCGGACAGCGAGATAATCGATGCCCGCGGTGGTACGGCCATTCCCTCGTTCTGCGACTCGCATACACACATAGTCTATGCCGGCAGCCGACACGGCGAATTCCTCGATAAAATCAACGGATTGACTTACGAGGAGATAGCGGCACGCGGCGGAGGCATACTCAACAGTGCGGACCGTCTTCATGAGACCCCGGAAGATGAATTGTTCCGTCAGTCGATGGAACGTGCTGACGAAGTGATGCGCAAGGGTACAGGCGCCATCGAGATCAAGAGCGGTTATGGCCTGACCTTGCCCGATGAACTCAAGATGTTACGCGTCATAGCCCGTATCTCCGAGGCGTCTCCGATGACTGTCAGGGCGACATTCCTGGGAGCACATGCCGTGGGGCGCGCCTACG
Source organism: uncultured Porphyromonadaceae bacterium (assembly GCA_937989585.1). Lineage (GTDB taxonomy): Bacteria > Bacteroidota > Bacteroidia > Bacteroidales > Muribaculaceae > CAG-873. The sequence continues at coordinate 5,673 of CALKRW010000051.1, read as the reverse complement.
TTGGCCGTCAGGGCGAATACGTCCGTCATATAATTGATGACATGCTTCCTGCTGTCGCGGCAGAGGGGCTTGCCGACTTCGTTGACGTGTTCTGTGACCGTGGATTCTTCACGCCTCAGGAGACCGCCGATATACTCGAGGCCTCGGCTCGGTACGGACTTAGGCCCAAGATCCATGCCGACGAACTTGCCGCCAGCGGAGGAACCTCCGTTGGAGTCAGCCATCACGCTGTTTCGGTCGACCACCTGGAGCAGGCAGGCGATGAGGAACTGGCCTTGCTTGCCGGATCGGACACCATAGCCACCATGCTGCCCGGAGCAAGTTTCTTCCTCGGGATGCCTTATGCACCGGCACGTCGCGCCCTTTCGAAAGGCTGCCGCGTGGCACTCGCATCGGACTACAATCCCGGCTCGTCGCCCTCGGGCGACATGCGTTTCGTCTGGGCGCTCGGATGTATAAAGATGAGACTCACTCCGGCTCAGGCCCTGACATGCTGTACTGAGACCGGCGCCGCCGCCATGGATCTTGCACGGACTCACGGAAGGCTTGCTCCGGGATGCCGTGCCAACATCATCATTTCCCGACTGCCGCTGAACGCGATACCATACCGGTACAACACGCCGTTCATCGCCTGCCATATCCTCAATGGCAGAGTGATTACGGAATGACTGCCGCGCAACATATCACGCCGTATGTCATTTTGGCAGACGGCGCAAAGCCCTAAAAGGCTGATTGCCTATTTTGTAACCCCGTGACAACATTTTTGGCACGGGGTTTGTTATTATGTTGTGTGAATCGGAACGGACATCCGGCGGCATCACGATTCCGTGAGCGTCGGAATCCATTCAAAAAATATTCCGCTTCAACAATAATGATTAATAACAACAAAATACATAACTACTAAATTTTCAACTATTATGGCAAAAATTATCGGTATCGACCTCGGCACTACCAACTCATGTGTCGCAGTTCTCGAAGGCAACGACCCTGTTGTCATTCCTAACAGCGAAGGCCGCAACACGACTCCTTCGGTTGTAGCATTCGTTGACGGCGGCGAACGTAAGGTCGGCGACCCCGCCAAACGTCAGGCTGTCACAAACCCCACACGTACCATCTACTCTATCAAGCGCTTCATGGGCGAGACTTACGACCAGGTGAAGAACGAGATCGAGCGTGTTCCCTATAAGGTTGTCCGTGGTGACAACAACACCCCCCGTATCGACATTGACGGCCGTACATACACACCTCAGGAAATCTCGGCAATGATTCTCCAGAAGATGAAGAAGACCGCCGAGGACTATCTCGGCCAGACCGTAACCGAGGCAGTCATCACTGTTCCCGCATACTTCAACGACTCACAGCGTCAGGCCACCAAGGAAGCCGGCGAGATTGCAGGCCTCAAGGTTCGCCGTATCGTAAACGAGCCTACTGCCGCAGCCCTCGCCTATGGTCTTGACAAGGCCGGCAAGGACGAGAAGATCGCAGTCTTCGACCTCGGTGGCGGTACATTCGATATCTCAATCCTCGAGCTTGGCGACGGCGTCTTCGAGGTTAAGGCCACCAACGGCGACACACACCTCGGCGGCGACGACTTCGACCAGGTTATCATCGACTGGCTGGCTGACGAGTTCCAGCGCGAGGAAGGCGTTGACCTCCGTCAGGACCCCATGGCCCTGCAGCGTCTGCGTGAGGCTGCCGAGAAAGCAAAAATCGAACTTTCCTCGACTACTTCCACCGAGATCAACCTTCCCTACATAATGCCAGTCAACGGTGTGCCAAAGCACCTCGTCAAGAACCTCACCCGTGCGAAATTCGAGCAGCTTGCCGACAAACTCATCAACAAGTGCCTTGGTCCCTGCGAGCAGGCTCTCAAGGATGCCGGCATGACAACCAAGGACATCGACGAGGTCATCCTCGTAGGCGGTTCCACCCGTATTCCGGCCGTTCAGGCTCTCGTTGAGAAATTCTTCGGCAAGGCACCCTCGAAGAATGTCAACCCCGACGAGGTTGTCGCTATCGGCGCCGCAATCCAGGGTGGTGTCCTCTCCGGCGATGTCAAGGACGTCCTTCTGCTCGACGTTGTTCCCCTGTCGGTCGGTATCGAGACTCTCGGCGGCGTGATGACCAAACTTATCGAGGCCAACACTACAATTCCTACCCGCAAGAGCGAGACATTCTCCACCGCGGCCGACAACCAGCCTTCCGTCGAGATTAATGTCCTCCAGGGCGAGCGTCCCATGGCAAAGGATGACAAACTCCTCGGCAAGTTCCACCTCGACGGCATCGCCCCCGCGCCACGTGGCATTCCTCAGATCGAGGTTACATTCGAGATTGACGCAAACGGCATCCTCAACGTAACCGCAAAAGACAAGGCCACCGGCAAGGAGCAGTCAATCCGTATCGAGGCATCGTCCGGTCTTACCGACGCCGAGATCCAGCGCATGAAGGATGAGGCCGCCGCAAACGCCGAGGCCGACCGCAAGGAGAAAGAGCGCATCGACAAACTCAACCAGGCCGACGGCATCATCTTCCAGACCGAGAAGCAGCTCAGCGAACTCGGCGATAAGATTCCCGCTGACAAGAAAGCCGCTATCCAGGCCGCTGTCGACAAACTGAAGGAAGCCCACAAGGCTCAGGACATCGCTGCCATCGATGCCGCAATCAAGGAAATCGAGACAACTTTCGGCGCAGCCCAGCAGGATATCCTCAACGCACAGGCCCAGCAGGGCGCACAGCCCGGAGCCGGCGCACCCAACCCCGGTGCAGGTTCATCAGCTCCCGGCCACGATGACACCGTCACCGACGTCGACTTCGAGGAGGTCAAGTAAACCTGACGGACGCGATGATATGACACGGACAGCCGGCTGCGGATGTGGTCGGCTGTCTGATTTTTCCAAAGAAATTTTAATAACAAAATATATTGAAAAACTATGGACGAGAAAAACATTATTCTAGATGCAATGCGCAAGGCCGGCGAGCCCGTGAATGCCGGCAAGGTAGCCGAACTTACCGGTCTTGACCGAAAGGTTGTCGACAAAGTCTTCGCTCAACTCAAGAAAGAAGGAGCGATTGTTTCCCCGGTCCGCTGCAAATGGACCCCCGCCTGATATTCAGGCAAATATGACGCATGAGGATTGTAATACAACTGCTCAGAAAGAAAAACTTGTTTTAGTTGAAGCACCAATCGCCGGTTAGGCGATGGTTCGAATAGCAATATAAGATTCATATAAATTCAAAGGGAAGCCGGACAGCATCCGGCTTCCCTTTGTCTTAAGCACCAATCTTTTTACCCTTCAATCATTATCTTACCAATACTTTCTTATAATCACTATGTTGTCATGACTATTCTAGACCCGGATTTAATCGATCAGAAAGCAGGATAGCCTGGGTTCTGAGTGTATATGCCTCCAGAAAAGTTATATTGGGCGGTTGGAATTGCAAAGTATTCTTCTCCGGTCTCGAAAGATGCGTTCTGATAATACATGCGATTGTCGCGCTCGGCAGCAAAGTAATTATTCATTGTCTCCTTGGCGATGCCCCATCGCACAAGATCGTAGAAGCGTTCGCCTTCCATGGCTTTTTCAAGTCGCATTTCTGTACGGAGAGCCTTGCGGGCATATTCTTGTGTCCAGCCGGCGGCGGGATAAAGACCAATCTTATAGTTGGCGGCATCCTTCGACGGGTCGTTGAAGTCCTTGACATATTTACTGTTCATTGCACGCGAGCGCACGCGATTGATAAGCTGACGCGCCTCTTCAAGTCCGTTTCCACCAATCTCGATGAGGGCTTCTGCCTTGTAAAGAAGCAAGTCTGCATATCGTATAAGTTGCCAGTTGAGAGCCGATGCACCCCATGGCCAGCCTTGCTGTGCTTCTGGTGATTCAGGCGATAGCCAAAACCGTTTGGTATTATTATAACCATAGGTGTCGGAGTTTCTTACCCAAAGGCCACAGGGACTCTCTTTATAAGTCTTATATGTTATGGTTGGTCGCCCGGTAACGAAGTCGAGGCGAGGATCCACATTGCCGTCAACATTGGCAAGGTAATAACTTCCATCAGCGTTGAATTTTACCACACCATAGTCAGGAAAGTTCTGGTAGTCGAATACCGGCAGTCCGTTTTCATCGGTCTGGTAGGCATTGATAAGATCCTGCGAAGGAAGGAAGAATCCATCACCCTGCCAAGGACAGCCGGGTCCGGTCATAGAGTTGAGCAGAATTCCCCAGTTTATACGACCGACGTTGCCGGATCCATCATCCTTAGAGAACTGCACGGCCATTACAGACTCAGAGCCATTCTCATATTCAAGCATATCGAGTTGCTGAAAGTCTTCGAGGAGGTCATAACCATTAATTTGATTTATGATATCGACAACTTCCTGAAGCAGTGATTTGTTGATGTTTACAACCGCATTTGTTTCCGGGTCTTCTTCGTATGCCTGATAGAGTTTTACTTTAGCGGCCAGTGCGAGCGCGCAGCGGCGATTTATACGTCCTGTCTCCGGCTGTTGATCGGGAAGATCATTGGCGGCAGCCATAAGTTCATTGGCTATTCTGTCAAGATGCTGTTCGCGTGTGTATTCATCATTTCGGACATTCCCATATTCTGTCTCGGGCAGGTCGATATCCATATAGGGAATGCGGTTGAACTGACGCACGAGATCGAAATACCAGAATGAACGGATGACACTTACCTCTGCGATGCGAGCCTTTATGTCTTTGTTGACACTCTCATCAATCTTGCGGAGGGCGCGGATAGCCGAGTTGCAGCGTGATATTCCGCAATAGACATTGAACCATTTGCCGTCGAGGAGCCCGTTGTTCGGCTGAAGTTTTGCAGTTTCCATGTCATGAAATTCCCAGATGTCAGTTTCGCCACCGCCGCCCTTGTAGGCGTTGTCAGCGCGGACTTCTCCATGAGCCCAGTTGGTGATGGAGTAGAAATGAGGATCATTGGAATCGGCATAGCGACAGCCAAAAGTAGCGTATGCGCCTGATACAAGGAGGTCGGCTGCCTTGGGGTCGTTAATGTTGGCGTCGGAGAGGGGGCCTTGCGGCTCGTTGTGAAGAAAGTCATCGCTGCATGAACTGATACTGATTGCAACGAATGCTATCGCCATTATATTTTTAAGTTTCATTAGGAGTATCAATTTTAAATGTTAGAAACCGAACTGAATACCAAAAGTGTACTGGCGGGGAAGTGCGTAAGGATACCCAAGACCTTCCGGGTCGGCTCCGCTATATTTGGTGATTGTAAATACATTTTGTGCCTGAAAATATATTCGCGCGTTTTTGAGGAAGAGTTTTTCCTGAATCTTTTTGGGGAGTGTATATCCCAACGTCAGCGTTTTCAGACGAAGGAATGAGCCATCCTCGATGTAATATTGAGATCCTTCATTCTCACTGTTCGAGTTGTCGACTGTCGGAGCCGGCACATCTGAACTGTAGTATCCTGTCTGAAGATAATTCTCATAGGCTTTGGCTGCATCAAGAAGTTGTGTGCCATGATTACCTGTCCAGAGAGGGAAGAAGTCAGTATAGTATTTTGAATTGTTCCATGCATCGCGGATGATGCTGTTGAAGAACATGCTCAAATCAAAGCCCCTCCAGTTTGCTCCAAGGGTACAACCGTCCGCGATAGCGTATTGAAGCCTGCCTGTATAAGTTCTAACTT
>CALKRW010000050.1 GCA_937989585.1 uncultured Porphyromonadaceae bacterium | reverse complement strand
GGCTACAGCCGACGAAAAGCAGTGTGAGGAGTATGATAAGGGTTGTTCGCATTTCTGTTCGGGGATAGTAATGATGAGTGAATCAAAAACTATCGAATAAGTGGTTTAAGGTTTTTGAATGACGCAAAGGTAATAGGATGTGGCAGTTCTGCCAAAAAAATCAGTGCGAAAAAAGTGCGAAAAGTGTACTTGCCTTATCTGTAAGTATTTGAAACTGCCTTGATCGAAGGTATTTGGTTGTGTTAGGGATTTTGGCGATATTTGCAGGCGTTAATGTTTAATTAAGATAAGGAAGTTATGTGGACTATTATTTTGTGCGGTTGTCGAGGGGGGAGTTGTAGCGGTTGACGGTGCGGCTGACGCTTCGTTTGCCGAATGAGTATCGGACGTTGAGTGAGGCTGAGAAGGGGTTGTATCTGAATTGTTGTCTGTAACTGTAGCCGGGTGTCCAGTAATTCTGTTCGTTTTTGAAGGCAAGGATATTGTTTGCTTCAAAAGACATTGCGAGACCGTTCCCGAAACGTTTTGACAGACCGATTGAAAGCAGATTTTTGAATTTGCTTTTGCCGGTGAGCATTTCGACCGGCGAGTTTAGGCTGTAGTCGACAGTCGCTTCCAGCGAGTGGCGCGAGGACAACGTTATGCTGTTGAGGATACTGAAGGAATAATCCCATGCGCTGTAACTCAGGTCGGTGTTTTCGACAGTGGCTTGTGTGTCGGTGTAATTGGCGGTAAGAGTGGATTTTATGTTCCACAAGCTGAATAAATTGCGGTTGTATGTCAGAAACAGACGGCATGACCGGCCGGTGCCGAAATTTCCACTGCTTGAGACAGTATTGTTGTTTGCGTCGCGGTATTTATAATCAAGGTACGAGTCGGACGTGGATTTGAAGACGGATCCGAAGACGAAGTTGTAGAGGAATGTATAATACAGGCTCACGTCCCAGGTATAATCGGGCTTAAGGTATATGTTTCCTTTGGAGTAGGTTGTCGGCGAGGTCCAATAGACATACGGGTTGAGCGAACTGTAGAAGGGGCGTGTGATCCAGCGTGAGAAGGCGAGCGAGACATTTTGCCCTCCACACGGAATATCAAGGCTGAAGGATATGGTCGGGAACAGGTCGGTGTAACTGTTTTCAAAATATTCGTTACCGACAGTCTGGTGGCCCTTTGTCGTGGTGTTTTCAAGGCGAAGTCCTGCCGAAGAGGAGAATGCGTCGCTCCACAGGGCAGACCATTCGGCGTAGGCGCAATTCAGGGTCTCTTTGAAAATAAAGCGGTTGTCATGCTCAGGGTACCGGTAATCATTGTCAATTTGCGAATGGAGAAATTCGTAGCCGACTCTCAGCGAGTGGCTGTCGTTGAAATTATGGACATATCCGGGCTTGAAATGGACTGCGCGGCTGCCGGTATTGACATGCTGATGGATCGTTGCGTCGCTATCATAGTCATAGCGTGTGTTGACTTTCGAGAGATTGGAAGTGTAGTCGGCGACAACATCAAGTTTGCTTCCTTTATTGTCTGTCTTCAGGGTATAGAAGGCCTGGAGGCCGTAATTGGGACGTGTCCAGGGGACAGAGGTGCCGATGAAGTCTTTTGTTTCCTTGGTTCCGTCCGATTGATTTGTCTCGGAACTTTCGACGTGGGAGTATCTGTTGCTCTGTGCGGCCTTAAGGTTGATGGCTAAGCCCAGGGTGCTTGCTGACGTCAGGTCGTAAGAGAAGTTGAACCGTATCCCCAGAATGTTTCCCCATCCGTGATTGCGGGTGAGGTTGGACACGCTGCGTCCGGCGTCAGGATAGTCGTATTGTTCATAAACCTTGCTGTATGGATTACGTGCGGAATAAAAAGCATTTGCCGAAGATTTGAATTTGCCGGAGGTGAAGGCGCCATATACGGATGCGCCCGGCTCGAACCGTTCATTGGAGTAGTCGGCGGTCGCGGATGCACTGCCGACAAAACCTTCTCGCGGATTGTCGACGATGACATTGATGATGCCGCCTGAAGCCGAGGCCCCGAATGCACTGCCGGGATTTGTGATTATTTCGATTCGTTTTATGCGTTCAGGGGGGAGGGCCTTCAGCATTTCCATTGTTGCAAGATTATCTGTCTTGGGGTCGCGTCCGTTTATGAATACTTTGGAATCTCCTTTGCCCAGGATGGCAAACTGTGAATCCTTCACCTCGAGCAGCGGTGTCAATTTCAGCAATCCATAGGCGTTCAGGGATCTGGCACTGAGGGACGTAGGGTCAAAGATAAATCTGCCGGCCCTGTGCTGCAGCACGGGACGCTTTCCCGAGACCACAATTTCGGAGAGGATGTTCACATCTTCAGTCAGCACGACCGAGTCGGAAGAAAGCGGCAAATCAAGGGAAAGCGGATGGTAGCCGAAACATGAAAAGCCAATCGAGGTGTAATGGCCGCACCGCAGCGGCAGGAAGATTTCGCCGTCATGCGACGTGCATAAGGCATCTGCAATCACCGTGTCGCCTGATAGAACCACATTCACTTCGGCATCGGAAAGCGGAATCATTTTCTGGTCAAGAATTATGATTCTGACGTTGCAATTGTCGTCCGCATCCGCGGTAGAGCAAAATGCGGTCAAGCCAAACGTGATGCACGTCAATAGTATGACGATACGTATCAAACGAGTCATATAATTTATAAACCTGTTGGTTGAATTAAATTAGTGAATATTTTATCTGTCTAATCGGACGATGATTAATGATAATCCGGATTAGTTATTGTCTGATATTTTTTATGAACACATTACAAAAGTAATGGGATGTACTGTTTCTGCCAAAAAAATTGGTGCGAAAATAGTGCGAAAAAAATAGGTCGCTTATTTGTAGGCGGTTGAGGCGTGTCTTATTTGAAAGTGATGAAGAAAGTGAGGGGGAATTATTTGGCGGGGTGTGGGATTATGGCGATATTTGCAGGCGTTAATGTTTAAATAAGATGAGAAGTTATGTGGACTAATCTTTTGTGGGTTGTGCTCGGGAGCGGAATTGGCGGCGGTTGCCGCTTTCTGGTGAGCAAGGTGATTACGGAGAATGTGCAGGGCGTTTTTCCGTGGGGGACGTTAGCGGTCAATATGGCGGGATGTCTGCTTATCGGCATGTTGTTCGGACTGATTGACCGCGGAGTGAATGTCTCGCCGGAACTTCGCGCGCTACTGATAACGGGTTTCTGTGGCGGCTTTACGACGTTCTCGACTTTCGCGCATGAGAACTATCTGCTGTTCACTGACTCGCGTTTCTGGATAGTTTTCGTCTATGCGGTGGTGTCGTTTGCGGCGGGAATTCTGCTGGCACACGCAGGACACATTATAGGTCAGAAGTTATAGTCATGAATTTTTAAATGTATGATGTAAAATGCATAATGTAAAATGCATAATGTAAAATGCAAAATGCATGATGCAAAATCATGATGCGTAATCATGATGGACGAGAGGGGGTGACGGGAGATGAAAGCGGCGGACCCGGGGGGGGGCCGCCGCTTTGGGCAGGGGGCATGATGTGTTATATAGGGGTTGCCTATCGTCTTATTTCAGGGAATCAGTTGTCCCAGGTGCAGCTTTCGCCTTCGAACTTCCCGGGGCCGACGACCTTGAAGCGTGCGGTGTAGGTAGTGGTCGTGCCGGTGTATGCGCCGAAGGTAATCTCATAGTAGAGGTCGACGCCGTCCATGGGCTTGGCATCGGGATAGAGGGTTGCAAGGGCACCGGGCATGACTTCCTTGATGAAGCGTTCCTTCATGGTGGCGACAACCTGCTCGTCGGTCATGCCTTCGTAGCCTGCGGCATACTGCTCGCGTGCGGCGGAGGGACGGAGGTCGACGTTGTTCTGGTAGGCGGAAGCACCGGAGTAGTATTCGTTGTTACCGAATGAGGTGACATAGAACTTGCCGCTCTTGATGGAGGTGTCGCCCATGGGTACGCAGATGTTCTCGTAAACCCAGTCGACGCATGCCTGATAGTAGCGTGCGCTTTCGGGGATGTTGCGACCGACAGCGAGGGTGATGTGTACGGTTGGGTCGTAGATCCATGCGCCCTTTACCTTGACGAACTGGTTGGTGACGGTGGTGATGCCGGTATTGAGAACCCATTCGGTTCCGTTGAAGGTGTACTGGTCGGCCATGAATACGTTCTTCTTCTCGGAACTGTTGTAGACTTCGTAGAGAACGTTCTCGACATCGTCGGCAGCGGCATAGGGATAGTTGACGCTCAGATACTTGGCAAGATACTTGCGGGCGTCGGCGGCGCTGTTGAAGTTGGAGTATGTCTGTCCCATGGCCTTGTAGTCGGCGGGGTTGAGGACGCTGAAGTCGGCAGCGGGAGCCCATGCGCCGTTGCTGAATACATAGAGGGCCTTCTCGACCTCGGAGGGAACCTTGACGGAAGCGGCGCGAGAGGCGTGGCGGGCAGCCTTGACGGCGACGCCGTTGACCTTGGTGACAACGAAGTTGACGAAGCGGTTGGGTGCTTTCTGAGAAACTGAAATGGCGTAGCCCTCAACTGTTACCTGAGAACCGTCGACAAGTTTATCCTTCTGATCGGCAGTTGCCTGATAGATGCTGCCCATATCTGTCGCATCGGGGTCAAGTATGATGTTGATGTTGTAGCCGTTGACCTTGACCGTACCCTTGATCGAGGCATAAATACCGAGGTGGTTGCCGGTACGGGCAGCGAAGGTCTCGATATCGCCCTGAGACATGGCCTTGGGAGCGGGATAGGTTACAGCCTGCTCTCCAACGACTGTGACAGAAGCACTACTTCCGGTAATCTGGAGACCGGTGTTGTATGCGCCGACGGTGCCGTCGATCTCGACCTGCTGGCCGACAGCGACGGAAGAAGAGTCGAACGATTTGCCGACATAGAACAGGATAGAGCCGGATTTGTCGGTGACCATATAGCCCTGTGCGCAGACGGCAGTGATAACGCCTTTGCATGAGATGGCGGCGTTGAGAGTCGCGCTGCCGATTGTGGATGACATCTCCCATTCAACGGGCTTGGATGAGCCGCCGAAGACGGGATCCTGATTGCTGACGTTGTAGGTCACGACGCAATATGGATTCTCGGCAGTGACGTTCTCCGAGAGAATCCTGGAGATGTAGCGGCTTGCGGGTTTAGAAGGCGAGAATGACTCGACATAGTCGGTCTCGCTCTCCCATACGACTTCCTGATAGTCGACCTCATCGACGGTGTAGACGTTTGCGGCCATGGCGTCATTGAGGACGGCGGGAAGATTCTGACGCTCGTTGTATGTGAGCTGAACGGATGAGCCGTCGTTGAGATAGTAGTATTTCGAGGCAAGGAATGCGGGGGCGTATTCCTGAGCGGGAATCTGGGTGCTGAATGCCTTGTTGGTTTTTACGGCGGCGAGGGCGTTCTTGAGTTCGTCGCCGGCCATGGCAACGTTCTCGGAGGCGGAGGACACCGTCGCGTAGTCGGCGTCGGTCATCGTGTATTCGACCGATTCGACCTGTTCGATGGGCTCGTCGTCTTTCTCCTTGAAGCCCTTGAGATCGTCGTTCCAGGCGTTTTCGTCGCAAGCCGACAGGGATGCTGTCAGCGCGATGGCCATAACTGATTTCAGATATATATTGGTTTTCATAATTTCAAATTGTGTTTGGAGTAATGACACAGGGGCTTAGAAGTTGATGCGGAGTTTGCACGAGAAGGTTCGTCCGAAAGAGTAGAACACGCGGAAGGCGTTCTCCCATGTGCCGGGAGCGCTTGTATTGGTGTAAGCGTCGACTACGTAGTTGTAGTTGAAGAGGTTGTGTACGTTTCCGGAGAGGACAGCGTCGACACCGCCGATCTTGAAGCGATATGAGGCATTGAGGTCGAACTGCTGTCCCCATGGAATGCGCCAGGGGTCGGCAACGTTGACAACGCCGTTCGCGCCGGGAGCGGATACGGTGTAGTCGGAGTAGTTGCGGTCGGCTACGGTCCAGTCGACACCGATACGCCAGCCCTTGAAGGGACGGAAGGTTGCGCCGAGAGCGGCAGTGGTCTGTGCGGAACCGCCGACCTTGACGCCTTTCTGGTTGAGTGTTCCGTGGGCGTGATCCTCGGCGAGGATGCCTGATGCGATAGCGCCGGTCTGTGTGCTTGCGAGAGGCTGGCCCAACTGGTTGTAGTAGTAGCCTACGGAGTTCGAGTCCCAGATGTAGTCGCCGAGCGAGAGCATGCCGTTGACCTCGAGCCATGTGGCGGGGATGAAGGTGAAGTTGACCTCGACACCCATGTGGCGTGCGTCAACACCCGACATGTTCATGTAGTAGCGCTCGATCGAGGACTGACCGATGAAGCCGGTACGAGTGGTGGTCTTGTCAATCCACTTGGTGTAATAACCGTTGACGGTAGCGGAGAACATGGGCGAGCCGAAACCGTAGCCGACCTCGGCGGAGAACACCTTCTCGTTCAGGGGGTCGGGGTTGGCGGCATTGCTGGTAGCCTGCGAGAGGAATACGCCACTGGAGAAGAAGGGGGCGCGGGAGATGTAGCCTACGTTAGCATAAACGTTGTTGTGGCGGTCGATGTTGTAGTTGGCGCCGAATTTGGCTGTACCGCCGAGGAAGTTGTATGTCGGCGACTTGGCGTGGGCCTTGTCATAGTAGAAGTGGTCGACGCGCTGGTAGCCGGTATTCGAGAGCGAGCCGGAGAGCACAAGGTTGAGACGGTGGTCGAGGAGGGAGAGTTCGCCCTGAACGTATCCGCCTTCCTGGTTTGTGCGTCCGTCGAAGTCGCGGTAGACGACGTCGCCGACACCAAGTTTCTCATACTTCCATTCGGGGTCGGCCGCGCGGTAGTTGTTTTCGGCGGAGACACTGGAACGGCTTTCATCGATGTAGTATGCGCCGTCGTAGAGGTCGATGATCTTGTTGTTGTGTTTGCCGATGTAGTAACGCATGTCGATACCGGCGAGGAAGTTGAGTTTGTTGTCGAAGAAGCGGTTGGTGTATGTTGAGACGAGTCCGTACCACTGGTGGGAGTTGTTGGACTCGGACATGATCATTCGCGAGCCGTCGGGGCTGGCGGCATTCATGTCCTGGATCATGCCGTATGCAAAAGTGCCGTCGGGATTGCGGAATGTATTGTTGATCTCGCCGTTCGACGCGCCGTACCAGTAGTTGCGGTAGTTTACGTTGTCGATGTTACGACCCTGGCCGCTGTAGCCTCCGCCTGTGGCGAGGGAAGCGTAGATGGTTGTGGAGAGGGCAGACTTGTCGTTTATGCGCCACTGGTGAGCCAGAGAGATCTGGGGCTTGTGGTAGGTGTTGAGGTTGGAGGAACGCATCCGGCCCTGGTTGTCGAAGCCGTATGTGGGGTTGTAACGGTAGGGGCTTTCGCCATCCATGTATCTGCGGGCATCGGTCTGGTACTGCATGATTGTCAGACCGTCCTGAGACGAACGCTTGTTGTGCTGCTGGGGAGCGCCGAAAGCGGTGAACGAAATCTGGTGGTCATCGTTGATACGCTTGGAGACGTTGACGAAGTAGTTCCAGGAGTCGTACCATGTGCCCTGGACGTATCCGTCGCCCCAGCGGTGGCTGCCGAGAACGGTAACGGCCCAGCCGTTCTTCATGAGGCCGGTGGAGAGTTCCATGCCGTACTGGTTCGCGCCGTCGTTGCCGAAGCCGTACCAGACGGAACCGCCTTTCTCGGCATCGAGTGAGCGGGTGGTGATGTTGATAGTACCGCCGACAGAGGGGGCAGAGAGCAGAGCGGCGCCGAGACCGCGCTGAGTCTGGATGTTGGAGGCCACGTCGCTAAGACCGGCCCAGTTGGACCAGTATATGCCGCCCCATTCCATGTCGTTGACGGGGATACCGTTGACGAGGACAGCGACGTTCTCGCTCTTGAAGCCGCGCATGTTGATTTTGGCATCGCCAAAGCCGCCACCGTCCTTGGTGGCCCATACACCGGGAGTTGTCTTGAGGATTTCGGGGAGTTCCTGAGTGCCGAGCTTGAGTTCGATGTCGCTGGCGTTAATCTGCGAGAGAGCCACAGGGGTCTGACGTGTCTTTGCCAAAGACTGGGTGATGACTACGTCCTTGAGCAACTCGGCCTCGGGCTTGAGCTGGATTGTGCCCATAGAGGCTTCGGCCTGAAGGGTTACGGGCTTGTAGCCGACATAGGAGAAAGTCAGCGACTTGGTCCGAGTGGGAACAATTACAGAAAATCTGCCGTCGACATCGGTGGTGCCGACAGGCTTGCCGTTGGTGATAACGATCGAGACGCCGATGAGGGGCTCATTGGCCTCGTCAACAACCGTTCCCTGGCACTTCATGGTGCCCTGAGCCGAGGCGGAGATGCCGAGAGCAAGGCAAAGGACCATGAAAACTGAAATTAGTCTTCTCATTGTTAGAAATGGGATTGGTTAAACTTGTGTAAGGGTTATAGATTGGATAAAAATAATTCCGAGTATGTGATTGGATTGGAAAAAACAGTCAGACAATGCGAGAAGGAAAGATAAAAGCACACGAAAATGCCGCTTCGGAGAGCAGAAGCGGGGGCAAATCGCAAAAAATGTGACATCGGGTCATAAAGATTGTCTGAAATGCGATGTAAAATTACTAATAAAATCCAAGGTATGCAAATTTATGTTAGAATGAGGAGGGGATAAGGATCAGAAGTCGGAGTCGTGATGAAGGGGGAAGTTATTTGTGATTGACTAATATCAGTACTCAGGTCTTTTTTTGTGTATTGAAACGTCAGGAGGGTGGTGTTAGAAATAAAAAATTAGACAAGGGTCAGGGGTTGGGGGTGAGTGTGGTCCAGTAGGCTTTTTCGACGGGGATGTCGAGGGTCTTGCCGCCAGCGAAGGTCAGGGTGACGGTGACGGGGGAGCCGTCCTCGGTGTAGGGATAGACTGTGGCTCCCGCGGCGTCGCTGATGCCCGGTCTTGCGGAAGAGGCATGGCGGGATGCGACGGCGTGAGCCGAGGCGAAGGTGTAGTGGGGGACTGCGGCGGTACCCTCGACGCGGCGTGAGCCGTAAAAAATGGCGGAAGGCTCGCCACCGAGGCTTTTCACGGACTCATATACGCACAGGCGATAGCGTGCGGAGCCGTCGGCGAGCGTGTCGGAAAGCGCGCGGTCGATTCGGAAAACGTAACCGGGACCGTCATTTTCGGCAAAGCAGGCATCGGGTGTGTACCCATGCCGCAGACTCTCCGGAAGGGAGGCCATGTCCGAGTCGATGATGCTCTGACGCAGGCGCTTCTCGGTGGCCGACTCATATGGGATGCTGTATATGCCGGCCTCGTCGTACCACAGGTATTCGCCGTCGTGGAGGCTGTATCCCCTCCAGCCGTAGGCATGCCAGTCGGAGGAAGAGGCGGAGGTTATGACCTTGCGCAGGGAATCGTCGACAATGGTTCCGTAGTATGCCTGCATGTGGGCGCTGTCGGTGATGTCGGGGAGCGGATAGGTGCGTTCGAGCGGGTAGGCGACCCTGGCGGCGAAAGCCGCGGCATCGCCGCGCCGCACGGCGTCAGTGAGCGAGACGATGCCGTCGGGCAGTGTGTCGGCCGGGACGGGAGGGACTTCCTGTCCGCTGTTTTTGCCGCTGCAGGCCAGGAGTCCCATGAGCAGGGCGGTAAGAATTATATGCAGGTAGCGTAAGGTCATTCGTTTGATAGGTGTTATGGAAATACGGTTGAAAATCATATCATATCAGTTTTCCGACGGCAAGTATGGCGGCGGAGTCGATGCGTGCGGCCTGATTCCTGACGTCACCCGCGGCCTTGGCCAACGGGTCGGCCTCAGGGTCGAAGAGCAGGCGGAATTCCTCGTCGCGTCGCTTGCGTAGGGCGGCGACCTCACGTCCGCGATAACGGCAGTGCCGGAGGTAGTCCTGATAGATGTCGCGATCGCCGGCGGCAAGTTTACGGGCGACGGCGGAGCGTTTGACAGCGCCCATGCCAATGTTGTAGGCGAGGACGCCGAGCAGGAGAGAGTCTTTGCCGTACTCGCGGAACACGGCGCAGTTCTTGGCAAGGTCCTTGCGGAGGAGCCTGTCGCTGGCCTCCTCGCTCAAAGGCCTGGTGCGGGAAAACTTCTCGCCACGGAGGACCATATGGCCATAGCCTACCAGCGGCCAGTGGCGCGGCTGGTGGAGTGTCTCGTACTTCTTGATAAGACTGACCGCAGCCTCGTAGATGCTGTCGGCCCGCGCCTTCGCGGAATCATGTACACCGGGAAGGGGATCCGGGCTTTCCTGTACGCTCATTGCCGCGAAAGAGAGATAGAGGACAAGCGCGGCGGCAGCGGTCAGCGCGATTCTAAATAAATTCTTCATCAAGAGTCATAACCGATTTCAGGGTCAAAATGTTGACCCCGGCAGAATATCGGGCCGTCTTTAAAAGAATTTGCCGTGAGCGCGGGGCAATGAAAAAGTCAGCCGTGAAGGGGCTGACTTCCATATATTGTCCCGTGAAAATTAGGGTGGTGATCAGTGGAGCGCGGCGACCGCAGCGGGTAGTTGGGCGGGATCGGTGACTCGCCGTGTCAGGTCGCCGTTGCTGTCGAAGAGGAATGATGTGGGCGTGGTGTTGGGGTTTACGTTGTAGCCCATCATGATGTCGTTGCCGACCTGTGGCGTGGCCCAGACGGAAATCCAAGGCATGGTCAGGGCCTGCTGCTTCCAGGCCATCTCATCGATGTCGAAGGAGACCTGATAGATCTGAACGTCGGGGTTCTGCTCCCGGATTTTGTTCAGCGCGATGGTGTTTGCCGGGGAGTCCTTGTGGTCGAAGCGTGTGATGTTCAGGACTACGGGCCTGCCGGATTTGAGGAGCCGTGCGAAGTCCTGCTCGCGGCCCTTAGCGTCGTAGAGACGAATCGGGACCTCGGGGCGTGTAGTGGTAAGCGAGGGGTCGACCTCGATGACTGTGCTGCGGCCCTTGCGGCGGTTGACCTCGCGGCGGGCGTTGAGGTAGAGGGTCTCGAGATCCTTGGTGCGGGGGTCATCGGGACGCAGGCGCGCGAAGTTGTTGGCGACGTTGCCGAGGGTCTTCAGGTCGGTGGGATCGACGAGGTTGTAGAAGGGTACGTAGTCGGGACCGATGCGCTTGTTGATGAGGTAGTAGGACAGGAGGCATGTCTCGTCGAGATTGATCATCACGTTGAGTTCGTTGCGGAGGGCACGGTTCGCGATAGTGCCGTCAACACCCAGGCTGTCGAGAGAGGCGGCGATCAGGGCATCGGCGCGGGCGAAACTTTCGGCGCCCTTTGAGCCGGAGAGACTGTAGCCTTTGTCGAAGTTCTTTATGTCGGCGGCAAGTTCGACGGTCTCCTTGCCGATGGCGGGGAAGTAGACTGACTTCGAGCCCAGGCGGACACGGTAGATGTTGCCGATGCTGTCAGGGAGGGCCTCGGTGTATGAGAATGTCTCGTCCGAGCCGAGAACAAGCGAGTCGACGGGATACCAGTTGTTGAGTG
Source organism: uncultured Porphyromonadaceae bacterium (assembly GCA_937989585.1). Lineage (GTDB taxonomy): Bacteria > Bacteroidota > Bacteroidia > Bacteroidales > Muribaculaceae > CAG-873. Next base: position 63,618 of record CALKRW010000050.1, on the reverse strand, counting down.
TGGAGGACTCGATGTATACAGTTGAGTCGGCCGCGCCCTTGATGGTGCCTTTGATGGTCCATCCCTCGCCGTCACCATTCACCTTGTGTGACTCGCTGCCCGAACAGGCGCAGAAAATCAGCATCAGGATGGCTGTGAGAAATGCGATAATATGTTTCATTGCGATTGACAGTTCAGAGTGGGTTTGCGTGATGATCAGTCGAGTTTGTCGAACTGAGCGGCGATGGCGTCGGCTATGGAGCGCATCTCGGTGTCGGGCAACTGGAGTTTAGGCTTGCGGAAATCCATGTCGGCCTCTGAATTGATGGGTACGAGATGGATGTGTGCATGGGGAACCTCCATGCCGAGGACGGCGACAGCGACGCGCTTGCAGGGCATGGTGGCCTTGACGGCCTTGGCAACCTTGTGGGCGAAAGCCCACAGGGAAGAGAATTCGTCTTCGGGAATGTCGAAGATGTAGTCGGTCTCCTTCTTAGGGATTACAAGGACGTGGCCGGGAGTCATCGGGTTGATGTCGAGGAAGGCGAAGTTGTTCTCGTCCTCGGCCACACGGTATGAGGGGATTTCGCCGGCGGCGATTTTTGAGAAAATTGACATGAGCGTTGGATTAGAAAGATATTTCGACGATTTCGAACTTCATGAGTCCGGAGGGAACGCGGATCTCGACAACGTCGCCGAGCCGGTGGCCGAGGAGGCCCTGGGCGATTGGGGTTGAGGAGGCGATTTTCTTTTCCTTGAGATTTGCCTCGGAGTCGGCGACGATGGTGTACTCCATGGTCATTCCGTTGGCCACGTTCTTGATCTTGACCTTGTTAAGAATCTGCACCTCGTCGTTGTTGAGTTTGGAGTCGTCGATGATGCGGGCGTTTGCGACGAGGTCCTTGAGCTGGGATATCTTCATCTCGAGCATTCCCTGGGCCTCCTTTGCGGCGTCATACTCGGAGTTCTCCGAGAGGTCGCCCTTGTCGCGGGCCTCGGCGATTGCACGTGATATCTCGGGACGCTTTACGGATTCGAGGTAAGCGATTTCTTCCATTTTCTTGCGATAACCATCTTTGGTCATGTAGGTGATAGCCATGATAAGAATTAAGAATTACAGTTTGTTGTTAATAATAAAAACTCAGTGTGGTGGAGAGTGATGAGACAAGTAAAAAATTAAGAATCCCAGCCCGAACACTTCGGGGCGAGACCCTAAAATCTTGTATATATCAGAATTCGAGGCAAAGGTACGCCTTTTAGTCCGAACAGCGAGACAAAAGGGGTTAAAACATGTTAAACAGAAAAGAGAGTGGTGGTACAGCGAATGGCGTTACGGACACGGCCACTTGTGTTTAGGCCCGGCTTCGCCGTCTCAGGGAGCGGAGGGAAACGGGTACCGCGAGAACGGCCATGACAGCCGTCGCCCACCATCCGAAGGTGAGTTTGAGAATGATCGCCGCAGCGAGCACGATGGCTACGCCGCAGGTCAGGAAAATGGTCTGTCGTGGCATACGCAGACCGTAGCGTCGCCGGTAGACCGTGTAGACGATTACGCTGTAAAGCATGTACCATATGACATATGAAATGCCAAGTCCCGTAAAGCCTCCGATGTGCCAGCCGAGAATGTTGAGCAAGAGCCCCAGGACAGCGTCGATGCTTTCGGTTAGTATGAATATCTTACCGTCGCCTTTGGCGATGATGACGTATGCCACGCACCAGGAGAAAGTGCGGAAGACAATTCCGGCAATTCCGGTGGTGAGGAATGGCAGCACGCCGAGGAATGTCCGGTCGTACAGGAGGCTGACGATCAGCGAGTCGGCGGCGATGAAGGCGATAGCGGCGGGAAGGAGTATGCTGAGCGTAATGGATATCTCGTGGCTGACAATGGCGGAGACAGAACGGCGTGAGTGGATGGCGCGTCCGAGCCTGGGGTAATATTCCACCCAGACTCCGGCGAAGAATACGGCGACGTAGGTGTTCAGCAGCGTATAGCCCGGCTGATAGATGCCGACGTCAGCTGTAGAAGCCGTATTGTTGAGATAGATTACAAAAAGGTAGGAGAAAAGGTAGGAGACGAATGTGGCGATGGTGATGAGTATGCCCAACCGGATGAATCCTGCGCCGTAATGCCAGATTTCGCGAAAGGGCATGGCGACACGCCGTGCGCGCGGACTGAACACGAGTGCTCCGGCGAGTACGGCAAGGGCGTTGCCTATCAGCATCGGGATTATGGCATTCTCTCCCAGCCAGAGAAGCAAAGCGGCCGAGACAATGAGTGCGATCAGCGAGGAAAACAGTGTGGCCCTGACAAGACGCCTCAACTGGCCGAACCCTGTCATCAGCGACGTATAGCCTGTGGCGACTGTCGTGACAAAGGGAACGGCGGAAAGCGCGCAGAAATTCATCCAGCGTGAAGTATCGCCGAACATCCATCTGCTGAGCAGCGGAGAAAAGAGGCACATCACGGCGGCGCCTGCGATGCCGAGCCACAGGCACCAACGTCGGACGACCACAGTAATGCGGTCGGCGTTGTCCGCGCCTGTGCTGCCGGAGATGTCGCGTATCGCGCTCTGGTCGACAGACAGGCGAGAGAGGGCGCCAATCATCTCGATGGCTGAGTTGTAGAGCGAGATAATGCCCATGCCTGACGGGCCGAGGAGCACAGCGATGAGTTTGTTACGGATTACAGAACACAGCAGAGACAGGACCTTGACACCCGAGAAGGCGCTGATGGCGCGAAAAATCGCGCGCGACAGTGGACGTGTTCTTGTCGTGGCCATACGGAATCAGCGTACCCACTGGAGGGGGTTGAGTTTCGTGCGCTCGTGTCGGACCTCGAAATGGAGTTCGGTGCGGTTGTCGGCATCGGGGTTTGTCCATATCGTGCCTATGTTCTGGCCGGAGCGGACCTGCTGGCCCTTGGCAATTGTTATTCCGGTAAGACCGGCATAGACTGTGAGGTATCCTCCGTGGCGTATAATCACGACGTTGTGGTATGTAGGCATCATGAATACGGAAGTCACCGTGCCGTCGAAAACCGCACGGGCCTTTGTTCCCGGGGCTACCGAGATGTCGATGCCCGAGTTGTCGATTGCCATTCCGTGGCGAGTAGAGCGGCCGAAGGTGCCAGTGATCGTATAGTTGCCGGCAACGGGAAAGAGCAGGCGCCCCTTGTTGGAACTGAAGGGACCTGAGAGCCTGCGGTCGGCCTCGGCGGTTCCGGTCTTGCCGCCGGTCTGACGGCCGGAGTTGCCGGAAGAAGTATTGCCTGATGTGGATGCGGTATTGTTCCGCTGCTGACGCTTGCGTTCGGCTGCGGCGGCAGCCTGTGCCTCGGCTTCGATAATGCGGTTGAGTTCGGCGTCGAGCTGCTGGGCGCGGCGTCTCTTCTCGGCTAGAATCTGCTGGAGGGAGCGGCCCTCGGCGGAGAGTTGCCGGGCGAGTTGGCGTGCCTGGCCCTGCTGGGTCTCCATCATCTGACGGGCCATGTTGAGTTGCGTCAATGTGGAGGAATGCTGCTGCTGAAGGGTGAGAAGCGCCGCACGGCGGGCGTCTAGCAGGGCAAGCGCGTCACGGAGGGCCGCAATCTTGCGGCTGCGGGCGGTGCGCAACTGGCGGAGGTATGAGTACCGGTGGGATGCTGTGTTGAAATCCTGAGCCGAGAAAATGAAGGCAAGCGAGTTGACGCGGCGACGGTGTGAACGCATTCCGCGAAGGTCCTCGCGGAGTTCGCTACGCAGTTGCGCGACCTGTCCCTCGATTGCTGCGATTGAATCCTCGGAGTAGGAGATGCGGGTGTTGATGGTGTCGAGACGTGTCGATAGCGAGGATATGGTTGACTCCTGACGTGAAATCTGTGCGTCCAGGTTGTTCAGACGGTCGAGGTTCTGCCGTGTCTTACGGGTGTTCTCGTTTATTGCCTGCCGTGTCTGCTTAATTTCCTGCTCGGTCTGGCGACGCTCGCGGTTCACGACCGACTGGGTACGTGTCTTGCTGGTTTTTGATGAGGAATTGCGTTTGCCTGAGGATTTCTTCCTGGTTTTGGACTTCCCAGAAGTTTTTTTTGCCTTTGACATTGCCGCGACAGGTCCTTCGGCAATGGAAACCATGCACGGGACAGTCAGGGCGACTGCCAGCAAAACAAGGAATATGTGCAGAAAATGTTTCAAATCGGTTAGTCAGAAAGTGAAAGGATTGGGAGTAAGCGGAGGGAATCAGGCGGCAGAAGGTCAAGGCTTGAATATCGACCTGATGCGGTCGACGGAGAGACGCCTGTAGCCTGAGCCGGGGGCCTTGAATGAAATGCGGGGCGAAGAGTTCCACTTGGCGTCATCGACAGACCATGTGAGCGAGGCATCGATGTCCATGCCTTTGACCGGGGCGCTGATGCTGACATCCGAGGCAACGGGACCGAAGTCGGTGCTGACATAATCGTTGAAAGAGACTGTGACAGGCTCCCGGGACCCGGGATTGCGGAAGAGTAGCGTATTGGGCTGTTTGTCGGATGCGTCAGGGCTTTCGGCCACGCCGGCAAGGATAAGCGATTCGGTGTCACGACCCAGAATGAGATCCTGTATCCGGCCGACGGAAATCTGATGGGAGCCCATTACGGACGAGAGCGGCTCTGCGAAATAATATTTGTTGTGCTTGTCAACGACAAATATCGAGTCGGCGGTCATGTTTACTACTGCGACCTCGAAACCGAAGACGCGCATCGAAATGTTGATCAGTGAGTCGCGTACCATAGTGGCGCGTCCCGAGAGGCTCATGCTCATCGGTGATTTGACAGATACGCGGACGGGAACCTGAAGCTCGTGCCATTCGCTGAGTGGGCGTGAGGGAGTGCTGGAGGCATTGCGAGCGGAATGACATGAGGCTGTGCCCAGGATGACAAGGGCGCCGAGGAGTATGGTGATGAAGTTTCTGTATTTTGTCATTGTTCAGTGATGAATGGAAGTTGTCGACGCTATTTATAGAAATAAGTCCTGTTCTTGACCTTGCGGGCAAGCAGTTCGTTGTCCGGAGCAAGGGCGGCGGCTCGTTCCCAGAAAGTTACGGCCTGGTCGGGAAGACCGGACATGAAATAGATGTCGCCTGCGTGCTCGAGAATCTCGGCGGAACCGGAGTAAGGCTCGTCAGACTCTGCGTCGCCGGGAACAGCGGGTAGATCGCCGCTGTCATCGTCGGTGGCATCGATGGCTGTGTTATCCCCGGTGTCGCTTGCGGTACTGTCGAGTTCCGGCGGAACCAATTCCGTTAGTTCGACTTTGACGGAATCATTGAGCGTGGAGTCTGACACAAGTCCGGCATGAACCAGAGCCTTGTCTATATAGGATTTGGCTTCGGGATAGTTCTTGAGTTTGAAATAAGCCCATGCGTAAGTATCGAGATACGTAGGGTTGTCAACATCGGAGAGAACGGCATAGCGGGCATAGCGTAGTGCCTTGTCAAGGTCGCCGCCGTGAGTGGCCATGGCGTATGATGCGTTGTTATATGGCAGGGCAAAGTCGGGAGCGAGGGCGATTGCACGGTCGTAGGTGGTGAGTGCCAGGGAAATGCTGTCGGCCATCTGGTAGATGTCGGCGGCTGTCGTAAGGAAAGATGCTACGGCCTGTGGATTGTTTACCTCGCTGATATCCGTGCTGTCGATGACGGTGAAAGCATCGGAAATATGTCCCTGCTGGCTGAGGAGTGAGGCCGCCATGATCGGGAAAAGAAGGTTTGAGGGGGAAATTTTCAGGCCTTCGCGTGCGGTGGCAATTGCTGCGGTCGTATCGCTGAGGTTCAACTGGTGATACATGACGGAGGTGCGGACGCGTTCGTTGGAAGGCTCGAGGCTGAGGGAGTAGATGAACTGCTCGAGCGCGCCTTTGGGCTCTTCGATATAGTCAAGGAATGCGCCATATGCCGTATGTATGTCCGCCTCACCGGGGTTTATGACAGTGAGGGAGTCGAAGTCCTGTCTTATCTCGGGCCAAGAGGCGGAGTCCTGGCCCCTGAAGCGCAGGTAGGACGAGAGAAGGTCTGTTTTGGTTGAAGGATCGAGACCGGGACTGAGTAGCGCACGTCGCATCTCGTGACGATAGGCAAGCGAGTCGCCGTGTGCCTGATAGTATTCGGCAAGAGCGAGCAGAGCCTGGCCGTTTGTCGAGTCGGCCTGAACCGCGCGCTGGAAGAACTCGAGTTCGCGGACAGAGTCAAGCCGTTCGGCCTGATATGTCTGGCCGGCAAGGAGCCAAACGGCAGATTCGTAGGGGAGGGCCTCGGTGAGGGATTTTATTTCGGAGATGATTCCCGCGGTGTCGCCCTTGATCTGAAAGGCGCGGATCTTATAGGAACTCAGTCCGGGGTCCTTGCCCATGCCGCTTTCGAGGCGGTTGTATATGGACATCGCCCTGTCGAAAGCCGCGGTGTCGCGGGTGATGTAATATTTCATCAGGTAGGCCGACGAAAGATTGGGCGCTATGTCCTGACGGGACGGGAATACGGAATCCAGAGTCTCCCAGATATGTGTCAGGTCGTCGATGCGCCGCAGTTGCTCGGCGGCGTTGGCGGCAAGAAGACCGTTTTCGTAATCGTCGGGGTGTTCGAAGAACTGTCGCAGGATAAGTGAGTAGATTCGTTCGGTCTCTAGGGAGTCGGTTACCAGAGGTAGTCTCAGGGTAGCGGCTAGTGTGGCGATGGTGACATCGCCGGGATTGAGGGAAGACGCGTAGTCGGCAAGACGGAAAGCAAGGTCGAAGGAATCGAGTGCATTTGCCGCCGCGGCCTGGGCAAAGGCGTAGTCTGCCTTGCGAAGGGCTGCGGCGGAGTCCCACGAGACATTCTTTTCTGATGCGACGGCCGTGCTGACCAGTATGGCCGCGCTAAAGGATGCGAAGAGGGTATATAGTGCTTTTCTGAGAGAGTTCATGATGTTTGAACGGCCGGGGAGAGAGAAAAGTTTGTAAAGGCCCGGGCTTTTTTCATGCCGTCGCGGACGCTGGCGTTCATTCCGTGCCGGTGTGCCCGAATCCTCCTGAGCCGCGCTCGCTGTCGGCGAGGGTCTCGGACGGGAGCCATTCAGCGCGAGTGTATGCCGACACGACCATCTGGGCGATGCGCTCGCCGGGGTTGACGGTGAAACGCTCGGAGGAAAGGTTGATCAATATCACGCCGATCTCTCCACGGTAGTCGGCGTCGATAGTGCCGGGCGTATTGACCAGAGATATGCCATGCCTGAGTGCCAGGCCGCTCCGGGGACGTATCTGGATTTCATATCCGGATGGAATCTCGACACGCAGTCCGGTGGGAATCAGGCGTCGCTCGAGGGGGGCAAGTACCACGGGCTCATCGAGCGCGGCACGGATGTCCATGCCAGCCGACGAGGGAGTGGCATACTCCGGCAGCCTAAAGCCTGAGTTATTGATGACTTTTATGGTTATGCTGTCCACAAGGTGCGGTTTTGAGAGGGTCAGACAGTTATTCGTCGTGTTATGTCACCGGCCTTGAGTATGTATATGCCGCGTGCGGGAAGTTTCAGCCGCGTGGTGCCGGGAGATACACGAGTCGATGAAATGAGTTGGCCGAGAATAGAGAATATTTTAACGTTCAGCGGCTTTGATGTCGTGATGAATACGTATCCGTCATGTACAGAGAGGTCGATGCGGTCGGCATCCTCGAGCGAGACGGAGGCCGCGGCCTGTTCCTTCGGGTTGTTTTCTGCCGGAGCGGCAAACATGTTTGCGGGGAGAATCAAGGCAAGCGCAAATACGGATACAAGCAACAGGCGTGAGAATATAGCATTCCCACGACGGCCTGCACCGATATTTAAGCGTTTGATCTGTTTCACGCTTCAAAGGTACAAAAAAAATCACTTTATCGGGAACAATAAAGTGATTTTTTGAAAATTGTTGTCGGCACGATGTCCGAAATGTCTTTATTCGATGGAGCGTGATTTGCGGCTCGCGGCGATCATGCGCCAGCAGAGCACTGCTACAACGGCACCGATAACGGGACCTACCACCATTATCCAGAAGTCGCCCCATGCATCGGGTGAGAAGAGAGCGGGGCCGAAGGAACGGGCCGGGTTGACCGAGCAGTTGTCGACCGGTATGCCCACTATGTTGACAAGGCCGAGTGCAAGACCGATGGCTACGCCGCCAAGTTTGCCTGCGCCATGGTTCTCGTCGGTGGCGCCAAGGACCACCAATACGAAGAAGAATGTAAGCAGGGCCTCGGACATGAGGGCCATTGATGTGGTCGCGCCGGGCTGGAGGACATTGGTGGCGAGATTGTTGTCGCCGGTAATTCCGCCAAATACGAAGTCGGGAGCCGAATGGGTGAACCAGTAGAGGAATCCGGCGCCGATAGCGGCTCCGATAAGTTGGAAGACTATGTATGCAATGCAGTCAATTCCCTTCATTCGTCCTGACAGGTAGACGGCAAGTGATACGGCCGGGTTGACATGGCAACCGGAAATGCCGCCTATTGCGTAGCAAAGGCATACAAGAACCAGGCCGAAGCATAGGCCTATGCCAAGACCGTGGATAGAAGGCCCGGCTAGAACGGCACTACCGCAGGCCAGAAGCACGAGAAACATTGTACCGACACCTTCGGCGATATATTTCTTCATCATAGTTGAAAAGTGTTAGTTATGATAATTTATTTTGTTAGTTATAAAATAAACGCATGCTGAAGGCTTTTGGTTTGGCATTGTCATGACAAATCTATGCGAGGAGTCATGTATGAAAAAAAACAAGACCCTCCATCGTGGCGGGTCTTGTCCATATATGTAGGTGGAATTATACTTGGCTGCAGGTTATCTTCTGGATTTGCGGCCGAAGATGCCTTTTTTCTTATGTCTGTGCTGGTTCTCTCCGTAACCGTAGCCATATCCATGTTTTGCGCCGTAGCCATAACTGTATCCGTAGCGGCGGTACATGTATGTGCCTGAGTTCATGTTTACACCGTTAATCAGGATGTATGCGTGGGGCAGGCGACCGGATTTCACTGCGTCGGAAAGAGTAACGAGTGCCTTCTTTGTCGTGTAGTTGGCGCGTGAGACATAAATCTGAACATCAGAATAGGGGGCGATGAGCAGAGAATCGGAAACCAGTCCGATAGGCGCGGAGTCGACAATTATATAGTCGTATTCTTCGCGCAGGGTCTTGAACATCTCGGCCATGCGGTCCGACATCAGCAGTTCGTTGGGGTTAGGCGGGATAGGACCTGCGGGAAGTACATCGAGATTATCGTTGAACGGTGACTTCTTGATGAGCGAGTTTATGTCCGATTCCTGTCCTGAGAGATAGGTCGTGACACCGGTCTCGTTGGTGAAGCCGCAGGTGCGTGCAAGAGCCGGACGGCGTATGTCAAGACTTATGACAAGAATCTTTTTGCCGGTAAGGGCATAGGTCATGGCGAGGTTCAATGAAATGAAGGTCTTGCCTTCGCCGGAAATTGTCGAGGTCATAAGTATGACCTTATGGAATGCGCCTCCGACAGTGAAATTGATATTGTTGCGGAGGAGGCGGAAAAGTTCGGCGATCGAAGAATTGACATTCTCACCGACAACGACGGGATCCTTGCTGTCATCCTGATTGATTTCGCCGATGATAGGAATTGAGGTGACTTTTGCAAGTTCCTCTTTGTCCTTGAATTTGGGTGAGATGGTGCGGCGAAGATAGATGATGCCCGTAGGAACAAACAGGCCGAGCAGGAATCCTACGGCGAGGATAAGCATCCGTCGGGGAGACTTCTGACCTTCATCCTTGGGGTTGTTGATGAACTGGGCGACTGGTGTGGCGAGGGTTTTCTGGATGGCGATTTCCTCGCGTTTCTGGAGGAGGAAAGTGTAGATGTTGTCCTTTACGGATTGCTCGCGGAAGATTTCCTGAAGACCTTTGTCGACAGTCGGCTGTGACGAGAGTTGGGCAGAGGCTCCGCCGCCAATAGATGCGATGGCTCCGCGCCGCTGGCCGAGACCGGTCTTCGCGGACGACAGAGAACGCATGATTGTGGAGCGCTGTTCCTGAAGTTTGGACCGGATTGCCACCAGCTGGTCGCTTTCGTCAGTGAGGTCACGGGAAAGGAGCTCGTAGTTGGCAACAAGTTTGTTATAGTTGGCAATCTCGGAATTGATCGCGTTGTCTTTGGTGACGGCACCGATAGTGGTGGGGGCTGAACCCTGCTGGCGGATCTGGGACTCGGCCTCGGAGATGAGACGGATCTCGGCGTCGACATCGGCGAGAGCGGACTGGGTCTCGCTGCGCTGTGTGAGGTTCATTGCTGTCTGGGCCTGGACATCGGAGATGTTGTGTGCCAGACGGTACTCGCGTAGACGTTCTTCAACATCCTTGAGCTCGCCGGAAATCATTCCCAGACGGTCAAGGATGAACGCCTCGGTCTGGATGGCCGAACGGTTCTGGTCCTCGAGCAGACGGCGGTTGTAGAATATGATTAGGGTGCTGAGGATGTCCTCGCCTTTCTGTACATTATTGGTATTGATGGATGCGTCCAGAATGGGGTTTGCATCCTTTACGAAGTCAATGGTCAGCGATTCGGAAATGGCATCGGCGGCGGCAAGAGGATTGCTTATGACGATTTTCTCTTTATAGTCGAGGTTGGCCTCTGAGTCTGCCAGAGAAAGGACGACTTTGCCTGTGGGAACGTCGACTGTGTAAGGGAGAGCGTTAGCGGTATAGGCCTTTTCGAACTTTTCCTGATCAACCAGAGTCTTGGCGGTGATATCGTATTTATTGCCGTTTTTCTCAACGGTAATTGTAATCGGTGACTTGAGTTTGTGCAGGCTGGCGGAATCAAGGGATGCGGTTATGGCCTCGTCGCGGTAGAGAGGCTCGTCGCGGAGTTTGCCTTCCTTGTAGTAGGCATACTGCAGGTCCAGCGAGTCGACGATCTTGACGAGATTGTTGCGTGACTTCAGAATCTGAATCTCGGTCTGGTCAGGCTGTCCGTTGAACATGGTCCCGAATGGGAATTTCGAGTCCTCGTCAAAGAGCAGCGAATTGGATGTCGAAGATGACTGGTTGTTGAGGTAGATTTTGGCATCAACCTGATACGTGGGCATAACTGTCGCGCAATAGAAGTATGCTATGCCGACCCCCAGGATTACAGACAGGAGTACCCATTTCCAATGCGCAAGGATGTCAAGGAGAAAACCGACGGTGTCGAAGGATTCCTCGGGACGTTTTTCTGTGTTCTCGGAAACAACGTTGTCGTTAGACATGATGCAAGTATTGATTAAAATGTTATTTTGAAAGATTAACGATGCCGACAACAAGGCTGGCCAGAGATGATGCCGTGCCTATGATCGACAGTGCGGTTGTCCAGGCCGGGGGCATCTGCCATGCATTCTGCTTGGCGGATGAGTTGGGCTCTACGTAAATGAAGTCGTTCTGCTGAAGGTTGAAATAAGGAGATACAAGGAGTTCGCGATCCTGCAGATTAAGGCGGTGAACCTCGCGGGTTCCATCAACGTTGGTGCGGATGAGCATGACATTCTGACGCTCGCCCTTGATGTCGAGGTCACCGGCTTTGGCGAGGGCCTCGAGAAGATTGAAACGTTCGTTGGGAGAAGTATATACACCCGGGTTCTTGACCTGTCCGAGAACGGTAACCTTGAAGTTCATCAGGCGAACTTCGACGGAGGGGACAATCTTTATGTATTTGGGATAGATGGCATTCTTGATAAGTTCGGCAATCTGGGATTTGTCAAGTCCGGACACATGCAGGGTGCCGAGAGTGGGGAACTCGATGTTGCCGGCCTCGTTGACAAGATAGTAGTCGGTATAACTTTCGGTAGAAGTCGTGGTACTGTTTGTGTAAGAGGTCTGGGTCTGTATGATGCCTACGGAGCCGTTTTCGTCGACATACTGGCCCTTGTTGAACTGAGCCACAGCGGCCGGGTTGGCTGCGTAAACATGGATATTGAGAAGATCGCCGGGAACAATGACAGCGTCACCGGCTTTGGATGCCTGCGCGAGGACTTCGGATGGAATCGATTCGGCGTCAACAAGATACGGGACTTTCTTGGGGGCCGAGCAGGATGCAAGGAGAAGGGTCGCGATCAGTATCGGGAGGAAATTCTTAAGGTGCATAGGTGTGTTGAAAATTAGTACGGGTTTAAATGCGGCGCAAAGATATTAATTTTTTTTTACATACGCAAGTAAAACTTTGAAAGTAAACGATTGGCAAAGGACTGTGAGTTAATCGGTCAGAAATAAAGAGCCCGCTCAATACGGTTCCCTTGCGGAGGTGAAAGAGCGGGCGCATGAATTCGGGTGCAAATATATGCGTTGGCTAGTTATCGCGAGATATATGTCAGGCAGTGGCGGGCGCCCCCGTGAAAGCGGAAGATTCGGCTGAACGGGCGATGGAGTTGGCTTTGTCTACGGCCACTGAGATGTGCGGACAAATGTTGTCGGCACCTATGAGTTTGTCAATTCCGGCATGTACAAGAGTCTCGCGCACGTTTTCTTTGACGCCGGAAAGCACGATCTGGATTCCTTCGCTGTGAGACGAGCGGATCAGTGTCTCGAGGTTGTGCATTGCTGTAGAGTCTATGAACGGGACCTTGCGCATGCGTATTATTCGGACCTTTGGTTTGTCAACGAGTGTAGAGCGCATCATCTCGTCGAATTTTGTCGCTATGCCGAAGAAGAAAGGGCCGTCGATCTCGTAGACACTGACACCTGGAAGGACATCCAGGACTTCGTGATGCGAGGCGTCGAGGTCTGTTCCCTCGGCAACATCGAGTTGCTGGGAGTAAACCTTGATTTCGGTGTTCTGTGTGACTCGCTTAAGAAACAGGACTACTGCGAGCAGAAGTCCGATCTCGATGGCTATCGTGAGGTCGAACACCACGGTCAGGAAGAAAGTCACGGTCATGACAGAAATGTCGCTGGCAGGAGCCGTCGTAAGAGCCACTATGGTTCGCCATCCGCTCATGTTGTAGGCTACCACCGCAAGCACTGCGGCAAGTGTCGCCATGGGAACAAAGTTGATAAGTGGCATCAGGAAGATGAAAATCAATAAAAGCACCAGGGCATGAATGAGTCCAGCGACAGGTGTGCGTCCGCCATTGGTGATGTTTGTCATTGTTCTGGCAATGGCGCCTGTTACGGGGATACCGCCGAAGAAAGGCACGACACAGTTGGCAATGCCCTGGCCCATGAGTTCGGTGTTGGTGCGTGTGTGCGAGCCGGTGACGCCGTCGGCAACCGTGGCCGAGAGCAGTGACTCGATCGCACCGAGGACTGCTATGGTGAATGCCGATGGGAGGAGCATATTGATTGTAGCCATGTCGAGGCTGAACCCCTTTGGCTCGGGAATGTCGGTCGGCATAGAGCCGAACCTGTCGCCGATGGTGTCAACGCTGAATCCCGGCAGCAGGCTTTTGAGCAGGTAGACGGCGGCAGTGACAAATATGATTGCCATCAAGGCTCCGGGAAGACGCTTTGAGATGCGGGGCGTTATGACAATTATTGCGAGCGAGGCGATTGCTACTGCAAGAGTGGTCAGTGATGTGCGGTCGAAGGACCGGAAGTAGATTCCCCATTTTGAGATAAAGTCACCGGAAAGGTCTCTAAGTCCCAGACCGAAGAAGTCGTTGACCTGAGTCGAAAGAATGGTCAGTGCGATGCCGGCGGTGAATCCTACGACAATAGGGTAGGGAATGAACTTGATGACAGTGCCGAGACGGAATATGCCCATTAGAATCAGTATGACACCTGCCATAAATGTAGCCACGGCAAGACCTTCGAGGCCGAAGCGTGCTATGATTCCGTAAACTATAACTATGAAAGCGCCTGTCGGGCCTCCGATTTGTACGGAGTTGCCGCCAAAAGCGGCAACCATGAAGCCGCCAATGATTGCGGTGATCAGGCCGACTGTGGGGCTTACGCCCGAAGCGATGCCGAATGCGATTGCCAGTGGCAGTGCAACAATGCCGACAACAACGCCGGCGACTAGGTCTGCCTGGAATTTTTTCGCGTTGTAATTGCGCAATGCCGACCACAACTTAGGCCGGAAATTTGCGCCAGGATTGAAATTCATAGAAAAATACCTTAAAATTAATACCTTGAGTGAAAAATGTGAGTGGAATGCCTCTCACGAGGCTTGTGGTTTTACGGGTGCAAAGTTACAAAAAATATGTTAATCGGCAATAAAAGCGTCAAGGCAGCGCTTTGGTGTTGCGCTGCCTTGACGGTATTGAGAGAATTTAATGATTGTTTCTTTGAGTCGGATTTTATACCCAGCGGCTGAATGCGAAGTCCTGACGGTGGGGAAGTTCGCTGTTCCAGGGATAGAGGCGGAAACCATAGCGGAATACTCCGGGATCCTTGATTTTTGTCTTGAGTTCGTAGGTCAGGACATTTCCTTCTTCCTTGACAACCTTGAAGGGAACGCGTTCGGCAAGGTGTTCTTCGCCGTCGGCAACCTTGTATACGACTTCCTCGCAGTGGAGGTCGCGGCCGATGCCGTTGGTGTCAACGATAATCTGGATTGTCATGGTGTCGCCGGTAGCGCAGTTGGCGTTCTCGCCGTTCTGCTTGACGTCGAATACCTTGATGCCGTCCCACTCTGAAGCGACTTTCTCCTTCCATGCCACGATGGCCTTGGCAACCTTGTAGCCGTCGGCGGAGAGGCGTTTCGAGCGTGATGCCTCCTTGTCGTAGAAACGCGAGATGTAGTCGTCGATCATACGCTTCATGGTGAAGTGGGGAGCGATGTCGCCGATCGAGCCCTTGATGTACTGTATCCATTCGGGAGAATAGCCCTTGGAGTTCTTTGCGAAGTACAGGGGGATGATCTCGTTCTCGAGCATCGAATAGATGGTGGCGGCGTCGAGTTTGTCCTGCTGGGCCTGGTCGGTGAATGTGCGCTTGTCGGTGAGTGCCCAGCCGGCCTGCTCGTTGAAGCGGTAACCTTCGTACCACCAGCCGTCGAGGACCGAGAAGTTGAGGACGCCGTTCATTTCGGCTTTCTCGCCCGATGTGCCGGATGCCTCGAGGGGACGTGTGGGGGTGTTGAGCCAGATGTCGACACCGGTTACGAGACGTTTTGCGACGATCATGTTGTAGTCCTCGAGGAAGATTATCTTGCCGAGGAACTGGGGCATCTTCGAGATTTCGACGATGCGCTTGATGAGGCCCTGGCCTGCGCCGTCGGCGGGGTGAGCCTTGCCGGAGAAGATGAACTGCACGGGGAACTGCTCGTTGTTGACGATCTTGGCCAGACGGTCAAGGTCTGTGAAGAGCAGGTGCGCGCGCTTGTAAGTTGCGAAACGGCGTGCGAAACCGATGATGAGAGCGTTGGGGTTGATTTTGTCGACGATCTTCATGACAGCCGAGGGATCGCCCTGGTTCTTGAGCCACTTGGCCTTGAAGTCGCGGCGGACAAAGTTGATGAACTTGTTCTTGAGGGCGACTCGCATGTCCCAGATTTCCTGGTCGGGAACCTTGAAGATGCCTTTCCATGCGGCGGGATCGCTCTGGTGGTCGAACACCTGGGGACCGAGTTTGTCGTAGTAGAACTGCTTCCATTCCGAAGCGGCCCATGTGGGCATGTGGACGCCGTTGGTCACGTAGCCTACGTGGCTTTCCTCCCATGAATAGCCTTTCCAGATGCCGGCGAACATCTTCTTGGAGACCTCGCCGTGGAGCCACGATACGCCGTTGGCTTCCTGGCAGGTGTTGAGTGCGAACACCGACATCGAGAAGCGCTCGTTGGTGTTGGGGTTCTCGCGGCCCATGTTCATGAGGTCGTTCCATGATATGCCGAGTTTTGCGGGATACTCACCCATGTACTTGCCGAAGAGGCCTTCGTCGAAATAGTCGTGGCCGGCGGGTACGGGAGTGTGTACGGTGTAGAGCGACGAGGCGCGTACCAGTTCGAGGGCGACATTGAAGTCGAGGTGCTGGTTCTGCACATACTCGACCAGACGCTGCAGGTTGAGGAGGGCGGCGTGTCCCTCGTTGCAGTGGTAGAGTTGGGTGTGGATTCCCAGACGGCGGAGCATGATTATGCCGCCGATGCCGAGAAGGTATTCCTGCTTTATGCGGTTTTCCCAGTCGCCGCCGTAGAGCTGGTGGGTAATGGGGCGGTCAAACTCTGAGTTCATGTCGAAGTCGGTGTCCATGAGGTAGAGTTTCATGCGGCCGACATTCACGCGCCATACGTGAGAGTAGATGATACGGCCGGGGTAGGGCACTTCGATGATCAGGGGGTTGCCTTTCTCGTCGAGAACCTGCTCGATGGGAAGCTGGTTGAAGTTCTGGGGCTCGTAGTTGGCTATCTGCTGGCCGTCTACGCTGAGAGTCTGGGTGAAGTAGCCGTAGCGGTAGAGGAAACCGACGGCGGTCATGTCGACGTGGGAGTCGGATGCTTCCTTGATATAGTCGCCTGCAAGTACGCCGAGGCCGCCGGAATAAATCTTGAGGCAGTTGCAGAGGCCGTACTCCATCGAGAAGTATGATACCGAGGGGACGTCCTTGCGGACGGGTTCGGCCATGTAGGCTTTGAATGCGGCATAGACTTCGTCGATGCGGGTCAGGAGTTTCTCGTCCTTGATGATTTCTTCGAGGCGGTCGGACGAAAGTTGCTGCAGGAGCATGATGGGGTTCTCGCCTGTGGCGCGCCACAGGTCGGGGTTGAGTTCGCGGAAAAGATTCTTGGCACTGCTGTTCCATACCCACCAGAGGTTGCGGGCGAGTTCGTCCAGGGGTTTGAGGCGGGTGGGCAGTTCGGCCTTGACGGTGAGGTCACGCCAAACGGGTGCGTTAGTATTGCTAACCGGAAGTTTCATCATATTTTTATATTAAAGTTTTTAGTTGCTTGATAAATAAAGTGAAGCAAGTTCGGGTGGCTAAGTATGATACTGTGGTTGTATTTTTGCTATTTTCTCTGTGATAGACGCTTTTCAGCGTTGTGCAAGGCTATGTCGTATGCCTGATAATACAGGATTATGAAATGCTCCCAGTCGGCCAGCGAGGCTGTCTCGCGGGCTAATGCCGAGATGGCGGCGAGCCGTGCGGCCGGATCGTTGTCTAGGTTTGTGATGTCCGCCGATATGAGCGCGCACACCTGGTCGTAGTCCGAGTCGTTTCGCTGAACGACCGACACGCCGCTTTTGCCGAAGCCCGCACGGCCGGATTCCTCGACCCAGCGGCCGAACCCGGACAGCGAGGTGGTGACGGTGGGTATGCCGAAGGCAACGCTTTCGAGGGGTGTATAGCCCCATGGTTCGTAATATGAGGCAAAGACAGTCGCGTCCATGCCTGAAAGCAGATCGTAATATGTCATGTCGAATATGCCGTCATTGCCGTTGAGATAGGACGGGGCATAGATGACCTTGACTTTGTCGTCGGTATTGTTCCAGAAGCCCAGTTGGCGGATGCGCGATAGTATGGCATCGCTGTCCTCGTTGTTCAGGCTGTGTGTTATCACCGGATTCGTAAGACGGCCGTAGGTGTCGGTGTCGATGCTGACGGCCAGATCCGGACGCGCCTCGCGAGTCCATCCGGGTACCATGATATAGGCCAGGACGGGACGGGAAAGGTTTGAGCGGCGCAGTGAGTCGAGCGTGTCAAGGAAAAGGTCGAGGCCTTTGTTGCGGTATTCGCTGCGGCCTGAGGTCGCGAGGATGAAGGTGTCTTCGGCGGGAATGTCGCCGGTGAGTGCGTGCGCAACCTTTAGCAGGCGTTTGCGCGCTTTGTTGCGGAGGGCTGCGTAGGCTCGGCCTTTAGGGACGAAATCCTGCTCGAAGCCGTTGTATGTGACAACCTCGGGGCGCCGGCCCAGTAGTTGGGCGCACTCGTCGGCGGTAATATCGCTGACAGTAGTGAAGCAGTCGGCGTTAAGTGCGGCGGCTTTCTCGAGCGAGTGTTTCGACTGCATGTTTAGTTCTTCGGCCATCTGGTCGCCGTTATAGTTGTGCAGCTGGTCGTAGAGTGGTTTGCCGTTCCCGCAGATCGAGCGGCCTATCGAGGTGGCATGCGTGGTGAATACCGTGGCCACACGCGGAAGGCGTGCCTTGGTGTACAGCAGGCCCATGCCGGTTGTCCATTCGTCGAAATGTGCTATGACACCGGTTGATTGGGGCGCAAAGAAGTTTATAAGGCTTTCGCCGACAAGTGCTGCCGCGTGCGCGAAAGCGCAGGCTTCGTCATAGTCGCCGTAGGCATGCAGCGAGTCAACGTGGAAGAGGTTCCACATCTGGGCGTAAAAATCGTTCTTCAGGCGATACATGCCGTCGAATCTGACAAGGACGGCGATCGGACGGCCCGGGACCTCCCAGCGGCCGACCCTCACCTCGACCCCCTCGGGAAGCAGCAACTGGTTCCGCCAGTCGCGCAACAGTGATTTTACTTCCTTGAAGAAGGGTGACGGATTCTCGTCCGACCACACGTCGGGGCCGATAAAAATAACTTTGTCTTTGTATGCTTTCTGCAGGACTCGGGCCTTGGTGGAGAGGACGGTGTATATGCCTCCGACCTTGTTGCACACTTCCCAGCTGGTTTCAAGTATTAAGTCGAGTTTTGGTTGACTTTTTTCCATTCAAGATGAGTTATGAGTTTTCGGAGAGACGTTGGGATACGCAGAAAACCGAGCCTGCGGGCGCGGTATGATGCGCGTTCTTGTGGGGTCGCGTCTCGTTTTGAAAGTGCAAAGGTAGTGATTTTTTTTCAATTAGAGCGCGAAAGTGTTAGGAATTAAGATAAAACGATTTCGTATAGGGGCGAAATGCGCCTGCTTGCACGGTAGGACACGCGCTTGAATCATGCGAAAAGCATGTCGTGCTTAAGTTCGTTAAGAGACAGCGCGCCCAGGTCCTTTGCGGAGAGATTGAGGTCGAGTCCTTCGGTCGGCCAGTCGATGCCGAGCGCCGGATCATCGAAGCGCAGCGACACCTCGGCTTGCGGACAGTATATGTTGTCGACCTTGTACTGGAAGACCGCTGTGTCGGATAGCACTAGGAATCCGTGGGCGAATCCCCGGGGAATGAACAGTTGGAGGTGGTTCTCCGCTGAAAGCCGCACTGCAATGTGATGGAGGAATGTAGGTGACGAGCGGCGAAGGTCTACGGCTATGTCTACGATCTCGCCCTCGGTCACGCGGACAAGCTTGGCCTGTGACGCTTCGCCGCGCTGATAGTGCAGCCCGCGTAGCACTCCACGGCTTGAGCGCGACTCGTTGTCCTGGACAAATTCGATGTGGCGTCCCGCGCGCTTGTCGAATTCGTCCTGACGGTAGGTCTCGCAGAAATATCCCCGCGCGTCGCCGTGGACTTGCGGTTCGATGATGAATACGTCCTTGATTTCGGTATCGATAAACTTCATGGGAAGAAATGTCTTTATTTTTCGGCAAAATTAATAAATTTGCAGGAAAATAAAGATATATAAGATTATGAAGATTGTTTTATGTGACTCCCGCGAAGTGCGCGACAACCTCCTGCCGCTGACCTATACACGCCCCGTCAGCGAACTCCGTCTCGGCATCGACACTATCGGTGACAAATGGCGCCGGATGCTCCCCGGCGAGTATTCGTGGCAGACCGCGGACTATCTGCAGGAAAAGTTCCCTGCCGGCGACGTGAGGCCCGGCGACGAGAACGTGATTTTTGTCCATGGGCACTTTGTGCCCGATGAAACCATAGTCCGGGCCGTCTCCGGACTTAAGCCCGGTCAGGCCGTATATACTCCCTCCCACCAGCCTGTGGCATGGCGTGGAGGCTCGCCGCTGAACGACAGTGTCGAACTCGCCGACGAGCCAGTCGCCGTCAATCATGTCTACGATATTTTTCTGCTTAACGGCAAGGTCCTCGCTGCTGATTTCGCCGCCATTGTGGCCGAGCGCGACAGTCGCCCATTGCCTGACAGTGCGACCATAATCGGCCCGCGTGAGCAGGTTTTCATCGAGCCTGACGCCGGTTTCGTCGAGGGTTGCGTCATCAATACCCTCGGTGGTCCCGTCTACATCGGACATGGCGCCGAGGTGATGGAGGGCTCGTGTATGCGCGGCCCGATAGCAGTCTGCGACGACTCTCATGTCAACATGGGTGCCAGAATTTACGGAGCCACGACCATAGGCCCGCATTCGAAGGTCGGCGGCGAACTCAACAATGTCGTCATCCAGGGCTACTCGAACAAGGCCCACGACGGCTTCCTCGGCAATGCTGTCATCGGTGAGTGGTGCAACATCGGCGCCGGAGCCACTGCCTCCAATCTCAAGAACGACTACACGCCCATCAAACTCTGGAACTACCCGGCCCGTCGCTTTGTCCGGACCGGCCTTCAGTTTTGCGGCGCGATTATGGGCGACCATACCAAGTTGGGCATCAACACCATGCTCAACACCGCCACTGTCCTCGGCGTGGGTGTCAACATTCATGGCTCGGGCTTCCCGCGTCCCTTCCTTGCCTCGTTCTCCGAGGGTTCGCCTGCGGGTTATACCGATGTCGACATGAACAAGTTCTTCGCCACGGCCCGCACCGTAATGGCGCGCCGTAATGTTGAACTGACCGACGCGGATGTCCGTATGCTCGAGACTGTCCGCCGTCTGGCCGAGAACTACAGATAAGCCTTATGGAAATCCGTTTTGACCCCGTCATCAGGGAGAAGGCTCCCGGCGTCATGCTCCTCGTCGGCGAGTGCGAGGCCTCCGATTCGCCGACAGGCGACGAACTCTGGGCCGAGATTGAGCGTGTCAGCGAACGCATCCGCTCGTCCTATGAGATTCCGATGATAAACAAGCGCCCCGCCATAGCGGCGACCCGTGCCGCCTACAAGGCTTGCGGCAAGGAACCGAACCGCTACCGTCCCTCGGCCGAGGCGATGTGTCGCCGCATTGTCAAGGGCGAGAGCCTCTACCGCACGTCGACATTGGTTGACATCGGCAATCTTGTATCCATAGTCTCAGGCTATTCCATGGGGATATTCGACCGCGACCGCATCGAGGGCGATGCCCTGACGCTGGGTGTCGGCCGCGAGGGTGAGCCATACGAGGCAATCCATCGCGGTGCGCTGAACATCGCCGGGATGCCTGTGCTGCGCGACAGCATCGGCGGCATAGCGACCCCTACGAGCGACAACGCCAGAACGTCGATTTCGCCCGACGCCCGCCGGGTGCTTATCGTTATCAATATTTATGGTGTGGAAATGCCAATCGACGATACTGTGGACTACCTCACCGACCTTCTCGAGAAATACGCATCGGCCCGTAATATCACCTTCCGTATATTTCGGCCCTGAATCCCTTCTGATAAAAAACAGTCTGCGCCTGTTGATGTCATGAACGGACATTTGCAGGCGCAGGCTGTATATATTATTGTATATATTATGATGTGTCAGTCTGTCATTGTGCGTAGAGCGGCACGCAGTGCATCATGTACTCGCGTGCCTGGGGCCACGACAGGTAAAGTGGCGTGTTGGCGCCGGGCAGGGCCACGGGGCGCTCGTTGAGGTCGAAGCGCACGTAGTGGCGTCCTGATTTCTTTGCCTTGAAAAGCACTATCTGCAGGTTCGCCGCCATCGGTACGACATCGAAGTCGCGCCAGTGCAGGGCCACGGTGTCGAAATAGTTGGTGACATAGTAGCACCCGGGGATGCGCAGAAGCGAGAGCAGCGGCATCAGCGTCTCGGCATGCCCGAAGCGCAGGTCCGCCGAGGCCGGATTGGTGCCTTCGACGGCATCGTCGATGGTGCGGATAAGGTCGAGCACGAGGTCTGAGGCTATGTCGGCTGGAACAGTCGACACGGTTGTCGCCGTGCGCTGCAGGTACTGTCTCAGATTGAAGCACGACCACAGCGCGTTCAGTTCGGCCTGGGTGAAGTAGTCCGATACCTTGCACGACATCGACATGCAGCTCAGTCCTGCGATGACATAGTACTCGGTAATCGCCAGGTCGCGGGCCCTCTCGGTGTCGCCGTAGGGGAAGTCGCGGCCGAGCACGCGCGAGATGGCCGATACCGGACATGCGTTCTCGAAATATTCGTCGTAGGCAGGTTGCCAGAGGTTTTCCTTTCTGAATTCGAGATAGTCTTTGTCTATGTCGAACGGACGCATCAGTCTTGAGTTTACGCGTCCGGTCGAGGTCGTGAAGTTTACGCGGTTGTTCAGCCGGTCGAGTTGATGCACGAACGAGAACATGCTCATCATGGCGCGTGGCGAGTATGACGAGATTGCGTTCACCAGTTTGCCCTCCTGGAACAGGTGTGGATAATTGGCGAACATCCTCGATGCTATCGCTCGCTGTTCGGCCATGCCCAGCGAGTCGAGTGCGCCCCACTGTCCGTTGGCCCGGCGTATCACCTCGTTCGTCAGCGCAAGCAGTTTCTTGCCCTGCGCGGTTATTGTCCCTACGGCCTCGGCCTGTTCGAGCGCCTCTTTCAGTTTCAGGCAGTTTGCTGCTGACGCCGGGTAGCGGGACCCGTGCCTACCGACGTGACTGACATATACGGCCTCCAGCGAGTCCGGAATCATTATCTCGGGAATCTCGAGGGGGTAGGGCGTCAGCGAGCCCTCGCACTGTTTCGCGCTGTATTTGGTCTCGGTCGGGTCGGCGGCGTAGGCTCCGGCGGAGCATACCGCCAGCACGAGCAGGAGTATGTGGCGTAGATTCTTCATGTGCATTGAACTTTACTCTGTTTTGTCGGCTTATATAATATATAGGAGATGGTTTAAGCCTCGGTTTGCAGGCCTTGGATTAAAATCTTAACTTTGCCCGAAATTACTTGATAGAATCGATATGCAGGATACCGAAACAAAAAAACGTGCCGATGAACTCTACCGCAAGGGCGCTGAGCTCTGGCGTCGCGGCGACCGTGCCGGAGCCATTGCGGCCTACACCGAGTCGGCGTCTCTCGACCCTCTGGGCCGTGGCGCCACTGCCCTGGCTATGGCCAACGACATCATGGACTTCTACGACACCGCCCAGTTCAATCCCTGACGGCTCAGTCGCCGAACAGTGTGTTCATGTGCAGTCCCGACAGACCCTTGTCCAGCTGTGCCTGGTCGGTAATGCCTTTTATTACGCAGCCGTTCTTGCCGTTGAGCACGACTAGGAGTACCAGTGCTTTCCCGCCGCTCAGGGGCTGGGAGTAGATGGCCACGAATGCTGTGCCGTCCTCGGTCTCGGTGATTTTCTGCGCTGCCGGCAACAGGGCCAGCTGGAATCGCAGGTCCTTCACCGTGGCGGCGCTGACTGTCTCCGATATGGCCACGTCCATCGAGTCGAAAAGGCTCTCGCGTGCCTGTTCTTTCGTCAGGCTCATGGCCGAGAATTCGGTCGAGGCCTTTACGCGGTTGAAGAAGTCGTTGATGGTTTCGGCCTGCGCCGATATTGCTCCGGCGATTAGGATTAGGACGAATAGTAGGCTCTTTTTCATTTTATACGGGATATTGTTAATGGATGAATTACTGTGCGGGTACACACAATTGAAAACAATCAATATCCCGTATAGTTCGACGGAGTCAGCGCGTGCAGTTCGGCACGTACCTCCGGGGCCACCTCCAGTGTGTCGATGAACTCGGCTATGGTCTCGGCGGTGACGGCAGTGTTGCGGCGTGTCAGCGCCTTGAGGGTCTCGTATGGGTTGGGGTAGCCCTCGCGGCGGAGTATGGTCTGAATGCCTTCGGCCACTACGGCCCACATTCCCTCCAGGTCGTGGTCTATCGCCTCGCGGTTGAGAACCAGTTTGTCCAGGCCCTTGTCGGTCGAGGCGATCGAGATCAGGCTGTGCGCCATGGGGACGCCGATGTTGCGCAGGACAGTCGAGTCCGTCAGGTCGCGCTGGAGGCGCGAGACGGGAAGTTTCTGGGCCAGGTGAGCGTAGATGGCGTTGGCTATGCCGATGTTGCCTTCCGAGTTCTCGAAGTCTATCGGGTTTACCTTGTGGGGCATCGCCGACGAGCCTACTTCACCTGCCTTGATTTTCTGCTTGAAGTATTCCATTGATACGTACATCCACATGTCGCGGTCCAGGTCCATTATTATGGTATTGATGCGGCGCAGCGCGTCGAACAGGGCGGCAAGGTTGTCGTAGTTCGAAATCTGGGTTGTCAGTTCCTCGCGCTCGATGCCGAGGTCCTCGCGGAGGAATTCGGCCGCGAACTTCCTCCAGTCCGTGCCGGGGAATGCCAGGCGGTGGGCGTTGAAGTTGCCCGTGGCACCTCCGAATTTGCCGCTTATTGTCACGTTGCGAAGTGCTTCGACCTGTGTGCGCAGGCGGTAGGCGAACACCGCTATCTCTTTGCCCAGTTTAGTCGGCGAGGCGGGCTGCCCGTGGGTGCGTGCTAGCATAGGGATGTCTGCCCAGTCCTTTGCCATGGCGTCGAGGCGGTCTAACAGTCCTTCTGTCGCAGGCAGGTACACCTCTTTGATGGCGTCCTTCAGCGACATGGGCACCGACGTGTTGTTGATGTCCTGCGATGTCAGGCCGAAGTGGATGAATTCTTTGTATTTCTGCAGCCCGAGGCGGTCGAACTGCTCCTTGATGAAATACTCTACTGCCTTCACGTCGTGGTTGGTCACGGATTCAATCTCTTTGATGCGCATCGCGTCCGTAAGCGAGAATCCTGCCGGAATGCGGAGGAGTTCGTCGATGTCGGCGTCGGTCAGTCCCTCGAGTTGAGGGAGTTTGGCACGGCGGCTAAGGGCCACGAAATACAGTATCTCGACTTTTACGCGATAGCGTATCAGGCCGAATTCCGAAAAGTATGCATCCAGACGCTCTGTCTTCGACCGATAGCGGCCATCGACAGGCGAAACTGCTGTTAGTGGTGTAAGTTCCATTGTGACAATTGGTTAGTAGTATTTGATTGTAGCCTTGCGGATTAATTGTCACAAAGTTACGAAAAAAATTTGTCGTTTTGCGAAAAAGTTGTAACTTTGCACTCGCAAAGGCGGCTTACTGGTCTGGTTCAGCCCTTTTGGTCCTTCCTTTGACGGTTGGTCCGGTAGCTCAGCTGGATAGAGCATCTGCCTTCTAAGCAGACGGTCACGCGTTCGAATCGCGTCCGGATCACTTTTTTGATTCATTAGCTCAGTTGGTTTAGAGCGCTTCCTTGACAGGGAAGAGGTCACTGGTTCGAATCCAGTATGGATCACACAAATAAAGTCACCGACACGTTCGGTGACTTTTTCTTTTATCCCCCCCCCCCGTATTCGGCTGATGTTGACATAAAAAACATCGGCCTATTCTCACGAACGAACCGATGGTCACACTTTTATCTATAATTGTTGGTGAAAGTAAAGTTCTGTTGTTCAGCGGCTTTGCCGCTGGTTGGTGTCTTCGTGACTGCAGGTGGCGATACGATGCCGAAGTACGAAGATGATTACTCCCGCGAGGGAGGTGAGTCGCCTGAGTCTGAGGGCGTAATAATCCAAACAAGTTTCTTCAAGAAGTCTCGGGGGGCAGCGTGAATCGCTCTTTTGGGGAAAGAAAATTTAGGGATATTACTATCAGTTTGGCTACGGAAACGAAATGTGGGTTTCGTTCACTGCAATACTTGCTTTATTCTGAGTGCAAAATTATAAACATCGTAAAAAACTCAAAAAAAAATTGAGTTAAAAAATGTTTATACGAATGTAAAGTGCTGTTAAGTAGTGATGTGGGCTATCCCTATGGCGGAACATGTCAACTATTAGACTTTAAAAAATCCGTTCTATATGTTAACTTTGCATACAGATTGCTTGTTTATCCAGATAGAACAATTACACATTAGTTTAATATGGAACTTCCCGCAATAATAAGAGGGCGGCACCGCCTTGACATTCAGGTGCGGTTCAATGACTACGACATGTTCGGACATTTGAACAACAATGCCTATTTCGAATACTTCGATATGGCGAAACAGGATTATTTCATGACTGTGCTTGGCGGTGCGATAACGCCAAAGACTCTAAGTGTTGTGGTCGCAAACGTGAACGCTACATTCTATAATCCCACTCTGCCCGGAGAAGAACTCTGCGTTGTCACAAGGCTCAAGAACCTTGGTCATAGTTCGCTTACGCTCGAGCAACAGATTCTGAATCGTGTTTCTGGAGCCCTGAAGAGTGGTGCGACAACAGTGATGGTGGGCTTCGATACTCAGGCTTTGAGTTCGACTCCGATAGCCGAGGGGCTGCGTTCCGCCTTGGTCAGGTATGAGGGGCGCGGATAGTTCCTTTCATCTGTTTGAGAAAATAAGAAAGTCGCCTCCGCGGTCAATGGAAACCGGCGGAGGCGACTTTCTGACTAAGAGGAGAGTGGAGAATGTATGGTTGTATGGAAACTCGATTCTTGCCGAATCATATACGGGAACCCGTGCTGATTCTCCTGTTTCTGTATTCTAAAGATTGCTTTTCAGGGCGAAAGTTTAGTCCGTGTCCGGCTTTTAACCTAAGTTTAACGTCAGGAAACATAAGTTAACCATATTGGACTATTGCGTGAGTCATATCGCCGGTATATCGTTATCCCTGTCTGCTAATGCGGAAATATGTCAGCGGCTTTTTTATGAACTTTCGCGCCGAACGCTTGTTTTATTGACAAAAGAGTTGTATCTTTGCAGTCGAAAACAGAGATTAAGTCCTGCAACTGTTAATTCCTGCACGTCCATCGTTTTTTTATATGCATGACTTAAGATTTGATCCCTCAGGTATTTCCCGTTTCATTTTTTCGCTTTTCATTCGAAGATACTGGCAGGCTTCTTGCGCCTGGACTTGCATCCTTATGGAATCTGCATTCCGTGAAATATAATTCATCGACAGCAAAGTCTCTTATATTCAATTTATTCCATTTTTATCGCACCTGATTTTACTGATTAGGAAATATTGACCCATTGTCAACTGTCGTTGCATGTTGCGGTGGGCTCCTACAATTCTAAATTGCATTCTTCCCCCTCTAACATATTTTTATGTATAATATTACCGACTTAGACAATATGCCCGACGAGCAGCTGAAATCAGTTGCCGAAGAGATGGGTATCACGAAGATTGATCTTACTCAGCGTCAGGACCTGATTTATGGCATTCTCGATCTTCAGGCAATAAACAAGGCCGCGGCTGACGCGGCAAAGCCTGTGCGCAAGAAAGGCCGTCCGCCAAAGGCCGAGGCTGATTCTGCCGATGCCTCGGCCGAACCAAAGAAGCGTGGCCGCAAGAAAAAAGCGGCCGACGCTCCCGAGGACGCCGCGCCGCTCCCTGAGCCTGAGGTCCCGGCGCCGGCCTCGTCTCCCGAGGCACCGGCTGCTGATAAACCTCGGAGAGGACGTCCCCGTAAGAATCCGCTTCCTGTCACCGATTCGGATGCCGGCGTTTCCGCATCCGTTCCTGAGCCTGAGACTAAGCCTTCCGCTGAGGCAGTCCCGCCTGTCGTGGATGTCGCGCACGAACTTCCCGCACCCGAGCCTCAGGCCGGGGAGCCGGCCGAACCCCAGCCTAAGGGTGATGCTTCCAGACCGCGTCAGGTTGATGACTCCTTCTCGGCATTCTTCTCCGGAAGCAAAAAACGCACATTTATGCCCCGGTCACAGCGTGAGCGTGAGGCTGCCGCCGAGCGCGAGCGTCTGGCTGCCGAGACCCCGGCTCCCGCTGGAGATGATTCCGCGGAACAGGCGACGGCTGTTGCGGGACAACCCGGGCGTCAGCCCGAGGATGGAATGTCCCGCACTCCGCAGTTCTCCGCTCAGAACACCGCCGCAGCCAAGGCCCCGATAATGATAGGCGAGCCTACGGCGACAACTCAGATTCAGCCGCCTCCACCCGGACAGGGCAAGAAAAACAAGAAGCGCCAGGGTGTCTCGCTCACAAACTCCCGCTACGAGTTCCCCGACCTGCTCCAGGCCCAGGGCGTGCTTGAGATCGATAATCAGGGTTTCGGTTTCCTGCGTTCGGCTGACTACAACTATCTCCCCTCGCCGGATGACATATATCTTACCGCACAGCAGATCAAGCAGAACGCACTGCGTGCCGGCGATGTTGTCGAATGTACAATCCGACCTCCCCGCGAGAACGAGAAATATTTCCCGATGAACAACGTCCTGCGTGTCAATGGCCGCAGTCCGCGTTTTGTTCGCGACCGTGTACCCTTCGAGCACCTTACCCCTCTCTTCCCGGATGAGAAATTCGACATCACATCGGGCAAGGCCGGAAACCTCTCGACCCGCGTCGTCGACATGTTCTCGCCCATCGGCAAGGGCCAGCGCGGACTTATCGTCGCTCCGCCCAAGACCGGCAAGACGCTTCTTCTGAAAGATATCGCCAACGCCATCGCCGAGAACCACCCCGAGACCTACATTATGATACTCCTCATCGACGAGCGCCCCGAGGAAGTCACCGACATGCGTCGCAACGTTCGCGCCGAGGTCATCGCCTCGACTTTCGACGAGCCTGCCGAGCGCCATGTGAAGATTGCATCCATCGTACTCGAGAAGGCAAAGCGTATGGTCGAGTGCGGTCATGACGTGGTAATCCTGCTGGACTCCATAACCCGTCTTGCAAGGGCATACAACACCTGCGCCCCCGCTTCCGGCAAGATCCTTTCCGGCGGTGTCGACGCAAACGCCCTCCAGAAGCCCAAACGCTTCTTCGGCGCGGCCCGTAACATAGAGGGCGGCGGCTCGCTTACCATCATCGCCACTGCCCTCACCGAAACCTCATCAAAGATGGACGAGGTCATCTTCGAGGAATTCAAGGGTACCGGCAACATGGAACTGCAACTCGACCGAAAACTCTCCAACAAGCGTATATTCCCCGCCGTGGACATCATGGCATCCTCCACACGTCGCGACGATCTTCTTGTTCGCCCGGAAAATCTCAACCGCATGTGGGTGTTGCGTCGCTTCCTCGGCGACCGCAACTCCATCGAGGCCATGGAATTCATCAAGGACCGCATGGAGCGCACCCGCGACAACGACGAACTCCTCCGTACCATGAACGAATAATATTTCCCTGAAAAAATCTCGGAATAATCTCCGCATGACAGAAAGGACGCCCGAACCGGCGTCCTTTCTGTTTTTATCGAATGATTAAATCCGGGAAATTGAACCCGGTGACACGCATGGCAGAACTTAATTACCCGCAAGTATGTTTTAAATTTATGACTGACGCCATGTGCGTTTCTACAGTTCATTTATTTGTCTCGACTCTATTCATTCATTATGTCTAATGCTATTATAAATAAGGTGCTCCGATATCTCAGGGACTATTTCTCGATGCAGGCTTATGTCGAGAGACAGATTGACGTGGAGACTGAGATACGTTCAGGCGTATCGTTTCGCGGGACAAATATTTTTATTCTGATCCTTGCTATATTCGTCGCTTCATTAGGACTGAATACCAATTCTACCGCTGTCATCATCGGTGCCATGCTTATCTCTCCGCTTATGGGCCCTATCATCGGTATTGGTCTTGCTGTGGGAATACAGGACTTCGGCCTGTTGAAGACGGCCCTGCGCAATCTTCTGATGGCTACGCTCATATCTATCCTCACCTCCACGATATTCTTCCTGATTTCTCCTGTCGGGGAGGGACACAGCGAACTGCTCGCACGCACCTCGCCTACCATATATGACGTACTCATCGCTCTTTTCGGAGGCGGTGCCGGCGTCATAGGACTCGCTTCGCGTAACAAGGGCAATGTAATTCCGGGTGTCGCCATCGCCACTGCCCTGATGCCTCCGTTGTGTACGGTGGGATATGGCATCGCCACAGGTCAGCCCCACTATTTTCTCGGGGCGATGTACCTGTATCTCATAAATTCGATTTTTATCGCCCTGGCCACCTTCATCGGAGTGAAACTCCTCCGATTCAAGAGTGTGCCGGCCGTTGATGCCCAGCGTGCCCGGAAAGTCCGCCGGATAGTCTATGGAATAGCCATCGTCACTCTGATACCATCACTGTTCATGACATATTCGATGCTTAGCGAATCGCGCTTCGCAATCGATGCCCAGAAATTTGTCAACGCCGAATGCTCCTTCCCCGCCACCCAGGTCGTCTCATACAAGACTTTCCGTGACGGACATGGACAGCGCACGCTCGACATCATGCTGATCGGTGCCGTCATGCCGCAGGATTCCCTGACGCGCGCGCTCGAGGCCAGGCTGAAGTATTATAAACTTCAGGGCACAAGGATAAATATTATTCAGGGCGACAACCCTATGGCCGGACGTGCTGTCTCCGAGGGAACATCGACATCCGAACTTTATGCCGTGGTTCAGAACTCATATCAACGGAGTCAGGCAACCATCGATTCACTGCGGCACTGCCTTTCGGCCTTGACGCGCGACGATACAATCGGAAGGACCCTTGCTCCTGAACTCAAGGTAGTGTTTCCTCAGGTCTCAGGGCTTGCCGTTGCCAGACCCGTCACTGCTGATATTGCTACCGGTCGTCTTGATACTGCAACTGTCGCTATCGTTTCCTACCGTGACCGCATCTCGGTTGCCCAGGAAACAAAATTACGGGAATATCTGCAGGCACGACTGGGGGTTCCGGCTCTCCGTCTCCTGACATCCGATTAACGTGACATGTGGTTTTTAGGGTAAAAATCACCCGAAGGGTGTTTTGCATCGGTTAACGTTTGTGGTGGGATATTGAACTTATTTTAAACTATTTTGTCTAAAATGGCATTGCGTTTGCAAATCTTAACAAAGAGGGGCGATTTTTTTGGCTTAAATCTTTTTCTGTTCGGAAAGTAATGTGTACTTTTACACGCTTTTTCACATTTGCCCCGTCGGGAAGACTGCGGCCTTTGTCGGAACATCTTGTCCCGATTGCCTGGATTTCCCCACATGGTGTGGTAGTTGTTGCGGTGCTTCGGTGCTTATATGATTATGTGCGAAAGCCACTTAACTTGAATTATCAAAAAAATCAAACATCTTTTTCAAAAATGAGCAATCCTAACGTAAAGCCTGCCGAAGGTAAACTCGGCGTTTTGGTAGTCGGCCTCGGTGCCGTTTCAACAACTTTTATGACCGGCGTGCTTATGGCCCGCAAAGGTCTTGCCAAGCCTGTTGGCTCGATGACTCAGTACGACAAGATCCGTGTTGGTGAAGGTGCCGACAAGAAATATCTTAAATACGACCAGATCGCACCCATCGCCAAACTCGATGACATCGTATTCGGCGCCTGGGACGTTTACCCCGCAAACGCATACGAATCGGCAATCCATGCCGAAGTGCTCAAGGAGCGCGACATCGAGCCCGTCAAGGACGAACTCATGGCCATCAAGCCTATGGCTGCCGCTTTCGACAAGAACTTCGCAAAACGTCTCGACGGTGACAACATCATGCACGGCGCAACCCGCTGGGAAATGGTCGAGAACCTCCGCAAGGATATCCGCGACTTCAAGGCCGCAACAGGTGTTGACCGTGTAGTCGTTCTCTGGGCCGCTTCCACCGAAGTATATGTTCCCGTTGACGAGAAATATCACTATCACCTTGCCGACCTCGAGGCTGCAATGAAAGCTGACGACAAGGAACACGTCGCTCCCTCGATGTGCTACGCATACGCCGCACTCACCGAAGGCGCACCCTTCATCATGGGTGCTCCCAACACCACCGTCGACATCCCCGCCATGTGGGAACTCGCCGAGAAGACCCACATGCCCATCGCCGGCAAGGACTTCAAGACCGGCCAGACACTCGTTAAATCCGGTTTCGCTCCCATCATCGGCACACGTTGCCTCGGCCTCAACGGCTGGTTCTCGACCAACATCCTCGGCAACCGCGACGGTCTCGTCCTCGACGAACCCGCCAACTTCCGCACCAAAGAGGTTTCCAAACTCTCGACCCTCGAGTCAATCCTCGTTCCCGAGGACCAGCCCGACCTCTACGGTGTCAACTGCGGTGGCGAAGGCAACACTCACAACGGCTACTACCACAAGGTCCGCATCAACTACTATCCCCCCCGCAACGACAACAAGGAGGGCTGGGACAACATCGATATCTTCGGCTGGATGGGCTATCCCATGCAGATCAAGATCAACTTCCTCTGCCGCGACTCAATCCTCGCCGCTCCCCTTTGCCTCGACCTCGTCCTGCTGAGCGACCTCGCCGCCCGCGCCGGCCGTTACGGCATCCAGCGCTTCCTCAGTTTCTTCCTCAAATCGCCCATGCACGACTACACCAAGGGTGAGGTTCCTGTCAACCACCTCTTCCAGCAGTATGTCATGCTCAAGAACGCCATCCGCGAGATGGGCGGTTATCCTGCTGACGAGGCAATCGACTAATTTCCGCAACCCCCGCCCTTAGGGCAAAACATTTCATAACGAAGGCCGCGTCACTTATTGTTCGCGGCCTTCGCTTTTAAGCCTTGCTCCAAGGAGCGGATCTCCCGGTTGACCAATACATAATCCTAAAATTTAAAACATGAAAAAGATTCTACTGGCACTCATCGCCTCATGCGCCGTCTTCGGACAATCGGTTAAGGCCGAAGACCTTATGTATGCAAAACCCAAATACCTTGTCTCGACATCCGGAGCCTACCTCCAGTATGGCAACGGAGGCGACCGTCTCGGTGGCTCGAAAATGGGTTTTATTGACGCGAATATCCCTCTGACAGCCGAAGGCGAGAACGGCAGACTTTACCGCGTGCGTCTCGGTTCCGATCGCATTGCCTACATCCCCAAGGAATATACTGCCGAAGGAAAAGACACCGGCGGCGCCGTCAACACCGGTGGCTGGAGCGTTACAAATACCGGTCGTGCCGACCGTATCGCGATATCCCTCCCCAAACGACTCCCTTACCAGTACATGACCAATCTTGACCCCAATACAATAACCGTCGACATCTTCGGCGCCACGGATAACTCGAACTGGATTACCCAGCATACACTCGACCTTGGCATCATCGACTTCTTTGACTTCCGTCAGCTTGGGGAAGATGTCTATCGGGTAAACATACATCTTAAAGGCAAGAACCAGTGGGGCTATCAGGTACGCTACGAGGGCAACACTCTGCAGATCGATGTCCGTCACGCACCCAAGTCGCTTAAACTCAAGGACCTTGTCATAGGTCTTGATGCCGGTCACGGCGGCGAGTATCCCGGTGCCATATCGCCTGACGGCTACAAAGAGAAGGATGTAAACCTCGACATAATCCAGCGCGTAGACAAACTCCTTCGCAAAGAGGGCGCTAAGACTGTGCTTACGCGCAGTGGTGACACCGGCCCCTCGATGGGCGAGCGCAAGCGCATCTGGGCCGACGCCATGGTCGACCTGGCAGTATCAGTCCACAACAATGCATCCGACAACGCCTCGGTCAAGGGTACCGCTGTGCTTTACAAACACCTGTTCTGCCGTCCCATGGCGCTTTGCGTAACGAACCGTCTGCTTGAGACAGGACTCGAACTGTTCGGAGTCGTACAGAATTTCAACTTCTCGCTCAACGGCCCCACGCTCTATCCCGAGGTCCTGGTCGAAGGCATGTTCATGAGCAACGTCGACGACATGGCACGTCTCGCCGACCCGTCATTCCGCCAGAAAGTAGCCGAGAAAATCGTCGCCGGCATCAAGGACTATCTCCGCGACGCCTCCCAAAAATAATCTTGTCCTCAAGAAAATTTTATGCCGGCTCCAGGGCGCTGTTCCCCGGAGACCGGCTTTTCTTTTTATCAGCAAAGACATGGTTGCCGGTGGCAAGGCGGCCGAGACGGGTCATTCCAAGCAGAGTGCTCAATCCCCATGAGACTGACAGAGTGATGATAAAGACGCTGACTGTAGCAAGTATGGGGTCAAGCGTCCACGAAAACGAGACAAGGAGGATGTAGATGATCTGGTGGTGGATAAGATAAATCGAGTAACTTGACCGGGACAGCGAGCGGAATACAGCCGACTGTTGCCAACGTATCAGTCTCCCGGCGGCGAGCAGCAGCATGAACGACATGACGGCACCGAAGATGGCCGAGGTCCACATAAGGCTTTTGAAAATCACATAATCTGAGAGTGAATCGCCGCGAAAGTATTTTGTGCAGTAAAGGAAGGCGAGGTTGAGAACAAGAGCAACGGCTCCCCATGCCAAAAGGCGTTGGGTAGAAAAAGTCCTTCCGGAACGCCGGAGCATGAAGCCTATCCAGAATATCAGCAGAAATTCCATTCCTGCACATATCTGAAAGTATGGCAGAAAGTTAGCATGTAGAATTTGTCCGCATAGAAAAATTGTCAGGACAACGGGCCATGATTTCAGCCCTCTGCGCATGAAATAGTCAGAAAGCGGATAAGCGAATACAAAGACCCAGAACAACATCAGAAGGAACCACAACTGGCAGGGTGAGCATCCTAAGGCATAAGAAAGCACCATGGCGCGGTCATCGTAATCCAGAATCAGTCTGTCTACGGGCGCGGCCCACAGTATCGAGAAAGCCAAAAAGGGAATCAGAATGCGTTTTACTTTCTTATTGAGGAAGCGACGGGGCGTGTCGTAGCCGCCACGCTCATAACGTAAGTGACAGTAGATATAACCGGAGACAAGAGTGAAGCCATAGATACTGAAAGAAGCAAGCCATACGTTGAAATCAATCAGCATATGATAAGGCTGCGGGGCAATTGCTGTCCTTGTGTTATCCCAGAAAACGCCGGAATGATATAACACTATGACAATCATGAGAATGGTCTTGCAGAAATTGCAATTCCAGAGATCGGAAGTTCGGTCCATGTAGACTTATAGAGAAAAGTGTAGCTTGTGTCAGTTATGTGATGATGAATCGGAATGGGATTTCGGTGTGACTTCGAAACCGATATTAAGGTTATTCCTGAACGCAAATGTACGAAATAAAATTTTACCACAGACAAAAACCGCGCCCAAAAGTTGATAAAAACTTTCGGGCGCAGGCATTTGCGACAGTGTCGTATGTGAGTTGTGTCGTATGTAAGTTCAGTCAGGTCAGAGCGGTTTGTACTCTACGAATGCCTCGATTGCCTCGTAGGAGGCAAGGCCGAGGTCCTGATATAGTTTTGCGGTTGCGCGGTTGCGGTCTTCGGCGCGTTGCCAGAACAGACGGTCGTCGTCGCCGAGGAAGGGTGCGTTCTCCATCTGGCTCTGGTGCTTGAGGATGGAGTTGCGCTTGAAGCGAAGTTCCTCGGGGCTGATGGGTACAGCCATCTCGATGTGGGCGATTTCCCATTCGGCCCATGCTCCGCGGTACATCCAGATGCGGCAGTCGGCCATCCAGGGCTCGTCCTTCATCTCGTCGACAGCGGCGAGAACCGCGTCGGTGCAGACCTTGTGTGTGCCGTGGGGGTCGGAAAGGTCACCGGCAACGAAGATCTCGTGAGGCTTGACCTCGGCAAGAAGTTTCTTTACGATGTCGACGTCGCGTTGCTCGAGTTCGCCTTTCTTGATTGTTCCGGTCTCGTAGAAGGGCAGACGGAGGAAGTGGATGTGGTCGTTCTTGACACCGATATAGTGGCAGGCGATTGTAGCCTCGGCCTGACGAATCATGGTCTTGATCTCGCGGATTTCCTTAGAGTCGACATCGCCCGATTTCTTATGGTCGACGAAGTCCTTGACCTCGGTAGTGAGTTTCTCGTAACCCGGAGTGTCGAAACCGAAGAGCGGGGCGATCTTGTCCATCATCAGGAAGTAGCGCATCATGTCTTCGTCACCGACGGCGATGTTGCCCGAGGTCTCGTATGCCACGTGTACGTCGTGGTGCTGGTCGACCAGACGCTTGAGGGTACCGCCCATCGAGATGACGTCGTCATCGGGGTGCGGCGAGAACACGATCACGCGCTTGGGATAAGGCTTGCTGCGCTCTGGACGGAAGGTGTCGTCGGCGTCGGGCTTGCCGCCGGGCCAGCCGGTGATGGTGTGCTGAAGGTCGTTGAAGATCTTGATGTTCACGTTGTATGCGGAACCGTAGATTGCAAGCAGTTCGCCTAGACCGTGGTCGTTGTAATCCTTGTTGGTGAGTTTGAGGATTGGTTTGCCTGTAACCTCGCAGAGCCATACGATGGCGCGTCGGA
The DNA here is from genome assembly GCA_937989585.1 of uncultured Porphyromonadaceae bacterium. Lineage (GTDB taxonomy): Bacteria > Bacteroidota > Bacteroidia > Bacteroidales > Muribaculaceae > CAG-873. Next base: position 27,696 of record CALKRW010000050.1, on the reverse strand, counting down.
TAAGTTTGTTGTCCCATTCGCATGAGGTCACGAGCCATGGTTTTGCAATACGTGTAAGGTCTTCCGCTCCGGCAAGGTCGGTGATAACCTTTACATGGGGGTGACCCTGCAGCAGTGAGGCGGGACAGGACGGAGTCGCATTTTCCTCGACGGTGCGGCGTATGACCTCGGCGCTGTTCTCGCCCCAGGCCATGGTCAGCATGCGGCGTGCCGATACGAGGTTCGAGATTCCGAGTGTTATGGCAGTCTTGGGAGCCTCGTCGCATTTGAATTCCTTGGCTATGCGACGGCGCGTGTTCTGGCCGAGCAGAACGAGACGGGTGTATGACGAGGCCTGGCTGCCGGGTCCGTTGTATGCGATGCTGCCGTCTGGGGCGATTTCGCATAGGGCTATGTCGATTCCGCCTTCGGCCTCGATTGCCATTTCGTAAGCGTGGCAATACTCCTGCATCGTTTCCTTGGTGACCTGGGGATTGATGGTATGGATGTTTTCGGGCTTGATGTTGATGTAGTTCAGGAAAACGTCGCGCATGCGGGTCATGGTAGACGGGCCTTCGGGATTCAGGGGGAAGAACTCGGAGATGTTGAAAACTATGACGTTCTCGAAACTGACCTTGCCTTCGTTATACATCTTGATGAGTTCGGCATATACGGGATGGGTGTTGAGTCCTGAGCCAAGGGCTATGACGCACTTACCCTTCATGTCAAGGTAACGTTTCATGTAACGGGCGATTTCCGATGCAAGGAAAGCGGCACCGTCGGGCATGTTCTCGAAGATGCGGACATTGATTTTGTCTTCGCGGCGCAGTGCGGCGTCCTCTATTTCCGATTCGGGATTGTAGTAGCGCCGGGGAATGCTTTCGAGTTTGATCTGGCTGCTGAGGTCTTTTCTCATGTTTATCAGTGATATTATTTTAGTTGAAGATTTTTCTCGGTTAGTCTTTACAAAAGTATGTACTATTTTTGGAATGGTAGCAAAAAAAGGAAGACTATTTATGTAAAAAAATCTAAAAATCTGTACGCATTTATTAATTCGAGCGTATTAGGGTATCATAATTGCGGATAGCGTTATTGTGCCAGAAAATTTGTAATTCTCCGCGATATCAACCGGTAAAAGGGGGTAGAAAAAATTGCAGGCAAATGAACGGATTGGCAGGAGGCTGCTTTTCCGTGGGTTGCCTGCAAATGGGATGATTTCCTAAGATAGTCCTACGTGGGGACCACGTTTTACGGCCATCCGTTCAAAGGAAGAGGCCGGTATGACTACTCAATGTAGTGCATGGGGCGTACGGGCAGTCCATACGAGTTGCTGGAGGGCTGAAGCTTCTTTAAAAGATTATTCTCTCCAGCGTCTTTATCTCTGTTGGCTTTATCAATTGAAAAGATATATACCTGATAAGCATTATTTGCATCTTTTTCGACAATTGTCGCCGAGGATACAAAAGTCAGCATCCGGAACGCCGGCATGGAAATTTTATAGAAATCCGTATGATTTAACCCGGATCCCGTAAGAACCACTGTTGTCCATTCGTTTGAACGCAGGGCATAGTCTCGCACACCGGTTAGCGGGAATGTGATTGACGACCCTCCATCACTCGTAATTGTCCATGCATTATTCCCATAGGACCATGCTGATGTGTCATATACTCCTTTGAGTGCATGAATCGGAGGCACCTGAAATTCCGGAGGACACGGGTCGAAGACAGTTTTTGTAACTGGTGCGGCATTATTGGCCAGAGTCCCCGTTGGGCCATACTCATAACCGGCATCAGTTGCTGCTGAATTCCAGGCATTGAACATTATATGTTCAGCATCATTCAAGTATGACACCACGTGATCCTTATAAGGTATGTGCCAGTGATTGCGGTAATCGAAACCACCATCCGTGTTATGTTCGCTTGAATTCGTGACAAACATATAAGGATGTCGTATTGCGTAACCTATCGTCACGCCCTTTGATGCTTCGCCGGGTGACTGGCCATAATTGACGTAAGGCTCAATCATATCACCCGGATTTTTGCAGAAAGAGTAATTATAACCGTCCTGATTATATTGGTTGAACACCTGCTTGTTCTCCATGGTGAACTCAGTTGCATTCAGGGTTGTGCCCTTCCTTTTATAAGTATAGCAGGGAGTATTGTCGTTATAAATACCGCCGAGCATCGGGTCTTTGCGTCCCCACTGATAATATGTGTTGTCGCCGGCATCAGAGCCTTTGAAAACATCCTGTGTGTATGTGCCGATTTCTATCGGAGTCTCCTCTTCGCCTCCGTAGGCCGACATATCGACGAATGCCCTGAGTGAGAATTTGCGTGATGCATTGTGGTCATGGCTGTCACACCATCCAAGATTATATTTAGCGAGCTCGTAAGTGTAAGTGGCGTCAGGCTTCGATTGATAGAACTTGCTGTAGAAATCTTTCTTGTAGGGAGTTACCCAGATATGCCAGCTCCAGATTATCTCTTTTGAGCCGTTTCTGACAGCCAGTAGGGCATTGCCCTGCGTGATGGTCTGCTTGCGGATATGGAACACAAGATTTCCATTCTTGACCTTTACGCTGGCGGGATCGATAAGGTCCGGCGCGTCCTGCCAGCACAGGACGGCATCGATGACGCCCGGGATTTTTCCGTCCCCAGGCATTTCCTCGTCGCTGTGGTCGGGATAATATTTAAGGCTCTTTGTATGCTCTACGGGGGTTGCTACATTGCCGTTGCCATATACAAGCGGCAGCGAGAAATATCCGGCCTCGTCGACCAGATAGCAGTTGGCTGTTTTGCCATTGACAGTCAACGATTCGGGAGAACCCTCGGAGCCGGTTTCGGATGTAGTATTAAAAATTTTCCTCATTTCCTTATAGGCGGGTTGAGGGGCGATTTGCAGCAGCCCGTCAGCATCTGTTGTGCAGTCAGCCCAGTTTTCACTGCCATCCAATAGGTATTTGAACTTGATTTTTTCAATCGGAATCGTTGCAATCTGTTTTGTATCTACTCCTGCCTGTACTATTTCAACTTTGGCCGGATTGTATTTCACGTCATACCACACGCCCGAATATGGCATTACGTCTCCGGTGGGATTCTTGGCGCTAACTCCCTTCTTGCTGATTTCGACGGAGGCGTTGATATGGATACTCGACGGAGAGACGGAATAGGTTATGATCTTGCCGGCCTCCCAGGTTTGTCCTGCTATCGAGCCGCTGATGGTACGTTCCGTGCCGGAGGCGTCATCGGTGAACACTATGGTTATCAAGGCGCCCTCGGGAAGAGTCTGCGGCAGAAGCATAAAGGTGAGGTTATCCGTCTTGGTGCCGGCTATGTCGGTGCCGTTCCCCGCATGGATTTTGTCACCGGATGTATTATCCGCAGGCAATTTAATTTCCTTTGAAATAGTGTACGATACGGGTTGGCCTGACGGAATCCATGTATTTGATCCGATTACCTGCGAGCCGCTGCCGAAGACTCCGGAAATTTCCACCTTGGAGATTTTGCCTGCAAGCATATCTTTGCCGCATGCTATCCTCACGGCAGTCAGCGCGTGGCCGAATTCCAGGTCAACCTTTGTGGCGGTGGGTGTGAAACTGTAATTCGTACTCGCCGTCATGAGGTCAATCTGTTTTTCCACTTCCGCAGGCACGGTGTAGGTCAGCGTCGGAGAACCTGTGTGATCTGTGCCGCTCATTGTCAGGGCGCCTCCGTTATTCATGGCGTCAAAGTCCTTCACTGTCGGCGCGAAGGCGAAGAATTTGACTTTGTCATTGTTTGGCCACATCAGCGGTTCCCCCGTCAGCTGTCTGCCGTCGGCAGTGGAAAAATAAAAGTCATGGGCATATTCGGTTGTCAATTCATTCTGAGACTCGTCCAGCGGGTAGTCACCGCTATGGCAGATTCCACTTAGCGAAAAGCGAGTATATTTCTTCCGGAATGTTTCTAAGTCTCTTATCGGTGTGCCCCGGGTCGCACCGGCCGCTTCCTCGACGGGATTGTCAGCCACTACGGTATGCAGATACAGTCTGGTGTCGCCGTCGCCTGCCAGTTCCCTGACCGACAGGCAATGGGTAGTCCGCTCGTTCTCATTGATGTCCATCCCGTCATGCCAGATGTCGGGCGCTATGATATTGAAGGCTATCTGTTTCCCTTCAAGGTTCTGATACCCGAAGTCATCGGTGCATCCATTACCCGACAGGAGCGCGGCGCAGACACCTGTCGTGGCCAGGGCACATCTTAAGGAACTGTATTTTACGTTCATGACTGAAAAATGTTAGGGGCAGGTTCTATAAATCGGACACTGCTGGATTATAATAATTAAAGTTTAAAACAGGCCTCGCGACAAAAACGGCGAGGCCTGATATTTTAAACAGTTGGCGAATAGATCAGAATTTGCCGTTGCCGGGCGTCCATGTGCCGTCAGCCGGGGTGATCCAATCTGCTACAGTTACTGAGAACTTAATCGGTTCGTCAAGAACAGGGTCGCCAATATTCTTACCGGTCGGACGATCTGTAACAACTTTCAAGTTGTCGGTACCTACCTTAGAACCTTCGGGTATCAGTTTATTTATATCGTCTTGTGTAAATGTTGGAGGATACAGGCCTGCACCTGTCGTTGCTCCGCAGATGTCCAGGTTATAAGTGTAATGTTTTCCTATGCCGTCAGTGTTCCATGTGCTCGAGAGGGGCACGCATACAAATCCGTATTCGGCGGCGTCATATATTTCTGTATTGACCGGGAATAACTGATGATAGTGATTGTCGCCATCTGTAAGGATGTCATTCATGTTAGCAGAACCGGCATGCGTAGCGCCGGAATGCTTAAGTTCCACGCGGCAAAGCAGAAGGATATATGCACCTGTGGGATTCTCTTCTACATCCCATTTAGTAAGATTTTCCGGTACAAGCATCAGCGAACCCGGAGTTGAGCCCTCGGGGCGCAGAAGATCCATCTTATCATTCTTATTCAGTGTAAGGATCTGGTTATAGAATGAACCATAGGCAGTTTTTTCGGTACCGGCCCAACTTAACACGTCATTGGTTGTTTTGTCGGAGGGTTCATAATTGAGGTTTCCTGACAATTTACCGGATTCAGCGGCATTGACAATCCATGCTCCTTTTATCTTTACAACACGATTATCATTACCGTCCTTGTCCTTCTGCTGGGCAGTGATGGAAATCTGGGTCAGTGCATGCTTGAAGGTGAGACTCACGGTTGTCGGACTTGTCGCACGCTCCTGCATAGTGTAAGCCACAAGCAGGTCCTTCTGTTCCGCTCCGTCTGCCCATACCTTTCCCTCATCGGTAGACAGAACTTTCAAATCAGCTTTCTTGGGTGCATAGCCGTCAATATACGGATTTTTGTTGTTGTCAAAACCGAAAGTGGAGCCGTCGTAAAGCGGAGTACCTGTATCCCCGAATTTCAGAGTTGTGTAGGCAAAGAACATTACCTTGTCGAATGTACTCGGCCAGTAAACATTACGATCAAGTGTCCAGATGCCGGAACTGTTGTCGGCGGACAAAGAAGTACGTTTTGCGACTTCACCTTCAGTGCCGGAGCCAATCAGGAAGTTGTCATACAGCACACCGTCGTGGTGCATGCCGCGTGCGACGACAGCGAAGTTGCCGAGGTTGCCGATTTTTGTTTCAGTGGCACGAGTGGAGTGGCCCACTACCGGAGAGAAACTGATTGCATTTCCAGTCGGATCGTCATTGATAACGGTCTCGATGTCATTGGCGCAAGAAGTAACAAACATCGCCCCGGTCATGAGTGCGAATGCCACTGCTGAATAAGCACTAATCTTCATGAGAGTAAATTTTAAAAGTTTTTGAATAGGGTTATTATGAGATTTATTACATTGGAAGATCGATGTTTTCGGCATTTTCCCAGTTTTCGACGCCGGGGCTCATGCCGTTCTGGTTGCCCACAGGCAATTTAAGGCCATGAATGTGAATCTCGATGTGCTTGCTGTTGCCGGCCTTGTGTATGGCGTCGGTAACATCGAAATCATAATAAAACTGTTGTGATGTAAACACACGCAGGCGGTGCCTGACATTGTGGGGAGCGCTGTCGCCGAATGTGACGAGAGAACCTCTCAGGCAGTCCGTGCCGCAATGATTCAGTTTGAACGGGATGGTCACTTCCGTACCACCTGGAGCGGATGTGGCCGGATTCCATGCCTCAGCCAGGCCTGTGATGGCCCCGGAGGCCTCGGTGTCGGCGGTGAGGTTTTCCACACCGGTTATGATGACGTCGTAGACCGAAGTCACTTCCTCAGGAGTGAACCTGATTGTTTTAGTGCCTGTGGCTGACGGTTCAATGGTGACAGTTTCGTCAAGGGTATGTGCATAGACAATACTGGCCATGGCTCTGACGGGCTGATGGTCGGCATCGCCGGGTAACGGTGCTTTATCGCTTCGGTTCAATGGAGCGAGGACAGCATCATCGTAGGTCACGAGATTATATTCATAGAAGGTGTCGCCATCTTCTGAATTGTTGTCGGTGGTGCCGTTGTGACAAAGCACCCGGTAAGTGCCGGGACGCAACATGATGCTGCAGTCGAAATCCGAGCGCGACGAAGTGCCGTCGCCGGTCAGTTCAAAGCGATAACGCTCCCTGGTGGTGGTTGAGAAAAACCATACGACCATTGTGTTTGGAGTTGCCTCGGGAGCCAGACTCCAGTCGAACTCAATGAATACAGGCGACACATGGGAATGGTCGTAGCATAGTTCACGCTGCTCGCAGCCCGTCAGGCATAACTGCCCCAACAGCATTATTATAAATATAAACGCGGAAAATATGCTCCGGCACACCGGGCAGTGATAAAGGCGGCGTCTCATCGGGAACCTCCTTCCTTGCTGTTCTTCACCCGGTTGCCAATGAGCCAAACCAGCGTTACCCCGGCACGGGTCGGGCCCAGCCACCCCAGTTTGTGTGTGGACAGCCACACATCGCAATCATCGATAGGCGTGTGTTTCTTATATCTACCCCACAGATACCCTATGCCGAGGTTGAAGTCAATATTGAAATGAGTTGATACCGGAAGAGAATATGTGTAGGAAACGCCCGCGGCGTAATTGTAGGTGTCGGACAATACTCCGGTGTGGCTTCGCCCGGCCTGAAAATCGTAGCATGATATCGAGCCGTATGCGCCCAGATAGTGTCCCCCGAGCGGAGAACCTTTGACACGCGCACCTATGCGGCATCTCACCTCTACATCTCCGCCATATATACGCCAGTAAAGCCTTCTGTCATGATTGTTCCAACGTGCATACATCCAGTCAGCCAGCAGGATAATCCTGTCGCCGACGCTTATTCCGGCTCCGATGTTAGGGGTCATCGCAATATCGTAAAGCATGTTGGTGCTTACGAACAGCCTGCTACCCAAACTACTCCCATCCCGCTCGGATGATAGACCGCCTGGAGAATCAGTAAAAGTGTAACCCTCTGATTTAATGCTGTTTAGTGGGGGGGTAAAATTGTCATATCGGAACCGCAAGTTCCCGCCAAGACGTAATCACACCCACCCGTTGCACCTGCGCTTCCCTCCCGGTGCACAGTATCGAGATGCAACAACATATTGCGGGCTGACACAGCGTTGTGGTAAACTATCTGCAGTTCAGCGCTCCGCAGACTCCGGTAATCGTCTGTCTGTCCGACAACGGGATGGCTTATTGATATTTCCGGATCTACGGCGTGTTCAATCTTCCGGACCAAACTGCCGAGTGCGCGGGCGCGAGTTTCCGCCAAATTTATATTGAAGGCATATTCACCCTCGGGCGAATATGAACCTATTACCTTTATGCCAACAATATCCCGAGTGTCATTAACTGAAAAAAAACGACAGATTGAATCAATGGCCGTCCCGTTTTCCGCAAAATCCCGCAAAACAGCAGACGATGCTTTCGGGAAAAGAAGAGTCTCTGTAAAAACACTTACTTCGTTACTTTTATTTAAGGTGTCCGTCAAGCCCTCTAAGCCTGTATGAACGGGAGTCCCTTGTACAGGCAATGTAACCGACAGGAAAACGGCGGCAAAGAAGCAAAAAGGCATAGCAAATGAAAATAATGCCTGTCTGACAGACACTATCATAGTACGGGTTTCACGGCAAATCGCATTCCTGATTGCGCAATTAAGCAATTGGTATGTTGACATAGTGTAAATAATAAAAAATCATATCACACTTGAGAGCATTGCGATGATGAATCTCCTTTGCTTATTGACCTTAATTTGATGGTTGTTTTTTAACTGTTCATATGATTTAAGTGGAGGTCATGTTATTTGTTTTAGTGTATCAAGTATCAGCGACAGCCTCCCTTAGCCTCTATGATTCAGTTATTCCGAGCGCAAAATTAGTCAATTCAAACAATTTCTCCAAATATTTAACACAAAAATCTATAATTCAATTTCTTGGCTTTTTTGCTTGGCTTTGTGCCAACTTCCCCAGAAGTGCGCGACCAGTGCCTGTGTCTTCCTGAATTTCCTTGAAAATCAGTTGATTTGCCCAAATAAGAAATAATTTGTAATTTTGCAAAATGAACGACAAGGTCGTCTCGCATTTTGTCTTATGGGGTTCTAGATGATTCCATCCGCGGCAATCCGAAACATTACAAAATATAATATAAATTAAGGTGAAAACAGGCTTTGACAACGAGCGCTATGTGCGCATCCAATCAGAACACATCAAGGAGCGTATCGCTAAGTTCGGCAACAAACTCTATCTTGAATTAGGAGGCAAGTTATTCGATGACTATCATGCCAGCCGTGTGCTTCCCGGCTTCGAGCCTGACAGTAAATTGCGAATGCTCGCACAGTTGCGTGACCGTGCCGAAATCGTCATAGTCATTTCGGCGCGTGACATAGAAAAGAATAAGGTGCGTCAGGACCTGGGCATCACATATGACCGCGATGTACTGCGCCTGCGCGAGGCATTCATTGAGCGGGGCTTCATGGTGGGCTCCGTTGTGGTCACACATTATAACGGCCAGCGCTCGGCCGACACCTACCGTCAGCGCCTCGAGCGCATGGGCATACGCGTGTACTATCATTATACCATAGAGGGTTACCCGACAAATGTGGCCCTGATTGACTCGGACGAGGGTTTCGGCCGCAACGATTATGTCGAGACCTCGCGTGAACTGGTGATTGTTACCGCGCCGGGCCCTGGCAGCGGCAAGATGGCAGTATGCCTGAGCCAGCTGTATAATGAGAACAAGCGAGGCGTGACCGCGGGCTATGCCAAGTTCGAGACCTTCCCGGTCTGGAACCTGCCGCTGAAGCATCCGGTGAACATCGCATATGAGGCAGCGACGGCCGACCTTAACGATGTCAACATGATTGATCCGTTCCACCTCGAGGCATACGGGCGCACGGCGGTGAACTATAACCGTGACATAGAGATTTTCCCGGTTCTGAATGCTCTGTTCGAGGGCATCTACGGAGAGAACCCCTATAAGTCGCCTACGGATATGGGTGTCAATATGGTAGGTTTCTGCATAAGTGACGATGATGTGTGCTGTGAGGCCTCAAAGAACGAGGTTGTCCGCCGATATTATAATGCGCTCAACCGTCTCGCCATGGGCGAGAATGCCGAGGGGGAGGTGGCCAAGATTCAACTGCTCTTCAATCAGTTGAAGATTACGCCCGCATTCCGTCGGCCGGTAGTTGCCGCCAAAGAGCGTGCAGAACGGTCGGGACGTCCCTGTTCCGCCATCGAGTTGCCCGACGGTTCGCTGGTAACGGCAGAGACTTCCGATCTGCTCGGTCCCAGTGCGGCCCTCATACTTAATGCCATAAAGCAACTTGCGGGCATCGACCATTCGGTGAAGCTTATACCGCAGGCACTGATAGAGCCGATACAGCATACGAAGACGGACTATCTGAACTCGCGGAATCCACGTCTGCATACGGATGAGGTTCTTGTGGCGCTGTCAGTACTGTCACCACGCGACGAGGACTGTGCGAAAGCTCTCGCGCAACTGCCACAATTGCGCGGGTGTCAGGTTCATTCCACGGTTATGCTCGGAGAGGTTGACCGGAAGATTTTCCGCCGTCTTGGAATCGGACTTACGTGCGATCCGGCCCGCAAGCGTTGAATCCTGCGATATAATTTTTTACGGTAACGGACCTGCAGCAGCGGGTCCGTTGCTGTTTCCGCGAGTCAGGCTTGATGCCGTGGCGGGAGGCCGCTACGTGAAACCGACGGGATGGAATTTCATAAAGTGAATTGTCAAATGTCGGGGTTTGGATGTATTTTTCATAATTTTGATGGGAATAATGGGATTAATGAGATGATTGGGAATGGTGAGTGGTGATTGTTATGGTTGAAAATCAGGGCCCTGATTGGATGGTGAGTGCGTTCGAGGTGATCGGTTTATTAAGTTTCAGGTCTGGGTGATTAGTGATAAAGTTCCGTGATTCTCAAGGAGCCCGAGAATCTCGAGAGCCTCGAAGAATTAGAGGGGATTAGGGGGCGGGGCGGACGCAAAAATTTGCGTCCTTGCAAATTGGGGCCGTGTCCGATAGACTCGAGATTCTCGAAGGAACCCGAGAATCCAGAGAATCCCGAGAATTCAGAGATGCCCTAAGGTCTGGGGATGTTTGGGCCGCCATGCGGGATTTTTGTTTCTTGGGTACAATCTGTTTGGATACATAGTTGATTAAGAATTTAATTTTAAAGGTTTGACTAGTTTTTTTGACACACTGTTGTTTTACTCACCAAATCACCGAATGAGGCCGATCAGCCTCGAACGCGATGCAAAGTTACGACATGAAATGGGCGAAAGTGTTCCGCCGTCTGAATAGATTGGCAAAATTTGAAAATTTTTTATCAAAATTTTTTATCAAGAAGAAAATTTTTTCGGAAAGAGGAATTTTTTTAAGATTCTCAAGATGCCCGAGATGCTCGGATGGAATATAATTTGAGGGAAAGTGAGAAAGAGACGGCGCGGGGCCAGAGTCTCGCGCCGTCGGGGATTAGGGTTGTTGTGTGTTTTGGAGAGGGTCAGATGGCGATTTTCTTGATGGTGTTGGCCTGACGTACGATGTAGATGCCGCGGGGAAGGCTGTCAAGGGCGTCGGAGACGCGGATGCCTTGGAGGTTGTAGACCTCGACGGGGGCGTTGAAGTCGATGCCGATGCTGTCTGTATCTATGTTTTCGACAGCGGAGGTGCCGGTTTCTCTGATGTTTGCAAATGAAGCCCATGGATTGGTCGAACGTGCCTTGTCGAGGCTTCCTAGTGCAACATTCAGAGTTGCGGTGGTGTAGACATTGTCATCAAAAATGTTTTTATTGGCCTCGACAGGGTCTGTCGTTTTATAATATATATCAGTAAGAGCAGGGCAATATGCGAAAGCAAAATCGCCGATAGAAGTCACGGAATTTGAAATTTCAACAGAAGTGAGGCCGGAACAATGGGCGAAAGCCAGATTGCCGATAGACGTTACAGAATTGGGAATCTCTAGCGAAGAGAGGCCTGTACATCCACGAAATGCAACCTGACCGATCGCAGTAACGGAATTCGGAATAGTAATCGAAGTTAGTCCGATGCAGTTTTCGAAAGCGGACTGGCTGATGTAATCAATGGAAACGGGGATTGTTAGTGAGGTCAGGCCGGAGCAGTTCTTGAATGCGAATTGGCCTATAGACGTCACGGAAGATGGAATACTCACCGAAGTCAGACCGGAGCAATTCATGAAACCCCAGAAGTCTATAGAAGTCACGGTGTATTCAGTCTCGCCGTCTTTTGCGACAGAGGGAATTATGAGCGAGCCTGATATGCTCTTATCGCTGGCTTTGGTCCGGCAGGTTTTGTCTGACTCGTCAAGAACATAGTAGGTTAGTGTCTGCCCCTCGTAGGTATAAGTGAAGTCGCGGGACAGCATGGGGAACGTTGCAAACATTCCGATCAACAGGAGTAAGGATTTTTTCATCACTGTTATTTTAATCGATTGCCGGCAGGCTCCCTATGACGGCTGATAATCAATATAAAAAGAATGCGTGAGAACCACACTGTTGCCCGTCCTGCTTGTTGAGGCCCTGGAATTGCCCATCACTGTAGAACGGACAAACACGCAGAAGCCTCACGCAGAATATGTGTAAATACACCCGGGGAGGACGCTCGCGCGCCCGACACGGATGGACTAAACATATCCAAAAGGCATCTACCGTTTGCCACATTCCTGACAGTGATTGAAGTTTTCCAGGTTTCAACAAGCCAAGAAAGAGCGTCGAGTAAACGCATCCAAAATATCATATGCTTTCCGCCCGCTAACCCATTGTGATGCTCTGCGTTCGGTCTGCAAATGCAAAGGTAATTAAAATTTGGAAATTATATATGTAAAATTATGATTGAGGGGATATTTTTTCGGGAAGAGAGGTGACGATATAAATGTTTAGGCAGAGTGATGGGGGACGGGGTCGATCGCATGCGCTGATACCTGCAACATTCGGCATAATGGCAACGGTGCCGCTGATGCTGGTCCGTTGGTGTGGGTAATGAACCTTGGTGTGAAAATGAGAAATTATCAGAGGAATCAGTGTTATCAAAGTTATCTCGATGATCCCGGGTTGCGCGATATTCCCGAGGTAGTCGAGGAGCGGTGACATGTGTGTTGGAGTGGAATTAATCCGGAGTGAAAAAGGAACGGCGGTGTGCCGGGGAGGCACACCGCCGTGGTTGTGTGGTCGCTAAGCGGGGTTGGCCGCTTGGCGGGTGGGTTTGTCGTGAAGCGGATTAGTTGAGGAGGCTTGCGATGTTGAAGTTGGCGAACTCGAGGTCGGTTGCAGCCTTGGCAGCGAGTTTGTTGTCGAGGCTGATGGCCTTGCGGAGGTTGTTGACTACAGCCTGCTCGTTGTTGGTGCGAGCGCCGAGGATAGCCTTGAGGTAGTAGGTTACGGCATCGGGAGCGGCGATGGCATCGAGAGTCTGTTTAGCCTTGGTGTAGTCCTTGGTGAGAATCTGAGCGAGGGCGGCGTTGTCGCTCTTCGAGTCGGCGAAAGCACGTGCGGCTGCAGCGTTGTCACCGGTCTTCAGGTAGTAAACACCGAGGGCGTCATTGAGGGCGGCGGGACCGGCAGCGGTGCCGAAGTAGTTCTTGGCGGCTGCGTAGTTGCCGTTGAGGAGTTCCATGAGGCCGAGGTTAACCTTGGGCTCAGCACCCTGGGGAGCGAGCTGGGCGGCCTTGGCGAAGGACTTGCCTGCGTTGTTGTAGTCAGCGGCTATGTACTGAGTCATGCCGAGGTCATTCCAAGTGCGGTAGTCGTTGGGATAGAGTTCGGTGGCCTTCTTGTAGATTTCCATGCGACGGTTGTTGTCGTTGGTGAGGGTAGCGGCATAGAGGATTTCCTCAACGCTGAGTTGTGAAGGATCGGTGTTGAAGAGCTGGTTGATCTCGTCGTTGCTCTTGCCGATGACGTTGATGGATGCCGTGATGCGAGAGTAGCGGAGCTGGGGAAGGATTTCCTCGGCGAGTACTTCGAATACGCTGGACATGTTGTGGATTTCCTGCTCGCGCTGGTCGGGATCCTTGTACATCTTCAGTACCTCGAGGATGAGTTCCTTGTCCTGGATGTTGGACTGAGATACGAGTTTCTGGAAGCCTTCCCAGTCCTCGGCGGTGAAGTTTGCGGTGAGGTTCTGGAATTCGGCGAGGTTGTCTTTCTTCAGGTTGCCCTGTACGTAGCCGCGTGTGTTCTGCTCACGTTTCTCGGCGAGTTTCTCGTTGAAGGCGTAGGTGCCGTCGGGCGAAGCGTATGCCTGGATGTTGATTTCGTCGAGCTGGAGTTTGTCGTTGCCGGCAGTTGCTGCGATCTGGTTGCGGAGTTCCTGCATTGCGTCGGAGTTGAGCTGGCCGGCGCGGAGGTTGGCCTGGTTGATGAGGAACATGATGTCTGCGGCATACTTCTGGTTGATGACCTTCTGGAATGCATCAGCACCGAGGGCGGGATTTACGGTTGCTGGGTTTGCCATTGCGGCGGTAGCGATGACGCCGTTGGCAACTTTAACGCGGGGAAGGACATATTCCTTGTTGCCCTGGTTGACGGTGAAGGCAAGTTCGAGAGATGACTTGGCCATGTCGGCGTTGTAGAGGTAGTTGGCGGGGATGGTGATTGTACCGCCATTGTTGTAAGAGATGACGGGGTTGTTGCCGCGAACCTTCTCGCCCTGGAATGCATAGGGCTGGGATGCTGTCTCGGTGCCGTTGTAAACGAGTACGGGGGTAACGGTGAGAACGGCGTTCTTCTGGAAATACTTTGCGGGGAGATTGCCGGTTACAGTAGCGGGAACATAATCGCCGACAACCTCAAGGGGATTGGGGTTTGTGGTGAAGTAGTCAGCGCTGAGGGGCGCGAGTTTCTTGCCGCAGGACGACAGAAGCACTACTGAAGACAGTGCGACTGCCAGACAGAGTTTTTGTTTCATGTGGGTTGTTTTTATTATAGGGTTAGTTAGTTTGCGTATTTGGGTACAAAAATAGTCTTTTCTCCCCAAATGGCGAAACTTTAGGGGGAAAATATTTTTCAAGGGTATTTTATTTATAAAAAGTCAGGCGCCCGCACGGGAAGGTGCAGGCGCCTGTAAGGGAAGTGTTAATGAATTCGTCCGAGAATTACATCATGCCGCCCATTCCGGGAGCAGGCATGGGTGCGGGATTGTCTTCCTTGATGTCGGCGATGACGCACTCGGTGGTGAGGAACATGCCGGCGATTGAGGCGGCGTTCTCGAGAGCGACGCGGGTAACCTTGGCGGGATCGATGACGCCTGCGGCGTACATGTTCTCGTAGACGTCGGTGCGGGCGTTGTAGCCGAAGTCATCCTTGCCTTCGCGAACCTTCTGTACAACTACGGCGCCTTCGACACCGGCGTTGGCAGCGATCTGACGGAGGGGCTCCTCGATGGCGCGGAGGACAATCTCGATGCCGGTCTGCTCGTCATCGTTGGCACCCTTTAGGGCCTCGAGAGTGCTGAGCGAGCGGATGTAGGCGACACCGCCGCCGGGGACGATGCCTTCGGCGATGGCGGCGCGTGTTGCGGAAAGGGCGTCGTCGACGCGGTCTTTCTTCTCCTTCATCTCGACCTCGGAGGGAGCGCCGATGTGGAGGACTGCAACGCCGCCTGCGAGTTTGGCGAGACGCTCCTGGAGTTTCTCGCGGTCGTAGTCGCTGGTTGTCTGGGCTATCTGGGCGCGAATCTGAGCGACGCGGTTGGCGATGGCCTCTTTCGAGCCGGCGCCGTTGACGATGGTGGTGTTCTCCTTGTTGACGGTGACCTTGTCGGCACGTCCGAGGTCGTTGAGTGTTGCGGTTGCGAGCTGCATGCCCTTCTCCTCGGAGATGACGGTGCCTCCGGTGAGGATGGCGATGTCCTCGAGCATCTCCTTACGACGGTCGCCGAAGCCGGGAGCCTTGACGGCGCAGATCTTGAGCGAGCCGCGGAGACGGTTGACGACGAGGGTGGCGAGGGCCTCCTGGTCGACGTCCTCGGCGATCACGAGCAGGGGACGGCCGCTCTGAGCGGTGGCCTCGAGAATGGGGAGCATGTCCTTGAGGTTGGATATCTTCTTGTCGTAGATGAGCAGGTAGGGGCTGTCCATCTCGCACTCCATCTTCTCGGTGTTGGTGACGAAGTAGGGGGAGATATAGCCGCGGTCGAACTGCATTCCCTCGACGATGTCGATGGTAGTCTCGGTGCCCTTGGCCTCGTCGACAGTGATGACGCCTTCCTTCTTGACCTTCTTCATGGCCTCGGCGATGAGGGTACCGATCTTGTCGTCGTTGTTGGCGGAAACTCGTGCGACATCCTCGATTTTCTTGAAGTCGTCGCCGACGGGCTGGGCCATTTCCTTGATCTGTGCCACAACGGCGGCGACAGCCTTGTCGATGCCGCGCTTGAGGTCCATGGGGTTTGCACCGGCGGTGACGTTCTTCAGGCCGACGTTGATGATGGCCTGGGCGAGGACGGTGGCGGTGGTTGTGCCGTCGCCGGCGTCGTCACCGGTCTTCGAGGCTACCTCCTTGACGAGTTGTGCGCCCATGTTCTGCATGGGTTCCTGGAGTTCGACCTCACGGGCTACGGTCACGCCGTCCTTGGTGATGTGGGGAGCGCCGAATTTCTTGTCGATGATTACGTTGCGGCCTTTGGGGCCAAGGGTTACCTTTACGGCGTCGGCGAGAGTGTCAACGCCTTTCTTGAGTTCTTCGCGAGCCTCGATATTGAATTTGATTTCTTTAGCCATAGTTTCTTGTGTTTAATTATGTAGCGACGTACAGTAATAATTCTTAATTAATATCCGGAATGCCGTGCGCGGTCTCAGCCGAGGATGGCGAGGACTTCGTTCTGGCGCATGATGAGGACCTTCTCGCCCTCGATCTCGACTTCGGTGCCTGCGTATTTGCCATACAGGACTGTGTCGTCGGCTTTAAGTTCCATGGGTTCGTCCTTGGTGCCCGGACCGACGGCAAGCACGGTGCCTTTGAGGGGTTTCTCCTTGGCCGAGTCAGGGATGATGATGCCGGCGACGGTGACTTCCTCGGCGGCTGTGGGACGGATTATTACTCTGTCTGCAAGAGGTTTGACGTTCATAGTTCTTATGTTTTTGTTGTTTATGTATTTTGTATCGGTGTATGACCTGACGGTCTGACTATCCTTACAAGCAACGACCGTGCCAAAATGAGTCTGACTGACAAATTGGCAGACGTGTGTTCGCGCTCATATCTAACGTACAACAAAATCCCCGGCATTTTTGTTCCGAATTATGCACCGCCATCGCAAAATTTATCATACTTTTGCACTGCTACAACCAACCCAATCCCAAAGTCATGAATGAATCCCCGATAGCCGCCCGCATAAATGCGCTCCGTGACGAAATCAACGCGCACAACCACAGATATTATGTCGAGAACTCGCCGATCATCAGCGACTTCGATTTCGACCGGATGCTCAAGGAACTGGAGCGACTCGAACGCGAGAATCCAGAGTACGACGACCCTCTTTCGCCGACACACCGCGTCGGCTCGGACCTGACGAAGGGTTTCGAGCAGGTGCGCCACGTCTATCCCATGCTCTCGCTGGGCAACACATATTCGGTCGAGGAGGTCGACGAGTGGGTGACTCGAACCGAGAAGGCTCTTGCGGGACAGGAAGTCGACATAGTAGGCGAAATGAAGTTCGACGGCACGTCCATCTCGCTCATCTACGAGCACGGGCGTCTGGTGCGGGCTGTCACGCGCGGCGACGGCGAGGTGGGCGATGTCGTGACGGAAAACGTCAAGACCATACGGTCGATTCCTCTGACGCTCAGGGGAGAGGGGTGGCCCGATATGTTCGAGATACGCGGAGAGATACTCCTGCCATGGAAGGCGTTCGAGCGGCTGAACGCCGAGCGTGCCTTCAACGAGGAGCCGCTCTTCGCCAATCCACGCAATGCCGCCTCGGGGACTCTCAAGATGCAGAATCCGGCCGAAGTCGCGCGACGCGGACTCGACGCCTACTTCTATTATCTTCTGGGCGAGGACCTGCCCTCGGACACACATTACGGCAACATGATGGCCGCACGCTCATGGGGATTCAAGGTTTCCGACGCCATGAAGGTCCTCAGGACCATAGGAGATGTCGACCAATACATAAGCCACTGGGCCGAGGCGCGCAAGGAACTTCCCGTGGCGACAGACGGCCTGGTGTTCAAGGTCAACTCTCTGCGCCAGCAACTGAACCTCGGTTTCACCGCCAAGTCGCCCCGCTGGGCGATAGCATACAAATTCCAGGCCGAGCGTGCCGCGACGCGCCTGCGTTTCGTGTCCTTCGACGTCGGCCGCATGGGTTACATCACGCCCGTGGCCAACCTTGAGCCGGTGCTTCTGTCCGGTACCATCGTGAAGCGCGCGTCGCTCCACAACGAGGACATCATGCGGACCCTCGACATTCACGAAGGCGACATGCTCTATGTGGAGAAGGGCGGCGAGATTATTCCCAAGATAACCGGCGTCTCGGTCGACGAGCGCCTTCATGACGCAAAGCCTGTGAGATTCGTCACGCACTGTCCGGCATGCGGCACGCCGCTTGTCCGCGTAGAGGGGGAGGCCGCCTGGATGTGCCCCAACAAATGGGGCTGCCAGCCACAGATAACAGGACGCGTGGAGCATTTCGTGGGCCGGCGCATGATGGACATAGACGGCATCGGCGAGGAAACCTCCGAGGTCCTCTTCTCCACCGGTCTGGTCAAGAACATCGGCGACCTGTATGACCTCAGGCGCGAGGACCTGATCGTGCTCGACCGTTTCGGCGAGAAATCGGCAGACCGCATACTCGACGGCCTGAAGGCCAGCCTCGCGGTGCCGTTCGACCGTGTACTGTACGCGCTGTCCATCCCCTTCGTCGGCGAGACTACGGCCAAGCGCATCGCAAGGTCGGTCCGCTCGATCGACCGCCTGATGTCAATGTCTGCCGGTGAACTTGAGGCCATCGAGGACGTAGGCCCCCGCATCGCCGCCTCGATAATCGACTATTTCGCCGCGCCGTCCAACCGTGAGATCGTGGAGCGTCTGCGCCGAGCCGGGGTGCAGATGGAACTTCCGGAGGAGTCCGATGAAGGGCGGACCGACCGCCTGGCCGGGAAGTCGATAGTTATTTCGGGTGTATTCACCCATCATTCGCGTGACCAGTACAAAGAGATGATAGAGCGCAACGGCGGCAAGAACGTGGGCTCGATATCCAGGAAGACCGACTTTGTCCTAGCCGGCGAGAACATGGGACCAGCCAAACTCGAGAAGGCGCAGAAACTCGGCATCCCCATCATTGACGAGGACGCTTTCCTGAGGATGATAGCCGATTGAAAAGAATCAGAGACGTTTCACCAGGTCGAGCAACGCTGTGGTCGTGGCTCGCGTGATGACGCGGGCACGGTCGCCGGGGAAACGGTAGCAGTTTGCCTCGATGCCTTCGGGCGTGGCTGTGGCAATCCAGACGGTTCCGACAGGTTTCTCCTCAGAGCCTCCGCCGGGACCCGCGATGCCTGATGTGGCAACCGCGGTAGTCGCGCCTGTGGCACGCATGGCGCCAGCAACCATCTGGCGGACAACTTCCTCCGAAACCGCGCCGTGAGCGTCAAGTGTTTCGGGCCTGACTCCAAGTATATTTATTTTTACCTCGTTGGCGTAGGAAACCACGCCGCCCATCATCACGTCAGAACATCCGGCAATCATGGTCACGGAGTGGGCGATGTTGCCTCCGGTGCAACTCTCGGCCGAGGTGAAAGTCAGGCCGCGCGCACGCAGGCGCTCGAGAAGAATCTCAGCTGCGGTCGCAGCGTGGTCACACAGCATCAGTCCGCCGAGGCAGTCCCTGAGTTCGCCGAAGACCCGGTCAGCCTCAGCCTCCAGAGTCTTTCTGTCGTTGCCCTTTGCGTCAAGACGCAGCGTTATCAGAGGCGAGTCCGGCAGGTAGGCCAGATGGAAATCCTTGCCCAGCGAGTCCTCGAAGTCAGTTAGTTTCTCGGCGAGTGCGCTCTCGCTGATGCCGTTGACGACACAGGTTCGGTGGGTGATGGCGCTGTCGGAGCAGAAGTGCGCGGCAATCTCGCCGACAACCGACATCCTCAGCATTCCTTCGGTCTCGAAAGGAACGCCCGGCATCGAAATCAGTACGCGTCCGTCGCGCTCGAACCACATGACGGGGGCAGTACCGAGCCGGTTCTGGATTACGCGGCATGAGGTCGGCACCAGGGCCTGTCCCTCGGTCAGCGCGTTCATGCGCAGGCCCTTGCGGTTGAAAATCTCGTGTATGTTGGCCGTGACCTCGGGGTCCATGCGCATCTCTCCGCCGAACACTTCGAGCAGGGTGTGTTTGGTGATGTCATCCTTTGTCGGGCCGAGTCCTCCGGTGGTAATGGTGAGGTCGGCCTCGGCCAGCGATGCCTCGACGGCCCGGCGTATCTCTTCGCCGTCGTCGCCTATGGTGAGTATGCGCCCCGTTCTGAACCCGAGCGGGTCAAGGGCGCGGGATATGGCGCCCGAATTGGTGTCGGTGACACGTCCAAGCAGGATTTCGTCGCCTATGATTATGATGTTGACTGTCATTTTTTGATTTCCGGAAAAATTCGTCAGACCGTTACGCGTGCGAAAGGCACCTCGTCATAGCGGCAGAAATCCTTGTCGAGATACTTGAAGTAACCGGCGATGGCGACCATCGCCGCATTGTCTGTGGTGAACGCGCGTTCGGGGATGAATGCCTTCAGGCCGCGGCGCTGGCAATATTCGGCGACGGCGGCGCGGACGCCCGAGTTGGCCGAGACGCCTCCGCCGATGGCCACGGTTCTGACGCCGGTCTGTTTCACGGCCTTGTCGAGTTTGTCGAGCAGAGTCTCGATGATGGCCCGCTGCAGCGATGCCGCCAGGTCGGGCATGTTGTTCTTCACGAAATCCGGATCGGTCTTTACAGCGTCGCGCAGTGTGTACAGGAACGAGGTCTTCAGTCCCGAGAAACTGTAGTTCAGCCCCGGGATGTGGGGTTTCGAGAACCTGAAGCGTTTCGGGTCGCCCTCGGCTGCCAGGCGGTCGATGTGGGGGCCGCCGGGGTAGGGGAGGCCCATCACCTTGGCGCACTTATCGAAAGCCTCGCCGGCGGCGTCGTCGATGGTCTGGCCGAGAATCTCCATGTCCCTGTACGAGCGGACGAGCACCAGCTGGGAGTTGCCTCCCGAAATCAGCAGGCATAGGAACGGGAATTCCGGAACCTCGTCCTCAGGCACGCGGCGGATGAAGTGACTCAGCACGTGGCCGTGCAGGTGGTTCACCGACACGATCGGCTTCTTCAGCCCGAGCGACAGGCCCTTGGCGAACGATGTGCCGACGAGCAGCGAGCCAAGCAGGCCCGGGCCGCGCGTGAACGCTATGGCCGAAAGGTCCTCGGGCCTGATGCCCGCACGCTTGATGGCCGTGTCGACCACGGGAACTATGTTCTGCTGGTGGGCGCGTGACGCCAGTTCGGGAACCACGCCGCCATATTCCTCATGGACACTCTGCGAGGCTATTACATTGCTCAGCAGAAGTCCGTCGCCGATGACGGCGGCGCTTGTGTCATCGCATGACGACTCTATGCCTAGGATATAAGTCATCTTATACTAACTTGTTGGATTTGACCGTGAAACGTTAAAAAATGTAACCTATGCCAAGGCTTATCTGGATGCCCGAGTTCGACTTGACCAGCGAGTAACGCGCGTCAAGCATCAGTTTCAGTGTCTCGGAGCAACGCAGGTCGGTGCCGGCGCCGAAATTCAGGCCGAAGTAACCGTTGCGTGTGGATACATCGTCATCGCTTTCCCTCTGCTCGGGTGTCAGGTGGCGGTTCCACGACGAGTAGTTGATGCCGGCAATGGGATACAGCGACACCTTGGCGCCGTCAGTGAACCTGAACGGAACGTGGCAGTCGAGGTCAATCTGCAGTGCGTCGCGGTCATTATGGCGGAATGCGACCTGTGCGTCGGGTGCAAGGCGGAAGTGCTCGCTGAACGAATACCTGAACCAGATTCCGGCGAGCATCGACTCGTTGCGCGAGATGTATCCGGTCTTTATGCCGAACGACTTTTCATTGCCTGTTGTCTGGGCGGCAAGCGGCATCGCGAACAGCGCGGCGAGCGCGAGGATGATTAATGATTTCAAACGTTTCATGTGGCATGTTTCGGTTTGTCGGGGAGGTTTCCCCTTGTGTCTTATCGGCGCCTTCCGTCCGTATGTCCTTTATAATATAAGGTGTAACGGCACATCCGCATACGTGCGGGCCTTCGGCGCCATGCGTTGTGCAAAGATAGACAGAATTCATCAAACGTTGCTAATTCATGCCTCGTTTTTTTCAATCATAACCGACAGGCAAGATTCTGTGTGTAAAATTATGTTAAAATTCGTGTAAAATTATTCAGTTTAGAAAAAGTTAATTAATTTAGCGGAAGTTTTACGAAACTAATGTTAACATTTACACAGAACTCTAAATCTATATAAATCCTAAAAGACCGATATAAAGAATATTAAGCTTGTAACTAACCTAAACCTTGTTGGCTTATTTATCTGACTAAGAAATTTCACCAATCAATTAACCCCGGGCGGCCGCTCCGGCTGCTGCCCAAAATAACAATTCAACACTCCAACCTTATGAGAAAACATCTTTTAGTGACTCTGTTGTTGACGTGCGGAATGCCCTTCGGCGCACAGGTGTGGGCCGCTGCTAATCCCGAACCCCAATCGCAAAGTCAGGCTGTCGCCATCAAAGGTACAGTCTTCGATGAGAACAATGAGCCGGTCATTGGTGCCAGTGTTACAACCAAGGGTAATTCCAAGGGTGTCAGCACGGACGCTTTCGGTAACTTCACCATCAATGCCGCTCCCGGACAGCAGGTGACTGTAAGTTATGTAGGCTACAAGCCGACAACTGTCAAGGCCGCTCAGGGCATGATGGTCTACCTGCAGCCCACCACCGAAGTCCTCGACCAGCTCGTGGTTGTCGGTTACGGTTCGCAGAAGCGCGCTAACCTGACAGGCGCCGTCGCCACTGTTGACGTGGCACGCACAATGGACGGGCGTCCCCAGACCGATGTCACCAAGGCCCTCCAGGGTGCTGTTCCCGGTCTCACCATTACCTCCAGCAACGGTGACATCACATCGTCCGGCAACGCCACAATGCGTATCCGCGGTGCCGGTACACTTTCGAACAGCCAGACCTCCAATCCTCTTATCGTTGTTGACGGTGTCCCCGTTGACGACCTCAGTTTTGTAAATCCCGACGATATCCAGGAAATCAGCGTGCTCAAGGACGCATCTTCTTCGGCTATCTACGGTACACGCGCTGCATTCGGTGTAATCCTCATCACCACCAAGTCTCCTTCCACTAAGGATCGCGTGTCGGTTAAATACACCAACAACTTCGGCTGGACCGGTCCTACCACCCTGCCCAAGTATTCTGACGTTCCCACCCAGTTGCGCGCCATGATTGACCAGCAGAAGCGTTCGGGCGGTGATACCGAACTCTTCGGCATGCACTTCACCAACCTTCTCCCCTATGCCGAGAAATGGCAGCAGCAGAACGGCAAGCCCCGTGGCACCGGTGCTCTCCGTCCCTATGTCGATGAGAACAACGTCGGTGACTACTATATTATGAAAGACCCCGTTACCGGTAAGGTTATGGAGACCCTCTACTATGCCGACTGGAATGTAGGTGACATCTGGTACAACGATGCCGCTCCCAGCAACAAGCACAATGTAAGCCTCGAGGGCCAGAGCGGTCGCACCAACTACCGTGCATCGTTCGGCTATGACAAACGCCAGGCAATGGAGAACTTCAATCCCGGCAAGATGCGCCGCTACACCGCGGCAGTCAACGTCAATACCGAAATCTTCAAGTGGTTGCGCGCAGGTGTACGCTTCAACTATTCAAGCAAGGAATACGAAGGTCCCAACAACATCGTCGGTCAGGCTACTCCCACCTATCTGTGGCGCTGGGGTTCTTACTTCAACCCGCTCGGCTACCGCGAATACGAAGGCAAGAACTACTACTATAAGACTATTGCCGGCCGTACCGATGGCGGTAAATTCCAGGACTGGGCCAGCGATACCAAGATTCAGGCCTACATTGACGCTGATATCGTGAAGGGCCTCACCCTCCATGCAGATTACACCTACGATATTCAGAACTACAACTCTAAGTCGTACAATCTTCCTGTTTACGCATGGAACAACTGGAGCAACACCAGCCTTTCTCCCGCAAGTATCTCGAGCAAAACTCAGGCATCGCAGAGCAACATGCGTTCAGTACTCTGGACAACCAACGTCTACGCTACATATGCCAATACATTCGCAAACGACTACAACCTGAAAGTTATGGTCGGTGGTACAGCCGAAGAGTACAATGACAATACTTTTGGGGCTACCCGTGCCAATCTGCTTGATGTCAATCTACCTGTCTTGAATCTAACCGACGGTGGTGAGAGCGGTACAGACATGACAATTACCAACAGTCTGGGACACCGTGCTACAGCAGGTTTCTTCGGCCGTGTCAACTTTGACTACAAGGGTATCTACCTCTTCGAGTTCAACGGCCGTTATGACGGTTCATCACGATTCCCCGCTAACGACCAGTGGGCATTCTTCCCCTCCGGTTCGTTGGGCTACCGCTTCTCTGAGGAAAACTACTTCAAGGCAAGCGAAGCAGCCAAGTATGTCAGCAATGGTAAGGTCCGTGCATCCTGGGGTCAGATCGGTAACGAGGCTATCGGCTCCAATATGTTCATCTCTACTATAGCCGGTCCATCCAACTATTATTGGCTGCAGGGTGGCGCTACCAATCCTACCAAATATTCCAGCACTCCTACCCTTGTTTCCTCAACCCTCAGTTGGGAACGCGTAGAGACTGTTGACGTGGGTCTTGATCTTGGCTTCTTCAACAATTCGCTCAACCTCAACTTCGACTGGTTCCAGCGTGATACCAAGGACATGCTTGCTCCCGGTCTGACTCTTCCCGGCGTCCTTGGCGCTTCTGCTCCTTACGTTAACGAAGGTCAGTTACGCACACGTGGCTGGGAACTTGGTCTTGCTTACAATCACAGTTTTGGTGACTGGGATGTATATGCCAACTTCAACATCTACGACGGTAAGACCAAAGTTGTCAAATACCGCAACGATGACATGATGATCAATACTTTCTACAGTGGTGCTGAATACGGTGCCATCTGGGGCTTCGAGACAGACCGTTACTTCACAACTGACGACTGCAAGCCCGGTACCTTCGAACTTGACTATACTACTGAGGCTGGCGGCAAACTGCCTGACCAGACCTTCCTGCAGAACGGTTCGTTCGTATTTGGCCCTGGCGATGTCAAGTTCAAGGACCTCGACGGCAACGGTGTTATCGATGGCGGTTACCGTGCTGATACCGACTGGCTGTGGGAAAACCGTCGCGACCTCTACAAGGATCCCAACGACCGTTCAAAGGGTATGTATCCCGCAGGTTCCGAAAAGAACCACGGTGACCTCAAGAAGATTGGTAACTCGATGCCCCGCTACGAATATTCGTTCCGTCTGGGCGCTGCCTGGAAAGGATTCGATATCGACATGTACTTCCAGGGTGTGGGCAAACGCGACTACTGGTCATGCTCCGCTTTCGTTATGCCTCTGACACGTGGTGCTGACTGTACATATGACAACCAGAACTCCTACAACAAGATTCTCTATAACGAGGCAGGTCAGGTTACAGGCTACGACATCAGCCAGAGCAACGATTTCCCCGCACTTTATCCCGGTGCTGCAGGCAGTGGTAAAGTTTCGGGACTTGCAATGGGTCGTTACAACTTCTATCCCCAGAGCAAATATCTGCAGGATATGTCCTATCTGCGCTTCAAACAGTTGACCATCGGCTATACCATTCCTACCGTCCTCACTCAGAAGGCACTCATTCAGCGCGCCCGTCTCTATTTCACAGTCGAGAACCTCTGCATGCTCCACAACGGCATGAAGGGCACCGGCATTGACCCCGAGATCGGTTCAAGCCACAATGCTTCGTACTATAACACCAGTGCCAATGTAAACGAGACTTTCGGACGTGTAACTCCTATGCCCCGTACATTCTCGTTCGGTCTGCAGGTTACATTCTAACGGATAAGGCATTTTTATAATCGTAAATACCATTTCATCATGAAAAAATCAATATTAATCGGTGCTCTTCTCGTCAGCGGACTCGCGTTCACTTCGTGTGACGATTTCCTGGATGACAACCGCTATCCTCTCGATAGGGAGACAGACAACCCAGAGTACTGGAACAATGAAGACAATGTAAAACTGCAGGTCGACGAGATGTTGCAGTATTTCACCGGCTATGCCAGTGGAGCGAATTACGGTGAGTTCTACTTCAACACACTTACTGATGACCAGTGTACTTCAAATTTCACTGACTGGAAATTCACCAGTATTCCTTCGACTTCGGCAAGTTATACAAGCCCTTATATTAACCTCCGTCACTCGGCTACCATTATCGATGGTCTTGCTGGTTCTACCCTTGATGCTGATGTCAAGGCCAACTGGCTGGGTATAGCACGCATGTGCCGCGCTTATCAGCAGTATCTGCTCGTTCGCCGTTACGGTGACTGTAACTTCATCGAGCATGCCCTCAACCTTAGCGACAATGATATTCTTTATGGCAAACGCGAGAGTCGTGACTATGTCTTTGACAAGATTCTCGAAGATCTCGACTATGCATGCAATAATATCACTACAAACAAGAACACCCAGTACTGGTCACGCGACCTTGCCTATGCAATGAAGTCGTACATGTGCCTCTGCGAGGGTACCTTCCGCAAATATTGTACAAAGGCAGAGAACGGTCTGGATCCCGATGCAGCACGCGCCAAGAAACTCCTCGAGGAATCGGCCAAGGCTTCCGACTATCTTATCAACTCGGGCCGCTACCATCTCTCTGAGCAGTATCGCGCCAACTATCAGGCCTTCTACACTGAGGCTACCGCTGTTCCCGCTATGGTTAACAACCCCGAGATGATTCTTTTCCGCGGCTATGCCAAGGACATCATCATGAACTGTGTTGCCGACTACACTTGCGGTACCACTCCCATCAACGGTATCACCAAAGACGCTTTTGATGCATACTTATTCAAGGACGGCAAGCCCCTTGCCCTCACCTCGATGAACAAGAGCGACGTCGGTGAATGGGACGAGGCCAACAAGATTTTCTCGATTCAGAAACTTCTTGATGTACGCGACAACCGTCTCGCCATGACCACCGACCCATTCATCTACTACACCGGTCTTACTGGCGACCGTGCCGGAGCCTCCGGTATGACCTCGGCGACCGGTTACGGTGTCAGCAAGTACGACAACGTTGCCGACAATTTGGATGACCGTCGTACTGTCCGTAACATCGTCTGTGCGCCTATCTACTGGTATTCGGTAATCCTTCTTGAGAACGCCGAAGCCAAGGCTGAACTCGGTACGCTTACCGACTCCGACCTCGACAAGACCCTCAACCTTCTGTACAAGCGTGCCGAACTGCCCGCTCAGACCGTTGCCTCTCTGTCAGGCATGAACGACCCCGCCAACAATATGAATGTCAGCAGTCTCATCTGGGAGGTTCGTCGTTGCCGTCGTTGCGAACTTATCATGGACAACGACTTCCGCTATTGGGACCTTATCCGCTGGCATCAGCTTGACAAACTCGACCAGACCAAGAACCCGAACATTCTCCTCGGTGCCAACATCACTGGTAGCCCTGTTCAGGTCGCCAACACCAACGGATATATCAACGGTAATATCAACTGGCCGACACTCAAGCGTGTATTCAAACCACAATATTACTCGTATCCAATTCCTAGCCAGCAACTTATTTATAACGAGGAAGTTGGTCAGAATTATCTCTGGGTAGACTAATCGGTACGTAATTCCTTCTTTATATGGAGGCCGCGCATCAGTGCGGCCTCCTTTCTTTTCACATTATTAGAGATACATTTTGCGTATTTCCGGCATAGTAGGACGGGAATAATCCATTCGCGCTGATTATAGTGCATTTTGAACACATTTTTTTGAAATAGATAAAGTGGTGAGTAATTGGTGGTTGAGAAATAAAACATGTTTTATAACATAAAAAAGTGGTAAAAAACTTGCATGGTAATGAAAAAGGGCGTACCTTTGCACCCGCAATTCAGAGGAACGGCACAAACAACTGAAA
>CALKRW010000049.1 GCA_937989585.1 uncultured Porphyromonadaceae bacterium | reverse complement strand
CCTCTTCAAGGTCGGCATCTGCCTTCCCGCCGGCCCCTGGGTCACCGACGCCCACGTCCGCTACATCGTTGACCAAATCAAAGCCTCGATCATCTAAATTCATCTACTCTTAGACAAAACAGAAAGACAGACTACTCTCAAACAGAGGAATCCTAAAGTTTAATAATTACGGAATCCAGTCACACAATACGGCTTATTGAATATATCCGGAAATGAAGCCGAGGAGTTCGGTCAAAGGGGACCCGGAGTAAAGATCCAATCATAAAAACACAAAGATAAATGACAGACTTGTTCACGGCGTACCGCACCTTCTTCGGGAAGGGTGATGCGCTCTACCAGTTGTTCGCGCCCTACCGCATTTGCCCGCTCGGCGCGCACGTCGATCACCAGCACGGCCTCGTCTCGGGCTTCGCCTTCGACTCGGGCATCGACTTCCTCTTCTCGGCCACCGAGACGGGCAAGGTCGAGATGGCCTCGCTCTCCTTCGAGGGACTGATGACATTCAACGTCCAGCGTCCCGTCGACGAGCGTCAGGGCAACTGGGGCGACTACCTGCGCGGTGCCGTCTGGGCACTCCAGCAGGACTTCCACCTTGAGAAAGGCGTCCGTGGCATAGTCAAGGGCTCGATGCCCATCGGCGGCCTGTCCTCGTCGGCCGCCCTGCTCTGCGGCTTCGTAATGGCCATCGACAAGGTCAACCATCTGGGACTGACACGCCAGCAGGTAATCGACTACGCCTCGGTTGCCGAGCGCAGGTATGTCGGCCTGAACAACGGCATCCTCGACCAGGCCTGCGTCGTGCTCTGCGAGGCCGACAAACTGCTCTACCTCGACACCGAGACCGGCGAGCACCGCCTGGTTCCCTTCGGAGGCGACAACCCCAGGCCGTTGCCGTTCAAGCTCGGAATATTCTTCTCCGGCGTCACCCGCAAACTTACCGGCACGGACTATAACCTGCGCGTGTCCGAGTGCAAGACCGCCGCGTGGATAATCCAGGCCTACGAGGACGAGCACCTGCGCGAACTCGCCGACACACGCCTGCGCGACGTCAGCGAGGAGAAGTTCGAGGAATACGCCGGCCGCATGCCCGGTCGTTTCGCTCGTCGCGCACGCCACTTCTTCACCGAGTGCGACCGCGTGACAGCCGGTGTCAAGGCATGGGAGGAAGGCGACATCGGGAAGTTCGGACAGTACGTCTTCGAGAGCTGCGAGAGTTCGATGGACAATTACGAGTGCGGCTCGCCAGAACTCATATCCCTGTACCGTATCATGCGCCGCACGCCCGGCATCTACGGCGGACGCTTCAGCGGCGCCGGATTCAAGGGCGCCTGCATCGCCCTGGTCGACCCTGAGAAGACGGACGAGATCCGCGACTGTGTTACCCGCGAGTACCTGAAGGAGTACCCGCAGTACTCCGACTCGTTCGAGATATTTTTCTGTAACCCCGCAAACGGAGTGGACTTCCTATGAAGAACATCATCATTGCCGCCGGATACGCCACGCGCCTGTATCCGCTGACCGAGAACTTTCCCAAGCCCCTGCTCAAGGTAGGACAGCGCAACATCCTCGAGCGCATGCTCGATGACGTCGACCGTCTCCCCGAGATCGACTCCCACATAATAGTCACCAACCACCGCTTCGCCCCCGTCTTCGAGGAATGGCGCTCTGGAGTGTCATACAACAAGCCCATAACGATAATCGATGACGGCACCAGCACCAACGAGACACGTCTCGGCGCCGTCCGTGACCTGCTGCTGGCGATAGAGCGCTGCGGCATCGACGACGACATCATGGTCCTTGCCGCCGACAACATCCTCGAGTTTTCGCTCCGCGGCTTCGTCGACTACTTCAGGGAAAAGGGCACGTCGGTGATCATGTGCCACCACGAGCACGAACTGAGGCGGCTCCAGCGCACGGGGGTGATAGCAGTCGACGGCGACATGCGTGTGCTCGAGATGCAGGAGAAGCCCGAGCGTCCGGTCTCGAACTGGGCCGTGCCGCCGTTCTACATCTACTCCCGCCGGGACCTGCCGCTCATCCGCGACTGCATGTCCCACGGCTGCGGATTCGACGCCCCCGGCAACCTTGCCCACTACCTTGCCGAGACAAGCACCCTCCACGC
>CALKRW010000048.1 GCA_937989585.1 uncultured Porphyromonadaceae bacterium | reverse complement strand
AAAATATTGATTCTGTGTGTCGGCTTTGCCTTCTGCGGCAACACCTGGGCGCAAAATAATCTTAGGAGTTCGGAACCTGATGATGCTTATGTCAGGAATTGTCGTAAGTATCTGCTGAAATCGAAACGCAGTTGTGGTATGGTGATTGCCCCGTCGTTCTCAAATCTATTTGGCATAAGCCTGTCTAAGTCTTATGATATGCTGACTCTTATTGAGATGCAGAATCCCTATGAAGTGGAAGTGTTGGCAGAAGATGATGATGACGATGAGAATAAATGGTTTAAAAAGGCGAACAAGAAATTTCCAGTCAGAAAGATAACGATAGATCCGGCTGATGGAAAGCGTCTTGCGGACCTGATTGATGTCGCTGTAGCTAAATCCACTCCGGTTTCTTATGGGGGACTTGACGGAGTAATGTATTATTTCTATTCCTCAAATGATAGCGTTGCTGAAGCATGGGCTCCTCCAATGAAATATTCCAATTGCGATAAAATTGTAGATGTCGTTGATTCACTGAGACAAACAATTAAACAAAATAATCCCGGTAAACTGAATGAGGAATGGTGGTCAAAAATAGACAAACTGAAACTGTCTTTTCAAGAAGCCCCGGAATTGCCTTTCAATTATAATAAGTGGATTGCAAAAGATAAGGACAACTTAGCCTCTGTCGAATATTTCGCAGAAAGTCCGGTACCTAGTCTTTTTTATATTATTGTCAGAATGACGATTCCTTCGGATTATAAGAAAGGTCCTTTAACGGATGATATGACATACATTCGTGAGGATAAGTCTATTGAGACTGCATTCCTTGACTTTTGTAAATCTCTTGAGGAATGGCAGAAACGAGCCTCGATTAATTATGTTGATGTCAATATCATTGTTAATGATGAGAAAGAGTCTTATGACTTTAAGTACGAAGATAACGCCATTGAATTGAAATTTACTCTTCCGATTGCCAAATTGACGAGTGAAAATCTGGTACAGCAAAACATTAACTGCATTAATAAATATCTTCTTGAGAAAAAGACGAAAGAAGAGGCGGTAGACCAAGCCTCAAAACAATAGTTTTGGGATAATCCTCTGGTTTAATGTATTTTATTATCCTTCTGTATGGCGGCATTTTATAAAATATTGATTCTGTGTGTCGGCTTTGCCTTCTGCGGCAACACCTGGGCGCAAAGTCGGCTTAACCAAATACAGTATGGTCGGGAATTTGCCGAGAAGTCTGGTTCTTATCTGCTGACGTCTGAACGTAAATGTGGGATGGTGATGTATCCGTCGTTTGAAAATCGCTACGGAATCAGTCTGTCGACCGGATGCGATACGCTGACTCTTATAGAAATGCCGGGGCCCAAACCTGTGAGTCCACCATTCGTAGAATATGAAGATTCTGA
This sequence comes from uncultured Porphyromonadaceae bacterium, assembly GCA_937989585.1. Lineage (GTDB taxonomy): Bacteria > Bacteroidota > Bacteroidia > Bacteroidales > Muribaculaceae > CAG-873. The sequence goes on along the minus strand of CALKRW010000048.1, from coordinate 188,678 downwards.
CGGCAAAACTATTCCGGAAGAAGAAGAGGATGAAAAATCTGGTAAGACAGTCAAATTATATCTGATAGGAAAGATTGCCATAGACCCGATACATGGTAAGAAACTTGCCGGTCTGATTGATGTCGCAGTTAAAAAATCTGTACAAAAAACTTCTTTTGGGCTGGATGGCACGTCCTATTACTTTTACGCTTCGAATGGCGGCATTGCCGAGACATGGTCCCCTAACAAAAACTCTAACTGCGGCAAACTTGTGGAAGTTTTCAAGACATTGAAAAAGGCCATTAAGGATAATAATGTCAGTTTGCTCACTGACGAGTGGTGGGCCTCGTTAGACAGACTCAGGCTGTCTTTCCAGGCACCCGTTAAAAAACAGAAAGGACGCAGATAGGCACGGTTTTTGCTTTTGAGTTGCAGACCTTTGTTTGTAATTTTGCAAAAAATAAGCAAATATGGATCTTCTGAACTCTCTTTTTTTCATGCTCAATGAGATGTCGCCATACATTTTGCTTGGCTTCCTCATTGCCGGAATAATGCATGCCTTCATACCCCAGAATACCTTCGCCCGACATCTTTCGGGACGCGGATGGAAGTCCGTGGTCAAGGCAGCGGCTATCGGTATACCATTGCCCCTCTGTTCATGCGGCGTTCTGCCCACGGCAATAGCCATGAGGCGAAAAGGCGCGTCGAAGGCCGCCTCGACATCGTTCCTGGTCGCGACGCCTCAGACCGGAGTCGACAGCATCGCGGCGACCTGGTCGCTGCTGGGACCGGCGTTTGCCGTAATCCGTCCTGTTGCGGCTTTGTTCACCGCAGTCTTCGGCGGGGTGGCCGTCGGACGTACCGAGTCTGCCGACTCCCGAGACCAGACAACAGTCACCTGTGAAGAGAAAGAACCGAAAAAGCCGTTCCTGACAAAATGTGTAGACGCCCTGAGGTACGGATACATCGACCTTGTAGGCAGCATAGGGGGCTGGCTTGTCATCGGCCTTGTCATCGCGGCAATCATTACGGTCTATGTGCCGGATGATTTCTTCTCGATATTAGGCACTACACCCATCCTTTCGATGATTGTTGTTCTAATAGTTGCGATACCTATGTACGTCTGCGCCACAGGCTCGATTCCAATTGCGCTTTCGCTGATGCTGAAAGGGCTTTCGCCCGGCACCGCCCTCGTTCTCCTCATGGCAGGTCCTGCCGCCAACTTCGCATCGTTCACTCTCATTTCACGTGAGATGGGACGCAAGGCCGCCTCAATCTATCTAGGCTCGATAATTTTCGGCGCAATAGCCTTCGGTCTCACCATAGACTATCTACTTCCCGCGCAGTGGTTTGACCTTGGAATGATACATCCCCACGGGATGCATCACCATGAATTCAGCCTGTTCAGCACACTATGCTCGATAATACTTGTCATCCTACTTGCTGTAGGAATAATTAAAGGACACATACATAAACATTTAATCACCAGTGATATGACTAAAGAATATACCATCAAGGGCATGAACTGCCCTCATTGCCAGGCCGCAGTCACAAAAGCCATCAGCGGAGTCGAAGGCGTGAAACAGGTTGACGTCAACCTTTCTACCGGCAAAGCAACCGTCGAGGGCGAACATTCTGCAGAAGGCGTTGTCAAGGCCGTTCGCGATGCAGGGTTCGAAGTAGTGGAAAAGTAATATTGCACTGACCCAATGGACAGAATAAGCGCTCTGTTAGAGCAGAAAGGCATACGCCCTACGCCGAACAGGATTCTGGTAGCCCGTTGTCTAGACGGCTTCCGGCATCCTGTCAGCATTGCCGAGATTGAGGAAGACATAGCCTCGATAGACAAATCCGGCGTTTTCCGCGTCATAAGGCTGTTCGTGGAAAATGATCTCGTCCACGAAATCGATGACGGCAGCGGCTCCTTGCGTTATGAACTGTGCAGGGGAGAATGTGGACACTCGGTCAGCGACATGCACATCCATTTCAAATGCGTGGAATGCGGCAAGGTCTACTGTCTCGAATCAGAGCATATTCCGCCTTTCAATATACCCGAGGGTTTTCTCCTGCAGAGTGTCAACTTCGTAGGCAAGGGTGTCTGCAAGGACTGTCTGGACAGCCACCGTTCGCACGAGGACTCAAATCCAAATTTAGTGTGAATTAAAACCTTTTGCGTTAACCTTACGTTATTAATGTCGATATGAAAAAGTCAGTTACCTCAATATTAACCCTTACCATTATGGCTTTGACAGCAACAGCCTCTGACACAAGTCGCATAAAACTCGACCCTCCGCAAATCGACAGGGGACTGCCCGTCATGACAGCACTCAGTAAGCGTCACAGCGAGAGAGTATGGGCCGACAAGCCCGTTTCCATGCGCGATCTAAGCAATCTGCTCTGGGCCGCCGACGGTGTGAATCGACCTGATGGCAAGCGCACGGCACCCTCGGCCCTCGGCAAGAATGACATCGACATATACGTCTTCACTCCCGAAGGGGCATACCATTATCTTCCCGACTCGCAGGAGATTGAACTTGTGGCCGAAGGAGACCACCGCGATATCGTTGTGGGAGGACAGCCGAACATAACCCAGTTGCCGCCTCTCGCGTTCGTGTATGTATTGACTCCCGCACGTTTCGGTGTCCCTGACAGACAGGCTTCTGACAATATGGGCTATGTCGACGGCGGCATGGTCAGTCAGAACGTCGGTATAGCCTGCGCCGGGCTGGGTCTCGTGAACGTACCCCGGTACACGATGGACCGTGCGGCCCTGACCGACCTGCTCCACCTTCAGGAAGGTACCCTTCTGGTTCTAAACGACCTCATCGGCTATCCCCGCCGTTGAGTTGCCGGATAATTCTTAGCGGGGACGATTGAAGCACGTTTTCCCCATTTCCAATATAAATGCCGGGAGGCTGTATCGTGTGATTTACGATTGCAGCCTCCCGTCGTTATGTGCTTTTGGTTTGTTCAGCAGGTGATGAGGGTGTAGGCGCGGGTGCCGAGGCCAAGTTTTTCAGCATGGGCGAGACCGGCCTCCCAGTCGGTGTTGGGGTGCAGGAGTTTGAACTTATCGTGACCGGCGAGATCCTCGTGCTGATGTGCGTTCTCAAGTTCATTGTCAGTCGGCAGGACAGGTGCTTTCTTCACGAGGTCGACGCAGGCCTGGTCGAGTGCGACAGGGTCGGTTGAGGCAAGTATGCCGAGGTCGGGTACGACAGCGGCGTCGTTGTGGCCCCAGCAGTCACACTCGGGCGACACGTTCATGATGAATGAGATGTGGAAGTTGGGCTTGTCCTTCAGGACGGCCTCGGTATATTCGGCGATCTTGCAGTTCAGGTTCTCTGAAGTGTCCCATGCGGCGAGGACTGCTCCGTCGTGCTGGCAGAGTGCTACACACTGGCCGCAGCCGACGCATTTGTCGTAGTTGATGACAGCCTTATGGTCGGCATCGAGCGAGAGTGCGTCGTGGGCGCAATGGCGGACGCAGACACCGCAGCCGATACAGTTGTCGCGGTTGATGACAGGTTTGGAGTTGCCGTGCATCTCTAGTTTGCCGCGTACCGAACCGCCGCCCATGCCGAGGTTCTTGAGGGCGCCGCCGAAACCTGCCTGCTCGTGGCCCTTGAAGTGGGTGAACGAGATGATCACATCGGCATCCGCAAGTGCGGAACCGATTTTGGGGGCGCGACAGAATTCAGCATTGTCGAGGGGAATCTCACGGTCATCAACACCTTTGAGACCGTCGGCGATAATGACGGGGGCCTTGACTACGATAGGGTTGAAGCCGTTCTCCATGGCGGCGTCAACGTGGTCGACGGCATTGGAGCGTCGGCCGGAGTAGAGAGTGTTGCAGTCGGTAAGGAATGGTTTGGCACCCTGTTTCTTGAGCAGTTCGACGAGACGTCCTGCGAAGTTGGGGCGGATATATGCCAGGTTGCCTGGCTCGCCGAAGTGGAGTTTGATGGCGACGAACTGGTCTTTGAGATTATAGGAGAGAAGACCGGCGCGTATGCACAGCCTCTCGAGTTTGTCGAGCAGGTTCGTGTTAGCGTTGGTACGGAGATTGGTAAAGTAAACCTTGGATTCCATAAAAGTAGTATATCGGGTTATGAGATTGGTTTCAACAGCAAATTTAACGAAATTATTTGAAAACAAGGGCCCAATCGCAGAAAGTTTGTACATTTGCGAAAGGAAGACATTTCATGGACCGTAAGATCATACATATCGATATGGATGCTTTTTTCGCATCGGTGGAGCAGCGCGACAATCCGGAGTTGCGTGGAATCCCGGTTGCGGTGGGTCATGCCTCGCGCGGTGGCGTGGTGGCGGCCGCATCATACGAGGCTCGACAATACGGTGTGCGTTCGGCAATGCCCTCGCTCCAGGCCATGCGAAAGTGTCCGGGTCTGCGTTTTGTCCTGCCGCGCTTCGAGGTCTATAAGGATGTATCTTCCAAGATGCATGAAATTTTCCATGAGTATACCGATGTAATAGAGCCTATATCGCTTGACGAGGCGTTTCTTGATGTCAGCGTGAACAAGCCTGGTATTCCGATGGCGGTTACAATCGCCAGGGAAATCAAGGCCAAGATTGCCGAGCGGCTGCATCTGGTGGCTTCGGCAGGTGTGTCATATAACAAATTCCTGGCGAAGATAGCATCGGACTACAGAAAGCCGAATGGGCTGTGCACAATTCATCCGTCGGTGGCACAGAAGTTCATCGATGCTTTATCCATAGAGCAATTCTGGGGCGTGGGTCCTGTGACAGCGGAGCACATGCACCGTCTGGGAATACACAGCGGGGCTGACCTGAGGGCATTGCCTATCGAGCGGCTTGTACGCGAGTTCGGTAAAATGGGGCCGGTGTACTATCAGTTCGCACGAGGAATCGATCTTCGGCCGGTTGCGTCGACGAGGATACGAAAGAGCGTAGGATGCGAGACGACACTGGAGGAATTCATCAGAGACGATGAGCAATTCCGAGCAACTGCAATGGAACTTGCCAATGAACTTGAAGGGCGCCTCGACCGGCGTTCGTTCACCGGAGCGACCATCACTCTGAAAATCCGCTATGCCGATTTTACTACCCGCACGCGTTCGCTGTCGTTGCCGATGGCTCCGGAGAGATGGACAGCCGTAGACATAATGGCCTCGGCGATGAAACTCTATGCTGAATGTGAGCCGGCGTCAGGTTCAAGGCAGATACGGCTTGTCGGCCTGACGGTGTCCAATCCGCCCGGATTGGAGCGTTCGGGGGACGATGACTCGTGGGCTTATCCTGACATCTGGCCCCGCCAACTCGAAATTGATTTTGAACGTGAATACTGATATAATTCTGATTTTGAAATAATAATATCATCATGAAAAAATATTTTCTTTCACTGCTTGCAATTCTTTCCATTGTTCCGATGTATGCCATCAAGGCTTCTGAACTGAAGTATTATGATATGTCGAAGTTCCCATTGCTGGGAACACTTGCACCGGATGCAAAAAAAGCCTACTCGCGTCTGCCGGATACCCTGGAGTCGAAGGTGCGCAAGGACGTGTGGAACCTAGGCAAGGATGCTGCCGGGCTGGCTGTCCGTTTCCGTTCGGATGCATCTGCAATAGGCGCGGACTGGACTTCAATGCTACGTTTCAACATGAACCACATGACAGCAGCGGGCATACGCGGACTGGACCTATATGTGCTTGAGGACGGCAAGTGGACTACGGTCAGCAGTGCGCGGCCTTCGTTCAACGACAGGCATACGCGGACGCTGGTAATCAGTGACATGACTCCGAAGATGAGGGAGTACATGTTGTATCTGTCTCTGTATGATGGTGTTGACTCACTGTCGATTGGAGTTGATTCGACCGCGGTAATACTTCCGCCGGCAGTCGAGTCACCTCGGCGAGACAAGCCAATAATAATGTATGGTACGAGCATACTGCAGGGCGGTTGCGCTTCACGTCCGGGTATGGTGCATACGTCGATTTTGGGTCGGATGCTCGACCGTGAGGTCATCAATCTGGGTTTCAGCGGGAATGCGAAACTTGACCCGGAGATTGCGGAACTTATCGCTTCGGCGAAGGACCCCGGAGTCGTAGTAATCGACGCTCTGCCGAACTGCAAGACGCCGGAAATCAAGGAGCGCATGAAGCCGTTCTATGAGATTATCCGTAAGGCGCATCCGGAAGTTCCCATAGTGTTCGTGGAGTCGCCGATTTTTCCGCTCATGCGCTTCAACAACGAGACGCTCGAGACAATAGGCGAGAAGAACCGTACTCTGCGTGCGATATATGACGAGATAGCCAAGGATGATGCCAATGTGGCGTACTTCCCGGGCGAAAAGATACTGGGTGACTGTGTCGAGGGTACGGTCGACAACTATCACTTCACGGATCTTGGCTTTACGGTGTTCGCTAATAATCTTTATCCGCTGCTCAAGTCGCTTTTAGGCGATTGAGTGGGGGAGGGGATTTGTTGTTTGAGAGCGTTTTCATTGTCTGAGTGGAAGCGTTCCCGGTGGTTGTTGTGCTGTTTTTGATAGGGTAGGTGGAAAAACTTAATCTTGTTTTTAATCCTGTTTATAGGTTTTGGGGAAATTTAAAATTCATAATGCATGGGTGGGATAGGGGAGCGGTACGGCTTTATAGGATCCGATCAAACCGGCAGTATGGTGGAACGGTCAGAGGGTGTCTGAACGGGCCAGTCTCTGGCCTGTTGGGGTGCGTCTCATATGATAAAACGGTTTGGTTGTTAAAGGTTTAGGTTTGTTGAACGAGGATTAAAAACAAGATTAAGATGTTGATTGATAAAGGTTGGATTCGCTTCTTAAACATCCTATCGGTCCCCCGAGAAAGAATCGAATATGAAGTCAAGGAAACTAATCCGAAAGGAAAGCGCTAGCAACTTTTCCTGCTGCAAAGATACAACATCAGAGAGTCGTTTGTGTGGCGCTGTCTGAATAGATTGGCATTTTTTGAAAAAAAATTTTTTCAATGAGGAAAAATTTTTTAAAAAAATCAGAGAAATCATAGTCATCAGAGGAATCAGTTCCCGGTGATGACGGGGTATCCCGAGAATCCTGAATTATGGGTAGGGATATAAATTGAAAACGGGCAGCCGGAGAATGGGCTGCCCGTGTATTTTGTGGAGTTGTGTGGGTTAGTCGGTGGTGTAGCGGTAGAGGGGGGAGAAGGATTTGGAGGGCTTCATGTCGTGGATGACATTGCCGAGGTAGTATTTCTTCTGGTTGAGGATGTCGAGTTTCATGATGGGGGAGCCGGGTGTTAACTGGAAGTCGTTTAGGTCGACCCACATGATGGAGGGATTGAGGGTTGTGCCGTAGTAGTAGGTGAGTCTGGCCTGGTCGGCTACGGAACGCCATCGGGTGGAGGATATCTCGGGATTGTCGGGAAGTGAGATTCCCACTGGTACGGAGCAGTTGAAGATTACTCCGAAGACTCCGGCAAGCGCCATCGCATGGTCGGCATTGCGTGGAACGGCGTTGATGTAGAACGAGGCGCGTGCGAAACGGTCCTGGGATCGGTTTGTGCCGGGAAGCATGTGCATTCCTCCTACGAGTTTCCAGTATTCGTTGACGGCGAGCTGCTGGTCGTATGGAGGCGCGTTGGTGAGCACCTGATACTGGTGTCCTTCGTGGATGGATAGTTTGCCGTCGAGGTACTCGATGATGGCGGAGTTGCCGGTGAGGTCGGAGATTGCCATGTGGACGGTCGTGGGGGAGCCGCCGGGCATTGCGGGTGCCTCGATGCGGAAGGTGTCTTCACGTAGGGTCTTGACGGCATCTTCGGTTGTGGCGAAGTTGTCGAGGACGTATTGTGCCCAAAGCGATGCGGACATTACCAGACGTGTGTCGGGGGTGCCGTCGGTATATGAGTATGATGTTCCGGGAAGGTACAGGAGGTTTACGACAAGACCTTTCTCATTCATGCCTTCGGTGACGCCCATGTCATATCCGACGTTTGAGACTGAGCCGTATTTCGAGGTCCATGAAAGTGTGTTGGGGCGGTCGTAGCCCTCACGGAAAATGCCACGGGGAAATACGTAGAGGTTGGATGGGATGTCTTCCTTCCAGTCGAGTGTTCGTCCTGTGATGACGTTGTTCTCGCCGTCGCCGATGTAGACGACTCGGGTGCATGCGTCGGAGTCGGGGGCTGCGGCCGCGGCGCAAACTCCTGTAAGCATGACTGACAGCAGGGTTCGGTTGATTTTCATAGTCTGTGCGTGTTGAAAAAATAATATTTATGATTTATAACAATGCACGCCTGGAAAAGGTTGGGAAACAGGAAAGATAGAAATGCCGAGTCATGCCGGGATGCAAAAAGGCGGCATGCCGGATTCGGGGCATGCCGCCTTGGGTAATTAAGGTTTATAGATTATTCGCTATAGGCGAGGAGTCAGTCTTTTTTGATTCGGACGGGAGCGGGCTTGGGCTCGTCCTTGATGATTCCGTCGCGGCGGAGCAGGGCATCGATGGTGGGCTCGCCTCCGCGGAAACGACGATAGAGGTCGGCGGGATTCTCGGTCCCTCCGCGCTTAAGGATGTTGTTGCGGAAAGAGTCGGCGGTCTTGCGGTCGAAGATGCCGTTCTTCTTGAATACCGAGAAGGCGTCGGCATCGAGTACCTCGGCCCATTTGTAACTATAGTATCCGGCAGCGTAACCTCCGGCGAAGATGTGGCTGAACTGAGGCGATACCATTGAGCCTTCGACAGGCTCGAAAATCTGAACCGGACGTATAGCCTCGGCCTCGAACTCGACGGCGTCATCGACGGGACCGCGAGTGCTGTGCCAGGCCATGTCGAGGAAGCCGAACATGAGCTGGCGCATGCAGGAGTATGCCGCGCCGTATTGCGAGGAGGTGACAAGGCCGTTGACAAGCGAATCGGGAATTGCCTCGCCGGTCTTATAGTGCTTGGCAAAAGTGTTGAGGTATTCGCGTTGTGTCAGATAGTTCTCGTTGAACTGGGAGGGGAGTTCCACGAAGTCGCGGTAGACGGATGTGCCGGAGAGTGAGTGATATTTGGTGTCGGCGAGCAGTCCGTGGAGCGAGTGACCGAATTCGTGCAGGAAAGTCTCGGCCTCGTAGGGCGTAAGGAGCGAGGGGGTATCGGAGGTGGGTTTGGTGAAATTCATCACGATGGAGACATGAGGACGCGAATTGTTGCCGTCGGCATCGATCCACTGTTCCTTGAAATTGGTCATCCATGCACCGGGAGACTTGGTGTCACGGGGGAAGAAGTCGGTGTATATGATACCTATATATTCGCCGTTGTCATCAGTGACCTCGAAGGCCTTGACATCAGGATGGTAGACCTCGATATCGGGATTGTAAGTGAAGTGGAGGCCGTAGAGGCGCGTGGCAAGTCCGAACACACCGTTGATGACATTATCGAGTTCGAAATATGGACGAAGGGCCTCCTCGTCGAAATTATACTTGTCGGCACGATGCTTGTTCGACCAGTAGGAATAGTTCCATGGTGTTATGGGCGTGTCGGTGCCACGCTGAGCAGTAGCATAGGCGGTGAGTTCCTGCATCTCCTTGTCGAGTGCGGGACGGTAGGCCTCGCGGAGCTGGTTGAGCAGACGATAGACGTTGGCGGGATTCTGCGCCATGGTACGGGTGAGGGAGTGGTCAGCGTAGGTCTCGCGGCCAAGGAGATTGGCAATCTGACGACGGAGGTCGGCGATGCGCTTAAGAATCTCGACGTTGTTGAACTCGCCCTTTGTGTTACGTCCTGAATACAGGCGATAGAATTTCTCGCGGACAGCATCGTCGTCAGCGTATTTCATGACGGCCATGTAGGTAGGCTGGTCGAGACCGAAGAGATACTCGCCATCGCGACCCTTGGCTTTTGCGGCCTCAGCGGCGGCATCTACCACGCCTTTTGGAAGGCCTGCAATCTGATTCTTGTCAAGCCATATCTGGTAGGTGTTGAGTTCCTTGAGAACGTTCTGTCCGAAACGTGTAGTGAGTTCGGAGAGTTCGGAAGACATTTTCTTGAACTTCTCGCGGTCCTCTCCCTGAAGGTTGGCTCCGGAGAGGGCAAAAGAATCGTAAGTGGTCTGAAGGAGCATTGAGTCCTCGGGAGAGAGGTTGAATTTCGAACGGTTGTCGTAGACATCGCGTATGCGCCTCCACAATCCCTCGTTAAGGATCTGTGCGGTAGAGAAATCGCTGAGTTTGCGGGAGACGTCGACGGATATGTCCATGAGTTGCTCGTCGGCATTTGCCGAAACGAGGGGGAAGAATGCGTTGAGGACACGGTTGAGTTCGGCTCCTGAGTTCTCAAGGGCCACGATTGTGTTCTCGAAATCGGGTGTCGAACGCTGGCGGACAATAGCGTCAACTTCTTTCCTGGCCTCGCGGATGCCACGGTCGACCGCGGGAATCCATACCGAGTTGTCGATGCGAGAGAACGGAATTGTCTCGTGGACAGTGCCGTAAGGCTGGGAGAATATGGTCTTGTCGGAGTCTTGAGCCATAGTTTCAGGTGTTAAAGCGACGGAGGCGACAGTAAGCGCGACCGCGACGGATGATTTGATTGTCATCGAAAAATAATATTTGAGGATTGGTTAAGGGAAATCGCAGTTAAAAAAGCGGCGTCCCGGGAAAGGGGCGCCGCTCTGTGCTGTTCAGTGCTGAAAAGAGTTATTCGGCAGCGGGAGCCTCGGCGGCCTCATCGGCGGGAGCCTCGGCTGCTGCAGCGGCTGCTTCGGCCTCGGCCTTGGCGGCGGCGAGTTCAGCCTTTTTCTTGGCTACGATCTCGGCTTTGGCCTTGTTTGCGGCAACCTCGGCGGCGAGGTGATGGGCGGCGGCCTCCTGAGCCTTGGAAGCCATGGAAGACTTCATAGCCTCGACTTTCTTCACTTTTGCTTCCTTCCAGGCATTGAAGCGACGCTGAAGCTCGGCTTCGTCGAAAGCGCCCTTCTTAACGCCACCCTGGAGGTGTTTCATCAGCAGTACGCCCTCGTCAGAGAGGATAGTGCGTACGGTGTCGGTGGGTTCGGCACCGACGTTAACCCAATACAAAGCCCGCTCGAAATTGAGGTTGATTGTAGCAGGATTAGTGTTCGGATTATAGGAACCTATCCTTTCAATAAACTTACCATCTCGTGGTGCCCTGCTATCGGCGATAACAATAGGATAGAACGCATAGTTCTTACGACCATGACGTTGCAGTCTAATTTTTGTTGCCATTAAAAAATGAAATTTTTAATAAAAGTAATGAGTTTTGTATTGAATATGCCAAATCCCGGAGGTTTAGCGAGTGCAAAGGTACAAAATAATTTTTTAACTGAAAAATGATTCACAGTCAAATATTTCGGGGCCAAGGAACAAAATCGCAAAAGGAGTCGTCTGAGACAAAGGGTTGTAAGAGCCGTCCGGATTAAAGGTTTCCAAGTCAACAGGCTATGTTATTCAGGCCCTAAGGTAAACCAAGCCTGGGGTATGATTGTTAGGATAAACAAAGATATTACACATTATGCGAATTAGAGCCACATCACAGACGAAAGGAGAAATACATGAGCCGAAACCACTGGTGGCGGTCATGAACTTCGTGGTACTTGTGCTGGCGGTGGTACTGATAGTGTGGATATCGTATGACACATTCAATCAGACGGATCTGCTGGCAAGCCATGAGTACATGACTTTCCAGTTCTGGGTGTGCATAGTGTTCGTACTGGACTTTTTCGTGGAACTGGCATACAGCAGACACAAGTGGAGGCATTTCTGGCACAGGATAGTATTCCTGCTGCTTTCGATACCTTATCTCAACATCATCAGCCTGATCCATATACCGCTCGGTCCTGACGGGCTGTATTTCATACGCTTCGTCCCTCTGGCTCGTGGCGCACTTGCTCTCGCGATAGTAATGGGCTATCTGTCACGGAATGCAATAACCAGTCTGTTCATCAGTTATCTTTCGATAATCCTGCTGGTCACTTATTTCTGCTCGCTGATCTTCTATCAGCAGGAAGCCGATGTCAATCCAATGGTGGACACATACTGGACGGCCCTTTGGTGGTCGGCCATGAACATGACGACAGTCGGATGTGACATATCGCCTGTGACCATTGCCGGAAAAATCGTCGCGGTGGTGCTTCCGATGTTCGGGATGATCATCTTTCCGCTGTTTACGGTCTATCTGACGGACTATGTGACCCGTACTGTTCGGCAGGCACGCAGGACCACGCACTATGTACCGAAATCCACAAGTGAAAAAGAGACCCGGGCCGGGGGTAGCGCAGAGGTAACCCGGGAGGCATGAAGGATACTGATGCGGATTGTGCATATTGAAAAAATTTCTTACTTTTGCAAGAAATCATTATCATCATCTCCTGAATAGAATAATTATGAAAAGCGATCCATCCCAGTGCCTCTACTGCACTAACAATGACACATTGCATGACCTTATGATTGAGATTGCTCCGCTGAGCGTGTCCCGTGCGTTCCTGTTCAAGGAACAGACCTACCGCGGCCGCTGTCTGGTGGCATACAAAGATCACGTAAACGATCTGAACGAACTCAGCGATGAAGATCGTAACGCGTTCATGTCAGACGTCGCCCGGGTTACACGCGCGATGCAGAAAGTGTTCAATCCCGAGAAAATCAACTATGGAGCATACAGTGACAAACTCTCGCACCTGCATTTCCATCTAGCCCCCAAATATGTGGACGGCCCCGACTACGGAGGCACCTTCCGGATGAATCCCGGAGAGGTCTATCTCAGCGATGCCGAATACAAGGAAATGGTTGAAGCCATACGCGAGGCACTCTGATAGTCTTTCTAAGAGCATTACATTAATAAATAAACCGGAAGGCCGCACATGAACTCATGATGCGGCCTTCCGGCGTTATTCGTCTGATAGGTCAGTCGCGTGCAATGCGATAGACAGTGCCCTCAATCAGTGAGACAAAGACGTCGCCTGTCTCGGGATCGATGTCTATGCCGTTGATCTCGCTTTTTCCTAACGGCAGGTTCCACAGTACCTTCTGTGTACGGGGATTGACGGCGGTTACGATACCGCGACGAGAGCCGGCGTAGACGACACCATCCTGTTCGGCCACGATGCAGGGGGCGTGCTCATATCCGAGACCCATGTCTACTGTCCACAGTTCACGGAAGTCGGGAGAGGTAGCGTCGACAGCGACAAGTTCGCCATCCATGGTCTTGGCATAGGCGCGAGTCTTGTCGGCACTGTGACCAAGAGCCTCGCGATATCGGTGCGAGTTGTCGCGCCATAGCTGTCTGCCGGTCCTACGGTCGAGTGCGGTCATGTAGCGGTCGGGGGCGACTATGATGACCTTGTCATCGGTCAGAACCGGAACAACGTTGCCGGGACCGAGCATGTTGGCCGTCTTGCCATTGTTCCATACCCACTTGAGGCGTCCGTCCTTGAGAGACAGGCAACGGAGGTTTGTGTCCCAGGCTCCGAACACAAGGTCGTCGCCATCGATAGCGGGAGCGGCCTGGGCGTAATTGAAGAGGGAATCATATTCCCAGACAAGTTTACCATTCGATGGGTTTCGACGTTCTATTCGCTTATATCCGCCCTGGATATATCCTTTGCCATCGGGCGTAAGAGTGCCATCAGCGACATATGGACCTTCCTTGGACTTGAAATCCTTGATAATTTTGCCGTTGCGGACATCGACAATTGCAATGCCGGAGGCATATGGGACGGCAAGACGATTGTTGCCAAGCGAAACGGGGCGGGAGAATACGGATGCACCGTCGGGGACATTTGTGGACCAGCGCAGGCTGCCGTTGTTTTTTTTCACGGCTTTGACCTGTCCGAGCGAGTTGGCGAAATAGACATTATCCTTGTCAAAGCCAAGACGCGTGAATACTGAAGCGCTGTCAGCCCAGACGCGGTCGACGCGATAGCCGCGCGGTGCGGTGACGGCGGTATCGCCGGAGTTAAGTTTCAAGGGCTGGTGACGTGTGCGGTTGGCGAAGGCATATCTGGATTCAGGCTTGCGGCCGACGGTCTTATTATATATATGTGTCCATTCGGGCGAAACCTCGACGATTGAATAACCGTAATCGCCGTTGCCCATGTCAAGGGCGCGAATCATGGCGCATTCGATGTCTCCGGCATCGTAACGGCGCCAGCGGTGATAGTGGCCGTTGATATGGCCGATAACAGGATAGTCGGCAAGAATGGCAAGATAATCCTGATAGTTGTCAAGGTCTTCCTGAAGTGGATAGTGGTTCAGGCTGAGGACCCGCTTGCCGGGAGTGACACGCTCGTTAAGTGTGTGGCGGAGCCAGTGCAGGTCCTCCTGCTTGATGTGTCCGTCGCCCATCTTCATGAACGGGCCGCAGTTGATGCCTACTACGACCAGTGAGTCAATCTCAAATACGAAACGGTCGCCGCCGAAGGTGTCAATGAACGTCTTGGTGGCAGACTGGGACCAGTTGTTCTCGTGATTGCCGGGAAGAACATAGAGAGGGAAACGGACGCCACGGAGGATGTTGTTGACGTTGGCAATCTGCTCATCCGAGCCTTCGTTGGTGAGGTCGCCGTTGACAATCACGGCGTCGTATTCACCACGGTTGACTTCGGCTACGGCCTCGCGCAGCGCCTTGTCGTTGGCATTTCCCGGGGTTACGTGGATGTCGCTGAATACAGCGAAACGCTGGGCCTGCAAAGCCATGGCAGCGAAGGCCGTCAACCCTAGGGTAAGGATAGTTTTTTTCATCATGGGGTGATGCAAGGTTAGGTGTATAGTTATGATTGGAAATTATGACCAAAGGTACGAAAAAATTTGTATCTTTGCGACTGCATTATGAAAAAGATTGACCGTGAGACTGTACAGAAGATACTGGATGCCGCCGATATAGTCGAGGTGGTAAGTGACTTCGTGAGCCTTAAACGCCGGGGTGCCAACTATATCGGACTTTGCCCGTTCCACAACGAGCGCACTCCGTCGTTCTCCGTGTCTAAGTCAAAGGGCATATGCAAGTGTTTCTCATGCGGCAAGGGTGGTTCACCGGTAAATTTCCTTATGGAACTCGAACAACTGAGTTTCAACGAGGCCCTGCGCTATCTTGCAAAAAAATATAATATAGAGATACAGGAGCATGAGATGACCGATGCTGAACGCGATGCGGCCAACGAGCGCGAGGCATTGCTGGCGGTCAACGATTTTGCCTGCAAGCATTTTGAGCATAATCTGTGGGACACAGCCGACGGCCGTGACATAGGGTACAGTTATTTCCGTGAGCGCGGAATCTCAGACGAGAGCATGCGGCGATTCAAACTCGGCTATGCCCTGGAGAAATCAGAGGATCTGTCCTCTGCTGCATTCAAGGCCGGCTACAGCGAGAAGTATCTTGTTGCCTCGGGACTATGCTCAAAGAGCGAGCGAGGGCTGTATGACCGTTTCAAGGGGCGTGTCATTTATCCGGTTTTTTCGGTATCGGGGCGTATCGTCGCTTTTGGCGGACGCACCTTGCGTAAGGACAAGAATGTTGCAAAATATGTCAACTCGCCCGAGAGCGCGTTATATAAGAAAAGTTATGAACTTTACGGACTCTATCAGGCCAAACAGCAAATAGTCCGGAAGGACAAGTGCATTCTGGTGGAAGGATATATGGATGTCATTTCCATGTCGCAGATAGGCGTGGAGAATGTCGTGGCATCTTCAGGCACATCATTGACTGACGGCCAGATACGGCTGATACACAGGTTCACAAATAACGTCACGGTAATCTATGATTCTGACCCTGCAGGCATTAAGGCATCATTGCGAGGCATCGACATGCTTCTTGCGGAAGGTCTGGACATAAAGGTCCTGCTTCTTCCCGAGGGCGATGACCCCGACTCTTTCGCACAGAGCCACACTCTGGAGCAGGTCGAAGCATACATGGCCGAGAACGAGACGGATTTTATCCGTTTCAAGACCAGAATACTGCTTTCCGACGCAAAGGATGACCCCATGCAGAGAGCGCGCGTGATTTCGGATATCGTTGGGTCGATATCCAAGATTCCCGAAGCCATAAAGCGGCAGGTTTATATTCAGGAATGCTCCCGTATGCTCGATATGAGCGAGAAAGTCCTTTCGCTTGAACTCACAAAGGTCATGGCTCGAAATGCCGAGAAGACAGAGTCGGAACGTATGCGGGTACAGGCCAGGGAATCATTGCGCGGCACATCGGCATATCAGCCGTCCAATGAGCCTGAAGTCGAGGCTCCACTCGATCCGCACGAGGAAGGTCAGGCCGCTACGGTGAATCCTGTGCAGGAAGGTTATGTTTCCTCGATTTCAGAAAGCCCCGAGGACAGGGCCGAACGTCTTGCGTCTGAGGCGAGGGCACGTCATCTGGAGAGGTATGAGCATGAACTGATACGTTACATAGTCCGTTATGGAATGGTGACTCTGTGCGAGAGTTTTGCCGATGACAATGTGGCTGTCCCGATGAGTGTCTTTGAATTTGTCGCACAATCACTTGCTGTCGATTCACTGGGTTTCAGCAATCCCACCTACGGGGCGATTTTCGCACGAGTGCAGGGACTTCTTGGACAGTATGCCGAAGACCGCGAGGCCGAGGAAATGAAAATCAAGACGCTGATATCTAAAAAACGTGCGGATGGATTTGAGCAGATACGTCTTGAGGGCAAGGACCTGAATGACATGCATGCCCGCGAACTGATGCTTGACGAGCGACTCAAGCGCGAGGAAGAGCGTTTGCGTCATGAATTCGCACTAAACTATGTCGTCCGCAGCCTGGCCAGTGATACGGATGACAGTATTCGCCGCTCTGCGACAGAAATGGCCGGAGACAGTTACACTCTGAGCAAGGTTCATACGAAATTCTCACACGTAGAGACCGAGGAAGAACGTCTTACTGAACTTGTACCCCTCGCGGTTTATGCACTGCAGGACGCGGTGATCACATGGCATCGCAACGAACTTATGGCTGCTTTGAAGATAGCCGAGAAACTTGGAGATATTTCACGACAGCAGGATCTGCTGCTTCAGATAATAGAATTGAAGAAGACCGCCCAGCAGTTCGCACAGGTTCTCGGCGAGCGAGTCGTCACACCGGGAAAATAATGAAAAATTCCGCCTAGCGTACAGGTACGTAGAGCAGAGACTTGGTTTCGAAGAAGGGGTGGGGGATTAATTCAGCCAGAGGAAAATCCTGGACGGGAGCCTTGGTTCTCGCAATTTCTTCATCAAGGCCATCGCCACCTTTCAGGCATATCAAGCCATTGGGAATACGGTTGCGTGAGTCGGTCGAGATATTGCGTCGAACCAGCGGCCACAATGCCTCTAGCCGCATTACGGCACGTGACACCACGTAGTCGTATCTGGTGTGGTTTTCCCCAATGTCACCGTGCTGAGTGGTTACATTCCTGAGTCCGAGAGCCTGGATCACCTCGTTGCATACGCGTATCTTCTTGCCTATGCGGTCAATGAGGTGGAACCTGACTTCAGGATAGTAAATTGCCAGCGGAATCCCCGGGAATCCACCGCCTGTGCCCATGTCAAGGACGGTAGTGTTATCCGCAAGAGGTCCCAGGAATCTTGCAATCGCCATGGAATGAAGCACATGATGCACGTAAAGGTTGTCGATGTCGCGTCGGGATATGACGTTTATGCGATCGTTCCATGTTCTGTACAAATCCTCAAGCGCACAGAAGCGATCGGTCTGCAAGGACGTGAGGTCGGGAAAATATTTCAATAATTCGTCCATGAATAATAGAACAGGCTGGGAGTTCGGAATGTTATTAATCATGACAAAGGTATGAAAAAAATGTCGTAATTTTGTCATAATTAGCAAGTTCATCCCTACAAACAAGCATTTACTGACATATAAACATGATTAACATAGGAAAATTCAACCACTTGTATGTGACCCGGGCCAGTGTTTATGGCGCATATCTATCGGATAAGGAACGAAGCACCGAGGTTCTTTTGCCAATGCGCTACTGCGATCCGATGCCTGCACTTGGCGACAGGCTCAAGGTATTTGTATACACCGATTCAGAAGACCGGCCTGTCGCAACTACAGTGATTCCATACGCCACTGTCGGCGAGTTTGCATTTCTGCAGGTCACGGATGTGAACCGTATCGGCGCGTTCCTCGACTGGGGTCTGGAAGGCAAGAATCTGCTTTGTCCCTTCAGTGAACAGCGAAGCCGCATGTATAAAGGTGGGATCTACCTCGTTTATGTCGCTTTGGATCATGCCACCAGGCGTGTAGTCGCCTCGGCGAAAATCGAAAAGTATCTTGGAAACGTCATTCCTGAATACAGACGCGGAAACAAAGTCCGCTGTCTGGTTATCGAGCGTACAGCCATAGGATATAAAGTGATTGTCGACAATCTGCACAAAGGCATGATCTACGACAGCGAGTTGTTCCGTCCGCTTGAGATACAACAGACTGTCGCGGCATATGTAAAGAATATCCGACCGGACGGAAAAATTGACCTGACAATGACAGCACCTTCGACGGAAGGGCGCGTGCTTGCCCTTGAGAAAAAAATACTCGAAGGTCTGAGGCGAGGGAACCTTGGTCTCGGTGACCGTTCCACTCCCGAGGAAATAAAAGAGCGTCTCCAGTGTTCAAAAAAGGATTTCAAGAAGACTGTCGGAAAACTTTACAAGGACCGTGTGATTGCGATTGATAGTGAAGGTGCATTGTCACTGGTCGAAAATAAGAAAAGAGATAAGAACATATAATCATGTCTAAAAAGGTATACATAATTACAGCGTGCGTTTTTGCCGTTGTCATTCTGGGCTGTGTGGGTTACTGGATATTCTCATCGGGCGAGCGCGAAGCCCGGGAAGAACTGGCAACCACTGTCAGGGAATTCAATAAAGCCGACAGATTGTATAAACTTGAGAACATAAGCTACAAGAGTTCCAGAACATTCTATGACAGTCAGTACAATCTCGTATCGGTGGACTATAATATCGATGGACGATATTTCACGTTCTATCAGTATGACCTGCTGGACGAACATCCTGACCAGAAAGCCATAATGCGTGCGGACCTCGAGAAATACATTGTCTGTGACGAGGACATGCTGCCGATATTGAAG
Organism: uncultured Porphyromonadaceae bacterium; assembly: GCA_937989585.1. GTDB lineage: Bacteria > Bacteroidota > Bacteroidia > Bacteroidales > Muribaculaceae > CAG-873. Next base: position 169,626 of record CALKRW010000048.1, on the reverse strand, counting down.
GAAATTGAAAAAGCCGGGGCAAATATGCGGATACGTTTCGTGGATATGGATAATCCCGACAAACCACTTGTCTTTATGTGGGATACTGCTGAAATCAGGAGCATAATCAAAAGGGAAGAGAAATAGTCTTTCTGGCATTGTGGCATATAATACTAACAATTTGGAATATTCGGCGACGCCCTGAGGCAATAATATATCTCGTGTTGTCGTTATTATGCCATATGCCATCATCATTTAATCCTCTGAAAAAAATGAAAGTAAGAAATTTAGTTGCTATTCTGGCGATTATTTCCATCGCATTCTCATCCGCGGCCCAGTCTGTATTCAATTCCGGAGACAACACGCCTTACTGGGGACTCCGTGGAAGTCTTAACGTCAATATCCCCGGTGAATACAAGACTCCTATGGGAAAATTTGACTACAAGACAGGCGCCGGGTTCTCTATAGGTGCTATCTACAATATACCGGTTGTCGCCAACCTATATTTCGAGCCGGGGCTGTCGTTCTATTACGACTCGTTCAAGATGGATGAACTGACATTCGGTACAGATGAGGGAGAAATAATTAACACTGAGTCACCTAAGGTTGTACAGACGGGCTTCCGTGTACCTCTTAATATCGGATATCGTTTCGATATTTTTGAAAACGGGTCGATAAGTATTTTTACGGGTCCGGAGTTTGGGATAGGAATCAGTGCCAATGTGAAGAGCAACGCGCTGGAGTCAGAAGGTATAAAGACAAATCTTTATAATGATAACAATGCAATGGGAGCAGACGGGGCATGGCATCGTTTTTCCGCTTCGTGGAATATCGGCGCCCAGTTAGCCGTTGGCGAACACTTTGTATTCGGGCTTGTCGGAAACATCGGCGTAAGCGATCTTGTCGAGAGCGATAAGGTATCGTTCCGGGAAAATGCCATACGTATCACATTCGGATACGACTTCTGAGATTCAGAATCACGTAATACGGTAATATCAGCGGGCGTCCAATCGGCATTTGCCGGAAGGACGCCCGCTGACGTTATTGATTATGTCGGACGGTTACTTGCTGAGTTCCTCGAAAACGGCCTTTACATCGTTCGCGAGTCTCTCTGCCTCTGCCATGTCAGGCGCTTCAGAATAGATTCGCACTATGGGTTCGGTGTTAGATTTGCGGAGGATTACCCACGAAGTGGGAAAGTCAATCTTGACACCGTCGATGTCGGTGATTTTCTCGCTGGCGTATTTTTTCTTAAGGCCCTCGAAAACAGCATCGACATTGACACCTTCGGTCAACTGAACTTTTGTCTTGTAGATATGATATTCAGGGTATTCGAGTTTCAGTTCGCTGACTTTCTTTCCGCTCTTTGCAAGCAGGGTCAGGAAAAGTGCGACTCCGACCAGCGCGTCGCGGCCATAGTGGAGTTCAGGATAGATGACTCCGCCGTTGCCTTCGCCACCGATTACAGCACCAATCTCGCGCATCTTGCCGGTGACGTTTACCTCGCCTACGGCCGAGGCCTCGTATCTGCAGTTGTGGCGGGCGGCGATGTCGCTGAGCGCACGACTTGAACTGAGGTTCGAGACAGCCGGGCCCGGTGTGTGTGACAGGATATAGTCGGCGACGGCAACAAGAGTATATTCCTCAACGAACATCTGTCCGTTCTCCATTACGATGGCCAGTCGGTCGACATCCGGGTCCACGACAAAGCCGACATCGGCAATGCCTTTCTTCATCACGTCGGCTATCTGTGTCAGGTTTTCGGGTATGGGTTCGGGATTGTGGGAGAACTGGCCGGTGGGCTCGCAGTTTATCTTGATGACATTCTCGACACCGAGAGACTTGAGGAGTTCGGGAATCACAACGCCGCCAACCGAATTGACAGCATCTATGGCGACTGTGAAGTTGGCCTTGCGTATTGCCTCGGTGTCCACGAGTTTCAGGTCAAGGACTTTCTGGATATGACGGCGGTTATAGGTGGTGTTTACGAGCAGTTTGCCGAGTCTGTCGACCTCGGCGAAAGTGTAGTCGTTTTCTTCGGCTATCCTGAGGACTTCCTGACCAGCGCGGGCGTCAAGGAATTCGCCATGTTCGTTTAGGAGTTTCAGTGCATTCCAGTTCCCGGGATTGTGTGATGCGGTGATGATGATACCGCCGCATGCATTCTCGTCGGTGACTGCAATTTCGGTGGTGGGAGTCGAGGCGGGGCCGATGTTTACCACATCGAAACCCATGCCACGTAGAGTTCCGACAACAAGTTCAAGAACCATCGGACCGGAAACGCGGGCGTCACGGCCAACGACAACTGTCCTGTAGGGGAGAGTGGTTGTACGGTCGATATAAGTTGCGAACGCTGCGGTGAATTTCACTACATCTAAGGGAGATAGACCGGTTCCGGGTTTACCGCCTATGGTACCGCGGATGCCGGAAATAGATTTGATGAGGGACATATTGCTAGGATTAATGTTGCAAAATAGACTTTGTTGTGACAGGTGTTGATTTTTAGGACGCCGTGAAAGTTCTCAGTACGTAAACGGAATCATGTGCGCTGGCGGAAGTAGCGTAGCCTGAAGAGGTATGGCACGACGTATGAGGTTTCTTTGTAGAACCCATACTGCGACTTGATGACGATGTTGACCTCGCAGTCGATGGGGAGATAGGTCAGTGGCTGCTGAATGCCGGCACCCCACTTGTATGATGACTCCATTGACATGTTGCGGAAGCGGAACCATGCGTTGCTGAGACTCATGTCTCCCTCGTTGCCGTCGAATGCTATTAGCGTGCCGTTGTAATTCTGCAGGGAATAGCGTGTATAGCGGAAATAGATGGTTTCGTCATCCTTGGCATAGTTGCCTTTGGTGCCGGGGTCGACAACCTGCATGTACATATTTCCGTCCTCGTCGAGTTTGTAATATGGCGCGTCGGGACCAGTCTCGAACACGAAGTTTGTGTCTGTAGGAATATCGTCGGAGACACGGTGGTCTACAAGAAACAGATTGACGCTGCGGTTCTCGTCGTCGAGCAATTCGGCGTACGAGCGACCGTCATCGCATGAAGTCATGCTTCCGGCGATAATGGCGGAGACAGCGACAAGTCCTGAACCTATGCTTTTTTTGAAGTGTAGAATGTTTTTGTGAAATGTCATGTTTGAAGTGGAGAGATAGATTTGAATTTATTATTTTGTATTTGTATGCGCTTAACCAGGGTTTTCGGATTTGTCAATATATAGACGGTTGAATTCGTCTACAAGCGATTCGAAAAGCGACGTGGCCTGCTCTAGGGTACCGTGAAACTCTCCGCCCGAGGCGTTGCGGTGTCCGCCACCTCCGAAGTACTGCGAGCAAATGATGTCGCAGGGGAAGTCTCCGACCGATCGCATCGACACCTTAATATATTCAGACTCCTCTCGGAAATATATGCTGTATATGATGCCTGGAATCGACAGCGGCCTGTTGACAAGCCCTTCGGTGTCGCCTTTAGCGTAGTGATAGTGGTTGAGTTCGTTTCGTGTCAGAGCTATCATCGCTCCGTGCTGCGCGGGGAAAAGTTTCATTTTCTGCGACAGGGCGTAACCGTTCAGACGGAGGCAGTTTGCGGAGAAGGTATTGAAAAGCATCCTGTACAGTTCGTTCTTGTCGGCTCCGCGCGATACTAGGTCGGCCACTATGAGATAGTCCTCAGGATGGTTGGCGTTGTGACTGAAGTTGTTGGTGTCTGTCATCATGCCGGCAAGAAGACATGTCGCGGCCTCGGTGTCGATGAATTCTCCAAGTCCGGCTGCGATAAGTACAGAGTATAGAAGCGAGCATGTCGACGAACGTTCGGGTGCCGAGACCACTGTTTCGAAGCCGTCTATCTCGGGGTTCAGGTGATGATCAACCATGATCTTGACAGCAGGCGAGTCGGATGCGGACTGTGCCATGCGGCTGAGGCGCGTGAAGGCATTGTAATCGAGGCTCACCTCAAGATCAGCCGTGCCGAAAGAACGGGTTATTACGCCAGAGTATCGGGAGAAACATAGAACGCGCTCTGCGCCTGGAAGACACATCAGGTTAGCGTTAGGCTCGTCGGGAGTGAAGACGCGTGCGGATTTACCCATGTTGTCGAGCACACGCATCAGGGCAAGCGATGATCCCATTGCGTCACCGTCGGGAGACATGTGGCAGGTTATGACCACGCGCGATGAGCGGCGAAGAAGTCTGCCAATCTTTCTTGCTGCTCCGGTCTCGTTTTCCGATAATATGTCTGATAGGGCAATCATGGTGCAAAGATACATATTTTTTGTGTTTGCGGGGCGAATATTCGGAAATTATTCGTAGATTTGCCCGTAGTGTGCGAACACTTATACAAGTTTTGTGCTTTAAATTTCAGCAGGAGTCTGTTTTGTGTTTCTCTTAACAGACTGTTCCTGACAGTTTCAACGTACTAACCCTGAATTTAAGATGAATGATCAGAAGACCCTGATAGCCTATGTGCAGAGTTCTTTGCGCAAGAACTGGGAACTCCAGGCCCTGACGGATTTCCATGGCCAGTCGACGAGTTATCGTGACGTCGCCCGCAAAATCGCCAAACTTCACATTCTTTTCGAATCTGCCGGAATACAGCATGGCGACAAGATAGCCCTGTGCGGAAGGAACAGCGCCAACTGGGCCATTTCCTTCCTGGCCGTAGTTACCTACGGTGCTGTGGCAGTGCCTATACTCAATGAGTTCAAGCCCGATACCATCCACCATCTTGTCAACCACTCGGAGGCGAAACTTCTCTTCGTCGGCGCCAACAACTGGGAGAACCTCGACCCGGAGGCCATGACCCAGCTTAGGGCGGCCTTCCTTATCAATGATTACTCCCTGCTGATGTCCCGCGAGGACAAGGTCACCGAGGCCCGCGCGCATCTCAATGAACTTTTCGGCAGAAAGTACCCCGAGCGTTTCACTCCGGCCGATGTTGTCTATGCCGAACGGAACCTTGACGAGGTACACCTCATCAATTATACTTCGGGCTCGACAGGCTTTTCTAAAGGCGTGATGCTTACGGGACTCAACCTTTGGTCAAACGTTCAGTTCTGTCTTGACCACATGAAACTGGTCGGGGAGGGGGACAGACTTGTCTCCATGCTTCCTCTTGCACATATGTTCGGCCTGATGGTTGATTTCCTTTTCCCGTTCTGCCGTGGCTGCCAGATTTTCTTTCTCACGCGCACGCCATCTCCTAAGATTATAATGGATGCCTTTGCGACAGTGCGTCCCAAACTTATCGTCTCGGTTCCTCTTGTCATAGAGAAAATCATACGAACCCGCGTGTTCCCTCTTCTTGACAAGCCAATGATGAAGGTACTGATGCATGTGCCTTTCGTAGACGATCATCTTCTCGGCAAGATCAAGGAACGCCTGACGCAGGTGTTCGGCGGCAATCTCCAGGAACTGATCATCGGCGGTGCCGGCGTCAGCAAGGATGTCGAGGAATTTCTGCGTCGCATAAGGTTCCCTTACACTGTCGGTTACGGCATGACCGAGTGCGGACCGCTGATTTCGTACGCGCCTTGGAATGTCAACCGACTGCAGTCGTGCGGACGTGTCGTGGACCGGATGGAGTTGCGTGTAGAGTCGGACAATCCCGCCGAGGTCCCGGGTGTGCTCTGGGTACGTGGCGACAATGTCATGAAGGGCTATTACAAGAATCCCGAGGCAACCGAGGCAACCTTCAGGGACGGCTGGATGACAACTGGCGACATCTGCAATGTCGACGCCGACGGCTTCATCTACATCCGTGGCCGTGACAAGAATATGATTCTCGGGCCTTCCGGGCAGAACATCTATCCCGAGGAAATCGAGCAGAAACTAAACAACATGCCCTATGTAGCCGAGTCCCTTATCATCGATGCCGGACAGGGCAGGCTCGAGGCGCTTGTCGTGCCTGACTTTGAGAATGCCGAGCGCCAGGGCATACCTGTGGCTGAACTCGACAGGATGATGGAGCAGAATGTCCAGCAACTGAACGGCGACCTTCCTGCTTACAGCCGCATTCAGTCGACCCGTGTATTTCACGAGGAGTTCGAGAAGACCCCCAAGCGCTCGATCAAGCGTTACCTATATCAACCCGACACGATGAAATAATCTGCCAAATACCGATGAAGCGAAAGATTCCGGCTTTTGTCATTGGTCTGGTTTTCGTGGTTCTGCTTGTGGTCCGCATCATTGGCATTGCCTCGCGTGGCGAACTGCATTCGGACGAGACCTATTCGGTCATGCTTGCTCAATGCAATCCATCATACTGGACTCCGCTTCCCGGCGATACGGTGATGACCGGTTCAGATATCCGTGCTATGCTTGTTGCTGACCATGGCATTGGCGATGACCTGAGTCAGTTGTATGTGTCTAACCACGATATTCCTCACGCGAGCCTTTATTACATGGCCCTTCGTGTGGCGCTTATCGGGTATGACTCTTTCGATGCCTCTGAGGTGGCTTGGCGGGGAGGTTTCCTAAATCTTATTTTCTTCGCCGTGGCATTCTATGCACTTTGGCGCACGTGCCGTATACTTTTCCGTGGTGTCGGAGACTCATGGCTTATTTCAGCCGCGGTACTTGCCGTGGCATTTGGCTCGTCCATCGGTGTCGACAATACTTTGCTTGTCCGGGAGTACCAGATGGCGGAGATGTTCATTTGCCTTATGGTCTGGGCCTCGGCCGCGCTTTGCCGAAATCTCATTGACAAACGGGCCAGAGTGCCTTCTCTATGGATTGGTTTCGCACTTGCACTTGCAGGTGTAGTCTCCACCGGCTACCTTAACTCGGTCTTCGTCTGTCTTGTGTGTATCGCCATGGGTATTGTTGCGCTTGTTGTCCATAGGCCGAAGGTCATAGCCGGACTTGGTTTTGCTGTTGTTGCCGGCATTGCTGTCGCTGCCATGCTATATTCCGGCTACTTTAATTTTCTCATCCATTCGACTGTCCATACCCGGCGCGCCTTCGAGGGATTCGATGGAGTCATGACACTTGTGTTCGGCCGTGCCATGACCTGGCATGGGATGAGTATTGCCGGCATGGTCGCTCTTGGTCTGCTTTTTATCGTGGCTTTGATGCAGCGTGGTGTTAAAGCGATGTTTTCATGGCGTCGCCAGTGGTGGATTCCTTTTGCCGCATTGCTTGCGATGATTGTTGTGGAGTATGCCGCCATACTCCGCGCCGAGCGCTATGTCTATCCCTTTGTCGGCTCTCTTTCGCTTGCCGTGGCTTTGCCTCTCTGCGGCGTGAATGATTACTGGCGAAAGTGTGGCTCGATATTTTTTGTAGTTCTGATGCTGACGCTATGTGTTCTGCGGCCTGCGGCCAAGTCTTACGGGTGGACTGATATGAGTAACGGCCTTTCGGATGGCGCGGTGCTTTATTCTCTCAATCCTAACGAACTGCCGCTTATCGCTCCTGTGCTCAACGACACGGCTCACTATCGACTCGTAAGTGATCCGAAAGACCTGTCAAGGCTGTACCCACCGGTTCTCGAGACGCCGGAAGGCTTTTCTGGCAATGTGTGTTCCCTTCCTCTTGTCGCAGGCCATGACAAACCATCCTTGCGCACGGATGGCGATGGCCTCTACCTTGTCGGTCCGCTTAAGTTGTACATAATCCTGCCAGACACGCTCAATAGGCATTAGGTCATGGTTATAAGTGACAATATACAGAAGACCCATAGTTTTTTTCGATTTCCTTCTGCTTCCTTTTGAAGATTTCATTCTGTTTTTTGTGAAAGCAGTAGTGAAAAATTTTGTCAAGTGCCGAAAAATCATTACCTTTGCACCGCCATTACGAATACGGGAGGGTCTGCAGCCCCCGTGCAAGCGCCTTACCAGCGCACACGTAAACATTTGTCAGACAAATAATAAAAACTAACAATAGAAATGAAAAAAGACATTCATCCCTCAAACTATCGCGAAGTTGTTTTCAAAGATATGTCTAACGAAGAGACCTTCATCACCCGTTCGACCGTTCCAACCAAGGAGACCATTGAAATCGACGGCGTGACATATCCTCTGGTAAAACTCGAAATCACCTCTTCGTCACACCCCTTCTTCACCGGCAAGCAGAAACTCGTCGACACCGCAGGCCGCGTGGACAAGTTCATGAGCCGTTACGGCAACCGCAACAAGAAATAATACGGACTGCAAGGTCGTATATTTCGCCGCAGGCGCTTCCCTGTCACGGGAGGCGCCTGCGTGCGTTTTTGGCATCGCGCCTTGTGTTAAATCTTTGTAATTCAGTATCATTTTTTTAAGTCCCGATGAGGTTTTTGTTGACGAATTTTGTTAATTTTGCAGACACTAATCCACAGTTCTCGCATGTGGTTCCGATGCCGGAGCCTTCAGGCGGATTTTAACTTCTGAAACAAATATAGTTTATACATAAACACATAAAAGTTATGAATATCGATAATTTCAACTTCAACGGCAAGCGCGCCATTGTTCGCGTTGACTTCAATGTGCCCCTCGACGAGAACGGCAACATCACCGACGATACCCGCATTCGCGGCGCACTGCCCACCCTCAAAAAAATCCTGAACGACGGCGGCTCGCTCATAATCATGTCGCACATGGGAAAACCCAAAGGCAAGGTGAATCCCAAACTCTCGCTCAAGCAGATTGTTCCCGCAGTCTCGAAATATCTCGGTGTACCCGTTGAGTTCGCTCCCGATGCAGCCGACGCAACAGTCTTGGCCGAAGCGCTGAAACCTGGTCAGGTCCTGATGCTTGAGAACCTTCGCTTCCACCCTGAGGAGGAAGGCAAGCCCGTAGGCATTGACAAGGAAGACCCCAAATATGCTGACGCCAAGAAGGAAATGAAGGAACGTCAGAAAGATTTCGCCAAGAAACTCGCCTCGTATGCTGACGTATATGTTAACGATGCATTCGGCACAGCACACCGTAGCCACGCCTCGACAGCAGTTGTAGCCAACTATTTCGACAAAGACCACAAGATGCTCGGCTATCTCATGGAGAAGGAGGTCAAGGCCGTCGACAATATCCTCAACAACATCAAGCGACCCTTTACAGCCATCATGGGCGGCTCGAAAGTGTCCACCAAGATCGGCATTATCGAGAACCTTATGGATAAGGTCGACAACCTCATACTCTGTGGCGGCATGACATACACATTCGCCAAGGCAATGGGCGGTCATGTAGGAAACTCCATCTGCGAGAACGACAAACTTGATCTCGCCCTCGACATCATGAAGAAGGCTAAGGAAAAGGGTGTCAACCTCGTGCTCGGCACCGACTGTGTGGCTGCCGACTCGTTCTCGAACGATGCCAAGACCATGGTATGCTCTGTAATGGATATTCCCGACGGTTGGGAAGGTCTTGACGCCGGCCCCGAAACCCGCAAGGCTTTCGCCAAGGTTATCGAGGAGTCCAAGACTATACTCTGGAACGGTCCTGCAGGTGTGTTTGAGTTCGACAACTTCACTGCCGGATCGCGCGCAATCGCTGACGCAATCGTCAAGGCTACCGAGAACGGGGCATTCTCGCTTGTTGGCGGCGGTGACTCAGTGGCATGCATCAACAAGTTCGGCCTGGCTGACAAAGTATCGTATGTATCGACCGGAGGCGGTGCACTCCTGGAGGCTATCGAGGGTAAAATACTACCCGGTATCGCAGCCATCAACGACTGATAAAGAAAGGACAAGTCCCATAATAAATTAAGATTGGCGGAGAGTGTTGTCAAACAGCACCTCCGCCAATTTTCATTTTCCGTTTATATGTCAGACTTTAGGCATCCTTCCCTCGTCCTGATAGGAGTAATAGCCGTTGTCAGCGATGATAAGATGGTCGCAGACCCTCATGTCGAATAGTTTGGCCGCCTGCATAATTTTCTCGGTGAGTCTGTCGTCCTGTACACTTGGTTGAAGATTGCCGGATGGATGATTGTGGCATAGTATCATAGCCGAGGCCTTGCAGTCGAGGGCCTCGCGGATAATTATCTTGACATCAACAACAGTGGCGGCAAGTCCGCCGACTCCTATGCGAATGTCCTTGATGACGCTCAGCGACTGGGATAGCATCAGCACCCAGAATTCCTCATGGTCGAGTTGTGAGAAACGGTGCGCCATGATGTCATGACCTATTTGCGAGGACAGGATTTTCACCTTGCTGTCAAGTCGCGCATCAGCCGCTGTCCTCATTCCCAGTTCTAGGGCGGCAAGAAGGGTAAGGGCCTTGGCAGGGCCAATTCCCTTATAGCGGGAAACAAACTCTTTGTAACCCATGGCGGCTATTCGTGACAGATGTCCGCAGTTGTCATCGAGGATATCTTTTGACAGTTCGATGACGTTTTTTCCCTTGATTCCGGTTGAAAAGATTATCGCCATCAGTTCTGGGTCGTTAAGTGACTTTATTCCCTGGCGGATTGCACGCTCGCGAGGTTTATCATCGTCGCGCATGTCCTTTATCATTCTCGTGGAGGCTGACTCCGAATCATGGGGCTTACTTCCAACATTCATAGAAAAAAGTTTTTCTGGTTAGATTTCGGTCTTGTCTTTCAAAAAATCAAGACGTCGTGTGATTATGTTTAGTTATTTGCCTCGCCGCATCTCGATTTCCTGATTTACGTCGCGTCCACGTCCGAGAAGTATCTTGGTGAACCACGCCTTGATGAATCCGCTGCCATAGCCTCCGATCTGTATCACAGCGGCAGGAACAGCCTTGATCGCTATGACGAGCGACTTTGTCGAGACTAGCGCCATAGCGAAAACAGCCAGTAGATAGATTCCAAGTAGAACCAACCACCAAGGAGAAACGAATATAGCCAGCAGTATGATAGCCACGGCGATTATGACTGCAATGGCCGGTAGCATGTGAACGATTTTCAGCGAATCGGGGTATAGGAGTTTCAGTGTAATACGCGACATACCGAAAACATAGACCTGACGCAGAAACTTGCGGAAGTCGACGCGGCGTTTGTGCCAGACCTTGGCATCGGGCAGCAGGCCGATTGTGAATCCGGCATGCCGGATTCGTGTGGACATGTCGATGTCCTCGGAGAACATCTCGCGGAAACCACCAACCTTGTCATAGACCTTGCGCGAATAGCCCATGTTGAAGGTTCGGGGAGTGAACTTCTCGAGGCTTACTTTGCCGCCGCGTATGCCACCGGTGGTAAGGAAAGAGGTCATTGTGTAATTTATGGCCTTTTGGGTGCTTGTGAATGACTCATGTGCGGCATCCGGACCACCGAAGCAGTCGAGCGGATTTCTGTCGAGTTCCCTTGCCACAGTCTCGAAGTATGCAGGCGGAATCATGCAGTCGCTGTCGAAGAATATGAAATATTCGCCTGACGCGCGTTCAAGTCCGTAATTGCGAGCAATGGACCGTCCTTCGTTGTCCTTATAGAAATATTTCACGTCAAGTCCTTTGCCAATTGCTATGTCGCAGATGTCCTTGCAGGGAACGGTCGAGCCGTCCTCGACAATGATTACCTCGAAATCTTTGTTTGTCTGCTTTTCGAGACTGTCCAAAAGGTCGCTGATCTCGGCGGGACGGTTGTAAACAGGAATAATTACTGAAAATCGTGGCATGTTACAGTTGGGCTGATTGGTTTATTTGGACTTGACTAAGGTTTTCGCTATTTATGACATTCTCGAGCGGTAATCCTCATAGGTAAAACGGCGCAGATAGGAACACTCTCCGTTTTTGTCGCAGAAAACCATGTCGGGATGGGATATACCGTTGAACATTGTTGTCTTAACTGTAGTATAGTGGTTCATGTCTTTCAGTGTGAGACGCTGGCCCGGGATAAGGGGCGTAGCAAAATACCACGGACCACAATAGTCACCGCTCAGGCATGAGTTGCCGCCGAGCCTGTAGGGTAGCGCGCCTGTTCTTTCTGTGGTGCTTTCCGCTATTTCCGGCTGATAGGGCATCTCGAGAGTGTCGGGCATGTGACATGCGAACGAGGCATCGATAATGGCCGTCTTTATGCCATCATTATCAACTACGTCAAGTACGGAAGTCACGAGGTCTCCTGTCTGCCAGGTCCAGGCGCTTCCGGGCTCGAGTATTACCTCAAGGTTCGGGTGACGTTTCTTGAATGCAGAGATAGTATCGACAAGAAGGTCTATGTCGTAACCCTGACGTGTCATCAGGTGGCCTCCGCCCATGTTAACCCATTTCACGCTTTCGAGAAGATGTCCGAACTGACTCTCAAAAGCGTTGAGCACTTTGACGAGATCTTCGGCCGATGACTCGCACAGAGCATGGAAATGGAGTCCTTCGATTCCCGGAGGGAGACCTTCTATTAGATCGTTTGCCTGCACTCCGAAACGGCTGCCCGGAAGCGCGGGATTGTACAGGTCGGTCTCTATAACTGAGCATTTCGGATTCACGCGTAGTCCCGGTGAGACTTTTCGCTCAGGATTGCTTGCATTGTATGACTGCAACTGATTGACGAAACGTTTCCACTGACCGAGTGAATTGAAAGTAATGTGTGAACTGCCCTCAAGAAATTTGGGGAATGTAGCGTCGGTATAGACCGGACAATAGGCATGAACCCTGTCGCAAAGGAATTCTCTGCCGAGTTGCAGTTCGTTGATAGACGATGCAGTGCAGACTGTGCCATATTCCCTGAAGATCGGGAAGGTCTTCCAGAGCGCGTTTGCCTTGAAAGCCATGATTATACGTGCGCCCGAACGTCTCGCCACATCACTTATGATGTCGAGGTTGCGACGCAACTTGTCCTCGTATACTATATAATAAGGTGTAGGAAGTTCGTTGGCTTTCATTTTTGTGGGTTTTATGGAAATCAGTCTATGATATTGAAACGTGCGAATTTCAGGAGGAAGGTCTTGATGTCCGTGTTTTTGAAACTGACCTTTATGCGTGCCCCCCCGGGATTGGCAGTATCGACCTCGAGTATTGTTCCCTGACCGAATCGACTGTGCTCAATCTTCATCCCCTCATGAAGTTCCGAGGCATCATGAAGCGATCCTTCAGTGATTTTACCTTTAGTAGCGGAGGTAACAGTATTGCTTTTCTGAGGAATTGCGAAAGACGGGGTAGGGGGCAGAGGACGCTCATGCCGTACATATTCATTATGCTTCTGACGGGAGAGATCGTTCTTGCTGAACATATTGCGGCTTGAGGACATCGATTCGATGGCGTCTGCCGTATTCTGTCGCAGATACCTACGGTCAAGGTCACGAAGGAAGGGGGACGGCTGGGTCAGTGTAGTCTGGCCGTTACGGTAGCGTGAGGTCGCATAGGTGAGCATACAGAATTTTTTCGCACGGGTAATCGCCACATACAGCAGGCGACGCTCTTCCTCAATCTGGTCAAGCGAATCCTTGCTCATGGCCGAGGGCAAAAGATCATCCTCGACGCCGACAACAAAGATATTCTCGAACTCCAGACCTTTTGCGGCATGGATAGTCATAAGCGTGACACGCTCGTTCTCGATGTTGGGGTCTGACGCTTCGGCTTTATCGGTCGTGTCGACATCAGTGGCCAGTGCGGCCTGAGCCATGTATGCTGCAAGTGAGTCTGGAGCACTGTCAATATTTTCGTCCGCTACCTGCTCGCGGGCCTCCATGACAAAATCATGTACGCCTGACACGAGTTCGTTGATATTGTCAAGTTTCGATATGTTTTCAGGAGTGGTATCATGGATGTATAAATCCTTGATTCCTGTCAGTTTTAGGACTTCGGTAATGATATCGTATGCCGAGTCGCCGTGGCGGTTCATGGCGGATATTTTTTCAACTATGTCGATGAAGCCCTGTATTTTCCTTTTTGTTCCGGCATTTATGCTGACACCGTATTTGTCAGGGTCGGTTAGTACTTGCCATATCGAGGCGGCAGGAGATGCGCTTACTGCCGAAGTGAGTTTACGGAGGGTGGTATCTCCGATTCCACGAGCCGGGAAGTTGATTACGCGCTTCACGGCTTCCTCATCATCCGGATTAAGGGCTAGGCGCAGATAGGCGATAATGTCTTTCACTTCCTTGCGCTGGTAGAATGAGAGGCCGCCGTAGATTCTGTAGGGGATATTGCGTTTGCGCAACGATTCCTCAAGTACGCGGCTCTGTGCGTTCGTGCGGTAAAGAATGGCGAAATCGTTATAGCCGTCACCTGTCGAGGCTTTGATCTGGGAGAGTTTGTTTGCGACAACGAAACTTTCCTCATAATCCGAGTAGCAGCGCACAATTTCAATTGGCTGACCCGCACCATTCTCCGAGAAAACATTTTTGGGAATCTGGCGGGTATTGGCGGCGATAAGCGATCCTGCGGCGTTGATGATGTTCTGTGTCGAACGGTAGTTGCGCTCAAGTTTCTGCACACGCAATCCCGGGAAAGTTTTTTCCAGGGTAAGGATGTTGGTGATATTGGCACCGCGGAACGAATAGATGCTCTGGGCGTCATCACCGACCACACAAAGCCCGCGTGTATTCCGGCACAACTGGTTGATGATCATGTGCTGGGCGAAGTTTGTGTCCTGATACTCATCGACCAGCACATATCTGAAAAACTCCTCATAGTGACGGCGTATGTCGGCATTGTCACGGAGAAGGACATTCATATAGTAAAGCAAATCATCGAAGTCGAGGGCGTCGGCGCGTCGGCAACGGTCGGTATAGGCTTTGTAAATCTCGCCTGTCAAGGGGCGGTTGCACTGTCTGTTATGTCTCAGGATGTCCTGGTCTGCCTTGTATTGCTCGGGCGATAACAGGGCGTTCTTTGCGGTGGAGATTTCGTACGATATAGCGTTCGGCTTGTACACTTTCTCGTCAAGATTCATCTCCTTGATGATTGTCTTGACAAGGTTCTTGCTGTCGGATGCATCGTAGATTGTGTAACCCGGCTTTAGACCGAGCCGCTCGGCATTCGTGCGGATAATCCTGGCGAAAACCGAGTGAAAGGTTCCCATAACGATACGTGAGGCTATTTTCTCTCCGACGAGACCCGATATGCGCTCACGCATCTCTTTGGCGGCCTTGTTTGTGAAGGTCAGCGCCATGATGCGCCATGGCTCATATCCGCGAGCCAGCAGGTGGACTATCTTGTATGCGAGCACACGGGTTTTGCCTGAACCGGCGCCGGCTATCACCAGTTCCGGACCGTCGAGATATTCCACCGCGGCCCGCTGCTGCTCGTTGAGCTGCGACAGGTAGTCGGAGGAAAATATTTCATTTTTCTGGAAATCCTGGTCCATCAGGAGAATTGGTTTGTATCCGGGTTATATTCGTAGCCTATGGCCTCGAGTTTCGCGATAATATCGTCGGGGTCTACGTCGAGGTCCTCACATAGAGTCTCGATTGAGCCGTACTCGTCACGGAGTTTCGTGTTCATGAAACTCAGAAGCATATATGGGTCTTGAGGTATATTGGTATTCATAGTCTTGGGTGTTTGTAATTCAGGATAAAGTCCTTGCATTCTGCGTCGGAATCGTTCGATCATTGCCGTCATGTCCTCGGGCACGGGAGCCTCGAAATGCATGAATTCGCCGGTGACAGGATGGGCGAAGCCTAAGGTGCGGGCATGGAGCGCCTGGCGCGGACATATTTCGAAGCAGTTCTGGACAAAGCGTTTGTACGTAGCCGATGGCTCGCCACGGAGTATCTTGTCTCCACCGTACCTGGCATCGTTGAAAAGGGGATGACCCAGATGGCTCATGTGAACGCGAATCTGATGGGTGCGTCCGGTCTCCAGTACACATGATACCACTGACACCGGTCCAAGGTCTTCGATTGTCTCGTAATGTGTGACAGCACGTTTGCCGGTGTTCTCGTCTGTGACGACAGCCATACGCAACCGGTCGCGGACATCTCGGCCTATGAGTGTCTCGACTCGGCCTGAAGTCGGTTCGGGTGAGCCCCATACGACTGCGATATACTGCCGCTCCGTGGTTTTGTTGAAGAACTGCTTGCCTAGATTCGTCTTGGCGTCCGGTGTCTTGGCGACAACGAGTAGCCCCGATGTATCTTTATCGATACGGTGGACTAGTCCCATGCGAGGGTCCTCGGGGTCATAACCCTCTAGGTTGCGGAAATGCCATGCCAGGGCATTTACCAGAGTTCCTGTCCAGTTGCCGTGTCCCGGATGCACAACAAGTCCGGCCGGTTTATTGACCACAAGCACGCTGTCATCCTCATAAACTATGTCGAGGGGTATGTCTTCCGCTACAATCTCGAACTCATATCGCGGTCTGTCCATTACAACCTGGATTACGTCTCCGGGGTTTACGCGATAGTTCGATTTCACCGCCTTACCGTTGGCCAGAATGCATCCCGCGTCGGCAGCCTGTTGCACGCGGTTGCGCGAGGAATTCTTCAGTCGTTCGACCAGAAACTTGTCAACACGGAGCAATTCCTGTCCCCGGTCAGCTACAAAGCGGAAATGTTCATAATATTCGCATTCCGATGCTTCTGCGCCGGGTTCGCAGGTCTCTTCTTCCGACTCTGAAAAAATATCCTCGTAAATCTCCTCAGGCATAACTATCTTGCGGAATAATGTTTGACTTGTTTATTCCTCGCCGGAGGTCTCGGGTTCGGCAATAGGTTCTGACACTGGCTGCTCCTCTGGGTTCTCGGTATTGACCTCCTGGGTTTCGGCGTCCATGGCCGCGTCGATTGCGTCATCCAGACTCTCGTTGCTCTCATAGACGGGAACCTCCGATTCTCCGACCTCAAGGACAATCGTGGCGGTAACAGGGACCTTGCTGCCTATATTCAGTTTGGTCCCGTTGTATTTCATGGAAAGCACAAGGTCAGGATACTGCGAGGGAACTCGCACAATCTTTATTGTACGTATACCCTTGTTTTTAAGATAAGCGATTGCGGATTTTACAGACTGGTCGACCACCGGCACATCAAGTATGACCTGCTGGGGAGAGAAGGATACGATAGTAAGGTAAACTTCACGTCCGGGTTTGACGACTGCGCCTGGTTTGGGAAAAATCTCCACAACTTCGCCAGGGGCTTTCTCTGTGCTGTAGATTGAGTCGCCTATGATGACTTTAAGGTCGGCCTCCTCAAGTACCTCAACGGCCTTGTCATAATTCATGTTCTTTACATTGGGCACGACAGTTGTCGATCCGTGGTGCGTCCACAGGTCGACAAAAAGTAGTCCCAGCCATGATAGGACTGGAATCGCTAATACTATGAGCAGGGAATTGCACAGTATAAGATGCCTGTGCCAGAAACCGGAGAAAGAGCGGTCGTTATTTGTTTTCTTTTGCGGAGTCATTGTTGTATATTAACGTGCAAATTTACGCAATTTCCCGAAAAGGACAAAATTACTGTTTCTGCCTGTTTCCATGTTGTCTGGAATGGGCA
The DNA here is from genome assembly GCA_937989585.1 of uncultured Porphyromonadaceae bacterium. Classification (GTDB taxonomy): domain Bacteria; phylum Bacteroidota; class Bacteroidia; order Bacteroidales; family Muribaculaceae; genus CAG-873. The sequence goes on along the minus strand of CALKRW010000048.1, from coordinate 152,334 downwards.
TATAATGAGAAACCTGACAGGATAATGGCCGGCGTTGCAATAGACGCTTATGCCAATATCCTGTCAGTAGTGTGTCTGTATTTGTTTCTGTAGGCCTGAACTCTATGAATCAGATTTCTTTCTGTGAAGGCTTGATATAATTCTTGCTGCTGTCGATGGCGATCAGGACTCCGTCAGTCTGTGGATCCGCGGGAGTGTATTTCACATCGTTTCCGCATTGTCCTAAGTATGTCAGGGCGCCGGTCGAGGCATCCATCCACCAAAGGTTCTTCTTTTTGCCTGAAATCTTACTCAGGTCAATATCCATGTTTCTTCCGGTATGGTTGTAGACGAGGACGTAGTCGTCCCCGCGTGTCGCGGCAAGACGCTCGTATCTGGTGCCATTGTTCCTGACAACGCTCTGATCCTCGCGTCGCTCAAAATAGGGTAGCGCAAGAATCAGACGCTTAAGATATTTCATCTGATTGTATCCGGGATCGTCAAGAGCCTTCCACCATGGCAATTCCTCGGTGTCAAGGAAATATGCGCCATTCACTCCGGGTCGCGCGAACTGCATTATGGCATTGTGTCCATAAGTGTGTCCTGCGCATCCTGCGAAGACATCCCAGTATGCATAGCGTCGGACATCTTTGGCGTTCCAGAAGCCTGCGTCCGGCGAATGCAGACCCTTTGCGATCGCCTCATAGCTTGGCTCCCCGTCAATCACAGGCTTTAAGGGAGTATACTTGCGTGTCGTGTCGGCATACATCCAGCAGTCTTCTTCGGTGCCGTCAGGAATAGGATAGGTCTTGTCTTTTTCAGTACGTTGATTGTATTTTCTGTGGCCGCTCTGGTACATGTTGAAGTCCAGCCATTTGCGCGAGTTGTAGACAGGAGCCGAAGTTGTGCGGCCTCTGGGATGGAATGTCATGAGATGATTGCTGTCGATGGATTTGATGCTTTCGGCAAGGGCATCCCAGATCTCAGTCTTTACTTCACATGGCAGGTCTCCTCCGATAATCCAAATTATATTAGGTTTCGAGCCGTAACGCTCGGCGAGGAATTTACCGTATTCCTTGGCCTGTTCGACATCCATGAGGCCGCCCTTGACAAGTCCGCCCCAGATGCAGACCATACCGATATACATTCCCTGGCTCTCGGCAATATCGATGATAAAATCCATGTGGTCCCAGTAACCATAATTTCCGGTTTGCTTTACTGCCTCAAGATTCCATCCGTCAGGATGAGACATTTGGCCGTAAGCGTTGAACGAGGGAACTCCGTTGAGTACCTGTATCTGTGCTACATTGTATCCTGCCAGGGAGGCGCGCCTGAGATAGTATGCGGCCTCGTCGCGGTCAAGACGTTCAGGCAGTAGCCATGCGGTATCGCCAAAATAAAAAAATGGCGTCCCGTCTTCGTGCATCAGGTATTTTCCGTTCTCGGAGACCTGGAGTTTGCCGTGTCTCCATGGCTTCTCGGGACCTTTTGCCGCGTGGCACCCTGTTGAAATGATGATAATCGCAAGTGCAAAGGCAACGATACGTTTCAGATTCATTGAATTCAGATTTTAAGATGTGGTTATTATGTTTGCTTTCCGCAAAGTTACGAAATATTCTTATCCCATACTTATCGCCATCATCTGCTTGTCTCAGTCTTTGGGTGATTCGGTATGTAAACTTTTGCCTCCTTAGTTTGTTCCAATTAGTAAAAGTTTTACTATTTTAATCACTATCTACATTATGAAAAAAGCACTACTCATCTTGTTGCTCTCCGTTATTACTTTGGGAGCAAGCGCCCAGACACATAAGTTTTATGCCGGTGGACAACTTACTTTCGGTCGTACGACAGCAGAACCATCGGGTGTAAAAAGCACTCAGGTGACAGTTCTGCCTGAGATTGGATATAACATCACCGATCGTTTCGGTGTAGGCACACATGTCGGCGTCCAGTACCGCAAGACCGGTGACGAGAAGATGACTGTTTTCCGTCTTGAGCCATATGCACGTTATTCCTATCTTCAGGTTAGCATTGTCAAACTTTTTGTAGATTTTGGCGTTGATTTCGGTGCAGGACGCGCTGACGGTTCTACGGCGATTCAGTATGGCATAGGTTTCCGTCCCGGTGTACTTGTCAGTCTGAATGACCGCTTCAGTCTTGTCGCCCATGTGGGTTTCCTTGGATATCAGAGTGGCAACAACGCCGCCAAACGTAATGGCACTCCTGAGAACTGGGGCTTGAATCTTAATTCTGAGAATCTCATGTTCGGTTTCTCTGTACACTTCTGATACTCTCCTTAGTCTATACGCATAGGTGTAATTAATGTGAAGTGGTAACGATATCCCGGTCGTCACTGCTTCACTTGTTTTTGTAATGTCAGCAAGAGGGGTTCGCCTGCTTAGGAGACAGGTGATTCTAAATTAGGTTTTCTTGTTTAGAATGATTGTAAATAATGATGCTTCTTTGAATAATATTTACGAAATTTGCACCACTTTCGTAATGCAGGTGGTTTAGACGGCTCGCAAAATTTACAGGAGTTTATTTTTTACGGTAAACTGATTTTCAAGGGTTGATTAACCGCTGTGTTTGCTAATTTTGATGCTGAGAAAGAGAAATGAGACTTAGTGATTTGAAGACCGGCCAATCCGGAGTCGTTGTCAAGATTCTTGGACATGGAGCGTTTCGCAAGCGCGTGATTGAGATGGGCTTCGTCAAGGGACGTCGTGTTGAGGTGGTGCTTGCCGCCCCGCTTAAAGACCCTGTCAAATATTCAATAATGGGCTATGAGGTCTCGTTGCGTCGCGCAGAGGCTGCTATGATTGAGGTGGTACCTTCTGACGAGGAGAGTCAGGGAGTTCCTGTACTTGCCCGAAAGCCGGATACAGGACTTGGTGATCCGTCAGAGGTACAGGTAAAGAATCGTCCGTGGCCGTCTACCGTAATTAATATTGCTCTGGTCGGTAATCCCAATTGTGGAAAGACTTCACTTTTCAATCGTCTTTGTGGCAGTCATGAGCACGTCGGCAATTATAGCGGAGTGACTGTTGATGCCAAGTCCGGAACGCTGAGGCATCATCAGTACACCATCAACGTCACTGACCTGCCGGGTACATATTCTCTTGCCGCATATTCTCCGGAAGAGCGTTTCGTTAGAAAATTTCTCCGCGACCAGACCCCTGACATCATTCTTAACGTAGTAGATTCGTCCAATCTCGAGCGAAATCTTTATCTGACTACCGAACTCATTGACATGGGGCGACCAACGGTTATCGCTCTTAACATGTACGACGAACTGGAGGAGTCTAATGCACATCTGGACTACAAGACTCTTGGCGAGATGATTGGCGTCCCCATTGTACCGACTGTATCAAAGGATGGCACCGGACTCAATGAATTACTTGACACGCTGGTTGCCGTTTACGAGGACAGGCACGAGGCCTCGCGCCATGTTCATGTCCGGTTTACTGCCGAACTCGAGAATGCCGTCCAGCAGATTAAGAACGCATTGAAGGAGTATGGCGAGACCGGATACCACTTCTCTCCGCGTTACATAGCCATCAAGTTGCTTGAGGAAGATAAGGAGACTGAGGATATTGTTGCCTCTACGTCCCATGGTCATGAGGTCATTGAAATGCGTGACCGTCTTGTCGTGAAGCTTGAGCACGATGTCGGAGAGGATATTGGCTCGATGATCGCTGGCGAGAAATACGGCTTTATCGCTGGTGCGCTTTCCGAGACCCTTACGGGCCATGTGAAGGCCGCCAATGACACTACCGGAATAATCGACTCTTTTGTCACAAACAAACTTTTCGGCTTTCCGTTGTTCTTCGCCGTGATGTTATTTGTGTTCTGGCTCACGTTTGCCTTGGGCTCGTACCCGATGGAGTGGATTGAGTCTGGTGTCTCATGGCTTTCGGAACTTTGTCACCGCATAATGCCCGAAGGTCCGGTCAAGGACCTTGTTGCGGATGGTATAATCGGCGGAGTCGGCGGAGTGATCGTTTTTTTGCCGAATATACTGATTCTGTACTACTGTATTTCCTTTATGGAGGATTCCGGATACATGGCCCGGGCTGCTTTTATTATGGACAAGGTGATGCACCGTCTTGGCATTCATGGCAAGTCGTTTATCCCGTTGGTGATGGGCTTCGGATGCAATGTCCCCGCTATCCTTGCCTCGCGTTCGATCGAGTCGCGTTCATCTCGCCTGATTACCATATTGATCAATCCCTTTATGTCGTGTTCGGCACGACTGCCCGTCTATGTGCTTCTTATAGGTACTTTCTTCCCGGAGCATGGCGCTCTGGTATTTATGGGGCTTTACTGTCTTGGGATTGCCGTGGCCTTCGTTACGGCCAAATTGTTGCGTAAGTTCTATTTCAAGAAGGACGAGACTCCGTTTGTCATGGAACTTCCGCCTTACAGGATTCCTTCGGTCCGGACATCTTTGCGACACACCTGGGCCAAGGGGGTACAGTATCTCAAGAAGATGGGCGGTATAATCCTTTTCGCTTCTGTCATAGTATGGGCGTTGAACTATTTCCCACGTCATGAAAGGCCGGCTGAAGCACCTGTTGTCGATACTTTGCACGCCGGGCAGACGGAGGGTAATGTTCCGGGCAATGTAGGCGTGGCCGAAAGCGATGCCATGACCGACACATCTGTGGCAGATGCGTCGCAGGCTGCCGGAATCGATCCTCAGCATGATTCATTCCTCGAAATGGCCGGTAAGGCTATAAATCCGATTATGGAGCCGCTTGGATTCCATTGGCGTGCAACCGTTGCCGCTCTTGCGGGTGTTCCTGCAAAAGAGATTGTTGTCTCGACTCTTGGTGTGCTTTATACAGGCGATGAGGCAGCCAGCGAGGCTTCACTTGGCGAGCGTATGGTTCAGGCCAGGGATCCTGTGACAGGTCTGCCGGAATGGGATTACGCTTCGGCTTTTGCATTCATGGTTTTCATACTGCTTTACTGCCCATGCATGGCAACGATTGTCGCTATTATCCGTGAGACAGGCTCCTGGCGTTATGGATTGTTCTCCATCGTGTACAACACTGCTGTGGCATGGATTGCGGCGTTGATTGTCTATCGTGTCGCGCTGCTGTTCTGATAAAAACTTATCCCGCGCCGTAACGTTTCCGGCGCGGGATTTTTATTGCTTATTGCCTGACTCTCTCGGGATGCCTGGCAATGAAATCCTTCCATGACGACGAGCCGGAAATCTTTATGGGACGCGTCGATTCATAGAAGTGACACAGTGCTGCGGCAAGTGCATCGGTGGCGTCGAGTTCGAGGTCAAGGGCCGACTGGTCGATTGCGAGTATCCGGCGAAGCATCTCCTTGACCTGGTCTTTGGAAGATGCGCCGTTCCCCGTAATGGCCTGCTTGATTTTTCGTGGCTCGTATTCGGTTATGGGGACCTGACGTGACAGTGCCGCGGCCATGGCTACACCCTGGGCGCGGCCGAGTTTGAGCATGGACTGGACGTTTTTGCCGAAGAACGGGGCTTCGATTGACATCTCGTCCGGCAGATATTGCTCGACCAGGCCGAGGACTCGCTCGTAGATTCGGTGTAGCCGCATGTAATGGTCCTCGAATTTTGACAGTCGTATGACTCCGAGCGCTATCAGCCGTGGATTTTTCCCTTTGACGCCGAGTATGCCGTAGCCCATAACGTTGGTGCCGGGGTCAATGCCGATGATGACCTTGTCCCATTCGCGCACCGGAACTGTGTCAGGATTGGTATGGCTGTCGACGGACTTGTTTATAGTCATGCTCTTATTCGATTACCTCAAGATATGTAGTGAAAAATAGAACTTTCTTTCCGAATCGTACCGCCATGTCGTCGCGCAGAAGAACCGCTGTCTCGTCGTGCCAGCGTACTGCCTCGCGAAGTTTAGGCGACGAGAACTGGAGTGCGTAACTAGATGAATCAGGGTCTTCGGAGCCGATTACTCGTGTCAGTTGCGGCTTTGTGAGGAAACCGGTTGATTCGGCTGACGGGATATATGTTTTGCGGATCCATGTCAGAAATTCACTTCTCACGGACTTGTGTACAGCAAATGTTGTGTTTAGTATGTACATTATTTCTTTAGTTTACGTTTGAGGTCTCTCGCGAAGAAGCCTGCATGACGGAAAAGGGTGGGTAGCAGGCCGTAATAGTGGGCCATTATCTTGAAACGCTCCTTGAGCGACGCCCGGCGGTTGCGTGTTGTCATGCCTTCGCTGAGATAGTCTATAGTTGTACAGCCGACATATATGTTCTGGCGGGAATGTTGCAGGCACCGTATGCACCACTCGTAGTCGGCCGAAAAGCGCCATCGCAGGTCGTAAAGCGGGGCTATTCGTCTGAGCACCGTGAATGCCTGGTGACACACGAGCATCCCCTGTTTGAATGAGTCGAGCGTCAGTTTTTCGGGAGCGGTAAGATGTCGTTCGCCAACATAGTTGCGTTGTGCGTCCACGAGTTCGGTCTGTCCGTATATCACTCCCGGAAAATCGTGGTCGAATGCAGCCCGGGCGAGTATGTCGAGTGTGCCGCTGGCATGGAACGAGTCGCCGGCGTTGAGGAATATCAGGTATTCGCCTCTGGCTTCTCCGATTGCCTTGTTCATGGCGTCGTAAAGACCGCGGTCCTTGGAGGAGAATATGCGTGTGCGCCCGGTTGACAGGTCTTTGGCAATTTTCAGGGTGTCGTCCTTCGAGACCCCGTCCATGATTATGTGTTCGTACGAGGTGCATGTCTGTGAGGCTACGGAACGCATTGTCGGCTCGATGGTGTCGGCGGCGTTATACGTCACGGTGATGATTGAGAAAAGCGGACGTTTCGGTTGGGTCATCGGCATTGAGGCTTGCTTGGTTGTTTGCAAAAAAAGCATAAAAGGCCCGCAACAGGGCGCTTTTGTTTTGCAAATATAACAAATCCGGCCAATATTTTCAAAATTTATTGCGTACCTTTGTTGCATAACTATACAAACCTCTCATTTTTCACTTTTTCGCAAATGAAAAAATATAAGTTTTTAGTCTTCGCGCTTGCCGCGGCACCTTTGGCCGCGACTGCGGCGACCCCTCTTTGGATGCGTGACGTCCGGATTTCACCCGACGGCAGGACAATTGCCTTCACTTACAAGGGCGATATATGGACCGTGCCTTCCGAAGGCGGCAAGGCAAGCCGCCTCACGGCAACCGACAATTACGAATCGACTCCTGTCTGGAGTCCTGACAGCAGGCAGATTGCATTTGCTTCTGACCGCCACGGCAACTTTGATGTTTTCGTTGTCGACGCGGCCGGCGGGACACCGCTTAGGCTCACCGCGAACTCGGCTTCCGAGATTCCTCAGGCGTTTACTCCCGACGGTAAGAAAGTGGTTTATTCCGCTGCGATCCAGGCTCCCGTTTCGTCTGCGATTTTCCCCACGGGACGTATGACCCAGGTTTATGAAGTGCCTGCCGGTGGTGGTGCTCCACGGCAGATTCTTGCCACTCCGGCCCAGATGATCAGTTATACCGGCAAGGACGGCTCGTTCCTCTATCAGGACCTGAAAGGCTTCGAGGACGAATGGCGCAAGCATCACACTTCTTCGGTGACACGTGATATATGGCTGTATGATGCGAAAACTAAAAAGCATCGTAACCTGACTGACCGTCCGGGCGAGGACCGCAACCCTGTATTTGCCGGAGACAGGTTCTATTTCCTCAGTGAGCGTCTTCCCGGCAAGTCTATAAACGTTTACGAGGCGTCTCTGACGAATCCTTCGGACGCTAGGCAGATAACCTCTTTCAAGACTCATCCCGTTCGTTTCCTCTCGCGTTCGGACAACGGCACGCTCGCATTCGGCTACGACGGTGAGATCTATACCATGACTCCGGGTAGCAAACCCGCAAAAGTCGCTGTCGACATTGTCGCAGACTATACCGAGCCGGTCGAGAAGACTTCTGTCTCTGGTCTTTCTTCTGCCGCACCTTCCCCCGACGGCAAAAGCATGGCATTTGTTTCGCGTGGCGACGTCTTTGTAACCTCGGTCGAGTACAAGACGACCAGACAGGTCACCGATACTCCCGAGACCGAGGGTATGGTAGCATGGAGTCCCGATGGTAAGTGTCTTTATTATACCTCGGAGCGCGATGGAATCTACAATATTTATAAGGCAGAACTCGCACGTCCCGACGAGGAACTTAATTTCGAGAACGCCACATCTTTCACCGAGACTCCGATGTTCAAGCCTGACGGGCATGAGCGTTATGCCCCCGATATTTCTCCCGACGGCAAGAAGATGGCTTTCATCCTCGACCGCAACAGACTCGCCGTGATGGATCTCAAGAGCAGTAACGTGCGTGTCCTTACCGACGGGCATACGAATCCCCAGCGTTCCGGTCCATTCAGTTTCATATGGAGCCCTGATTCCAGATGGATTGTTCTCGAAGGCGTCGACCGCAGGCATGAGCCGTACTCTGATGTAATGCTCCTGAACGTTGAGTCTGGCAACATGACCAATCTGACCAACAGCGGTTACTTCGACGAGTCGCCCCGTTTCGTTCTGGACGGCAACGCTATACTCTTCCTCTCCGAACGCTTCGGTATGCGTAACCATGCTTCATGGGGCTCTATGTACGACGCCATGCTTATGTTCCTTAATCAGGAGGCTTACGATAAATTCCGTCTTAGCGAGGAAGATTTTGCCTTACAGAAGGAACTTGAGAAGAAAGCAAAGAAAGACGAAAAGAAGGATGATGATAAAAAGGACAAGAAGGACGAGGCCGAAAAGGATGATTCCAAGGACATAAAGGTCGAACTCGATGGCATAGAGGACCGTCTTGTCCGACTTACCCCTATGTCTTCCGATATGTCTGACGCCATCATCTCAGGCGACAACCTCTATTATATAACTACCGCTCCAAACGGTCGCCAGCTCTGGAAAATCGATCTTCGCAAGGACGAGCACCGCATGGTACAGAAAGTTTCGGGCGCACGTGCCTTCGCTTCCGACAAGAAGGGGGACAACCTATTCCTGTTAGGTTCTTCTCTTAGCAAACTTTCGCCCAAGACCGACAAGATTACCCCCATCACCTACAGTGGTACACGCACGATTGACCATGCTGCCGAGCGCGAGGCCATGTATGACAAGATGGTCCGCGAGGAGCGCGAGCGCTTCTATGTGAAGGATATGCACGGTGTTGACTGGGATGCCATGACAAAATCATACCGCCGCTTCCTTCCCCACATCAATAACAACTACGACTATGCCGAGATGCTTTCCGAACTCCTTGGCGAACTAAATGTCAGCCACACTGGCGGACGTTATTCCTCATTCGGTTCATCTCAGGCCGATCGCACTGCTTCACTCGGTCTTCTTTACGACATGGCCTATACCGGCAATGGCGCAAAGGTCGCCGAGGTTCTCCCCAAAGGCCCCTTCGGAAAGGCTTCCTCGAAGATGACTCCCGGCTCGGTCATTACCGCTATCAATGGCAGAAATGTTACTTCCGATGCTGACTATACTACACTACTTACCGACCTCAGCGGCAAGAAGACGCTTGTAGCCTTTACCTCTCCTTCGGGCGAGAAGGTCGAGGAAGTTGTTGTTCCCATCTCTTCCGGTCGTCATGCGGCCATGATGTACGACCGTTGGGTCAAGGGCCGTGCCGCTTACGTCGACTCTGTTTCCCATGGCCGTCTGGGATATGTCCACATTTCCTCAATGGATGATGACTCGTTCCGCAAGATCTACGCTGATGCTCTCGGCAAGTACAACGACCGCGAGGGTCTTGTGGTCGACATTCGTTGGAACGGCGGCGGTCGTCTTCATGAGGATGTCGAGGTGTTCCTCACCGGCAAGAAATACCTCACTCAGGAAATCCGTGGCGTCGAGACCTGCGACATGCCCTCGCGCCGCTGGAACAAACCTTCCGTGATGGTAATGTGCGAGGCAGACTATTCCAATGCCCATGGCACCCCCTGGGTATATAAGCATCAGGGCATAGGCAAACTTGTCGGCATGCCCGTCCCCGGAACTATGACCTCGGTCAACTGGGTAACCATGCAGGACCCAACGATGGTTTACGGTATCCCCGTTATCGGCTACCGCACAGCCGAAGGCACCTTCCTCGAGAACTCCCAGCTCGAGCCTGACATCAAGGTCGCCAACACTCCCGAGACCGTAGTCCTCGGCCGTGACCTTCAACTCGAGGCCGCCGTCGAATCCCTCCTCAAGGACATCGACAAAAAATAACCCATCTCCACCTCTCCACCTCCGGCGCCCACCGCGTTCCAACCGTGCTAATAAGTACCCCCAAAGCGATAACCGTACTCTCCGTATGGCTATCGCTTTTTGTATTATATGTCCTTAATCCCGAACGCAGGTCAGAAACTTTCTTTTTGCGATTTACTCAATTGTAGCAGACATTTCTGGCTTGAAAGTTCCATTAAGCACGGATACTTTCAACAGGGACTTGCTGCAACCTCGACCTTTGGTCTGCCTATGAGTAGATAGGAGAAAGGTCGTTACACTTCTTATTAAAATCTTTCGAAACTGTAGGAGACTTCAATTATAAAAAATAGTTTTTGTGGTGTATATTTTTTGTAATTTTGCCCCTGATTAATCTATCTTAAATGACCATATCAATATGACAAAGTATATAGTTTTAGTTCTCAGTGTACTGGGATTGACTTTTATGATAATTAACCGATTCAGTAATGACAAGAATCAAAGGCGGAAATTGAATTTTAACGACATAATGGAATTTATGGTATTTGTTGTGCTTGCCATTTTGTCTGCCCGTAGTGTGATTGCCGATGAACCGTTTTAAATCTTCCATGTTTTGAGTAATGACCATGGAGTCAAATATATAGGCATCTAAAATCCCAACGAATACAATAGTTGCAGTATGTAAATTTTACCAATTTATTTTGGCGTATTATTAAATTTAGTTAAATTTAATAATAACTATTGCTTTTGGCGTTTTAATGTATTACCTTTGTGGCACTGGAAAGGCACAGGGCTTTTTGGTGACGGTTTGTTGGTAGTTGTGTGTAGTAAACCTTTATTGTCTAACTTTTTTATTCCCCTTATTCTTAATATAGTTTTTAATCCTTGTTCTGACTTTTATTTCTTATGAAACGCACATTCCTTTACGCCGGATTTGGTTATATCCAACTCGCGCGGTCTGATGGACTTGAGCCTTAGACCAATAATATATAATATGTCAAATTGTTCGGCTCGAATCGGATCCTAAGGGCCGTATTGTTCCCGCTTACCCTACATTCTGCTTCATTGCAGATGAGAGATCTCTTCCACAATTTAATAACTTAAAAATCAATCAGGAACAAGGATTAAAAACTATATTTCGAATTTCAAAACTATGAATTAAACTAAAGGAACTTAAGCCGGAAGAAGCGCCTGTGAAAGCACATCGCGCAGATCGCGGACATAATGGAAGTTTACTCCCGTGACATATTTCGAGGGGATGTCCTCGATATCCTTGCGGTTGTCCTCGCTGATGATGATGTCGGTGATTCCGGCGCGTTTGGCTGCGAGTATCTTCTCTTTGATGCCGCCTACAGGAAGAACCTTGCCGCGTAGCGTGGTCTCGCCCGTCATGGCGATGCGTTCCCGTACTTTCCGTCCTGTCAGTGCGGAGACTATCGACGTGACCATGGTTATGCCCGCCGATGGACCGTCTTTCGGAATGGCTCCTTCGGGGAAATGGATGTGTATGTCGTTTTCTTCGAAAACCTTTGTGTCTATGCCATATTCTGAGGCATGGGCCCGGACCCATTGTAATGCTATCTGGGCGGATTCTTTCATGACATTGCCTAGGTTACCGGTCAGTGCAAGATGTTCGCCTTTGCCTTTCGATATCGATGTCTCGACAAGCAGTATCTCGCCTCCGACTTCTGTCCATGCCAGACCTGTGACAACGCCGGGATAGTCGTTACCCTCATAGCGTTCGCGTATGTAGGGCTTGATGCCGAGCAGATCCTTGAGGTTCTCCGGACCGACAGGCAGAGGAAAATCCTTCTGCGATTTTGCGGCGAGAACACGCTTGCGCACGATTGTGGCAAGGCGTTTCTCGAGTTGGCGCACACCGCTTTCCGAAGTGTAGTCTTCGATTATTGCTCGTATGGCGTCATCGCTGACCTCGAGGTCTTGGGCTGAGGGAACTGTAGATTTGAGGCGTGGCAGCAGGTGTCGGCGTGCGATCTCTATTTTTTCTTCTACGAGATAGCCGGAGATGTCAATTACCTCGATACGGTCGAGTAGGGGACGTGATACGGTTGAAAGTGTGTTGGCTGTCGCTATAAACAGGACTTTCGAGAGGTCGAAGTCTACGTCGACATAATTGTCATGGAACTTGCAGTTCTGGGCCGGATCAAGTACCTCGAGAAGCGCGGCCGCTGGGTCTCCCTTGAAGTCCGCGCCTATCTTGTCAAGTTCGTCGAGCAGGATAACCGGATTGGAGGTTCCGGCACGTTTTACGGCGTCGATGATTCGTCCGGGCATAGCGCCGATATACGTGCGCCGGTGTCCGCGTATCTCGGCTTCGTCGCTCAGTCCGCCAAGGGATACACGGCAGTACTCGCGTCCGAGCGCATGAGCCACTGACTTGCCTAGCGATGTCTTTCCGACGCCGGGAGGGCCAGCGAGACATATTATGGTCGCCATATTGTCGGGATTGTCCATGAGCATGGCCATCTGCTCGAGTATGCGTTCCTTGACTTTCTCAAGGCCGTAGTGCTCTTCCTCGAGAATCTTGGTGGCGGCCGCGAAGTCCGTGTTCAGTTCGCTGTACTTGCCCCAGGGCAGTGACAGCAGGGTGTCGATATATGTATATAAAGTCGAATAGTCGGGTGACTGCGGATTGAAATGGCGCAGTTTCTCGATTTCCTTGTCGAATACTTTGGCTACGTCTTCCGGGAATTTTATCTCGGCACCGCGCATCACCAGTTGATCGATTTCGTCTGCAGAGTCGCCGAAAAGTTCAGTACGTATGGCGTCCATCTGTTCCTGAAGATATGCCCTGCGCTGGTTCTGCTCCATGTTCTCGCGGGCGCGGTCCATCACCTGGTGGGTCAGGTCGGCCTTCTGCTCGTCGCGCAGCAGAAGGCGCAGCAGACTCTCGGCACGTTTCTTTAGGCTCGAGGTGGTGAGAAGTTCCATCTTCTCTTCAGGGTTGGCGGGTATCTGTGTGGCTATGGTGTTGATCACTATTTTGGCTGGAACCGACGAGTCGAACCCGAGCATCATGTTCGCCTGTTTCATGCCTCCCTCAACGGTCTTGCCGATAAGGCGCGTGGCCACATTGCGCACGCTGTCGACAACGGCGTTGAACTCGTCGAGATTCTTCCGGGGTTCCGTCTCGCGGGCGTGACGTATCCGGGCGACAATCATCCCGCCGGGATGACTCACTTCGGACTCGCCTGCGACTGTGAATTTCTCTCGGCCTTTGACTATGGCGGTATGCTCGCCGTCGGGCAGTTCGAAAACCTTGAGCACATCTGCGACCACGCCGGTAGTGAATAAATCGCTCAGGGCAGGGCGCTCGACCGAAGCGTCAGTCTGACAGATGATGCCGATAGGCATATGGCTGGCTTCGGCCTGACGGGCGACCTCAAGCGACATCTCTCGGCCGATGCTTATGGGAATTGTCACTCCTGGGAATAGCACAAGATTGCGTGTGGGCAGTATGGGCAGGGCGTTCGTGTCTGCTGGCTTGCCTACGGTAGTCGCGTCTATGTCTATGCGGCCAATGCGCACAACCTCGCTGTGTTCTTTATCGTTGTTCATGTCCAATGTGAGTCTTCTTTATTGTTTGCTGATATTCTTTCGGCAAAAGTGATGCCAAAGTTACAAAAAAACGCGCAAACCAAATACATGCCTCGTCGCATAAATCTTTTTGGACATCTCGTGTGTTAACATTTATGAAACTTTGACTCTCCGAAAAAAATTTATTAACTTTGTCCTCTATATGTAACAGACACCGCTGTCAGAACCGTCTGGAAATTGTTCCCGATATGTGTGGCATGTGGATATTTATTACAATTCATCATAACTTTAATGAAAGAAACGAAAGATATAAAATCTGATATTATCGATGCCATTCAGGACTGCAAGGGCAAGAAGATAACCATAGTAGATATGACACATATCGAAGCGGCTCCGGTCCCCGAATTCATAATTGCCGAAGGTTCGTCTTCGATGAACGTTGCGGCTATCGCCGACAGCGTGCGCGAGAAACTTCTCGAGACCCGGCGCATCAAACCATACAACTATGACGGTTATGGCGCTTCCGAATGGATAGTCATTGACTACGGTTCGACTCTGGTCCATATTTTTGTTCCCGAAGCCCGCGAGCGCTACCGTCTTGAGGAACTTTGGGCCGATGCCCGAATCAGCGATGTCCCCGATCTCGACTGACATGTTTTTGTGATTTAATATAGAATTATTATTTTAATACCAATGCGCGGCAACAGCTGCGACTTATACTGCACATGCCTCTTCCACCGAACATAAAACCAAATCTCGGAGGCCCCGGCGCCCCTAAGAAAAACCGTTTCGGGTTCAGCCTCTACTGGATGTATGCCATCGTCATACTCTTTCTTGTTAGTATTTTCTATCTCGACAACAATAACGCCGCTACCAAAGAGGTACCTTTCTCGAAGTTCGAGGAGGTCGTTGCAGGTGGTGGCGCTTCGAAGATTCTTATCAATTCGGACAAGAAGACTGCTGTCGCTGTCCTCACCGACTCGGCCGCTGCCAAGGAATTTACCCAGGCAGAGTTCAAGAAGGGTGAGGGCATCGAGGCTCAGGTCAGCACAGAAATCGGTTCGGCCGACCGTCTGGACCAGAAGGTTGACGCCTGGCGCGCATCAGGCGCTTTCAACGGTGAGGTCACCTACGAGCACTCTTCGGGCCTGATGAATATTTTGTGGAGTTTCGGTCCCATCATACTTCTGGTTGTCCTTTGGGTCTTCATCATGAAGCGTATGTCCGGAGGCGGAGCGGGAGGTAATTCAGTCTTCAATGTCGGCAAGTCCAAAGCCCAGATGTTCGACAAGAATAATGCCAACAAGGTTACCTTCAAGGATGTCGCGGGACTTTCTGAGGCAAAGACTGAGGTCGAGGAGATTGTCGAGTTCCTTAAGAATCCATCGCGTTACACCGACCTTGGCGGCAAGATTCCAAAGGGCGCTTTGCTTGTCGGTCCTCCCGGAACCGGCAAGACTCTTCTGGCAAAGGCTGTCGCAGGCGAGGCTAACGTCCCGTTCTTCTCGATGTCTGGCTCTGACTTTGTCGAGATGTTTGTCGGTGTCGGTGCCTCGCGTGTCCGCGATCTCTTCCGCCAGGCCAAGGAGAAGGCTCCGTGCATAATCTTCATTGATGAGATTGATGCCGTGGGACGCGCCCGCGGCCGCAACCCGAACATGGGCTCGAACGATGAGCGCGAGAATACCCTCAACCAGTTGCTCACCGAGATGGACGGCTTCGGCTCGAATTCCGGTGTCATCTGTCTGGCGGCCACAAACCGCGTCGACATACTCGACAAGGCCCTTTTGCGTGCGGGTCGTTTCGACCGACAGATTTTCGTTGATCTTCCCGATGTCAACGACCGTGTTGCCATATTCAAGGTTCATCTGCGTAATATAAAGAAGGCCGATGATCTCGATATCGAACTCCTGGCACGGCAGACGGCCGGTTTCTCCGGTGCCGATATCGCTAACGTTTGTAACGAGGCTGCCCTTATTGCCGCCCGTAACAATAAGAAGTCTGTCGACCTTGTCGACTTCAACGCGGCCATTGACCGTATCATCGGCGGCCTTGAGAAGAAAAACAAGATTACTACAGTCGAGGAGAAGCGCGGCATTGCTGTCCACGAGGCCGGCCACGCCACTGTCTCCTGGCATCTGCAGTACGGTGATCCGCTCGTCAAAGTCACAATCGTGCCACGAGGCAAAGCCCTTGGTGCGGCTTGGTACATGCCGGAGGAACGCCAGTTGGTGCCCGCCCAGGCTCTTCTCGACAAGATATGCTCGCTCATGGGTGGTCGTGCCGCAGAGGATATGTTCATAGGGCATATTACCACAGGCGCCCAGAACGACCTTGAGCGCGCGACCAAGATTGCATACTCGCTAGTGGTCTATTATGGCATGAGCTCGCGACTTCCAAACATCAGTTACTATGATTCGTCAGGTCAGAACTACGGATTCTCCAAACCTTACAGCGAGGAGCGTGGCCGTATAATCGACGAGGAGGTTTCCCGCATTCTCGACGAGCAGTATCAGCGCGCCAAGGATATCCTTGCCAAGTACTCCGATGGACTGAAGAAACTTGCCGACGAACTTTACGGACGGGAGGTTATTTTCACGGCTGATGTCGAGGCCATTTTCGGACCACGGCCATGGCAGTCGAGAAATGACGAGATCAAGGCTCTCAACGAAGCCCGTCATGCCGAGGAGGCAAAAGCCGGAATTGATAAGACGGACGACGGGGAATCTGATTCTGAAAATAAGGAAAATAACGAGGACACTTCATCTAACGATAATTCCAGTGATGAAAAGTCGGGTTCTTCTGATAACGGTTCGAAACCGACACCTCCGCCTTTCCGCGGATTCTTTGGCCGTACTACCGAAAAATAATCGACTGAAATGGCTGACAACAATTTGCTCGAACGGCTTGATGGCATTGATGCCCGTTTCGCTGAAGTATCCACTCTTATTACTGATCCTTCGGTGATATCTGACCAGCGCCGTTACGTCACTCTGACCAAGGAGTACAAGGAACTCTCGAATCTGGTTAAGGCTACCGAGCGCTACCGTTCGCTGCTTGATGACATAGAGGATGCCAGGTCCTCTCTTGGCGACGATGACCCGGATATGCGCGCTCTCGCACGTGAGCAGCTCGACCGTTCAAATCGCGCTCTTACTGAACTTGAGGAGGAAATTAAAATAATGCTGATCCCAGCCGACCCGGAGGACTCTAAGAATGCCATTCTCGAGATTCGTGCCGGAACCGGAGGTGATGAGGCTGCTATTTTCGCAGGTGACCTTTTCAAGATGTATCAGAAGTTCTGCGAGAGCCGAGGTTGGTCCTTCACCGTGAACTCGTTCACCGAAGGGGCCGTCGGCGGCTTCAAGGAAGTCATCGTATCGGTCAACGGCGATGGTGTCTACGGTGTTTTGAAATACGAGAGCGGCGTCCATCGCGTCCAGCGTGTTCCAGCCACTGAGACTCAGGGGCGTGTCCATACCTCCGCCGCGACTGTAGCCGTACTTCCCGAGGCCCAGCCATTCGATGTGGAAATCAACGAAGGTGAAATCAAGTGGGATACATTCCGTTCGGGAGGTGCCGGCGGCCAGAACGTAAATAAGGTAGAGTCAGGTGTTCGCCTCCGGTATCCCTGGCGCAATCCAGAGACCGGTCAGACCGAGGAAATTCTCATAGAGTGTACCGAGACCCGCGACCAGCCTCACAACAAGGAGAGGGCCTTGGCGCGTCTACGCACGTTCATCTATGACCGTGAGCATCAGAAATATGTCGATGACATATCATCCCGCCGCAAGACCATGGTCTCGACTGGCGACCGGTCCGCGAAGATTCGTACCTATAATTATCCTCAGGGAAGAATCACTGACCATCGGATAAACTATACAATTTACAACCTGCAGGCTTTCGTTGACGGCAATATTCAGGATGTGATAGACAAACTGACTATCGCCGAGAACGCCGAGAAACTGAAATCCTCCGAACTGTAATCCTCGTTTCTGCACAAATCCGACATACGCTAATCAAAATAAAATCAATCCAATGAAAAGAACAGAACTTTTTGACAACATACGCGCCAAGAAATCTTTCCTTTGCGTAGGTCTTGACACCGACATCAAGAAACTTCCACAATGTGTTCTGACCGCCGATGATCCCGTGTTTGAGTTCAACAGACAGATAATCGATGCTACCGCGCCATACTGTATAGCCTATAAGCCCAATGTCGCATTCTATGAGGCTATGGGGCCCAAAGGCTGGGAGTCGCTCGAGAAGACCGTCAGGTACATCCGTGAGAATTATCCCGACCAGTTCATCATCGCCGACGCTAAGCGTGGTGACATCGGAAATACATCCAAACTCTACGCCCGCACTTTCTTCGATTGGCTTGACGTCGATGCTCTGACCGTCGCTCCCTATATGGGCGAAGATTCGGTGTCGCCGTTCCTTGAGTATGACGGTAAGTGGACTGTGCTTCTCGCTCTAACATCCAACAAGGGAGCCCAGGACTTCCAGATGATGAAGGACAAGAATGATATCTGCCTTTATCAGCGTGTGCTCAAACGGGCCCAGCACTGGGGCAAACCCGTCAATCTGATGTTTGTTGTCGGTGCTACACAGGCTGAATATCTTGAAGAAGTTCGTAAGGTCGCACCGCGCTCATTTCTGCTTGTTCCCGGAGTTGGCGCACAGGGCGGAGATCTTGCCGAAGTCGCACGTCACGGTTTCAACGACGAGTGCGGGCTGATTGTCAATTCCTCGCGTGCCATCATCTATGCATCCTCAGAGGCTGATTTCGCTAAAGTCGCCGGCGAAAAAGCACGCGCCAATGCAGAGACTATGGCGGCATTGCTAAAGGAAGCCGGCCTTGTATGAGCGTAAATTTATTGTAAATCGCCCGTACATTTTCATATATAAGCGTCTACGGAACATATCAGTTATCTTTCCCGTGAAAACATTCAAGACTTTGCTTGTTGTTGTCTTACTTGCAACGGGCATCAATATCGCGTTTGCCGCGCCTGACCGGAAAGAGGCTGAGCGGGAGGCACGCGAGGCCGAATATTATCAGCGCGAGGCGGCGTCATGCCGCAGGGATGCCGATTACTATGCCCGTGAGGCCGAGTCCGCACGTCGCGATGCGGTATATTATATCAAGCAGGGCAACCGTTCACGTGCGCGCGACTGTCAGCAACGTGGCGAACGTGCCATCTCCTCCTACCGCTCGAAGATTGAAGCCGCGCGCCGGGCAGACGACCGCGTGGACTACCACCTGAAACGCGCCGCCGACGCCCTCGCCAACTGAAAACAATTGAAGAATAGAATGGGGTAGAGAAATTATATTGATAAAATGCAAAATCCGGAAGCCTTCTCACGAGGACTTCCGGATTTTTCCTCACTGCCGAGGCAGTTTGGATACATAACTAACATAAAACACATTTTTCGTTTTTATCGTGACACCTGTGGCGTCAGATACTAACAATCTATACTAACCCTAAATTGCAGCATAGTATACGAAGAAATACTTTTGGTGCGGACGGCATTATCGTCATTGCTTTCTGTTGACTTTGCGATTTCGAAGAAGTCTCCGCGGAATCATCAATGCTGTCAGGCAAGAAAAAGTGAATCGTCGGTTTATATGCTTCAATCTTGTTTTCACCTCCCGGTGAATTTGATTGCAAAATTACTGCTTTTTGCCTTTTCGGGCAATAGTTTAAAAGTTAAAACCCGTGTTAAATTCCAAAACTTAAGTTAAAACTATGGTTGCACCCCTATTGTCAGGCAATGTTGAAGTCATGGAGTTTGCTTAAGGAAGGAATATACAGTTTCAGAGATGCGGGAAATGGCCTTGGCGGCCTGGTTTTCATTTCCCTTGAAGTCTTTGACAAATACAGCCAAAGTGTAGGTGGTGTTGTCGCTCAGCCGAATATAGGCGACATCATTATGTGCCGCCAGGGCCCCGTGCTTGTTGATAAAGCCGGAACCGGTTTTGTGGGCAAAAGTAACACCTTCTTTACCAATCAAAGGCGCTATAATCCTGTCTTTGCCGGTTAGGCACTGCTCCAATGTCTTCATGATGAATCCCTGTTTGTCATAATTGACAAGAGAGTCCGTAAAAAGGCGGTTCATAAGTATGGCGGCTCCAAGAGGAGATGTGCAATTGTCATTAGGCTTTGTCATGGTCTGAGAACATTTCCTCTTCGGTATAAAGTATCCGGAAACTCTGGCGAGGTATTATGGAGGCAATGAAACGGTCTGTCTCAGCAATACTGACAAGATTATTGAACATGTAGTTGCTGGCATTGTTGTCGCTCTGAATGAGGGTATAGCGTAACAGTTCCTTGACCGGCAATGAAATTACAGCCTCAGGATGGTCCTTCATCATAGGGCTCCAGGTGTGGGGGTTAAGTTCTTCCCGCCGAATATTCACAATTGAATCGAGTGAGAGGCCATTATTGTCAAAATCGTTACATATGGCCAATGCCTGATGGACCTTGAATACGCTCATCATAGGGTAAATACACTCGTTATTGACAGTTACCGTATCTGTATTGTCTATAATAACAGCCACGCCAATCTCTGCAGGATATGCTGATACGATTCTGGATATGGTGTCTTCCAGAAGTTGTGTACGCAAAACTTGTTCATTGATTATATTTGCGGACTTGGAACATGCAACTCCAAGTCCGGAATTTAAACAAAGCAGAGAGAGAACTAAGGCAAAAAAATTTTTATGAAGTTTCAACATGATGTAAAATGCAATTATTTCCTGCAAAAGTACGTCAAAATTCGCAATAAATACCTTTTGCAAGGTCTATTCTTGCGGAGATTTCGTTATTTTGCCCGCACATAATATTTCATGTGCTATAATACTATAAAATTCGAAATAATTCATACATTTGTATCTGTTAAGCTAATTTTAGTATGGGAGATGTCATGACACCGGAGCAACGCCATAGATGCATGGCCGCTATCAAGGGGAAGGATACGAAACCTGAGTTGATTGTCAGGAAGTATCTTTTCTCACGTGGTCTGCGTTTCCGTGTTCATGTCAGAAAAATACCTGGAAATCCAGACATGGTTCTCAGGAAATACAAGACAGTCATATTTGTAGACGGATGTTTCTGGCATGGACATGAGGGGTGCAGGTATTTCCGTCTGCCAAAATCAAACATCGAGTTCTGGGAACAGAAGATCAGGAACAACAAGGCCCGCGACGCCCGCAATGAAGAAGAACTGAAATCGCTCGGCTGGCGAGTAATCCGCGTCTGGGAATGTGACATCAGGAAAGTGGGAGGGCGCGAGGAATATCTCGAGGCATTATATGATTCTATAATCCAACGGGATTCTATAAGTTGTTATGAAGCAGACTGCGAATCCGTCCGAATTGCGGCCGAATCAGAAATCATATATGGCCAGAACAAGTAGTGTTTTCTTCGGATTGGATTTGTTCGCATAGTTTAAGGCATTATTTATCATTATGTTTCGAAAAACACAAGAAACATAATTCAAATTTAATTATTCCTGTCGATGGGGAAATGAGTATGAATTTTTATTTGTATATTTACAAATTGAAACTAAAGAGAGCGTTTTTATGTCAAAAATAGACATGATTTTCAGGAATTTTTAATCTGGTTTGCTGTTATGGATAGTCGGTTTGGTTTTTGTAGTGGTTTGCTGACAAGTCTTGTTTGCTCTATGATTGTGACGGGCTTCGGCGTGTCCGAGGCTTTTGCAGGGGTGTTTGATATGCGGTCGAGGGCGCTTGTTGAGGTGCTTAAGGGCAGGAAATCTGTTTCCGAGGATTCGGCAGGGATGGCGGTGCCGGAATTTAAGATAGTATCTTCGGAGTTCGATGGGGTGCCGATGAGGTTCAACAAGGTGGCTGACTTAGAGGAGCCGGAAGGGGACTTTCTGCCGGCGGTGGTTGAGATGAAGGATATTTCGCGTATCGGTGTGCTTGAGGATATTGGATGTCGTGTACTCCGGACGCGCGCTAATTTCGCAATAATCTGTATTCCGCTTGATAAGATTGAGGAGGTGGAGAATTCAGGCCTGCTGTTGGGCGCTACTGCATCCCAGTCGGAGAAGGAGAATAACCGTTCGCGCGATTTCTCGAAAATAGCGGCAGTGCATTCGCATCCGCGTGCAGACGGAATGACCGGTTATAGGGGCAGGGGAGTTGTCACGGGTTTCTGTGACATAGGTTTTGATCCGACGCATTTTGTCTTTGGCGACAGGGTGGCGCTTATGGTTGACTACAGACTGGAATACGGACAGCGCATGGTTTATGAATCGCCGGAATCTGCACGCGCAGCGGGTGCAGACCGTGATTACAAGACACACGGCACGCATGTCGCCAATATTCTTGCGGGGGGAATTGAAAACAATCCCTATTACGGTTACGCGCCGGAGGCCACAATTGTGGCAACGACAAGCGACCTTTATGACGCGGCCCTTCTATGTGGCATCGAGGACATCATCGAATATTCCAAGGCGAGCGGAAAGCCCTGTGTAGTGAATCTTTCGGTCGGATGCTTCACGGGACCGCATGACGGGACGGATATTGTCAGCCGGTATCTCGCACTTCTGACTGAAGAGGTACCGATATGCTTCTCGGCCGGCAATTACGGTAAGAGCAATGTCTATTTCAAGGAGACTTTCGGCATGGACCAGAAGCCTGTTGGCGCTTTCTACGAAGGACATACTTGGCAGGGCTTCGATGTTCACGGCATCAACGACATCTGGAGCGCGGACAACCGTCCCTTTGAGATTTCGTTTGCGGTGTATGATTTCACAGACAGGAAATTTGTCTACGAGACGCCATGGATGACCGGGGATTTCGCGTACAGGCTTGACAGTATCAATACGCCTGAGTTCGAGAATCTGTTTCCGGACAGTTATCTGAATGTTTTCGGAGGTGTTGACCGCATGAACGACCGCTACAATATGGCTGTCAGTTTCAGTCTCAAACCGGAGGCAAAGTGTGCGGGGGGATGGGCACGGTATTATGTCGTGGCGCGCCTGAGAGGAGAGGAAGGCGTTACTGTGGAGAGTTTCGCTGACGGCTACCAGGCGTTTTTCCATACATCAGGAATCATCGACACGCGTTATCCGCGGCTTGAAGGCTGCGCCTCGAATTTCTGTTATGCTCCGGGGGTATTCTCAATCGGAGCATACAATTCGGCCAATACTGTCCCTGTTGCCGACGGTCGTGAGATTCAGTATGAATTCAATGTAGGAGAAATAGCAGACTGGAGCAGTCATTACACAAATATCCACGGCAAGAGCGTGCCGGAGTTCAGCGCGCCCGGCAATATGATAGTGTCGGCCATGAGCGAAAGATACTATAACGAGCATCCCGACGGAGAGCAAGTCTGCCGCGAATGGACGGATACGGATGGGAGAACATACAGATGGTACAGCGAGTGCGGCACATCGATGTCATCGCCGGCAGTTGCCGGAATCTTCGCCACATGGCTTGAGGCCGACCCGTCGCTGACACCGGAGGAACTGCGACGTATCGCGCTCGCCACAATACGTACCGAGGGAATTACTGACCTTGCCGACCCGAGGTGGGGTGCCGGCGCGATAGATGCCGAGGCTGGCCTTGAGGAGATACTCCGTGCGGCGTCATTTTCCGGAAGTATTGTTGATGTCAAACCTGTAATAAGTGTCTCTGGGGGAAATATTAGGGTTACTGCCGCCGGACAGGACGTTGATTTCGAGGTACGCGACATGGCCGGAAGGAGAATCTGTCCGGAAAATGTACACCGGGGAATATATGTGGTCAAAGTCATCGGGCCATGTCCGCTTGCACAAAAAATCATGGTGAAATAATACGGGTCCTAAACTTATGGTGTATGATTTTCGTTTTTGTGTTGAAATTTTTACTAAAAAATTGAGCGGTTATGTTGGGCGTTCACGCAAATTTTCATAAATTTGCGAATGAACTGGCATAAACCATTGATGCAGTCATAACCATAAAACCGCTTAAACACTCTTTACGATAATGAAGAATATAGTAGCCCGCTCGCTTTCCGGCATAGTATATGTGGCTGTAATTGTTGCCGCTGTCCTGGCCGGCAGTTGGTGTATGTATTTTCTGTCCCTGCTGTTTACCCTGGCGGGAACTTGTGAGTACCAGCATCTTTGCGAGGACAAGTCAGAGGAATGTATTTCTCCGGCGATTCGCGCTTTCGACCTGATGGGGGCAGTGCTTGTCTGGGCATTGCTGCCGTTGCCTCAGTTCGTGTCGCTGTTTGCGGAGACTCCTCTGGAATCACTGGGAGCGACATTGTCCGCCTATATGATAGTGCTGGTGCTTCTCGCGATCTATTTCATCGGAAGATTTTTCTTTGCGGTTTTTGACTCCAGCGAAGATCCATGGAGCAATCTCGGCCGGTCGATACTGGGCATAGTGTATATAGCAGTACCCATGACTGTCCTCAATATGATGTCGGATTCAACCCTGATGAACAGACTGGGCGTTTTGATGATGTTCGTTCTGATATGGCTTAATGATACCGGTGCGTTTCTTGTCGGTTCTTCATTCGGCAAGACCAGACTCTGCGAGCGTCTTTCGCCCAAGAAGTCATGGGAGGGATTCTGGGGCGGCATGGGCATATGCCTTGTCGCGGCCATAATATTCGCCCTCTGTACAGGAGGAAATGTTCTCGCATGGGCTGTTTTCGGACTTCTGGTCAGCGCCACGGCAACTGTCGGCGACCTTTTCGAATCATTGCTCAAACGCTCCGCAGGCGTCAAGGACTCAGGCAAACTTATTCCGGGTCACGGCGGCATACTCGACCGCATAGATTCACTGCTTTTTGTCATCCCGGTCTCTGCTCTTTTCTGGCTTGTTGCATCGATGTGACGAATTAGTTTTTTTTATGCCAAGCGCAAGAACATTCGAATCCGAATTGACGTAATACTCTATACAAGACGAAAATTTACTTATACTTAACTTATAAACACAGAAATCATGAAAAATGACGAACTCTTGGCGCAAGTTACGGCCAAGGCCATGACATGGATCAACGGCGACTATGACGCCGAAACCAAAGCCGAAGTACAACGTATGCTTGACGCCGAGGACAAGACCGAACTTATTGAATCATTCTACAAAGACCTCGAATTCGGAACTGGCGGCCTGCGCGGCATCATGGGCGCAGGTACCAACCGCATGAACATCTACACCGTAGGCGCAGCCACCCAGGGATTAGCCAACTATCTGCACGAGGCATTCCCCGACAATCCCATGATTTCGGTGGTAGTAGGCCACGACGTGCGCAACAATTCCGAAAAATTTGCCAAGACTGTCGCCGACATATTCACCGCGAACGGTATCCGTGTTTTCATGTTCCCGAGTTTCCAGCCCACACCCGAACTGTCGTTCGCAATCCGTCAGTTGAGTTGCCAGAGCGGTGTCAATATCACTGCCTCTCACAACCCGAAGGAATATAACGGATACAAGGCATACTGGGAGGACGGAGCTCAGGTCCTTGCACCGCACGACAAGAACATCATCGACCACGTCAACAAGATTACCGATGTAAAAGACATCAAGTTCGAGGGTAATCCCGAACTTCTCCATATCCTTGACGATGAGATTGACAACAACTTCCTGACTGCAGTCAAGACTCTTTCTCTCGACCCCGAGGTCATCAAACGTCACCATGACATTAAGATTGTCTATACTCCTATTCACGGTACAGGCGTGAAACTTGTTCCCGCATCGCTGAAGAACTACGGTTTCACCAACATCATCCATGTTCCCGAACAGGACGTTCCCTCGGGCGATTTCCCGACTGTTGTCTCGCCTAATCCCGAGGTGCCTTCCGCAATGGCTATGGCAATCGAGCGTGCCAAGGAGACAGACGCAGATGTAATTTTCGCCTCCGATCCCGATGCCGACCGCATAGGCTGTGTTGCCCGAGACGAAAAGGGCAATTATGTCATGCTCAACGGCAACCAGATTGTAATGATTCTGCTGAACTATATCATGCAGCGCAACCGTGAACTCGGTCTGCTCAAAGGCAACGAATATGCTGTCAAGACTATTGTCACCACCGAGGGCATCGCCCGCATAGCCGCAGCCCAGGGCGTGAAACTATATGACTGCTACACCGGCTTCAAGTGGATTGCCGCTGTCATCCGTGAACTCGAGGGCGACCACCGCTATCTCGGCGGTGGCGAAGAGTCATACGGCTTCCTGGCTGAAGACTTCTGCCGTGACAAAGATTCGGTCTCGGCAATATCCCTGATGGCTGAAATCGCAGCCTGGGCCCGTGACCGCAACATGACCTATATGGATATGATCAAGGACATGTACCTGAAATACGGATATTCGCATGAGGAAGGCATATCGGTAGTACGTCCGGGCAAGACCGGCGCTGATGAAATTGCAGCCATGATGGTTAATTTCCGCAACAATCCGCCCAAGACCCTCGGTGGTTCGAAAGTAGTCACCATAAAGGATTACCAGACCCTGCTCGAGACCAATGTCGAGACCGGAGAGACAAAACCTCTGGATTTCCCCGCGACAAGCAATGTGCTCCAGTATTTCACGGAGAAGGGCTACAAAGTATCCATCCGTCCTTCGGGAACCGAGCCTAAGATCAAATTCTATCTCGAGGTCCGCGAGGACATGAAGTCTGTCGAAGATTACGATGCTTGCGGTGAGCGTGCCAACGCCACCATCGCAGCCATCAAGAAAGATCTTGGCATCTGATAGATAACGATAATACCCAATAATTATTCCCGCAGCCCCGTCATCATGTCGGGGCTGCGTTTTTCATGATTCCAATCAACAATATTGCTAATAATATGTTGCTAATAATATGTTATGTGACCGGCGGATGTTTGTGGTTATATAATCTTTTTTTTCGTAATTTTGTATTATAAAACCATAAGCATGAAAATAAAGTATGAATAAAATGAAGACTAATATGAAATCAATCATTCTCGCCGTAGCGGCAATGGCTGTAATTGCTGGCGGATGCTCCAAGAATGAGGAGAAAAAGGCTGATATTGCTGAAACTAATTCAAAGGAGGCTGTTTCGGATATTGATATCCGCGGACAATGGTATATAGAGAACATTGTATTCAGCGATACTGATTATGTGCGTCCCGATGAGTCTGCCCCGGGTGTAAGACAGTATATAGTTTTTGAAGACAGCACATATTTTGTCATTACTAACTGTAACTCTATATCCGGGTCATATGACATCAAGGGCGATTCCATAATGCTCGGAGACGGAGCCATGACAGAGATGGCCTGTGACAACATGGCGACTGAAGACGCTCTACGACGTATTATTCCCGACATAAGGACAATAGATGTCCAGAGCGATACTGTTGTCAGACTGAACGGCGTCTTACCGGCCGAATGTATTCTGTTACGCAAAGCAACAACTGAAATTAAATGAGGAAAATTTCTATGTGAGCCGTAGAGATAAATAATTAAAGAATGAATATTGAAGAATTCAGGGAATACTGTCTTTCGATGGATGGTGTCAGCGAAAAGACTCCATTCGGAAAATTCGCAAGGAGATATGATTCTATTCTTGTGTTCTATATACTTGACCACATGTTCTGTCTTGTGGATATGGATGACTTTATGTCAGTGACTGTCAAGTTGACGCCTGAAGAAGTCGAGGATATAAAGATTAATCATGTATCGGTAGACAAACCGGTTAACCTGAGTGAACGTCACTGGATTCAAATCAACCTGAACGGTGATATGCCCGATCAGGAAATCTATGGTCTGGTAAGGCGAGCGTATGATATCGTCAGGGCCAAATATATCCGCAAGCACAAGGATGACAGGGCCGGAAACCGTTAAGGCTATAATTCCATCGAATTAGGATTCGTTAGCATAGAGGCGTTTGGCTGTGTCGGAGAAAAATGGTAATTTTGTAAGTCAAAGACACTCCAAGCGTTTATAATGGATTTTAGACTCAACTCTGAATATAAGCCTACGGGCGACCAGCCGGAGGCCATACGCCAGCTTGTCGAAGGGGTGGAGGAAGGATTGCCTGCCCAGACACTGCTTGGCGTTACGGGCTCCGGCAAGACCTTCACGATGGCGAATGTCATACAGCAAGTGAAGCGCCCGACACTGATACTCTCACACAACAAGACTCTGGCTGCGCAACTTTACAGCGAGATGAAGACTTTCTTTCCGGAAAACTCGGTGCAGTACTTCATCTCGTACTATGACTATTATCAGCCGGAGGCATATATACCTTCGACAGACAAATACATCGAAAAGGACCTGATGATAAATCAGGAGATTGACCGTCTGCGTCTGGCGACGACCTCTGCATTGCTTTCCGGTCGCCGTGACATCGTAGTGGTTTCTTCCGTTTCCTGTCTTTACGGCATGGGCAATCCCGAGGATTTCCACCAGAGCGCAGTATATATTGAGCGTGGCATGAAGATTCCGCGCAACCAGTTTCTCCGCAAACTTGTCTCGGCCCTCTACAGCCGTACCGAACTCGCGTTGGAACGAGGCAAATTCCGTGTCAAGGGCGATACCGTGGACATACGTCTCGCCTACGAGGACATAATCATACGTGTGGTGTTCTGGGGTGACGAGATTGAGAAGATTGTCGCGCTGCATCCCGATGACGGAACCACCATGGGACAGCATGACTCGATGAACATCTATCCCGCGAATCTTTTCGTCACCACCCCGGCCCGACAGCAGTCGGCCATCGCACAGATACAACTTGACCTCGGCGAACAGGTTGAGCATTTTAACCGTGAGGCCAAGATGCTCGAGGCCAACCGTCTGTATGAGCGAGTGACCTACGATGTCGAGATGATGAAAGAAGTAGGCCATTGCTCAGGCATTGAGAACTACAGCCGATATTTCGACGGACGTCAGCCCGGCATGAGACCTTTCTGTCTGCTTGACTACTTCCCGAAGGATTTTCTGACCATAATTGACGAGAGCCATGTCACGATGCCGCAGATACGCGCCATGTATGGCGGCGACCGCTCGCGCAAGGAAAACCTTGTCCGCTATGGATTCCGTCTCGAGGCCGCGCTGGACAACCGCCCCCTCACATTCGACGAGTTTGAGCGCCTGACACATCAGACAATATATGTCTCGGCTACGCCGGCCGACTATGAGATAGCACGCAGCGAGGGCGTGATAGTCGAGCAGGTTATCAGACCGACCGGTCTTCTCGATCCGGAAATCACCGTGCTGCCGACAACAAATCAGATAGACCGGCTGCTTGAGGAAATACAGGTGCAGGTTGAAAATGGCGAGCGTACGCTTGTTACGACGCTTACCAAGCGAATGGCAGAGGAACTTAACGAGTATTTTGCCAAAATGGATATCAAGACGGCCTATATTCACAGTGACATAAAGTCGCTGGACCGCATTAAAATTCTTGATGACCTGCGTGCCGGTGAGATCGATGTGCTTATCGGTGTCAACCTGCTACGAGAGGGTCTCGATCTGCCCGAGGTCTCGCTTGTCGCCATACTTGATGCCGACAAGGAGGGTTTCCTGCGCTCACACCGCTCGCTCACGCAGACAGTAGGCCGTGCGGCGCGTAACCTGCACGGGCGTGTGATAATGTTCGCGGACAACATCACCGAATCGATGCAGCAGACCATAGACGAAACCGAGCGACGGCGCGCCATACAGATGGCCTACAATCAGGAACACGGAATCACACCCAAGGCAATTGTCAAGGCCCGTCAGGCCATTATCGGCCATGAGGATGAAGACGATGTGCCGCAGCCCGGGCAGAGCCGCAGGACATCAGGCACTACCGAACAGAAACCAGGACGCGTCTCAGGCCAGAGTGCATCCAGACGCCCGCGTAAGGTTCTGTACGCAGAAGAATACACCGGCCCAAGCGTAGATGTGGCTGCGGATCCTGTCATGCAGTATATGGGTGCCGACGAATTGCAACACCAGACAGAGATTCTGCGCAGACAGATGCTTGCCGCCGCAAAAGACATGCAGTTCATGGAGGCCGCCGCAATCCGTGACCAGATAATCAAAATCGAGCAGCGCATAGAGTCGATGAAGTCATAGAAATGATTCTTTCGCTACAATGACAACAAACACTCCATTGCAGTATATTCTCTCCGCGAAAAATGAATAAAAAGCCATCATACAACCCTAACTTCAGGCATGAGCGCCTCAGGCAAAACCGCAAGTTCAGCGAAAGTGTCAAGCCTGTAAAAGGCGAGCAACCGCGCGACCTTACGCAGGACCCTGAGGAGATATACGGCCCCGGACGAATAGACGTCACGCGCTGGCTGCCTACATCTGTAAAAGAGATGAAGGAACGCGGGTGGGATTATGTAGACGTAGTGATTTTCTCCGGAGACGCATATGTAGACCATCCTTCATTCGGGGCTGCCGCTATCGGACGGACTCTCGAGGCTGCGGGTTATCGAGTCGCCATAGTTCCGCAGCCAAACTGGCAGGATGATCTTCGCGATTTCAAGAAGTTCGGACGTCCGAGACTTTTCTTCGGAGTCTCTGCCGGCGCTATGGACTCGATGGTGAATCACTATACTGCCAACCGGCGTCTTCGTTCGGATGACGCATATACGCCCGGTGGCCGTCATGGCCATAGGCCCGATTATCCTACAATCGTATATAGTAAGATTCTCAAGGAACTTTATCCGGATGTCCCTGTCATTGCCGGCGGAATCGAGGCCTCTCTCCGCCGTGTGTCTCATTATGACTACTGGCAGGACAGTCTGCGTCCGTCGATTATCGTGGACGCTCCGGTTGACATGATTAGTTACGGCATGGGCGAACATACTATCCTTGAGATCGCCGGACGTCTCTCTGCCGGTGAAAAAGTCGGCGACATGACTGATATTAAGCAGACTGTTGTCCGCAGACCTTTGTCGGAGATGCCTGAAAAACCGGACAAAGAGAACATCATACTTAATTCCTGGGACATCTGTCAGAAAGACAAGGTGGCACAATCCACGAATTTCAAGCATGTCGAGCAACAGTCGAACTCACGCTCGGGCGGCGCAACTATCTGGCAGGGCTATGATGACTTTGCTGTGAAGATCAATCCGATGTTTCCGGCAATGAAGCAGGGTGAGATTGATGCCGCTTTCGATCTTCCGTTCACACGTCTGCCACATCCGCGGTATAAGAACAAGCGAATACCGGCTTATGAGATGATACGCCATTCGATAAATCTCCACCGGGGGTGTTTCGGAGGCTGTGCCTTCTGCACTATATCGGCCCATCAGGGAAAGTTCGTCGCCTCGCGCTCAAAGGAATCGATTCTTCGTGAAGTCGACAAGGTAGTAGCCATGCATGACTTCAAGGGTTATATATCAGATCTCGGGGGCCCGTCGGCAAATATGTATGCGATTGGCGGACGTGACACATCCATATGCGATAAATGCCTCAGACCTTCATGCCTGCATCCTTCGCCTTGTCCCAATCTCAACAATGACCACTCGGCGTTGCTTGACATATATCGTTCGGTTGACGCGAATCCAAAGGTGAAGAAATCATTTGTCGGCAGCGGAGTGCGTTATGACTTATCGATGCACCATAACGGCGATGCCGAGATTGATAAGGCAAACCGAAAATATAACGAGGAACTGATTGCCAAACACGTTTCCGGACGCCTGAAAGTCGCTCCGGAACATACATCCGACCATGTGCTCGAAGTGATGCGCAAGCCGTCATTCAAACTTTATGGCGAATTCAAGAAAATCTTCGACCGCGTTAACCGCGAATATGGTTTGCGGCAGCAACTGATTCCATATTTCATATCATCGCACCCCGGATGTACCGAGGTAGACATGGCCGAACTCGCCGTGACGACCAAGGATATCGGTCTGAACCATCTTGAGCAGGTTCAGGATTTCACTCCTACGCCGATGACCGTTGCCTCGGAGATTTACTATTCGGGAGTTCATCCGTATACAGGACAGAAAGTCTATTGTGCTACAACCAGAGACCAGAAACTTGCCCAGAGGCAATATTTCTTCTGGTACGACACGTCACGCCGACAGGAGATTCTGGCCTCGCTGAGGAGGATTCGTCGCCCGGATCTTGCCCAACGCCTTTTCCCAAGATAATATTCAACCAATATAAGCATAGAATATGAACATTTGTAAAACTTTGATCATGAGTGCAACCGCACTTCTCGGCGCGACAGGCGCTCAGGCAGCGGAAGCCGACGAGAGCATCATCGACCGCACAGATTTCGTGTCGAAGACAGGTATCTTCGACATCGATGCGCTCGAGGCCCTTGGCCGTGTTACAGCCCCGGCTGTATCTCCCGATGGCAAGACCGTGCTTTTCGGCATTTCCTATGAAAGTCTTGAACAGAACAAGTCGAACAACGACCTCTACACCGTCGGTGTCAACGGCGGGGAGATTACCCGTTTGACGCGCACACCCAAAAGCGAGGGTGGGGCAGTCTGGATTGACGGCGGACGCCGTATCGCATTCCTTTATCCGGATGCCGACGGCAAGACACAGATGTGGACTATGAACGCTGACGGCTCGGACCGTGTACAGGCCTCTCAGGTTGAGGGAGGTATCGAGGGCTTCCTTTTCTCACCAGACCAGTCGAAGGTAATCTTCGTAAAGACCGTGAAGTATGTCCGTGAGGCAAAGGATATCTATCCTGACCTGCCTCAGGCAACAGGACGCGTCATCGATGACCTTATGTACAAACACTGGGACGAGTGGGTGACTGCAATTCCACATCCCTGGGTTGCCGACTTTGACGGCAAGACTGCAGGTACTCCCAAAGATATCATGGACGGCGAACCTTACGAGGCTCCCATGCGACCCTTTGGTGGTGTAGAGCAACTCGCCTGGACTCCGGATGGAAAAGGAATAGTCTATGTCTCGCGCAAGAAAACCGGCGTGGAATATGCTGTGTCCACAAACTCTGACCTCTATCTTTATGACATCGCCTCGGGCAAGACAGAAAACCTGACTGAAGGCATGATGGGCTATGACATAAACCCGGCATTCTCTCCCGACGGGCGTTACATGGCATGGCTGTCGATGGAGAACGACGGATATGAGTCGGACAAGAACCGTCTCTTTGTCATGGATTGGGCTACCCGCGAGAAAACTGACCTCACAAGCGACTGGGACTTCACTATCGACGAGTTCGCCTGGAACCATGATTCGAAGAACATCTGGTTCATCGCTCCCCATCTCGGCACCGCTCCGGTCTTCAACATGGAGGTCGCAACTAAGAAGGTTACCGAGGTGGCTTCGGGTATGTGCGATTATACTGGTCTCAGCCCTGTCGATGCGAAGAATCTTGTGGTCATGAACCATTCGATGCTCCGCCCAAATGAGATTGTAAAGGTCACCCTCAAAGGCAAAGGCAAGAAACTTGCCGGCACAACCAACTCGCTCACTGATATCAACGGCGGAATCTTCAGCCAACTGACAATGCCTACTGTCGAGGCCACCAAGGTGCCTACAACCGATGGCAAGGAGATGCTGACTTGGCTTGTTCGTCCACAGAACTACAAGGCTGACGCGACTGCCGAATATCCCGCACTGCTTTACTGTCAGGGCGGCCCCCAGCAGCCGGTAAGCCAGTTCTGGTCATACCGCTGGAACCTCGCCCTCATGGCGGCAAACGGTTATGTAGTCATCGCACCTAACCGTCGCGGCGTTCCCGGTTTCGGCAGTGAATGGCTTGCTCAGATTTCGAAGGACTATCCCGGGCAGAATATGAAGGATTATCTTGCTGCAGTCGATGAGACCCTGAAGAACAATGCCTCGATAGATCCGAAGCGTGTTGGCGCTACAGGTGCCTCATACGGCGGTTTCTCGGTATATTGGCTCGCCGGCAACCATAATCACCGTTTCTCGGCACTTCTCGCCCATGCCGGTATCTTCAACATGGAGGCCCAGTATCTCGAGACCGAAGAAATGTGGTTTGCCAACTGGGATATGGGCGGTGCATTCTGGGACAAGGACAACAAGGTCGCACAACGTACCTTCGAGTACTCTCCCCATCGTTTTGTCGACCGCTGGGATACTCCCATCATGATTTCGCATGGCGATTTTGACTACCGTATCCTCTCATCACAGGGTCAGCAGGCTTTCAATGCCGCAAAACTTCGCGGCATTCCAGCCGAAATGGTGCTTTTCCCTGACGAAAACCACTGGATTCTGAAACCACAGAATGCTGTGATGTGGCAGCGACTTTTCTTCCGCTGGTTCGACCGCTGGCTTAAGAAATAATTAAACATTTAAATTAAGGACAACCTTGTGTTCAGGTTTCAATAAAACCCTGACACTCGGTTGTCCTTGTTTTTCTAAGAATCTGATATGTCAAAGACACAACTGAAGAAGGAACTTGCAGGCATGGACCGGGAGCAAATGATAGAGTTCGTTACTGAACTATATTCCGCCTGTCGTGCAGCCAGACCTTATCTTGATTTTTACTGTGATCCAAAGCCCGCAGAACTGTTCGAGAAATACAGCGTATTACTTTCAAAAGAAATTCAACGAGGCAAATATTATCATTCGACGGCGCGTATTTCAAAAGTCAAGGCTGCCATACGAGATTTTGCATCATTCGGAGTGGAAAAGGAGATGGTGATAGACCTTATATTATATGCCGTCATGCAAATAATAAATGTCGAACAGGTCCGTCAGTTAAAAGAGCCTATGCGCAACGGCTGTGCACAACTAGTCAATGACGCCCTTGCTCTTGCCGATCAGAACGGTATTTTCTCCTATGCGGCTGAGCGTGTCACTGCGCTTCTCGACGGTTCAACAGGAAAACGACGTTTCATAGATTTTCTGCGAAAATCCATTGCCGAACCTGAAGACTGAATCTAAAGTCATAGATGGAGGGATAGATTTGCTGTTAGAATGTCATTAGAAATGCAAGCCCCTTGCTCTCTTTTGAAATGTAAGGAGATAGGAAAACATTTGCATTGTGCCTTTTTTTGAAAAATGTCTTTGTAATCACAGGATATAACCAGTAAGCCGCCCTGGCGCTGAGAATACCGAAACCTGCTCCTGCTATGACGTCAGTCAGCCAGTGTCGGTTGTTATACATGCGGAGGAAT
Organism: uncultured Porphyromonadaceae bacterium; assembly: GCA_937989585.1. Classification (GTDB taxonomy): domain Bacteria; phylum Bacteroidota; class Bacteroidia; order Bacteroidales; family Muribaculaceae; genus CAG-873. Next base: position 117,523 of record CALKRW010000048.1, on the reverse strand, counting down.
CCTGTTCCTGCAGCCATAGCGTAAGCACCAATGCCTATCCAGGGAGAAACATTCCAGTATTCACGACGAAGTATTTCCGCTCCAGCAAAGGCTGTTGCGGTATGGCCCGACGGAAAGGAATTTCTTGTGCTTCCGTCAGGACGTTCCACTTTGGTCAATGTTTTCACGCCATAGACTGAAAGTCCCGTAAGAAGAAATGCAGTTCCGGAAATAATTGTCAGGTCCACATAATCATGTAGCCCTCTTACACCACAAAGTCTAAGACCGTAAGTTGCTGCCCATGGTGCATACTGGCAGAAATCATCAAGTCCAAATTTTGAATGAGGATGTTCCTGAAGTTCATCCTTCGTTTCGTTGTTAGTATATTTCAGCCAGTCACTTTTAAGGCCTACAAATCCCACACCAATCAAGACCGTAGGGATAATTAGTTGTGTCGGCTGAAAGCGGTATGGATTCTTAATCGCATCATATTTCAGCGTATCTGCCTGAGTATTGGTTTTTTCATTGGAGGCTAATGTCATTACCGGCAACATGATTCCCAGAAACAGATTCAATACTTTTTTCGCGTTCATTGATATATCACATTTCTTCATCGTATTCTACATTGTGATGCTGTTTTTTGCTCCCTCCGAAGTTCCAACTTAATCCAACATAGATGATGCGCGGATTCCTACGTTTTTCCACCTTCTGTTTCAGAGCCGGAGTATCAAGAGTGTATGATAGTTTATAAGTATCAAGCAAATCTGTTATGGATGCGAACAGAGCAAGATTTATTGACGGTACATCAAACTTCAATCCAAGATTAAGTTGAAAATCGCCATCCCGTTTTCCTTGCGGCACAAGTGAGGCTGAATGGTAACGGGCATTGAGCTGGACTGTACCATGTTTTATGGGTGTGAAATCGGCGTTCAAAAGCCCGCTCCATGTGAACATCTCACGAGTTCCGGTGATTCCAAGTCTTGAGGTATTTATGCTATTGTAATATCCTGTTCCGTTCAGGTTTATGTTAAGCCAGTTCGCAACACGCATATTCCACACGAGTTCGACACCGGCATTGTGGGACGTTCGGAGATTCTCTTTCGTTGTAAGAAGTATGCCATTATCGATATAACGTGATACCTCTGTTATGCCGTCGGATATATGCCGGTAGAAAAGATTTGCTGTAATAGAACCGGCGTTTGAAAGCCAACGTATACCCAAATCGGCGATATTTATTTTCTCCGGTTTCAAATCAGGATTACCGGCCTCAAGACTCAAAGGATTAATTCTTTCGGCAAATGGATTCATATCGCTCCCTTGGGGACGATTGATACGCATACTGTAACGTGTGGACAATTCCATGTCGTCCCCAATATTGTGTGACACCCTCACCGAAGGGAATAAGTCAAAATAATGCTTGCGCCGGTTTTCAGAGATGGATTTCAACTGATTGTCTATGTCAGTGTATTCCCCGCGTAATCCGGTATTGACGTGCCACAACCCAAAAGTCATATCGGCGTTGGTATATATGGAGTTCAGCGTCCTAAGATGGGTGAAGTCATTACTTTCATCGGTATTAGGGATAAAGGCTGTCCCGTCCCAATCGGAAACATGATAGTTTTGCTCTGCCCTCAGATGCTCAAACTCATATCCCGAAGTCAATTTGATATTATCTGACAAAGTGTGCTGCCATCGTAGATTGGCGTTATGGATATAGTTTGCATCCCAAACGGTTTCATTGTTCCTGGTTTCAACATTTTGCCGAATTGTCGAGTATCGGTTTAATTCGTCTTCCGACTCAGAGGAATATACGTAAGCGATTGAAATCTCATTGCTGTTGCCGTAACGATGAGAGTACTGAATGCTACCTTCCCACATATTTTCTTTGGCATCGGCATCACGGTCACGGTGATATGAATCCGTAACGACTCCTCCGATTTCGTTTGTGCGTGAGTCAACATATTCATCCCGCTTGAAATTTCTTCGGTTATAATTCCCGTAAACACTAAGTATATCGGTCGATGTTATATTGGTGGTCATTCCAAGACGGAAAGTATGGGAAACCGGGCGGCCCAATCCGTAAGTAGTCTGTGAGATAGTATCTGCGGGGGATATGCGGTAATCGTCAACAGTGCGGTCATAACGGTCGCGTCTAAATGTATATCCTCCGTAAAAATTCATATTGCGGATACCGTAGTTTAAGTTCACTCCGGCATTGTAGCGTCCGGCACTTCCGACATTCGCAACTATCGAACCGTTTACGCCCTTTTTAGTTTCGGCTTTCATTATTATGTTTATTATTCCTCCACCGCCTTCGGCTTTGAATTCGGAAGAAGGATTGTCTATGACCTCTATTCGCTCGATATTGGACGCTGATAACTGTCCGAGGGCCTCGGCGCGTGTCTTCCCTGCCATCATTGCAGATGGTTTACCGTTTATCAGGATTGTCACGTTGTTGTTGCCTCTCATACTTACGTTTCCATCAATATCCACCTCAACAGAAGGGATATGGTTTAGAAATTCGCTTGCCGAAGTTGCTTTTGACGTAATGTCCTGAGATACCGAGTAAACCTTACGGTCAGTTTTTACTACTGTCCCTGTCTTTTTGGCGACTATGACAATTTCGTCCAGATATTTGTCATATAACGAAGTGTCAATGCTGTCAGTCTCGTTCTGTGCCGAGACTGACATAGTTGCTGATAACAATGCAATGAATGTGAGTGTTTCTTTCATAATTTATTCCTTGAAATTTCGGCACAAAAGTATAATATGATTTTGTAGACATTCTGAATAGTTTTTGAATTGGCGGTAAAATATGGAATGAAACACTTTCTTAATATTTTGTTACTATTTACGCAATGACTCATATATACTTTTGCGGTAACAAAAGAATGCTTTAAAAATGTTGAGTCATGAAAATAGAGAGGAAAATAGACATGGTAAAAGAGGTTTTACTGTGGATTTATCTCGCGATAATCGCCTTTGGAATCCTTTATTCCGCATATACAGGTCAAATCCCGGAAAAACCTGCTGAGATTATCTACGAGCAGGCTCATAAACCATAAAATTCAAGATATGAAAAAACTAATTGTACTCGTCCTGTTGTATTTGGAAAGTATTGCACTGAATGCACAGGAGTCAAAAAATGATTTTATCCCGGAGATACATGGTACTATCCGCGCCAAGTACGAATATGAGCCTCCAATAAACAAAGGGAGGTTCGAGATACGTAACGCCCGCGTAAGTTTGGAGGGAAAGGTTATCCCTATTGTAAGGTACAAGGCAGAAATAGATTTGTCAGATGAAGGCGCAATCAAGATGCTTGACGCATACATAAGACTACAGCCAAAGGACCAAATCAGATTTACATTCGGTCAGATGAGAGTACCTTTCTCAATCGATGCACACCGGTCACCGCATTTACAGTATTTCGCAAACAGGTCATTCATAGCCAAGCAGGTGGGAAATGTTAGAGATGTTGGAATCTCGGCGCAATGGAATACGGGTACAGACGTTCCTGTAACACTTGAAGGCGGCATCTTCAATGGTTCCGGTTTGACCAATCAGAAACATTTTTGGACTTCGGACTATAACTTCTCGTTCAAATCGCAGATTTGTCTTTGGCGTCAATTTAATATAGTGTTGAGTTGCCAGAAAGCAAAGGCTATGGATGTCAACACATTCATGTATGACGCGGGTGCCTATTGGGAAAACTCGCGGTGGCATATCGAAGCCGAGTATCTGCGGAAATATTATGCCCATGGCAAATTCTCACCGGTGAATGCGGTGGATGTTTTTGGCGCCTATAGGTTACCTCTGAGGGAGAACAGCATGGCTTTGTCTTTTTTAGGTAGATATGACTATATGTCTGACCAAAGCAATGGTTCTAAAGATGAGAATGGACATCTAAAGATTGATGATCCGGAACGTCACAGACTGACTGGAGGATTAACTTTGAGTCTGGGCAAAGGTGCACTTCAGGCCGATATACGACTGAACTATGAACAATATTTCTATAATAAGGATGTCAAGCCACTAATCTCCGAGCAGAATAAGATTGTACTTGAATTCGTTACTCATTTCTGATTCACAGAAGTTAGTCTAACTGTGAACCGGTGGTTGACGTCGACATAGTCGTAATTTATATTCCAGTGGTGAAAGTCACAGACGGCTTTGGCTATAGCAAGGCCGAGGCCGTTGCCTTTTGAACCGGATGTCGATGAGAATCTTCGGAATAACTTTTCGCGGTCAAGCGGAACATTTGTTGTGGAAGGATTACTGACAATAAGTTCTCCTCCGGATAATGAGATTTTTGCTTTGCCGGAATTTCTGACAGCATTTACGAGCAAATTGTTTATCAGGCTTTCAAAAAGAGTGCGATTTGCATTGATCTCATATTCCTGCCCGGGGAGTATGAGATTCACTTCATATCCAAGAGTGATTAAATTGCCTGCAAGTTCCTGAATTACGGCCACCGCATCAATCATCTCGTTTGCGACAAACTGTTCATTGCTTATTTTTGCGAGAAGAAGCAAATCACGGTTGATTCGTTCCATTCGCAGATTTACATTATATAGTTCATTGACAGATTCAAGTACATCCCTATCAAGACTTTGTTGCATGAGAATGTCAAGCCTGCCTCTCATCACGGCAAGCGGGGTCTGAAGTTCGTGTGAGGCATTCTCGGTGAACTCCTTCTGTTGGTTATAAGTCACCACATTGCGTTCCATAAGTTCTGTCAGTGCATAGTTGAGACGTCTGAATTCCATAATATTGCCATCATTGAGAGAAGGGAGACTCCTGTCAGAAATCTTAAAAGTCTCCATTGACCTTAAGGTTTTCTCAAAAGGATTCCAAAGATTACGTAGCGCGAACCTTATTGCAATAAACAATGACAGGGCAACTACTATAAATATCAAAAGATACTGAATCATAATGCCGGCAATAATATCATGCTCAAGGTCAAAGGAAGAAGGAATACCTTCGCCATGCTTGATTGACTCGATTATGTCAATCATATCTTCGGCATAGAAATATCGCGTGATAAGATAAAACAGCGGGGCGGTAAGAATAAATACCGCCGCTATGCAGACAATAATTCTAACGCTGGTTTTATATAAAAGAGTCCTCATCTCCCTATGTTCCATTTATAACCGATTCCGTAAAAAGTTCTTATACAGTCTATCAGACCTGCATCCGATAATTTTGACTTCAGATTTTTGATATGAGCATAGATGAAGTTGAAGTCATCAAGCATATCCGCCATGTCGCCACTAAGATGCTCGGCAATCGCACTTTTTGAGACTACACGGTTGCGGTTCTGTATAAGAAACAAAAGCAGGTCGTATTCGCTTTTCGTTAATGTGATGTAATTTGCTCCGATTTTTACTTTATGTTCCGGAAGGTCGATTGTGAGTTGTCCGATGTGAAGCGTATTGTCGCATGTGAATTTCTTTCGTCTCATCAGGGCAAAAATCCTCATGCTCAATTCCGGCAGATGAAACGGTTTAGGGAGGTAATCGTCCGCTCCGATTCTTAGCCCCTCAACCTTATCATCAAGAGAGTCTTTGGCAGAAACAATTATTACTCCGGTCTGTGGAGATTCCTTTTTGATATAACGCAATATGTCAAGACCGCTCCCGTCGGGAAGCATAAGGTCGAGAAGAATGCAGTCATATTCATAGGCTGCAATCTTATAAGTGGCGTCATGACATGTATATGCATGTTCGCAAAGATAATCTTCGCGCCCTAGATATTCGGCGACGCTCCTTGAAAGCATCCGCTCATCTTCTATAATTAAAAGTTTCATAACTTCATATTTCCTTTCGAGCAAAGTTATGCCACAATTCTGTATAAAATATGAATTTCGTTATCTCCACATAATAAGGATGCTTCCGGCCAGAATAAGGAGGGCGCCGGCAATGACTTTGGGGGAAACGGGTTCTTTTAAAAGGATGAATGCAAGGATGAAGGTTATGACGACACTTAACTTATCGATAGGTGCGACTCTCGAGACATCGCCAATCTGTATGGCTTTGAAATAGAAAAGCCATGACAGACCGGTCGAAATACCGGACAGTATGAGAAATATCCAGGTAAAGCGCGGAACGGACTTGACTTCGGACAAATGACCCGACACGAAAACAATTCCCCATGTCAGGAAGAGTATTATTGTTGTGCGTATTGCGGTGGCAAGATTAGAGTCAACATCTTTGACTCCTATTTTGGCACAAATGGCTGTCAGCGCGGCAAAAAGCGCTGACAAAAGAGCGTATAGTTTCCACATCTAGGTGATAATGACATTTAAGTATTGACAAAGATAACGGTAAAGGTTTCCAAAGGGTGTTTACATGCCATTAATTTTTTGTTAAATCTTCCTATATACAAACAAAATGAACTATTTTGTGGGTGTACAAAATAGTTCCCTTGGGTGTTAAGTTGGTGATTAATTCTGAAAGTCTTGTCAGAGTGAGAAGAAATGTTTGAACGAGGCGATAATCATGGGCACATCAGCGGTTGAGGCTGTCTCGCGTGCAGAGTGCATTGCCCAGATGGCGGCTCCCATGTCTACTCCCCGGAGAGGAATCTGGGATGTCAGGATGTTACCAAGCGTCGAGCCTCCGGCGACATCACTGTGGTTGACGAAGTATTGGAAAGGCACGCCGGCCTCGCGGCATATCTCGGCATAGATGGCGGCGGTCACGGCGTCACTCATGTATTTGCAATTAGCATTGATTTTAATCACCGGTCCATTGCCGAGAACGGGATGGTTGGTCGGGTCCTGTTTCTCGACATAGTTTGGGTGAACACCGTGTGCATTGTCTGCGCTTATCATGAATGAGTCTGCAACAGCGGCCATGTAATCGGCGTCGTCTTTGCCCATTGCAAGGAATATTCTGCGTATGATGTGTTCAAGAATCGGTGAGCCTGCGCCTTGCTTTGTACCCGATCCAGTTTCTTCGTTATCGAACACCGCCATTACGCGAAGGTCTTCAGACGGCTTTTCTGCGGTCTCGATTATCGCGGTCATTGCGGCATGTGCCATCGAAAGGTCATCGAGCCGACCGGAAGCAATAAAGTCACCGTAGGCACCGACAATTTCAGCCTTGGTGGTGTCGTAAAGTGAAAGGTCGAAATCGAGAATGCGTTCAGGTTCAATGTCGAGCTCGCTGGCGACAAGCCTCAGGAGCCAGCCGTTGGCCTCGTCTGCGGAGTTGAGACGGCCGACAACAGGAAGCATGTCTTTCTGTTTCGAGAGAGGATTTCCGTCGTTGACTGCGCGATTGAAGTGGATTGCAAGGTGCGGTATTGTCATCAGCGGACGCCTGAAGTCTATGTTGACGCGTATGGGATCAAGTGTGGATTTCTCATTTCGCAGAATTACACGCCCGGCAAGAGAAAGCGGACGATCAAACCATGTGTAAAGGATCGGGCCACCATATACTTCGGTATTCAGACGAAGCATACAGCCGTCACTGACCATCTCGCAATTTGGTTTTACGCGGAAACAGGGTGAATCGCTGTGAGCGGCAATGACCCTGAAAGCTCGGGGTGCGGAAGATGGAGCAACGAAAGCGAAAACAGCCGAATCGTTCTGTGTAACATAATACCGTCCATTTGGTTCGATAACCCATTCCTTGTTCATTGGCAGACGAGTGAACCCGGCAGCATCAAGCCTGGTGCAGATAGTCTGTGCTGCCAGAAAATTTACGGGAGATGAATCAAGAAAGTGTATCAAGTCTGTAACACGCTCACAGGTTACAGGATCTTTTATTGCTGATAAATTACAGGGTGACATACTGAATTACAGGTAGGGGAGATTAAAAGTTAAATTTTTGCTTTAAGACTCGTCAAGACTGCCCACAGATTAAAGTAATACTTCTGAATGTTGCAGGTTAATTGTTATGGCGAAGCGAGTTAAGCGGGCGCATAACATTGACGAGAATCTGACTCCAATAGGATGCGAAATCATCGGCCATAGCACCGACTGATTCTTCGATGGATTCAGTTGTTGCGTCCTTTACGGCGACAAGGAAATTGTAGAAAACCTGGTAAAGGTCGGCGAGTGCTTCTGAAATCGATGCTCCAATAGGAGTATCGGAATATTTCATGTCTTCTTCAAAAACCTCGAGGTAGGTATCGTTTTCGCCTAAAATTCCTTCTGCATTGCGGCGCACTGCATCATAATAGTCTTCGTCAAGACTGGAAGGAATATAACTTTCCTCGCCAAGTAAATCGGCGGGCAGGTCGGAGGCTGTGATGTAGATACGCGGCAGTAGGCGCACCATCGTAGAGATGAAATCCTCAGGTAGACTTTCGGCACAGTTCTCTAACGCCTGACAGTATTCGTTACACAATGCTATAAAAGATAGCGTGTTGGGGGGGAGGGACGCGGGCATGTTTTTCGTATTTTTGAGATTATTTCACGGTTTTGGCTCGATAGAATTTATTGTCTGATATATACTTGAACACTCCTTGCGGCAGGAACAGCGAGCAATCTTTGCCTTGAGCTATTGCATTGCGAATGAACGTCGACGATATATCGACAAGCGGAGCATGAGCAACCTCCATGCCGTCTACGGCCATGCGTTCGATTTCATATCCCGGGCGAGGATAAACAATGACACCATATTCGTCGAGTATGCGCTGGTGTTCGCGCCACTGACTGAATATGCGCCAGTTGTCACTGCCAATAATGAGTTTAAATCGTTTTGCAGGATGCGCTTTGCTGAGAGCGTCAAGTGTGTTTATGGTATAGGAGGGACGGGGCATTGAAAGTTCAATATCAGAGGTCTCGATGTCACGTATAGAACGAGTGGCCATGTTCAGCATTGCCAGACGCTTCAAGTCAGGAATCATGCCTCTCTGATCCTTTAGTGGATTCTGAGGCGAAAGGGTGAGCCATACCTTGTCGACATATCCCCATTGGGATATGTAGGAAGCGATAATCAAGTGACCGATATGCACGGGGTTGAATGATCCGCCTAATATGCCTATAGTCTCTTCCATCAGGTTACTTTGAGAGGAAGTCGTTTATGGCATTCCCGGTTTCTTCAACGGCCTTGTCGAGGTCGGCATTGACTATGCGTAGATCGCATTCGTCAGCGAAGGAAATTTCATACTCGGCTTTAGAGACGCGGCGCTCAATCTCGTCCATTGCATCGGTGCCACGTGTGATCAGACGCTGCCGGAGTGTCTCAATGTCCGGGGGAAGAATGAATAGTGTCAAGGCCTGATCTCCGAAAAGTTTTTTGACATTCATAGCACCCTTGACATCTATGTCGAGGAGGACATTCTCTCCCCTCGCTACAGCATTGGCAACCTCGCTTTTCAGCGTACCGTAGTAGCGACCCGGATAGACTTGTTCCCACTCGATAAATGCGTTATCGGCGATTGCCTCACGGAATTGCTGGGTATTCATGAAATGATAGTCGACGCCATCCTGCTCGCCTTCGCGTGGTTTGCGGTTGGTTGCAGAAACGGAGAACTTCATGTCGACGGTGCCGTTGTCAAGCAATGTGTGGATGATAGTCGATTTGCCGCATCCGGATGGCGCGCTGAGAACTATGATTTTGCCTGGTTTCATAAGGCTTGTGTTTATTATGTTGTAGAAACTTTAATAATTTATTATCACATGACGTTCAGAACTTGTTCTTTAATCTGCTCGAGTTCGTCTTTCATCATTACAACAATGCGTTGCATCTCGGCGTGGTTGGATTTGGATCCAAGAGTGTTGATCTCACGCCCCATTTCCTGGGCAATGAATCCGAGTTTCTTACCCTGGCCCGGTTCGGGTAATTCAAGTGTCTCGCTGAAATACTTAAGGTGCTGGGTCAGTCTTTGGCGCTCTTCGGTCACGTCGAGTTTCTCGATATAGAAGATCATTTCCTGTTCGAGCCGGCCCTTGTCATACTCGAAAGCCGGAATTTTGGAAAGGCTTTCGGCAAGTCGGTCTTTAATCCGAACAATGCGTTCGGCCTCGAAGCGAGGAATTCTTGACAGTAATTCAGTAAGACTCTCGATATGTTCCTTGAAGAATTCCTCAAGTTTAACGCCTTCGGTTCTGCGGTAGTCCATGAGTTCTTCGGCAGCCTTAAGGACAGTAGCGTGGACAGTCTCTATTTCTTCTGGAGAAATCTCTGTATCTTTATCGGAAAGCATTGTGTCCGGGAACCGGAGAAGAATGCTGTACCAATCGGCGGGATTGTCTATCCCAAGGGTTTCGGATGCTTTCTGAATCTGGTTCTTATATATCTGTAATGCCTTAGTGTTGAGTTGGGCAAAACCATCGTCACCGAAATTTTCGATACTGATTGAAAGGTCGATTTTGCCCCGCTGCAGTCTTGAGACTAGGTCGTGTCTCCATGAAATTTCAGTTTCACGATATGCTGATGGGACACGTGAACTAAGGTCGAACTGTTTGGAGTTCAGCGATTTTATTTCAACTGTAATTTTTTTTGACGGCAATTGGCATGTGGCTTTGCCGAAGCCGGTCATTGAATAAAGCATATAGCCTGTGTTGTTAATAAAATTTATATCTGAAAAATACCGCAGAGAGGTGTCGGCAATGGAGTAAACCGGCCCCGGTGCATAAACGGTATTGTTACAATTCAGATGCAAACTTAATAAAAATTCTGCTAAAAGTCGCTTAAATGCTCATAAAAAATCGGATGACTCGAACGCTTTAGCAAACTTTGCAAGGAATTCAGATTGAAAATATTTAACTTTGTAGGAAGAAAATTTAATGGGGCAGGATTCCTGATTTGTTTCGGGAGGCTGCCTGCAGTATGAATTTAATATTAACGGATAACAATGTACGAATCAATTTACGGAAATATCACCAATCTCCAGCCGACAACCGTAGTCATCGAGACATCGGGAGGCATAGGCTATATCTTGAATATATCTCTAAACACATATACGACTATTCAAGGAAAAGAAAAGACGCGTTTGTTTACGCATCTTGTTGTAAGAGAAGATGCATGGACACTTTTTGGTTTTGCCGACGAAGTGGAGCGGGAACTTTTCCGCCTGTTGATTTCTGTGTCCGGAGTCGGGGCCATGACAGCACGGATTGTCCTGTCGTCTTATACTCCTGCCGAACTGGAGTCGATAATAGCCAATGGCGATGTCAAGAAGTTGAAGGCTGTAAAGGGTATAGGTGGAAAGACAGCCGAACGTATAATCGTGGACCTTCGTGATAAAATCAATCAGACTTCTGCCGGCGCAATAACGGGCTTGCCCATGACAAAGCGAATCGATGATTTCGATGAGGCGCTTGCCGCTCTTACCATGCTTGGTTTTGCACGGGCACAGAGTCAGAAAGTGTTGAATGCGATATACGATGCTGATCCCGGCACTCCACTTGAGGCTGCTATAAAAAAATCCCTTTCGATGTTATAGGTTTGTCTCGATGCATAAAAATAACATCGCCGAAGTTTTACTCTTCGGCGATGTTTTATTTATGGGGTCAGGGGATAGTCTAAGTATGCTTACTGGGCAAGTGTCTGACGAGAATATACAAAAGTGATTTTTGCTTTGTCAATCAGCAGACGGGCCATGACAGGCTGTACTACATAGGGCGTTATAGAGGTTACATATGTGCTCGTGCCTCCGTAGTAATCGGAATTGCTTTCAGTGGCGACATTTACCGGCGTAATTATGAATGTTATGTCCTCATCAGAAATTTCTTCTTTATTAATCAGATCCATCAGATAGTCGCGCATGGATCCGAAATCATAAGATTTGGTGGAAGAATTGTACTGAGCGTAGAAAGATGTCTTGTTGTCGGTAATCTTATTGTCATTGAAGAAAGTGTCTTTCTTCGACTTGAGAACCATCAGAACGTAGGGCGGCGGTGTTATTCCTTCATCATTTGCAATTTCCTCAGCGGGAATCTCGAAACTGAGTGAATTGATTACACCCAGACCGTTGGCGATAGTATTGCGATAATTGCTGATGATCTCGCGGGCAGGGAAAATGATTTCGGCATCGTAACCTGCCGGGGCAACAAGAAGAGTCTGGCCTTGTGCGCGCCGTGAACGAAGATCGTCAGAAATGGTATATTCGATGTTGTTGTTACAAACAATCTCGGGGGTGACGGCAAGATAGGCGGCATTGAGGTTTATGACGGTGTCTTTTCCGTCAACCTTCATGTTCGAGTGGTACCTCATATCGATGGTCGTCTGCGATACGCGCATGACACGGCCGGAGCCGTATGAGTTGCGGATGTATAGTCCTGGAAAGAACTGGGCAAACTTTTCGGGATCGGAGAAAACAGCAGGATCCTCGACGAATTTGTTGAACAGGCGACGCCCCATCTCGACCGGAAGTTTTACGCGAACAAGATTGTAGTTCAGTTTTTTCAGGGAATCGGTGAGATTCTCGCGTGTTGCGGTGTATATGGCCGAACCGAGAGGCTGTGAGGCGTCATAGTAGCCTGACGGGTCGAAATCAGAGTAGATGGGAGAGGGGAGTTGTCGTACAAGAGGATAGACCTCGACACCCATGGGTACTACTGAGTCGCCAACAAATCCGTCTGTATAGTAACGCATCACGAGGGAGATGTCATCGATTGTCGAGGCCGTTACACCCAGTGTGTCCATTGTGTTCGCGGGCATGAACTGGGTAATGAAGTCGGAACTGAGCGAACCGTATCCTTCGGCATCAATGGATCCGATGAGACCGGTTATCGAGCGTGAGATGACAGCGTTGTTGTCGACCGTAGTGGCAGAAACGGTGAATGTCGTGTCGATGAAAACGTTTACCTGGTCATCGACAATCGAGTTGCCGTTAGTCAGTCCGTCGTTGCATGCCGCGAATGAGGCGGCGAGCACGGCTGAGGCGAGGAGGAGTTTTATTGATGGGTTTCTCATTTTTCAGAATTGAAAAAAGTGAGGTGGAGACGTTTTACAATGTTTTGTAGAACTCGAGATATTTTGCTGCCATAGTTTCGTCATCCGGCTGATAGGTCAGGAACGGCTTGCCGGAAGCCTTGGCATATTCCAGAATCTCGGGGTCAATGTTTTCGGATGCCTGGACAATGGCATCGGCATAGTCTATGGCGATACGGTGTAGAGCGGCGGTGTCAATGCTGTCCAGACCTTTGAATGCTTTGAGATCCTTGTCAGTGAAAGCATCCATCTTCAGTTTCTCCAATGCGCGTTCACCCAGACCCTCGGGCATTTTGCTGTCGAAAATCGAATAAATGACCTTGGCATCGCGTACGGTCGGGTCGTTGGAGTAGGTCTTGTGCAGGTAAAGAGGAATCAGGGATGATATCCATCCGGCGCAGTGAATTATGTCGGGGGTCCAACGAAGTTTCTTGGCAGTCTCGATGACGCCTCGGGCATAGAACATTAGACGTTCGTCGTTTTCGCTCGGGTCGACTTCGGTCTCAAGACCTTTGGACGTGTGACGCAGGAAGTAATCATCGCTATCAATGAAATAAACCTGCATTCGCGATGGCTGAAGCGTTGCAACCTTGATAATCAAAGGGTGGTCGGTATCGTCGATTACAAGGTTGAGGCCGGAAAGACGTATTACTTCGTGAAGTTGGTTGCGACGTTCATTAATCGAGCCATAACGGGGCATGAAGGTGCGTACTTCAACACCGCTTTCCTGAATGCCCTGAGCGAGGTTGCGACTTTTGGTCGACATAGGTGTGGCGGGAAGATAAGGAGAAATTTCCTGCGAGATGTATAAGGCTCTGTTTATGTCCATCGTGATGAAAGGAGTTAAGAAAAGTAATGTGGGGGAGTCAGAAATCGCCGCGCTCGTGTTTGGAATAATTATGAGACTCCTAATATTCTGCAAAGTTACGAAAAAATCTTGACAAAGAAGTCAAAAACTTAACATTGAAGCGCCGTTTTTACCAAATTTCACAAATAAGAATATAGGAGGTCGGACGAATTCCTGGAATTCTATCCGACCTCCTATTTAATAATTGGTATATGTTTACTCCTTGATGGAGTTATATAGTCAAATGGCGCTTTTCATTGCATCGAGGGCCTGGGACATGCCTTCGGCATCCTTACCGCCTGCTTGGGCGAAACCGGGTTGGCCACCGCCGCCACCTTTGATGAATTTAGCGGCTTCACGGGCAATCTTTCCGGCGTTAAGTCCGGATGCGACAAGGTCATCGGTTAAGGCCACAGTCAGCAGAGGCTTACCGGACGGATCGACCGTTGCAGCGATGAACGCTGTATTCTCGGAAGAATTCTGGCGGACAGTCATTGCGACGTTCTTGACCATATCGGGTAAACGGACACCGGTGAGTATGGCGAGTTTCACGCCGTTGACGATTGTTGCTTTGGCGATTAGGTTTGCGGCAAGTGCGGCGGCACGTTCTTTCATCGCTTCCTCGACCTGATGGCGCAACTCGACATTCTCGTCTATTGATTTGCGCAGAGCAGCCATTACATTCGGCGCATTATTGAACATTGCGGAAATCTCGCGCATGTTCTGCTGGATGGAGTTCAGAAGTTCCTCGACTTTTGCTCCGGTGATTGCCTCGATGCGGCGGATGCCGGCAGCAATAGAGGATTCGGAAATGATTTTGATCATACCGATGTTGCCTGTGTTGGCGACATGGACGCCACCGCAGAGTTCACATGAATCGCCGAAACGGATCACACGAACTTTGTCGCCGTACTTCTCGCCAAAGAGTGCCATAGCACCCATTTCCCTTGCCTCGGCGATTGGCACTTCGCGGTGCTCGTCGAGGGGAATTGCCTTACGGACTTCGATGTTGGCGAGACGCTCAACCTCGGCAATCTGCTCGGGAGTGAGTTTCTGGAAGTGCGAGAAGTCGAAACGCAATACATCGGGAGAAACGAACGAGCCTTTCTGCTCGACATGGGTACCCAGAACACGGCGTAGGGCGGCGTGAAGAAGGTGTGTGGCCGAGTGATTGGCGGAAGAAGCATTTCGGGCATCGATGTCGATGGCGGCGGTGAAAGTATCGCCGGGGACTGTGGGTAGTTTGGTGGTAAGGTGGACACCGATGCCGTTTTCGCGCTTGGTGTCGTATATATCGATTACTTCGCCGGTGGCGTTGTCGGTAAGAGTGCCGCGGTCACCGACCTGACCGCCCATTTCGGCGTAGAAGGGTGTTCGGTCAAGGATAATCTGATAGAACTCGCGGTTTTTCTGTTTGACATGACGGTAACGGAGAATCTTTGATTCTGTCTCTGTCTCGTCATAACCAACGAACTGCTGTTCGCCGTCATTCACAATGACCCAGTCGGAAGTCTCTACTGCGGCGGCGTTGCGGGCGCGTGCCTTCTGGGCTGCCATTTCCTCATCGAATCCCTTTTCATCAAGAGTCATGCCGTTCTCCTTGAGGATAAGCATTGTGAGGTCGAGGGGGAAACCGTAAGTGTCATAAAGTGTGAATGCGTCCTTGCCGGAGATTTCGGTCTTGCCATCCTTGCGTGCTTTTTGCATCACGTTGTCGAGTAGAGAAATACCCTTGTCGAGGGTGCGGAGGAATGCATCCTCTTCTTCCTTGGTCACGCGCATTATGAGTTCACGCTGGGCTGGAAGTTCCGGATATGCCTCTCCCATCGAATCGATGAGTGTATCGATGAGTCGGTACATGAAAGCCTGCTTCTGGTCAAGGAAAGTATAAGCGTAGCGCACGGCGCGGCGCAGGATACGGCGTATTACATATCCGGCCTTCGCATTGGAGGGTAACTGTGAGTCGGCTATCGAGAAGGCAATCGTGCGGACGTGGTCGGCGATTACACGCATCGCAATGTCGACTTTGGAATCGACGCCATATTTTTTTTCGGAAAGATCAGAAATCTTATTAATAAGAGGAGTGAAGACATCGGTGTCATAGTTTGATGTCTTACCCTGGAGCGCCATGCAGAGTCGTTCGAATCCCATGCCGGTATCGATTACGCGGGCTGGGAGAGGTTCGAGAGAGCCGTCGGTCTTTCGGTTGTACTGCATGAACACGAGATTCCAGATTTCGATGACCTGAGGATGGTCCTTGTTGACGAGTGATGCTCCGGGGATAGCCTTGCGCTCTTCTTCAGGGCGAAGGTCAATATGTATTTCAGAGCAAGGTCCACATGGACCAGTGTCGCCCATTTCCCAGAAATTGTCGTGCTTGTTGCCGTTTATGATATGGTCGGCCGGGAGATGCTTCGCCCACATTTCGGCGGCCTCATTATCGCGCTCGAGACCTTCTTCGGGAGAGCCCTCGAATACTGTAGCGTAGAGAACATCCGGATTAAGTCCAAGAACGTCAACGAGGTATTCCCAGGCCCAGTCAATGATCTCGGCTTTGAAGTAATCGCCGAACGACCAGTTGCCGAGCATTTCGAACATGGTGTGGTGATAGGTATCCATACCCACTTCCTCAAGGTCGTTGTGCTTGCCTGAAACTCGCAGGCACTTCTGTGAGTCGGCGACCCGTCGGCTTTCGGGAGTCTTGTTGCCTAGAATGATATCCTTGAACTGGTTCATTCCTGCGTTAGTAAACATCAGGGTCGGATCGTCCTTGATGACCATAGGTGCCGAGGGAACGATACGGTGTCCCTTGGACTCGAAAAATTTCTTGAAAGATTCGCGAATCTGTTTTGCTGTGAGCGTGCTCATATAAAATTGTGAGATATAGTTTTTCCCTAATAAAAGTACGTTAGAATATTTTTTCGGTTTCAAAGTGCAAAAGTAGTGGAAAATCGCTACATTTGCAAAAAAATCAGTCTATACCCCGCAGATGGAACGATTTGAAAAGAAATATTATAAAATCCGTGAAGTCGCAGAGATTCTCAATCTTCCGGCATCGACGCTGAGGTTCTGGGAGTCACGATTTACTGTAATCAAGCCTCGCCGTAACGATAAGGGCACACGTTACTATACCCCCGATGACATCGAGAAGATACGCATGATATATTATCTTGTCAAAGAAAAAGGCCTTAAACTGGATGCTGCCCAGGAAGAAATCAAACGAAATCACGACGGGGTGAGCAAACGTTTTGAGGCCATAGAGAGGCTACGGGGCGTGCGAGCCAAACTTGTCGAGATGCTTGATTCCTTGAATCGCAGGCCCGAATAGGCTGGAGCGAGGTCTAATTATGTGTAAAAAACATTCAGGTAAGTTTACCTTTGCGTGCGACGTCAATCAGGGTCTGGGTCGGAATGATGTAAATTTCTATGCGACGGTTCTTGCGCCGGTTTTCTATGGAATTATTCGGATTCAGCGGTTCGTCGTATCCCATTCCATAAGGTATGACATTACACTGTGAGCCAGGAACCATGTCTTCGAAAAATTCGTCTACTGCATTGGCGCGCACTTCGCTCAGGTTGTCGGAATAGATTTCGTCGCCGGTGTCATCAGTATGTCCTAGTATGACAAGTTTATATAGTTCAGGCCGCTTTACAAGTGCCTCGAAAGCATTCAGTATGGGTTTGGCTGAAGTCTTGAGCGATGTGGCATTGGAATCAAAAAGCCTGTCGGATGTAATGATTACACGAAGCACCTCGCCTTTACGGGTTTTACGCACATCGAAGTTATGTCGGCCAAGGGTTTTCGCCAGACCGTCCATATGCCTGATAATCGATGCCGAGGCTTTTGGAGGCACAGGCGGATTTGCTATGTTCTGCTCGGCTGTCTCGTAATTATCGTCTTCGGGGGTCTGGCCAGAAGAAAGTAACGGGACAGCGACAAAAGCCAGTGTTAATAACAGATATTTCGTCAGTTTTGTCATTTCGGTTTGATGAGGTGAGAGGTGGAGAGCGTAATTTGAAAATGGCAGAAAGCGTGATTTTCAGAGGCTATTCTTCGAGCGAAGCCTCATAGGCTATCTCGGCCATGACCAGAGGCTCGATATCGGACTCGGCGATACCTGCCCGACGGTCTTTGCGGAGCATCTTTTTGACATGGCGGATTAGGTCATCGTTGTCGGCCTCGCTGTCGGCATTGTCATCAAGGCTTATGTCCAGTAGACCCTTGTCCTCATAATAATCCCATATTATATCGATGATGTTGAGTAACTGGTCATCGGAATATTTTGTCTCTATGCCGGAATTCTCCTGCATGAAGTTTATGGCGTCCTGTTCGTCGAAATCCATATTATTAGTAATTAGTTGAGTTCAAGTATGCCCTCGGGAAGATCAAGGGTAATTGTTTTATTATCTTCGTTGATTTCAGAGATAAACTCTTCGTTGGCCGGAAGAAGCAATTCTTTGCCTGTACTTCCGTCGCGTACAACAAAAAGGACATTTTCGGTCGAGTCCTCGATATGTGTGACAGTCCCGATTGCCCTGTTGTTGCAAATTATTTTCCAGCCGACAAGGTCGCTGAGATAGAAGACATCCTCAGCCTCATCGAGGTCAAGAATGGGGTCGTCTTTTTTGCCGTAAATATCCTTGCCGACAAATTCAGCGGCTTCGGTGTCGGAGTCTATACCGTCAAGCATGAAGAGCCATGATTCGGACCCGCGGGGACGCGCTGATCTGGCAAAGAAAGGAACGAGTATTCCGTCCATGTCAAATATCATGCACCCGAGGTCGGAAGGATCAACGTAGACATCAAGGTCTGCGGACATCTCGCCTTTGATGCCGTGAGTCTTTGTGACTTTACCAATCCGTAGTACTGAATTGCGCTCAATCATATTTGAAAGCAGGAATCAATGTTTATAATAAGGTATAACTTATTTCTTTTTTTTCTTTTTGGATCGAGGAGCGGCAATGAACTCATGCAATGGCATGTCATCGGGGTTTATCAGAATCCGTCCTTCGGAAATATATGCAAGTTCCTCGAAAACGCGTTCATCGGACAGATCATTCATCCCGGCCTCCAGCATCATTTTTTTCATTTGTGAGGCTATGAGGGTGACAAGCGCCCACCGGTCCTCGCTTTCAGGCATTTCTGCGGCAAGATAAATCATTCGCTCGAGATTCTTGCCGTACTGACGGGCCAAAATAGGGCTTTCGTCAAGAATAACCGGGTCAGGTCTGGGCTCAAGGTCTGCCGGACGAACAATTTCAACAGGCCAGTCAATGTCAAGTTTATACCCACTCATTAGGGCGAGATGATCCCAGAACTTGCGGTTAGCATCGTCACTGCGCTGGTCGGGGAACAGCGTACGCATGGTATTGACTATTGTATTTGCGCAGCGAGTACGCTCGTCTCGGTCCTCTATGGTCATGCAATAGTCAACCATCTGCTGTATGTTACGTCCGTACTCAGGCAGGATAAGTTCTTTCAGTTGAGTGTTATATGTCAACATAATTGTTAGTTTGCTTTTGAATTAACAAAAATAGTTCAAAATAGGGAGACTGCAAAATCTGTGTGCTTTCTTTAACTTAAGTTTGCATTTGCGAAAAAACACCCGTGCCAATAATGGCTACGGGTGTCTTAATCTTGAGTTTGGGACGGTTATGTCCGAATTGTGCACGTTTTGATATGTCGTGAATTAGCGGACGGCAACCTTGAAAGTCCTGCCATCAACATTGACGATATATATTCCGGCCGGAACGTTCAGTGACCCCTGGACCATACCGGATATAGAGTATACTGTCGCATTGTCGTATTCACCGTCAATGACGATGCGGCCTTCGGCTCCATACACATTTAACGTGTTTTCACCTATTCCGTCAGCGATAGTCTGATCAACGTCGGAGACTTCTTTTGTGGCGAAGACTACAAAACCGTTGGCGGGAACATTTACAGTAAGATTTGATCCGGATTTTGACAGGACGGGGGTGGAGGAGAAGTTCGAACTGTAGGTTATGATCTGACAGTTGGTGGGAAGAAGTTTGTCGGCGCGGGACGATGCGATTGTCACGCGTTTTGCCGAGCCCTGTACTGCGGGATTCACTACGGCAAGAACCTGCTGGTCGCCGTATTTGATGATCTGGATGCGATTGGTCGTCAGGCTGTTCTGGTTGAGGCCGGACTGGTAGTACTCGCCGAGAGTGAAAAGGTCGTTGTTTTTCTTACGCAACTGGCACATGGCCGCATATACGCCGTGCAGATGCTCGACGGCCGGGTCGCTTAATGTTCCCCAGGGCACGATTTTCGGATCGGTATTGTTGCCTCCGTCGGAATTCTTGGTGTTCTGTGAATCGCCCAGTTCGCCGAACTGCCAGATCATCTTCGCGCCAGGTGTGGCAAGCATCTGGACTGCAACCTGTCCCAGACGATTGTAACGCAGGGCCTTGTCTGACTTTATTGCCGATGTCTCGCCATAAGCGACCTGTTCGTAGCCCATGCGCTGTTCGTCATGGCTCTCGGCGTAAGAAACCGTCGACCAGGCCGAACGGTTACCGTCGGTAGTTGCCAGGAAGCGATTCAGTCCGTTTGCCCTGGATGAGCCCTTGGCGTACTGGCATGAATTATAATTGATATTCGCCCAGTTCATCTGGCCTCCGTCAGCAAACATCTCGTTTTCCTCCTGTGCTGTCGCCAGGTTCTCGTTGATGTGAATGCCATTTGCCTTAACTTCGGCGATGGCTTTCTGAAGTCTGCGCATAGTGGCGACACGTGTGGGGTTGTATGCTTCGGTTCCGCTGGGATAGTCCGTGCCAAGACCCTTTACGAGGTCGAAACGGTAGCCGTCGACGTTATAGTTTCGCATCCAGTACTGGATTGCATCATGGAACTGTTGCTGGACAAGAGGATTACTCTGGTTCCAGTCGTTGAATACAGAATAGTCATGAGGCGCTGTGGCGTTGAAGAAGGGGTTCTGACCCGCGGGATACATCTGGTACCATGGATTGAGGCCGTCCGCATGGTTGAGTGCGATGTCAAGGATTACCGCGATGCCGTTTAGGTGGCAGGTTTCCACAAGTTCCATATAATCCCATGGTGAGCCGTAGCATTTGTCGGGAGCCATGTAGAAGTTGGTGTTATAACCCCACGAGTTGTTGCCACTGAACTGCATTATGGGCATGATCTCGACAGCGTTGACACCAAGCGATTTCAGATATGGGATTTTCTCGATGGCCTTGCGCACCGTGCCGTTGCCGTCTGCCTGCCCGTCCGTACCGGTGAAGTCACGGAGTAGAAGTTCGTATACCACCAGGTTCTTGTGGTCGGGGATGGTGAAGTCGGAGAATTTGTACGACCCGTTGAGGTCACCGCGGTAGACGGCAAGCATGACGTCATCGAATTTATCATAGGGATACTTCGGCATGTCGGGCCATACAGACGGATCCAGCCACTTGTCGCTATAACAGTCAAGTACGAGGTTTGCGTAAGGATCGGCGCATTTGACGGTGGCATCGACAATGTAATAATAAGGATACCAGCGGTCATCGGCCAGACCGGAAACAGTAGTGAAAAAATATCGTTGGCCGTTGTAGTCCTGATATTTCATAATGTTTTTGTCCAGGACCTCGTAGTCATCCCATGAAGGAACGAGGACAACAGAATTCTTATTTGGAGCGGCGAGGCAGAAAGTTACGCTGCCGTCATTGTTCTTCACAGCACCCATCTTGGGTACACCTCCGGGATAAGTGCCAGGAGTCGAAGCGCCTGGGTAGGCAACTGTCTTTTTCTGACTGATTGACTGACCTGCATTGTTGGTAGCTGTGGCAGAGAAGGTGTAACTTCCGGTTGCGGCTATTTTGTACGAGGCTTTCAGTTCGGTGACTCCCGATTTTGAAGCCAGTGTGTTGCCGTTTACCGCAATGGTTATTGTGGCCTTCTCGGTTGTGGCAGCCGTGAGATTTATGGTGGTGGGACTGCCGACAACGGTTCCTGGGGCATCTGATTGAAGTAACATCTGGAACCCTGAGCCGTAGACATCAACAAAGATATCGCCGCCAGCAGCGGTCTTGCCTTCCTTGCTTTTGTCACCGGTACGGAATACAAGTGCAATTTCTTCTATTACTTCAGACGGGTCGGTAATGCCGAAGTAAGTTCGCATATTGCCGATGCTCAGGGTATAAGTGTTAGGGCTGACATAGGTCATATGGTATTTTTCTGCGTTGTCACCCCATGTCGGCGCATACTTCCAGTCGCTCCGGTTGGCGCTCTTGTTGGTTATTACGCCTATGTGGGCATATACGGGGGTGGTGGAGGGCAGGTTCGCCAGGCCCATATTGCCTAAGGGCGAGGCTGCATGATATGTCAGTACTACGTCCTTTGAATTCTCCTGAACAATCAAGGGCGTAGTGGTGACAATCTGGGCGGAGGCAATGCCTAGGACCAGTGCCATCATGGCAATGAAAGAGTAGAGTCTTTTCATGTGTTGGTTTTGTGGATATTAATGTTTATGTTGTTGATGGGATTTCAAAATCTGCTAATAGGACACAATTGCATGTCGTTACGGCAATTTCCGTGGCATTAGAATCATATATTTATAGAAGTCTGTGCAAAGATACTAAAAAAGCGGACAATCACCATTTTTTTAATGAAATTTCAGCAATAATGTTCATTATCAGTTTCAATATTAGTTTCAATGTTATACATGGTTATTATTTCGACATCGAAGCCTTCTTGTCTCACTAATTTTTCCGCAATAATAAATTTTAAGCAAAAGGATGTCGATTTTCTATAATAAATCAAATAATTGTGTACCTTTGCAAGGTATAGATGCGTGAAGAGAATAATTGAAGAAAATAAATGTATCTCTTGGCATCCGGTACACGCAATACTTTCATATTATTTTATGAGTTTAATTCAATATAGTTTTTTATTTACCCTTCAGTACTCTTCAAACAAAAGATGAAAAAGATTACTTATTATCTGGCAGCCGCCATGCTGGCTGCGGTGGGTTTGCAGGCTAATGCTGAGGATGATAACAAGATGGTTCTAAACACATCGGATGGCAGCACAGCAATCCCTATCAATACCATCTCACGACTTTCTTTCGACGGCAATACTATGACGATTGCTACTGACGAAGGCGAAAGCAAAGTTGATGTTCTCACCCTCCGCAATATTACCTTCAGTCTTGCTGTGCAAGCCGTTGACGAAATCACAAAAGATTTTGGTGACCTGAATGTCGCTTTTATTTCCGGTGTGGTTACAGCAGATGTCCCGGACAACATGTTCGTTAACATTGATGTATACTCCCTTGGGGGTGTACGGATGCTTGCAGTAGGCGCACATGGTCACGTTTCGGCTGACCTGAATACTTTGTCTCCGGGCGTATATGTTGTAAAAGTCAACAACAAAGTGTTCAAATTCACACGTTAAACCTCTAAAACAGTCATCACAATTATGAAAAAAATATCGACATTAGCATTATCTTTTGTGGCAGTTGCCACAGCCTTGGCCCAGAATGAGCCAACTGTTGTCATGAACGTCAACCTTAAGGACGGCAATAAAATAACATATAATCTTTCGGAAATCCAGGATATTACTTTCGGTGAGGTTGCCCCTGTTCAACTTCCGGTTGCATTCGCTGCTCCCAAAGCTTCCGATTTCAGTGAAAGTTATGTATATAAGGTGATGTCCGGCGCTAAACAGGTAGCAGAGGCCGACCTGGAATATGTTAAGGGTATTGGCCAGGTTGTGGTAATTTATCCCTGCGATGCGGAAGGCAAAGCCGATCTCACTAAGGGTATCGCCGCAAACGGAGCAAGCGTCGCATGGAATCCGTCTACCAAACTTCCGGAGGTTGGTACAGCCGCCGGGGATGTTGCCAGATATTTTGTTGTCGACGGTCAACTTCAGACTTCATATGACGGGCAGACACAGGATGCGGTTTTGCGCGCCGACCTTCTTGTCGACGTTCGTGGAAGCGAATCGCAGACCTACCGTCTGGTGAAGATTGGTCTTCAGTACTGGACTGCAGACAATATCCGTGCGACTAAATTCACTGACGGGACAGATATCGTCGCTTTTGGCGAGAATGACGGCGCGGCATGGAACGCCAACACAACAGGTGCATACATCAGCGGTGAAGATGCCGACTGGGTTAAGGTCGCCGGTTTGCTTTATAACGGATATTGCGCCGTAAGCGACAAAATGGCTCCCGCCGGCTGGCGCGTCCCGACTTGTGCTGATTACGGTAGCATCCGTACATCTGTTGGCGCCCGTACCGCAGCGCTATACAAAGATTCTTCTCCCGCAAGTTGGGGTGATGGCAAGGAAGGCAATAACGACACCGGCTTTTCTGTGATAGCCACCGGTTATTACTCTTCAGCCACAGGCCTTAATATGATGTTCAGCGATACATACATCTGGACTTCCGACACACAGTATGACGCTCTGTCACGTGCTAATGCCATCGACTTCTTCCGCATTCAGGCTGCGGCAAACAATGCCACTTTCCCCACAAAAGGATTGAATCCCCACACATATAACTTCGGTCACTGCATCCGTCTGGTCCGCGAATAATCCTTATCGTGAATCAAAAAAATATGGAGTGTCAATTGTTTGACACACCATATTTTTTATTTACGTTGCTGAAACTATCAGGCGTTCTTTACTTTCTCAACGATAGCCTTGAATGCGGCGGGATTGTTGAGGGCGAGGTCGGCGAGGACCTTGCGGTTGATTTCGATACCGCTCTTGTGGATTAGACCCATGAGTTTCGAGTACGAGAGGTTCTCGAGACGTGCGGCAGCGTTGATACGCTGAATCCAAAGGGCACGGAAATTACGTTTTTTGTCCTTGCGGTCGCGGTATGCGTAGGTTAGACCTTTTTCCCATGTGTTTTTGGCAACGGTCCACACATTACGACGGCAACCGAAGTAACCGCGTGTGAGTTTCAGGATTTTTTTACGACGAGCGCGCGAGGCGACGTGGTTGACTGATCTGGGCATTGTTTCTTTAAGATTTTGAATGACAGCGGCTTTTAGTTGCGCTTTGGGCTGTGCATTCGGTTAATAAAAGAAGTTATAGAATCACGAATTAAATAAAAGAAAATAAGTTGCTGCGAAGCCTTTGAGTTTTTTACTCTACTGGTGGCTTACTTAAGGGCGAGCAAGGCTTTTACGTTTGCCTGGTCAACTTTGGCTACAAGACCGAAGTGGGTAAGGTTGCGTTTCTGCTTCTTCGTTTTCTTAGTCAGAATGTGACTTTTGAAAGCGTGTTTTCTTTTGATTTTTCCTGATCCGGTAAGGGCGAACCTCTTTTTGGCACCGGAGTTAGTTTTAATCTTGGGCATTGTTTTGAATTAGTTTAATTAAATCGTGTTATCTAAAGTCAGCCTGTAGGGCTTATTTTTTCTTGGGTGAGATCATGATGATCATGCGCTTGCCTTCGAGAAGCGGCATCTGCTCGACTTTGCCGTATTCTTCAAGATCGTTTGCGAAACGCAACAGAAGGACTTCTCCCTGTTCCTTGAAAAGAATGGAGCGGCCTTTAAAGAAGACGTATGCCTTTACTTTTGCTCCTTCCTGCAGGAACCCGATGGCATGCTTCAGCTTGAAGTTATAGTCATGGTCATCGGTCTGTGGTCCGAAACGTATTTCTTTGATTACGACTTTGGTTGCCTTGGCCTTGATTTCCTTCAGTTTCTTTTTCTGCTGATAGAGATACTTCTGGTAGTCAAGGACCTTGCATACAGGCGGCTCGGCCTGCGAGGAAATTTCTACGAGGTCAAGTTCGAGGTCTTCGGCAATCTTGCGGGCGTCGTGAATGGAATAGATGCCGGGAGTAACGTTATCGCCAACCAGACGCACCTCACGTGCTCGTATCTGCTCATTTATGAGGTTCGGGTTTGCGGGTTTCTCGCCGCGGCGCATCGGTGGCCGGGGACCTTGTGGACGTGGTGGACGTGGTCCGGGTTTAAAGGGCTTTTTTTCCATTCAGGAGTGTTAGGTGATTAGTAAATATTTTTATTTATTCTTTGCCTTGGGATTGTTTGTCCGAAGACTTTACATGCGATTTTTTCTTGGGCAACTGATCAGATTTTTGTCGCTTCTTTGATTTCGTTGGCCAAAGATTCTGCAAAGGTAGTAATTTTCATCGAACCTTTATCACCTTCGCCCTGTTTTCTTACAGAAATTTCGTTATTTTCTTGCTCTTTTTCGCCAACGATAAGTAAATAGGGGATTCTTTTGAGTTCGTTGTCGCGGATTTTCTTGCCGATTTTCTCATTTCGGTTATCGACGAATGCCCGTATGTCATACTCTGCGAGTTCGGCTTCCACCTTGTGGGCGTAGTCGTTGAACTTCTCGGAGATGGGCAGGATGACTGCCTGGTCAGGAGCGAGCCAGAGGGGGAACCGGCCTGCGGTATGCTCGAGGAGTACGGCGACGAAACGTTCCATCGAACCGAAGGGTGCGCGGTGAATCATAACGG
This sequence comes from uncultured Porphyromonadaceae bacterium, assembly GCA_937989585.1. GTDB lineage: Bacteria > Bacteroidota > Bacteroidia > Bacteroidales > Muribaculaceae > CAG-873. The sequence goes on along the minus strand of CALKRW010000048.1, from coordinate 91,326 downwards.
GACGGTGCTTCTGGTTGTCAGCCCCGGTGTATTCCAGTTGGAAGCGCTCGGGAAGGTTGTAGTCGACCTGGATTGTGCCTAGTTGCCAGCGGCGACCGAGGGCGTCTTTCACCATGAAGTCAAGTTTAGGTCCATAGAATGCGGCCTCGCCGGTTTCCTTGCGTGCGTTGATGCCTTTTTCGGCGCAAGCCTCGATGATTGCCTGCTCGGCTTTGTGCCAGTTTTCGTCAGAACCTATATATTTCTGCTTGTTGTTGGGGTCGCGGAGCGAGATCTGTGCCTCGAAGTTGTCGAACTTCAGGGCCTTGAAGATGAAGAGGATGATATCCATCACTTTCAGGAACTCGTCCTTTATCTGCTCGGGTGCGCAAAAGATGTGTGCGTCATCCTGCGTGAAACCGCGTACACGTGTCAGTCCGTGAAGTTCGCCAGACTGCTCGTAGCGGTAAACTGTGCCGAACTCGGCGAGACGCATGGGCAGGTCGCGGTATGAGCGGGGCGAAACCTTGAAGATCTCACAGTGGTGGGGGCAGTTCATGGGTTTCAGCAGATACTCCTCTCCTTCCTCTGGTGTGTGGATGGGCTGGAAGGAGTCCTTGCCGTATTTTGCATAGTGTCCCGAGGTAACGTAGAGGTTCTTGTTGCCGATGTGCGGAGTGATGACCTGCAGGTAGCCGTACTTCTTCTGGATGCGGCGGAGGAACTGCTCGAGGCGGTCACGCAGCGCGGCGCCTTTGGGAAGCCACAGGGGCAGTCCCTGACCGACATTCTGCGAGAACGCGAAGAGTTCCATTTCCTTGCCGAGTCTGCGGTGATCGCGTTTCTGGGCCTCCTCAAGCATGTGGAGGTATTCCTCGAGCATCTTGGCTTTGGGGAACGTGATTCCGTAGACGCGGAGCAACTGGTTGCGCTTTTCGTCACCGCGCCAGTAGGCTCCGGCTAGTGATGTAACTTTCACGGCCTTGATGGGAGCGGTGTTCGGGAGATGCGGACCACGGCATAGGTCGGTGAAGTTACCTTGGGTATAGGTTGTGATGTGTCCGTCCTCGAGTTCTGAGATGAGTTCGCATTTGTATGTCTCGCCACGGTCGCCGAACATCTTCAGTGCGTCTGCCTTGGAGATGTCCCTGCGGACGATGTCCTGCTTCTGGCGTGCCAGTTCGAGCATCTTGTCTTCGATTTTTTTGAAATCGGCTGCGGTTATGGTGTTGTCTCCGGGGTCTATGTCATAGTAGAAGCCGTTTTCGATGGCCGGGCCGATGCCGAATTTAACACCGGGATAAAGTTCCTGAAGCGCTTCGGCCAGAAGGTGTGCTGATGAATGCCAGAATGCATGTTTGCCTTCTGGGTCGTCCCATTTGAAGAGAGCGACCTTTGCGTCGCGGTCGATGGGGCGGGAGAGGTCCCAGGGTTCTTCGTCCACCGATGCCACGAGTACGTCACGGGCAAGTGCGGGGCTGATTGACTGGGCGATTTCGAGAGGCGTTACGCCTTCGTTGAACTCTTTGACAGAATTGTCGGGAAAAGTAATCTTAATCATGATTATTGGATATGTTTTACAAAAGACCGCCGCCTACAACACGGCGGCCAAACAATTTTTCTATGAAACTGGTCGCTGAAATGGCCTTATGGCTTTCAGGCCTACAAATTTAGCGATTTTTTATGAGCGGAGCAAACTCGGGGGCTGTCTAATTTCAGTATCTGCGGAAGTTTGACCGCATTTGGGTTTTCGCCAGGTTTACTTCGGAATGTCAGTATGATATCCGGATATTTACTTGGCTTTCGCACCTTTTGCTCCTTTTACGCCACCTCCGAGTGAGAAGATATTCTGGTCAAACGAGAAGGTCTTGTGCTCGAGTTCGCGCTTGCGCTTGAGGGCGAGGGCGACAAGACGCTCCATGAGTTTGTCAAACGATATTCCGGTTGCCTCCCAGAGATAGAATGAAAGTGATCCGGGGATTGTGTTGATTTCGTTGACGTAAACCTGCGAGTCGGCACGGTCGACGATAACGTCTACTCGTGCGACACCATTGCATGAGAGCACGCGGAAAGTCTCGCCTGCGAGATACTGTATGCGCTTGGTGAGTTCTTCGGGTAGTTCGGCGGGTATGCGTTTGGCTGAGGCCTGCATGCCTTTTGCGCCCTTGGTACCACCCATATATTTGTCCTGGTAAGAGAGGATCTCACCTGATTTAATGGGTTCTTCAAGAACCGACATGCTGTAGTCGTCGCAGTCGCCGAGTACCGAGCAGTTGATTTCCTGCAGTTGCTCGACAAGATGCTCGACGATGAGGCGTGACGAATAGCGCTGTGCCTCGTCGACTTTTGCGATAAGAGACTCTCGGTTGTCGGCGCGGCCGATGCCGACGCTTGAACCCAGATTTGCGGGCTTGACGATGACAGGGTAGCCGATTTTCTCCTCGACTTTCTTTACCAGTGCGTCGCGCTGTGCGAACCACTGCTTGTCTGTGAACCATACATAAGGGACGACAGGAACGTCCGATGCCTGAAGAATCATCTTCATCGTGATTTTGTCCATGCCGTTGGCCGAGGCGAGGACGTCGCAGCCGGCAAAAGGAATTCCGATGGCTGTCATTATGCCCTGGAAGACTCCGTCCTCTCCGTTGGCGCCGTGTAGGACTGGGATGACCACGTCAAGCGTCGCGAGTACTTTGGCCTGCTGTCCGAAAAGGCCCTTGTGTGAACAATAGAGATTGTAGTCTCCGTATTCGGGACGCATATAGACTTCGGTACATTTTGCCAGCAGGGCGGGTATGTCGCGGTAGTTGGCAACCTCCAGCAGTGCTTCGCCTGTGTACCAGCGTCCTTGTTTGGTGATATAAACAGGTGTTACGTCGAAGCGTTCGCGGTTGATGGCGCTCATGGCCTGCGAGGCCGAAATCACTGAAATCTCGTGCTCGGTGGACCTGCCGCCGAAGAACACGCCTATATTTGTTTTCATTTCTGTTATGATTGGTTTTGCTTTCTTTATTTGAATGTGTCGGGCAGGTCGTTCTCGTACAGTACGGTGTCGCCAGCCTGGACTGTGGAGTTGAGGTATTGCTGTGCCTCGCGGAACGAGTCGAATGTGCGTATCGCTATGGGATCCATGCCTCCGTCCTTGATGCCGTTAACGATGGCTTCGCGATTGTATTCGCCCACGACAAAGGCAAGGTCGGCGCATTCTGCTATATGGCGTCCGAACTCGTAGTTCAGTTGTTCCTGCTCGTCGCCAAGTTCAATCATGCCGGGGGTAATCACGATGCGGCGTCCTTTCTTCATCATTGCAAGCACGTCGAGTGCCATCGCCGAACCCATGGGATTGGAGTTGAAGGCATCGTCAAGTATGGTAACGCCGGCGGCAGTATGCTTTATTGACAGTCGGTGCTCGACCGGCTCAATCTGGCTGATGGCATATCGTATGCGCTCTACATTCTCGCCTAGTTCGAGGGCGACCACGATGGCTCCGAGAAGGTTCGATATATTGCATTCGCCCACGAGTTTTGTCTCGCATAGCATGGTGAAGTCCTCAGGACCGCGCACAGTAAATTTGCTGCCGGTCGATGAGTAGACTATATCGGTTGCCACGAATGTGGCGCCTTCGGTGTTCTTTACGGCATATCTGACTGAACGGGTGTTCTTGATTTCGCGGCCGGCTATTTTCTCGAAATCATCGTTGACTACGGCGAGTCCGTCAGCCGGAAGTGAGTCGACGAGTTCGAATTTGGTGTCACGCACGTTCTCTATGGTCTTGAACGATTCGAGATGCTGTGGGCCGACTGCGGTAACTATGCCGATTGTCGGGTGAACGAGATCGCAGATTTCCTTTATGTCTCCGCGCTGTTTCGCTCCCATCTCTACGATGAAGACCTGGTTGTAGGGACGCAGGTTCTCGCGTATGGTGCGTACTACGCCCAATGTTGTATTGAAACTTCCGGGAGTCATCAGCGTGTCGAACTCCTCGGAAAGTATGCGCTGAAGGTAGTGCTTGGTTGATGTCTTGCCGTAACTGCCGGTGACGCCGATTATCTTCAGGTCGGACATGCCTTCCAGACGGTTTTTCGCGTCATTGTAGTAGCGCCGGTTGATGGATTTCTCCAGGGGCTGTAGTATGACATTCGATGCCAGTGTCACGACATGTGACAGACAGTAGAGGCCGAGCATGGCTATCGAGGCGATTGTAGTGGCGAACTCTGCCGACTTGTAGAACAGTGCTACCACAACGGCGACGATAATCGTGCAAATAACGATGTTTGTTGCGAAGATTCTTGTCGCGCGAGCGGTCATCACGAGCGGTTTCTTGTATTTTGCCGTCATCAGGCTCCAGGACATATATATGGCGAATATTGCCGTCAGTGCCAGTCCTATCATTTCCAGATGAAGTCCGCAGAGGCATATCATGAATATTACAAGTCCGATGAGTCGCGAAACCGAGGTGGTGTCGCCCGACACGCGGAGCCATTTCATGTAGCGCTCGCGACGGTAAGAGTTCTGCTGCAACATCATCAGGTCGCGGCGAAGTTCGCAGCCGAGCAGGAGGGCGGTCAGCAGACATACTATGCTTGAAAGTGTCAGTAGCATATATTAATTATAAGGTGTTTTATGATCTTAGGAAAGAGTCCAGGACGGCGGCGAACTGCCGTGGATTGTCAAGGAATGAATAGTGGCTGCATCCCGGGAAGGAAACCAACCCGGCGCCTGGAATAAGTGTCTCCATTGTCTTGGCGTCGCTCAGGGGGGTTGCCGTGTCGTTTTCTCCCCAGATAAGCAGGGTAGGGGCTTTTATCAAGGGCATCACCGCTTTCAGGTCCTCGTTTACGCACTTCGACAATATGGCGCGCATCTTCGGCGTAGCCTGCGCATAGTCTGACGATCCGCGCCCTCCGCGCATCTTCTCGATGAATTGCTCGGCCTTATGCTTGGGCATGAATGTCTTTGCGAGCCATTTACCGGTCTTGAATGAGTACACCTTAATATAATACTTAAGCGGGCGTTTTGGTTTAACTCCCGCGGCGTCAACCAGCACAATCTTGTCGGCCTTGTTCCGCGAGCCGTACAATATGGAGATGCGGCCACCGAACGAGTGACCGATGAGCGAGGGATTCTCTATGCCCAGACTTCTGGCGAACTCTTCTATCAGACGTGTATAGTCTTCGACTCCCCACACTGCCTGCGGTTCGGTTGATTGTCCGAAACCCGGCAGATCGATGTTGTAGACCGTATGCGATTCCGCGGCTACCTTCTCTATCGAGGCGACAGTATCGACGTTGCATCCCCATCCGTGCATCAGTATCAGTGCCGGACCGGAGCCGCTGACTCGGTAGTGCAGGTCAATGCCGCTTATATTTATTTTTTTGTCCATAGCGTATTAGCCTTTCTTCCGGCTCTCACCGGAATATCATGCAAATTTACGCCTTTTTTCTGTAACTCCAATTATTTTTGCTCACCAAGAAGTGCAGACAGTGCCGCCACACGTTTCTCGAAGTCGTCTATGATGGCATCCTGTTCTTCGGTCAGCCCGTAAATGTTCAGCCCGCAGCCCTCAACATGGCAGTAGTTGCTTGAGACGTCGTTGCTGTGGCCCCGTGGGCAGATATATTTGGTCGTGGCGCCGAGCAGGCCTTTGCTTTGACGTATCTCGCCCACGGGGTCAGGGTCACGTACTATTGCCAGGAGATTGCGCATCGCCGCAAGGTCAGCCCGCGTATATTCCGGCTGATAGGCACAAAGGCACGATACTACAAAACCGAGCCGCGAGTTCTCGCTGTCGCCGAGTAGGGCTATCAGATGCTCCGCATCGAATAGCCTTGCCTCGCGTATTACCTCAATGCTTGCGTCGGGAGCGGAATCAATGTCATCATAAACCACCCTGAGCGCATACTTGCGGTCGACAGTGGCTATGTATTCCGGAAAATACCGTAATGCCGCCTGATGGAAGTCGCAGCGGTCTTTCTCGTCTGTCAGCCATGACACGAGATATTTCCGGTATAGTCCCGAGCCTATTCCGGTCATCTTGCGATCGATTATGTATTGCCACTTCTCTTCGTCCGGGAAAACCTCGGGACGGCTCAGTTGGCGGGAATATTTTTCCTTAAGACATTCGGCTCTCAGGTCATCGGCCGAAACGCTTGTTCTCATGCGGAATATGTTTTCTAAGAGTTTGCTTTCAAGTGATTTGTTTCCGAAAACGAAGACATTGCGTTTATGCCCTGCTCTCACCAACAAATTTACGAACTTTTCCAAATCTCACCAAACATCCATCTTTGATTAATATTTTCAACATTTGTTTAGCCGTTTTCTGTAACAAATCATTACCTTTGTCGTCATATTAGTATGAATACTTTCTTTAGATTGACTTTGGCCAATCACTTCAGAACTAAAAAGACAATAAAAACGATGATTATGAACAGATTATTTATCACTCTTGTCTTATTGGCCGCCATCTCGGCGGTATCATGCAGTAATGACGATGAGCCTAAGATCCCTACAGACGCTATAGCCTTAAACATGATGGTAGGTGACAATAGTACAACCATTGGAGGTTCGGATGTCTATATCAATTCTAACATGAACTTCACTTCATCTTATTGTGGAATTACGGACCTCGGTAGCAAAGGTGGCTTTAAGAAAGTTCCCGCTCTCTCTCAGATTGCTCAGGAAGTTGCGGTTACTCCCGGCAGTTTCTATCAGATCGTATTGGGCCGTGATATAAGGACTGTTGCGGATGAACGTGCTTTACCTTTAAATTCCACCTATTATAATGTTTTTGTCGATTCTTGGATTTACGATAGAGAAAATGATATTACAGGCGCCAAAATCAACTATGCCGAATGTACTCCCGAAGTTTCTCAACTTCCGAAATGGAATTCATCCTTTGAGGTATCTATGAAAGGCGAAAACAGGGATGATTATCTGGAAACTGCTGTTTACTCATTCCCCAAAGGCTGTGAGATAGACGATAATTTCGAGGTCAATAATATAGACGGATATAACAGTTTGAAAGGATCTCTCCAGATTGAGTTAGACGGGAATCGTGTGACGTTTACTAATAATGAATGGACAGGCGAAGGTCGTGCACAGGTTGCCCTTCTGGTTCGTTATGGGAGTGTCTATACACGTGTTTTCCTGATTGTTAAATCTTCAAGATAATACTATGCGGACCCTTATTAATTATTTCATCACATTGGTCGCTGTGATTGCTCTTTCTGGCTGCACAACATCTAAATCTACTGTTTCCGCCAACGTCAATCTCTCGAAATACGAGTATGCCTCAATCATAAACGATGATACCTATCATATTCCGGCTGAATTGATGGAATATGAGATTCAGTTGTTCGATGCCGTTGAATGCTCCAGATTGCAGTTGGTCAGCGCTCAACGTATTTACGAACTTACACCGCAGCAACAGGAAAAGTTGCTTCTGGTCAAATACGGAGTCAGCCAATATGATAACGAGACTATCGTTACGGTAAACTTCATTGATTATATGACCGGTCGCCCTGTCGCTTCCTGTCGAGGCGCATATGGCTTAAGTATTGATTATGCAGGAGATTTGAGACGTGCAATCAAGCGCGTGGCAAAACAGATCTCCGAAACCTTCCCCAAGAAATAATATGAAGCGTCCCGGCGCGAATCTTTTTTTTTATTTTTGACATGAAGACAGAGATACGGCACAGGCGCCTGTATGCCTTTTATAACAGCAAAGTGCTTAACGCCCTTGTGATTACTATTATAGTATGTCTTTTGTTGATGGCCTATATGCGAACCACTCTGTTGCCTGCCGTTTGTAGTGGCGTGGCATTGTTGTATTTCATTGCCTATTCACTATGGTTCTGGATAAAAAAGCCGAAAAGTATTGTCATCAACACATGGCTTTCAAGCATTAGCGGCTGGTTCGTCCTGTATTTCCTTATTATTGCCCCAATGAAAGCCGCCAATCCATGGTGGTACATAACACCGATTGTGTGCGCCATCACAGCCCTCTTCATATCCCTCCTGACCCGCCACGATCAATCCTTTATCATCTGATATTTAGTTATTTATTATAATAATACGATCGGCCATTTAGCATAAGGCTAAATGGCCGATTTTTATTACCGGTGTGAAAGATACAAATTTTCGTAAGATAAGGTCATTTTTCAACATATGTTGAGGATGAAGAGTATGTTTAGTCGTAATTTTGCCGAAAACTTAATAATAATATGAAAGGAATAAAACTATTGGTAATGGCTGTTTTATCGGCCATTACACTTCAATCGAATGCTCAGACATCGACATGTCTTCGTGTGGATTCATTGCTTTCGGAATATAAGTACTCCGAAGCCTTGCAGGAATATCTTGGCGCAAATAATGGCGATATCCGCAGAATGAAATCTAATGATGCCATGAATGCAGCCATAGCCGCTGCACAGTGTGATAATGACTCACTTGCCGTTGTGCTGGTTTCCCAAGCACTTGATTACGATTCTGAATTCTTTGACGAGCGTATTTCAGTGACTGAACTCTTGCAGGATTGCCGCCTGTTACCGCAATGGGATTCCCTTCAGAATGAGAATGAACGCCGTTTGGCAAACGCAGACATCGGCTACGACATTCCGTTGAGGAATATTCTTCTGGATATTTACCACTCAGACCAGAATCCACGCGGTCATTTAATCACGATATCAAAATCTGACCCTCAGAACAAAGAGGCTATAACTCGTTATTGGAATGAGATGCAGCATAATGACAGCATTAACCTTGCCCGTACTGTCGAATTGCTCGACAAGCATGGTTGGATTCCTGAGTCTAAAGTCGGCACTGCAAACCAGGCTTTATTCTTTGTCATTCAGCATGCTACCCCTGAGATAATAGATAAGTATATCACATTATTTGAGTCTGCTGCTCGGAATAATGAAATACCCAAGGCCCTGTTCGCAAAAATGTATGACAGACAACTCTTATACGCCGGTAAACCTCAAAAATACGGAACCCAAAGAGTGCGTCAAAGCCCCGATTCAAAAGAAATGGTGATATGGCAAATCCAGGATCCAGCCCACGTCAATGCCCTGCGAAAAGAAATGGACTTACCACCCCTAGAAGACTATCCCCAATAACCCGGTCATCATAGGGATGATTAGCCCTCCGAAAGTCCGTCTTTCATTATATCCAACATTCTCCCTCCCTCGACTTACTCGGGAATCTCGGGTATTATTTCGTTCCATTTCGTTCCATTTTGTTCCATTTTGAAAAAAATTTTCCTCTCAAGGAAAATTTTTTTAATTTTTGCCAATCTATTCAGACGGTGGAGCATTTTCGCCTTATGGATGTTGTATCTTTGCAGCATCAAAACCACTATTTTATAAACTTATCAAAACACACATTTCTATGGAAAACAACACTTGTGAAACTCCCGATGCTTTTCTTTGCAGGAAGATTATGGAACTTAACGCTACGATTAACCGTCTCAAGGAAGAAAAAGACGCTATTGACGAACAGTATGCGGCTTTGCAATCTTCTTGTTATGTAATCGCGCAGGCATACTCTGAACTTAAAGCGATACTTGCTGACGAAATAATTCCATTAACGTCAGATACCGATTATGTCCAGGAAGATGAAGAAATCACCATCACCGAACCCCAGTTCGCTAATTTTTATGGCGATATCATTGTCCTACAGCAGAATTCCTTTCATCGCACAAACGCTCGTAACACCTCCGCAAGGCATTCCCGAACAATAAACCACACCACTTACAATTACTCCTCCAACGAATCACCACCCAAAGCCCCTTGCGAACTCACCCGACGTCCGCCTCCTTGCCAATGCCCTCAATATATGGCCATTTCTTAGGAGCGTAAAAGCAATGTAGGAACATCCCTTTGGAATGTAAAAATTAAAAATGAGCACATTGACATTGTTGGAATTATCCTCCCGCACTGTTTGAGCCTTATTTGTGCTTGCAAGTGGATTTGAGCGGACACCCCCCGCACTCGTCATCATCCGCTGATGACTTATCGCACTCCGATTTATCAGGCCCGCAACAAGATTTGCCCTTGCTTCGTGGGCGCAATTGCCTGATTATGCCCCAGATGGCGATAGCCACTGCTATGCCTACGAGTATTAGTTGCATTGTCTCGCTCATTTCTTCATCTTGGAGATTATGGTGTTGAGTTTTGCCGGCGTCAGGTCCGCTGAGGCCGTGTTGAAGTCAAGCCGGAAGGTACATCCCTGGTCATAGCGCGAGCATCCGTATGCGGTCCGTCCGCGTAGAATATGGCCTTCTCCGCAAACCGGGCACTTGATTTCTTCAAGTGACTTTATAGCTTTTCTGCGAGGTTTGGGGCTTTTCGCCTTTGAGTCCTTATCGGAACTCTTTGCTTTCGTTTTCGATGACTTTTCAGGCTTTTCAGCCTCTGTGATGATTCGGCGCTGTGAGTTGTCGGTGAGTACGGTCTGGACAATCTGGGCTATCATGGCCTTGAGTTCCTCCAGAAATTCTGCTGCGGAATAGTCGCCGCGCTCTATGCGTCTCAGTTTGTTCTCCCAGATGCCGGTGAGTTTAGCGCTCTTTATCAGGTCCTCGCGTATTGTTGCGATAAGGTCGATGCCTGCTTGTGTGGCTACGATGCTCTTGCGCTGACGTGCTATGTAATGGCGTTTGAAGAGGGTCTCGATAATGGCCGAGCGGGTTGATGGACGGCCTATGCCGTTTTCCTTCATGGCCTCGCGCAATTCTTCGTCATCGACTGTCTTTCCGGCACTTTCCATGGCCTGAAGCAGTGTGCCCTCGGTGTAAAGTTTCGGGGGTTGGGTTGCCTTCTTGTTCAGCAAGGGATTGTGAGGTCCGCTTTCGCCTACGGTGAATGATGGGAGAACGGCTTCTTCCGCCCCGTTCTGGTTATCGGAATTCGTTCCGGCTTCCTGATCTTTCGATGCGGAGTTTGCGCTCTCTTTCTTTGGCGGAAGCAGGACGCGCCATCCCGGATCGACTATTACCTTGCCTTGAGCCTTGAATTCATGATTTCCGACTTTAGCCTTGACAACTGTCTGTTCAAATACACAGTCCGGGTAGAAAACACCGATAAACCGAAGCGCAATGAGGTGGTAGAGAAGTCGCTCGTCGCCTTCGAGTCTGTTCGGAGCCTCGCCGGTCGGAATGATAGCGTGGTGATCGGTGATCTTGGCATTGTCGAAAATCTTCTTCGACTTGGTGATCGGTTTTGCCAGCACGGGAGCCGTCTTGTCGGCATACGGTGTCATGCGGCGCAGTATGTCCGGAATCTTGGCGTGGAGGTCTTCAGACAGATAGGTGGTGTCGACTCGAGGGTAGGTCGTTACCTTTTTCTCATACAGCGACTGTATCAGCGAAAGTGTTCGGTCTGCACTCCATCCCCACAGTTTGTTGGTCTCGACCTGAAGGGAGGTCAGGTCGAAGAGACGGCGGGGACCTTCTTTGCCGGTTTTCTTGCTAACATCGGTAACGGTCAGGGGCAAAGGCCTGATTTCGTCCAGGATTGCCTGGGCCTTAGCCTGGTCCTTGAATCTTCCGGCTGTGGAATTGAAAATGGTTCCGCGATACTCTGTTGCCAGTTCCCAGAAGTCTTCAGGAACGAAATTGGCTATCTGTTGCTGGCGCTCGACTATCAGCGCGAGGGTAGGGGTCTGTACTCGTCCTATCGAAAGTATGCCCGAACCGAAGGCCGAGTACTTGAGTGTGTAAAGCCTTGTGGCGTTCATGCCGAGTATCCAGTCGCCGATGGCGCGAGACAATCCGGCATAGTAGAGGTTGTCGAATTCTTTCTGCGGTCTGATGTCCTTGAATCCCTGGCGTATCGCCTCGTCGGTCAGCGATGAAATCCAAAGGCGGTTCACGGGACATTTCACCCCGGCTTTCTGCATAACCCAGCGCTGTATGAGTTCGCCTTCCTGACCGGCATCACCGCAGTTTATGATGCTGTCTGCCTTCGAGAACAGTTCCTTGATGACTTTGAACTGCTGTTCAATACCGCGGTCGGCGATAAGTTTTATGCCGAATCGCGGAGGAATCATGGGCAGTGTGCTGAGAGTCCATTTCTTCCAGCTGGTGGTGTAGTCGTTGGGTTCTTTGAGCGTACACAGGTGGCCGAAGGTCCATGTGACCTGATACCCGGCGCCCTCGAAGTATCCTTCGTGCTTCGTGTTCGCGCCGAGTATTCGTGCCACCTCGCGTGCTACGCTCGGTTTCTCGGTTATGCAGACAATCATTCTTGAATTTCGCTTTGTTTTGGCCTTTTGTTGAGCAAGTGTTTTGGTATGGAAGTCTCAGTTTGTTCTGACTTGCTTACAGGCCCTTGGCTTTGGCTTCGTTCCATAGTTCGTCCATCTCGGCGAGCGTCATGTCCTTGAGAGAGCGGCCTGCCTCTTTGGCATGTTGCTCGAGGTAGTTGAAACGGGCGATGAACTTGCGGTTTGTGCGCTCGAGAGCGTTTTCGGGATTTACTTTATAGAGTCGTGCCGCATTTATCAGCGCGAACATAAGGTCGCCGAACTCCTCTTCGATACGTTCGTGATTGGCTTTGGCGTATTCTTTAACGGATTCACCGTTCCTGGGTGTTATCTCGTTCTGTACCTCGTTGATTTCTTCCTTGACTTTGTCCCAGACTTCTTCGGGATGCTCCCAGTCGAAACCGACGTTGGCGGCTTTTTCCTGGATTCGGAATGCTTTGACGAGTGCTGGCAGGGCGTTCGGCACACCGCCGAGAACTGAATGGTTGCCGTCTTTCTCCTTGAGTTTGATCTGCTCCCAGTTCAGTTCCACCTGATGGGCTGTATCGGCCTTTACCTCGCCGAAAACGTGTGGATGACGGAAGATGAGTTTGTGGTTGAGGGCGTCTGCTACGTCGACTATGTCGAATGCCTGTTTCTCCTCGCCTATCTTCGCATAGAAAAGTATGTGAAGAAGCACGTCGCCGAGTTCTTTGGTGATTTCGGCATTGTCACCGCCGAGCAGGGCCTGTGCCAGTTCGTATGTCTCCTCGATTGTGTTCGGACGAAGTGACTCGTTGGTCTGTTTGGCGTCCCAGGGACATTTTACACGAAGTATGTCGAGTGTGTCGATTACGCGGCCGATAGCCTCTATTTTTTCTTGTCTTGAATGTGACATTGGTTTTATTGTTTAATTTTCTTCTTTGGCAGGATTGGCTTTTAAATATGCTTTGACGCCGTCTTGCAGCCATTCAACAAAGGCTGAGACATCCTCGTTGTATTCACGCGGTTCGGTCAGAAGGCGTCCGCGGTTGTCAAGTAGGACGTAGTATGGCTGGGAGTTCTTATTGAACTTGTGCTTTTGCAGATAGGCCCATTTCTCGCCGTATGTCTCTAAGATGACTTCTTTATTGTTTTCGATTACTGTTATCGGATGTGGCAATGCGGTTCGGTCATCAACCATGAGTTTAATGGTGACATAGTGGTCTTCGATGGGTTTGCGCACTTTTTCTTTGTCGAAAACAGCGTCCTCCATCCTTCGGCAATCCACACTGGTGTAATTTGAGAAATCGAGCAGCACGGGGCGCATGTTGCGTTTGGCGTATTCCATGCCTTCGTTGTAGTCGGTGAATTTCTCGAACTGGCCGCCGTACAGATTGAAGTCCTGAGTATTGAGTGGCGGAATCAGAGTGCCTACAGCCTTTAGGGGCGCGCCCCACAGACCGGGCAACAGATAGACGGCGAACGAGAACGATGCGACAGCAAGGAAAAATCCCACTACCGTGGTATATTTCCTGACGGCGTCAAGGGCGAAGCGGAGTTTGCCCAAAAGGTAGAAACCGAGCAGAGTGAACAGCACAATCCATATCGACAGGAAAACCTCGCGGTCAAGTATGTGCCAGCCGTAAGCAAAATCTGCGACTGATAGATACTTTAGCGAGAGTATCAGTTCTATGAAGCCGAGTACCACTTTTACTGAGTTCATCCATCCTCCGGCTTCCGGCATTTCCTTTAGCATCGGGGGGAAAAGGGCAAACAGTGTAAACGGTACAGCCAGTCCGAGGGCGAATCCTCCCATGCAAAGCGAGGGTCCGAGAATCGATTCGTCTGAAGCCGCCTCAACAAGCAGTGTGCCGATGATTGGTCCGGTGCAGGAGAAGGAAACAATCACCAGTGTAAAAGCCATGAAGAAGATGGACAGCAGTCCGCTTGATCTCTCTGCTTTAGAGTCTGTGGCGTTCGACCATTTCGATGGAAGACTTATGTCAAAGGCTCCGAAGAACGATATTGCGAACAGTACAAGTATCACAAAGAATATGATATTGAATATCGGGCTATTCGCTATTTCGTTCAGTTTCCCGGCGCCGAAAAGCAGAGTGATTGCAATGCCGAAGGTAAGGAATATGACGATTATCGAAAGACCGTAAAATATGGCTTTCAGGACAGAGCGGTAGCGCTTCCTTGACTTCCTTTTGAAAAGGTCAAGCGTTATTGGAATCATTGGCCACACGCATGGCGTAAGCAATGCGAACAGGCCTCCGAGAAAGCCCATGATCATCAACGACCACCATTCGGAGTCACCTGTCAGCCTGTTGATTTTGGATTCAGAAGCCTCGCTGACCGGTGCCCACCAGTCTGTTTCGCTCGGTTCGGAGAGCGTTGTTGTCGGTGTGCTTGTAATGTCTGTCCGGTAGTCCGAATCCTTTTTTTCGGTAGCCTCGGGTATCGCAGTGCCAATGTTCTCGCTGAAGGTTTCTTTCTTTGGAGGCAGACATGCGTTGCCTTTGCAGGCCATATATTCTATGGTGCCTGTGATTGTGGCTGGGCTGTTTTTGCGGAAAGTGAAATGCTGAGTGAAAGTTATGGTTCCACTCCACTCCTCGACATTGAGGCTGAATTGGTCGCTGAATTTTCTAACCGGGTCAACCGATGCCGTCAGCGGACCGTCCGTTGCCACGCCATCCGTCTGGTTGATGGTAATGGATGTGGCACGCGGACCTCCCTTGTGTTGGGTGAAGCCGTAGATGTGATACCCGTCCTCAATATCTGCAGTAAAAGTAATAACACCTTCGCCTGTCTGTGAGTTGGCCGATACTGAGGTAGTCCATACGACGGGGTTGACAGTCTGGGCGTAGAGGCCCAGACTGACGGCTAAGAGTATAAACAGAAAGGCTGTGGTGCGCTTCATTTACTGTCGTTTCGTCTTATTCCAGGGTCATCAGGTAGCGCTCGGCCTCAAGAGCCGCACGGCAGCCTGAACCGGCGGCGACGATTGCCTGCTGGAAAACCGGGTCGGCTACATCGCCTGCAGCAAATACTCCAGCGATGTTGGTCGCGGTCGAGGTGCCGTGAACCTTGATAAATCCTTTCTCGTCAGTGTCGATGAAATTATTGAAGATGGCACTGTTGGGTTTGTGGCCGATGGCAAGGAAGAAACCGTCGATGTTGATGTCAAATTTCTGCTCGCGGGGAGTTCCCATATGTTCTACAAGATGGGCCCCTTCGAGTACATCCTCGCCAAACAGTCCTATGGTGTTTGTATTGAAAAGAACTGTAATCTTGGGATTATCGAGGACACGTCGCTGCATTACCTTCGAGGCACGCAGGTAGTCTTTGCGGACAATAAGGTAAACCTTATCGGCAAGAGTCGAAAGATACATGGCTTCCTCACAGGCTGTGTCGCCGCCGCCTACAACTGCAACGCGACGTTTGCGGTAGAAGAATCCGTCGCAGACCGCACATGCCGATACGCCCATGCCTTTGTACTTCTCTTCGTCAGGAAGTCCGAGATATGATGCCGATGCGCCTGTGGCGATGATGACACTGTCGGCGGTGAACTCGATTTCGTTCCCGACTTTGGCCTTGAAAGGACGTTCCGAGAAGTCAACCTCAGAAACAAAGCCAGAGCGTATATCGGCGCCGAAACGCTCAGCCTGCTTGCGAAGGTCGGACATCAACTGGTTGCCGTCAACACCCTCGGGATAACCGGGGAAGTTCTCGACTTCGCTTGTGGTTGTCAACTGTCCGCCGGGCTGAATGCCCTCGATGACAACAGGATTGAGATTGGCACGAGAGGCATAGATTGCTGCGGTGTAGCCGGCGGGCCCCGAACCGATAATCAGACAGCGGGTATGTTTCTGCTGGGGAGTGTTTGTGGTATTGTTCTCGGTAGACATGGTCGTATGGGTTTTATTTTGATTCGTTAGTTATTTTACTTGGGTTGATTTATCTTAGGTCGATGAGTTCGACGCCGGGATTCGCCTTCGGATTGTATTTGAAGTATGCGGCGGAAAGGGTTTTGCCCTGACTTGTCGATGTTACATTGATTTTCATTTTCTGGCCGTCGTGCATGGTTACGTCAAGACTTTTGGGCATGAAACTTGATGAGTTGATTGTGACGGTAGCGGCTTTAATCTGACTTCCTTTGCTTTTGGGTGTAAGTTGGACGCGATAACCTTCCTTGCTTGTGGAGAGAAGTTTCGCGGTGAAAAGTTGCTTATGACGTGAAATCAGTTCAAATGGATTCGAGTCGACCAGTTCGGACGCCGTCGGCGTTGTCAGCGAGACTTCAGATACTGATCTCTGGAGTGCCCATTGGCTTGTGCCGTCATACCAGACCTTGAGGTCGCCTGAACTGAAAATGAACTTTTTGCCGGACATGGTTATCCAGCCGCTTGAATTTCCACGGCTTGTCCCGACAGTGAAGTTGACAGTCATTGAAGGTGCGCTTGTAATGACTTTCGCACTTTTGTCGAGAACCTTGTCACCGGTCATCTGTGCCTGTGCAACAAAGGGAAAAACTGAAAACAGGAGAAAAGTTATAATGGATATCTTGTTCATATTTCATTTTAACAAATAATTCGATGACTAAGTTTAATACCTTTGTCCTTGCGGAATCCTGTCATCGGTCATTTCAGAATTGCCATATCAGTAGGGCTTGTTTTCAAGAATGAGTTCGAGTGTGGGACCGTCCACAAGTATGTTGCGCGGCTTCGAGCCGGCACCTGGTCCGACGATACCTGCCGCCTCCATCTGGTCCATGATTTTACCGGCTCGGTTGTAACCTATCTGGTAGCGGCGCTGAAGAGAGGAGACCGATGCCGTCGACTGGGAGATGATGAATCGGGCCGCCTCGTCAAAGAGCGGATCGCGATCCATTCCAGGTGCGGTGGCATGAGAAGTGCCTATCATAACATCTTCGTCAGTGAACTTGGGTTCGGGCAGGTAATATGGTTTCTCGAAACCAATCTGTTCGCCTACGAATTCGCACAGGTTCTCGACCTCGTCAGTGTCGATGAAGGCACATTGCATACGCTCGACTTCGCCTCCCGAACTGTAAAGCATATCGCCTCGACCTATAAGTTGGTTTGCACCCGGCTGGTCGAGGATGGTACGGGAGTCGACCATCTGCATCACGCGGAATGCGATTCGGGTAGGACAGTTGGCCTTGATGAGGCCTGTAAGGACATTGGTTGACGGACGCTGTGTCGCAATAACCATATGAATTCCTACGGCACGTGCTTTCTGAGTGATGCGGGTAACGGGAAGTTCAATCTCTTTTCCAGCGGTCATGATGAGGTCAGCGAACTCGTCGATAATCACAACGATGTAAGGCATGAACTCATGCCCGTTTTCCGGATTGAGTTTGTGTGCGGTGAACTTGTCGTTGTATTCCACAATGTTTCTCACACCGGCTTTGCGCAGAAGAGTATAACGCTTGTCCATAAGTACACACAGCGAGTTTAGTGCAAGCAGGACATTCTCATTTTTAGTGATGATACCTGACTCTTCGTCCATGCCGGGTATGGCGGCAAGGTAGTGATTGCAGAGTTTTGTGTAAAGGCTGAACTCTACCTCTTTGGGGTCGATAAGTATGAACTTAAGTTCTGTAGGATGCTTTTTATATAACAGGGATGCTATGATGCAGTTGAGGCCGACCGATTTGCCCTGTCCTGTGGCGCCTGCTACAAGGACATGTGGCATCGAGGCTATGTCAGTCACAAAGATGTCGTTAGATACAGTTGCGCCGAGCGCCACGGGGAGTGCCTTCTTGCTTTCACGGAATTTTGTTGAAGCAAGCACGTAGCGCATTGACACGGTCTGCGGATCGTTGTTCGGTACCTCGATACCGACAGTACCTTTG
This sequence comes from uncultured Porphyromonadaceae bacterium, assembly GCA_937989585.1. Classification (GTDB taxonomy): domain Bacteria; phylum Bacteroidota; class Bacteroidia; order Bacteroidales; family Muribaculaceae; genus CAG-873. Next base: position 73,241 of record CALKRW010000048.1, on the reverse strand, counting down.
CCGGGCAGAGGTGCTATGATTCGTATGCCGCGTGCCTTCAGTGTCATAGCGATGTCATCCTCGAGGCGTTTGATCTGGGCTATGCGTGTTCCCTCCGTCGGTACTACCTCGAAAAGTGTCACGGTTGGACCTACGGTAGCCTTGATTGAAGAGATATACACCTTATGGTCGGCAAGAGCCTTGATGATGCGGTCCTTGTTTTCCTGCTGCTCGTCCATGTCGACAGTGGTGCGTGTCGGAACTTCGTGGAGCAGGTCAAGAGTCGGAAAACGGTAATGCGAGAGTTCGGCGCGGTGGTCGTATGGTTTCTGTTGCGCCACGCTGTCTCCATTGTCTTTGATGTCTGCCTCAGGTGCATCTACCTCGAAGGTATCATTAGCGTCTGTCGCCTCATCCCTGTCGGTTTCCGACGGCTCGTCGATAGTGAATCCCGTCAGAACCTCATCCTTTTCTCTGGCAAAAGGCTCGTCCTCCGGTTCTGAACCGAATTCGCTATCGGCTCGTGGAGATGTCACGGTGGCGGGCCTGAGTGCGTCCGCGGGGAAGTCATCCGGTTCTGCATCCATGGAACCTTCATCCGGCTCGACTACAGGTTTCTCATCAAGTGGATGTGATTCAGACTTGGTTTTATGAATTGTCGGCATAGAGACCTTGAGTGCGCGTTTTTTCTCACGCCATATTCTGTACAGACGTATAAGGTCATTGAGGTAAACGCAGACAATCGCTCCAATCAGGATACAGCTTACTGCCACGGCAATCATGGGACCGCCGAGACGCATAAGTGTTTCGTTGACCCAATGGCCATGTGTTCCGCCCCAGTTGATTTCCGTATCAAGTGTGTAACATACCAGTCCCGGGACAATGGAAAGGGCAACTGTCAATAGTAAAGCCTTGAATGTCTTTGACCAGAACTGCAAGCGCTTGCGTCGTATAATCGTAACACCAAGCGTTATGAAATATAAAGCAAGCACCAGCGAGCCAAGTCCCAGCGCCTCTGTAAACAGACTTTGCGAAAGTTTGGCGCCTAAAGCACCTCCGGCATTTTCAACCTGATGCGGGTCGGAGGCAATCTGCTCGACGGGTAGATTTGCGGCGCGGCTCTGATCGTTTCCTCCGCTACGTAAATGCGAGACCAGAATCACAGTCATGACACAACCTACTATTATGCATAGCAGGGCGAAGAATATATGCAGCCTCCGGTCAGTGAAGAATTTTATTATGCCCGGAGGCTCAGGATCAGAAATACGACGCCGCGGACGCCTAGATGCTGTGTCTCCTTCATCGGCAATCCTGTCGTTTCCGGACTGCTCGGATTTGTCTTGGTCATCTTTCAGAATGTTGTCATTCCTGAGGGCATTGGGGCGCGGTGTTTCCTCCGCGGGAGCATTTGACCGGCGGGAACTGCGTGTGGGTATTGGTTCCTGCCGAAGCGATTCCATTTCGCCGGCAATTTCTTCCACCGGCTTGGAAATCCTGCGTGAGCCTGGTGGTAGCATTATGTCGAATTCGTCGTTAAGTGACTTAGGCATGGTAGTGATAATGAATGTTTTTGGGGAGAGACATTTTGGAAATAAAGTTAGTCTGTTCCGGATCGAAGACGGACGAATCCTACAATTCAGCCATACTGTCAATGACAGCCATTGGATCGGGCGACTTGAATATCGCGCTTCCGGAAACCAGGACATCGGCACCCGCATCGGCTAGAAGCGGGGCGTTCTCAAGTGTTACACCTCCATCAATCTCAATGAGGGCCTTGGAACCGCTATTGTCAATCAGTTCACGCAGTCTGTGTATTTTTGTGTAGGTATTCTCAATGAACTTCTGACCTCCGAATCCTGGATTGACGCTCATAAGCAGAACCATATCAATGTCGGAGATAATGTCTTGAAGCATAATGACGGGGGTAGCGGGATTGAGTGTCACTGCAGGTTTCATCCCGGCGACCCTGATGGCCTCGACCGTCCTGTGAAGGTGGGTACAGGCTTCCTGATGTACGTTCATGATTGTTGCCCCGCAGTCACGGACCTGACTAACGTAACGAATCGGATCGACAATCATCAGGTGCACATCAAGAGGTTTCCTGGCTCGTCTGGCCATAGACTTTATCACAGGGAATCCATAGGAGATATTGGGGACGAACACGCCGTCCATCACATCACAATGAATCCATTCGGCCCTGGACTCGTTGACCATGTCGAGCTCGCTGTCTAGATTGCCGAAGTCGGCAGCAAGCATTGAGGGTGAGACAATCATCTTGAGAAAAATTTAGAGGTGAGAGAAAATAATGCTGATGGTTGAAGACCGAAAAAGGGAAGTCGGTTATTCGAGGGGCAGTTCGTCAGTCTTCTTTTTCTTGAAAGCGTTGTACAGGATGAAACCTATGCAGACGAGACCGATTACAAGACCGCCTATGCTCAGGTAGGTGTTATATTCCTCAATCATGGGCATTAGGTTTTTGATCGGAACAACATGGCCAAGCCATGCACCAAGACCGGCAAGTACGGCATTCCATATCATCGCACCTATTGTGGTAAAGATGGTGAAGGTTAGAATGTTCATTTTGGCGATGCCGGATGGTATCGAAATGAATTGTCTGATGACAGGAATAAGACGACCGATAAGAGTGGAAATAGCGCCGTGGGCGTCGAAATATTTCTCGGCCTTGTCCACTTTCTCACGGTTGATGAGGCATGCGTGACCAAAGCGAGAGTCAGCAAATTTATAGACAACCGGCCTTCCGATCCACATCGCAAGAAAATAGTTGATGAAGGCACCGAAAAGTGCGCCCGCTGTCGCGACAATGACCACACCGACAACAGACATGTCGTCACTGTGAGTTACGGCAAGGTACGCGGCAGGCGGCACAACCAGTTCAGACGGGAAAGGTATAAAAGAACTCTCAATGGCCATGAATACAAACACAAAGAGGTAGTTGGCATTTTCTATGAACCAGTTGAAGAATGTCTGGGCATTGAAGTAGTCAAGCAACCCCATGGTTGCATCGGCGGGAATAAGAGTGAGAATATCTGTCATTGCATTGTCTTTTTAGTGTAAATCAAGATGCAAAGTTAATAAAATTTGTACAAATTACAAGGCGCATTGTTCACAAGAAAAACGCTAATTCCCACATTCAACGCGCTTGATTGCGCGGGCAGTGTGAATTAGCGTCTAATACTGGCTTGACGAGAAATACTATTGCCTTTCCGGAAGGTTGATGTTCAGTCGGGCGAGCAGTCGCTGGTAGTCGCGGTCTGCGGTCTGGAACTCGAGGGAGGCCTCGATGAAGAAGTTGATTTCCTGGATTAGGGTTATGACATTTATCTGGCCGCCATGATAGGCCAGCATCAGAAGTTCGATATATTCGTCATCGAAAATCACACTGTTATATTTCTTCATCATTTCACGCAGTCTTTCAGCCTGAGCATAGTCGCTGTCAATGGCACGCTTTGCCTCGGCAGTGGCTATTGAAGCCTGCGACAGAGAGTTTTCGGCAAGCAGCCGGTTGCCTTCACGCTCATAGTTCCTTCCCCATGAGGGCAGACCTACAGAAGCGGAGATGCCATTGAAATGATGTCCCTCCTCGAAAGCATGCCTGTAGCCAAGCGAGAAAGAAGGAAGACGTGAAAGCCGTGACGCCTCGGCCTCGAGACCATTTGCCTCGGCCTGTGCAAGGGCTGCCTGAACCGCCGGGGCGTTTTCGGCAAACGTATAATACTCTCCAAGCGAGTAGAATGGCTGTATATCGTAGTCAGCAAGGTCAACACTGAGAGCCGAATCGCCCGCAAGAAGTCGCAATGATGATTCGGCCTCATCCAGCGCTCCGCGGCAGTCGCTGATATCGTTGTCGAGCCTGAATAGTTCAAGGCGAACTTTTTTCACGTCAAGGATTGTGAGTTCGCCATGATTGAAGCCATATTCTATACTTCTTGCCACAGAATCGAGATTCTCGCGCAAGAGGGTTAGTGATTTAAGACGCCGGGTATTGTACACGCCGTCAATGATACACATCATGGCATCAAGTCTGACCTGTTGCTCTGCGACAGCAAGATTGGCCATGCGGGCACGCGACTGAGCGTCGGATGCCTTTCGGCGGGCGTTGTATGCGCCGGGCCAGTCGAAGCCCTGGCTGATGCCGAACTCCCATTTGTCATCCGCGCCGGAACCAAACGAATAGGAACCTTCTATTTCCGGACCTCCCAGTTGGGATGTAGCCTTGCCGAGAACATTTTCAGCAGATGCTGCACGGCGGAGAGTGCCGAGAGTGGGATTGCCGCGAAGTATCATGTTTATTGCTTCCTGACGCGAAACCGTGCGTGATTCTGCCGCTATGGCCGATACTGAAACAGATACGGCCGCTGTAGCAAGGAAGAACTTAGTCAAGTATTTCTTTAGGAGTGTCATCGTTCTTTGATTTTGACTTTTTACGGTTCATGAGATAATAGATTCCCGGTACGACGAAAATATTCAGAACGGTTGCCGAGATAAGGCCGCCAAGGATTACGACAGCAAGAGGAGACTGAATCTCGTTACCCGGCGAGTCGCCGTTTATGGCAAGAGGAATGAGTGCGAGAGCGGAGGTCAAGGCAGTCATAATGATTGGCAGGAGACGGTCTGAGGAACCGTGGACAATCCGGTCGACAAGATTCTCGCCCTCAGCCTTCAGTGCATTAAAGCGGGAGATAAGCAACATACCGTTTCGGGTAGAGATACCTAAAAGGGAGATGAAGCCTATGATAGCCGGAATGTTAAGTTCCTTGCCGGTGATAACAAGGATGAGAACACCTCCAATCATGGCCAGAGGCATGTTGATGAGAATGAGAAGCGACTGTCCGAAGTTCTTGAACTCGCCATAAAGGAGCATGAGGATGACAAGCAGGGCGCCGAGCGTCGCCCATGCAAGAGTGCGCGATGCGGCTGCCTCGCTCTCGAACTGGCCACCATAACTCAGGTAATAGTTCTCGGGGAGTTTCACCTTCTCGTCAATAGCCTTAGAAATGTTATTGACGATACCGCGCAGGTCACCACCCTCGACATTGGCGGAAATGACTATGCGGCGCTTGACATTCTCGCGGTTGATGGTGTTGGGGCCTGTGGTTGATTTGATTTCGGCGACAGAACTCAAGGGAATCTTGCCCTGGTTTGAGTCGATGAGAAGATCCTTGATATCCTCAAGTGTGCTTCGGGACGAGGGCTCGACAAGCAGACGGAGGTCGTAGCGCTGACCTTCCTCATAAACCTGTGAGACAGTCACACCGGCAAGCGAGGTCTCAATGGCACGGCGGAACTGAGGCATTGTTATGCCGAAGCGTGCGAGAAGTTCACGGCGAGGCTCGATTGAAAGTTCCGGACGCTCGATCTGCTGTTCAATGTTGACATCGACAATCTCGGGAACCTCGCTCACGACATTGCGGATCTGAGAGCCGATGGCGAAAAGCGTGTTGAGGTCATCGCCGAACAGTTTGATTGCAATCTGGGCCTCGGTTCCGGAGAGCATGGCGTCTATGCGGTGCGAGATAGGCTGACCGATTTCAATATTGGTTCCCGGAAGTTCCGAAAGTTTCTCACGCAGTTCCCTTGCGACCTCGCCACGGGTACGTCCGTTGTTCAGTGCATAGGGAGCCTCGATTTCCGAAACATTGACACCAAGGGAATGCTCGTCAAGTTCGGCACGTCCCGTCTTGCGGGCAACAGTCTTTATCTCGGGAACCGACATGATGATCTTCTCGGCCTCGCGTCCGATGCGGTCGCTTTCCTCTAAGGATATACCCGGAAGAGTAGAGACATTGATTGTAAACGAACCTTCGTTGAAAGAAGGCAGGAACGAACGTCCGAGAGTGAAGAAAAGACCTGCGCAAACCGCAAAAAGAACGCCGACGGCAATCAGCATGGGTTTGACATGGGAAAGAGATGCCCTGACGGCAGAAGAATACCAGGCGCGGAGTTTACGAGTGACCCAGGGCTCGCGGCTTTCCTCAAGATTCTGCTTACGTGATCCTAGGAGATAGTAGCAAAGCACAGGTGTCAGTGTCAGGGCTACGATTGTTGAGGCGATGAGTGCGACTATGAATGAAATGCCAAGAGGAATCAGCATGCGTCCCTCTATACCGCTGAGGAAGAAAAGCGGCAGGAAACTTGCAATGATGATGAGCGAAGAATTGAATATTGGCATACGCACTTCGGCGGAAGCATGGTAGATGACCTTGAGGGCGGACTGGCGCTTGTCCTCGGGCAACGCACGGTTCTCACGGAGGCGCTTATAGACATTCTCCACGTCAACGATCGCATCATCGACAAGAGAGCCGATGGCGATGGCAATGCCGCCGAGCGACATGGTATTCAATGAATAGCCAAGTATATGAAGAACTATTACCGTAAGAATAATGGACAAAGGCAGAGCGACGACCGAAATTACCGTTGTGCGCAGATTCATCAGGAAGAAGAACAATACCACTATCACGAATAGGGCACCCTCGAGCAATGTCCGCTGTAGGTTCGAGATAGAGTTGTCGATGAAATCGCTTTGCTTGAAAATGTCAGTGGCGATGTGGATGTCCGAAGGAAGAGTCTTGGAAACCTCGGCGAGGTCGGCCTCAATTTCCTTTGTGAGGTCTATGGTCGAGACACCGGGCTGCTTAGTCACAGTAATCAGAACTGCTGGCTGAGCCTTGACAGAACCAACACCGAGTCGGGGATGCGCACCGGCAATCGTGACGTTTGCGATATCGTCGAGTGTCACTATGCCGTTTTCATCACTGCGGACAACTGAACGTCCTATTTCTTCGACGGAAGAGGTATTGATATCTCCCTTGACTATATATTCATTCCCGAAATCGTATGCGATGCTTCCGGCAGCATTCTGGTTCATCTGTTCGACTGCCTCGGTGACTTCATCTACCGAGACATTCATGGCTCTCATCTTCTCAGGAATGAGTTGAATCTGAAACTCGCGGACATCGCCACCGAGAATCGAAACCTGCGATACGCCACCGAGTGCAAGGAGGCGTGGCCGTATGGTCTTGTCAGCAATGGTATTGAGTTCCATCAGTGAAGTGGAATCGGCAGTAAGACCGATAATCATTATTTCACCGAGAATAGAAGACTGCGGTCCGAGGGTGGGAGAGCCGACGCCCGGAGGCAGTGTCTCGGCAAGTCCGGCCATGCGTTCGGAAACAATCTGACGTGCACGGTATATGTCGGTTCCCCAGTCGAATTCGACCCATACAGCCGAAAAACCGGTAGTGGAAGTGGAGCGGACGCGACGGACGCCGGTAGAACCGTTGACAGAAGTCTCGATAGGATATGTAACCATTTTCTCAACTTCCTCCGGAGCCATGCCCGGAGCCTCGGTCATGACCACAACCGTGGGAGCGTTGAGATCGGGGAAAATATCGACATCGCTTCGTAGCAGAATCACCGTGCCGAAACAAAGTATGAGACCCATCAGAATCAGTACCGTCAGGCGGTTATTCAGTGAAAAGCGGATAATCTTGTTAAGCATGATTCAAATATGTGCTTTCGAATGAGCGATAAAAATACCTAAGGGAAATCAATGGTTGTGCGAGTGGCCTTCGGGAACCACATTCGAGGATTCAGCAAGACGGACTGTAGTTGTTCCCTCGGTCACGACCTCGTCGCCGGGATGAAGGCCAGAAACAATCTCTACATTCTCGCCGTCGCGCTGGCCAAGGGTGACCGAAGTCTTCATGTAACCTTCCTCATCAAGCCTGACATAGACGAAATACTTTCCCTGCTGTTCGGAAAGAGCCGTCAACGGAACGGAGATAACATTCGGTCTCTCTGCCCCCAGGAGATAAACCTCGACATAGGTTCCGGGAACGAGTGAGCCATTATTGTTAAGGGTAAAGAAGATAGGAATATATCCGGGTGTAGTGGAAACAAGTTGCGAAGCCTGGGTACGTTTCGCTCCCATTGCGCTAAGGTCCATTACTTCGGAAGAGTAGGGTGTCTTGATTTTTACGCCGGAAATAGAAGCCGCCGAAGCATAATCCTTCTGTGGCAGGTCTGCCTGAAGAGTAAGCCGACCGGAACCTGAGACAGAGGCAATGGGTGTACCGGCATCGACATACTGGCCCTGGCTGACCAACAACTGGGTGATGGTTCCCGCAACAGGAGAAATGGCAGCCCCCGATGCTGCGGCAGGGCTGTATGCTGCCTTGGCGGCATCAAGAGCAGCAAGAGCACGGTTATAATCAGCCGTAGAGACAATGCCACGGTCGTGGAGAGGTTTCAGACGGTCGACTTCGCGTTTGGCGGCATTGACAGCAGCGCGGGCTGCGGCGTTCGGGTCGCCTCCGGTTACTGCGGACGGACGGACTGTGGCGATGCGTGCGCCACGCGATACATGGTTTCCGGCGACGGCATTGGGCGAGAGTGTTACCACGCCGGATGTAGGAGCGACTATAACACCGGCGGCATCAGGAGCCTCGACGATACGTCCGGTAGTTTTTATTACATCGTTGAAAGGAGCGGGGGCGACTTTCATGGTCTTGACTCCAAAACGGGCGGCCTGCTCCGGCTCAAGAATAATCTCGCCGCCCGCAGCATGCTCATGAGTCCCGTCTTTGCCCTCAGCATCATGGTCGTGGCCTTCGGATTCATGGTCGTGACCTTCGTGGGAAGTACCGTGGTCGTGGTGATGATGAGCCAGTTCGTCACCGGCATTGTTCGAGCATGCTGCGACTGTCAGAACAAAAGCAATGTAGGCGGCATGTCTCATATAAGGGATATGAATGTAGCGCATAAATAGAAAAACAGTTATGGATTTTGAGTACAAAATTCGCAAAAAAATCCGAGACGTACATGCTAAAGTTATATTAAAATAAAATATGTGCAACTAATATGCAAAATTTCGTTTGCAAAAACATTAGCGGATAACAATAATTATTAATTTTGCAAAATAAAGTTATATAAATGGAAAAAGTAATAGAATATAAAGGCACAGAAATAGACCGAAAGGAGCATGTCGTACTTAAGGACGTGAATCTTGAAGTCGAGGAAGGCCAACTAGTATATCTTGTGGGCAAAGTCGGCAGCGGCAAGACCTCGCTGATAAAGACTATTTACGGGGAGGTCCCGGTAAACGGCGGCGAGGCCCGAGTACTCGAATATGATCTCACGACATTGCGCCGCAAGGATATACCCATGCTGAGGCGGCGTATAGGCATAGTATTCCAGGATTTTCAACTCTTAACCGACCGCACCGTGTATGCGAACCTCGAGTTTGTTTTAAAAGCCACCGGGTGGAAAGACAAAGAACTTATAAACACACGTATCGAGGAAGTGCTAGGGCAGGTTGAGATGGCTGACAAGAATTACAAGATGCCGCATGAACTGTCCGGCGGAGAACAGCAGCGAGTAGTAATCGCTCGCGCCCTACTCAATTCACCAGACATAATTGTCGCGGACGAGCCCACCGGCAATCTTGACCCCGAGACCGGCAACCAGATATTCGCTCTACTTTCCTCGATAGCCAAGAAAGGCACGGCTGTAATCATTGCCACCCACAATCATCCAATGATAGACCGTTACTTCGGACGGGTACTCATCTGCGAGGATAAGAAACTCAGCGAACTGCCATGATTTTAAATTCGGAGCCATTTCTTTGCAAAGTCCGCAGATAATTGTTAAATTTGTCCTTTAAATAAACTTTAAAACAAAAATCCGTCACGCGAATATCATGCTTAAGAAATTTTTCATAGCATTCATGGGTTCGATGGCCGCAATATGGCTTTCGGGCTTTCTGTTCATCATAGGACTGATCATCGCTGTAGGTGTCGCCATTGGTTCTCTTGTCGGCGAAAGCGAGATTAAGGAACACAGCATACTTGTTATTGATCTGACCGGTGTAATCAACGAGCGTGAGACAAAGCCCTCAATACCGGAAATTATAACAGAAGATTTCGACTTGAAATCACCCACCCTCAACTCCATGCTCCGGGCGATCCGTCTTGCCGCCTCGGACTCGGACATAGACGGCATCTACATTGAATGCGGAGGTTCAGAAATGGGTTATGCATCCCGTCGCGAGTTACTCGAGGCCATCAATGACTTCAAGAAAAGTGGCAAATGGGTCTATGCATACGGTGACATGTATTCCCAGGGCGACTATTTCGTCGCCTCTGCCGCAACAAAGATATTCGTCAATCCTGAAGGTGCAGTCGACATACACGGCCTTGCTTCGACAGTCCCGTTCTTCAAGAATGCGCTTGATAAACTCGGAGTCGAGGTGCAGGTGTTCAAGGTCGGCGAGTTTAAGAGCGCGGTCGAACCGTTCCTGCTTACCCAGATGTCCGAGCCTGCAAGGTTACAGACCAAGGTCTACATAGACTCCGTATGGTCGGAGGTCAGCGACATAATCGCCGAGAACCGCAGCATTCCCGCGTCGCAAGTACAAAATCTGGCCGATTCGATGCTCATGGCTCAAAAGACGGATGTGCTGACCATGAATAAACTTGTGGACGAGGTCTGCTATCGTCGTGTCTTCGAGAACAAACTCCGCAAACTCACAAAACTTGACATGGACGAGGATCTCCGTCTTGTCAGTCCTGCGGAATATCTTGAAGCCAATAACATAAGCGAAGACCAGCCATCGAAAGACGAAAAACATGTGGCCGTGCTTTATGCCCTCGGTGATATCGTGGACAACGGCAATGAAGGCATCGTAGCGACAGATATTGTTCCTGCAATCATAAGTCTTGCTGACGATGAGAACGTGAAGGGCCTTGTTCTACGTGTGAATTCCGGAGGCGGCAGCGCTTTCGCATCGGAGCAGATATGGGAGGCCCTTGAATATTTCAAATCCAAGAAGAAACCATTCTATGTCTCGATGGGCGACTATGCCGCATCGGGCGGTTACTATATCTCTTGCGGCGCAGACAAAATCTACGCGGACGCAGAGACACTCACGGGCTCGATAGGCATATTCGGCATGATTCCATGCGTGAACAAACTTATGAACAACCATCTCGGCATCAATTTCTCGACAGTATCGACCAATGCCAATGCAGCATTCCCCCAGATTACTTCCCCCATGACCCCGGCACAGTACAGCGCCATGCAGAAGAGCGTTGAGGACGGATATGAACTCTTTACAAGTCGTGTTGCCGAAGGCCGTGGCATTGAGCGTTCCGAAGTCCTGAAGATAGCCGAAGGACGTATATGGGACGGACGCAGCGCATTGCGTCTTGGGCTGGTGGATAATATCGGTTCTCTGAATGATGCCGTGGCCGCAATGGTAAAAGCCGCCAGAGTCGAGAACTCGCAGGTAATCGCTTATCCGGAGATATCTTTCTCGACATTCGAGGAGATGTTGCTCAATACGGCGGGAGGAAGTGATAATGCTCTTTCAAAAGCATATAATGGCCTTGAAATAGAAGGCCTTTCGCCTCGAGAAGTCAGAAAATGCATGGGTGTTGTCCGCCGCATGATGTCCTGTTCTCCCATACAGGCCCGTATGGAAGATGTCACGATAGAATAAACAAACGGTGCGACAAATATTAAAATAAACAAGAGTCCATATGAGCAGAAAAGAAAGTTCGCTACCGGCAAAAATCTTCCTGTTACCCATGTCCAAGGTCTACGGTATGGTAACCTCGACACGCAACCGCCTGTTCGAATGGAAGGTGCTGAAGGAACATGAGTTCGAGGTGCCGATTATTTCTGTCGGTAATATCGCCGTGGGTGGAACCGGCAAGACTCCACACACAGAGTATCTTGTCGCTGCTCTTAAGGATAGATATAATATCGCGGTCCTTTCCCGCGGATACAAGCGCTCGACGAGCGGTTTTGTACAGGCAACTCCCCACTCGACACCCAGAGACATCGGTGACGAAGCATATCAGGTGTACCACAAGTTCTCACGCAAGATTGTGGTGGCAGTATGCGAGGACCGCGTGAAAGGCATCGAGAGGATACTTGCAACGAATCCGTCGGTCAACCTCATAATATTGGATGACGCATTCCAGCACAGATATGTCAAGCCCACGGTATCAATTCTGTTGACTGAATACCAGCATCCATATTACGAGGATGACCTTTTGCCTTACGGACGCCTTCGAGAGTCTCCCAAAGGCATGTCGCGAGCCGACATAATAATCGCCACGAAATGTCCGGATGGTATCAAACCAATGGATTTCCGAATATTCGAAAAGAACATAGGCAGGATACCAGCCCAGAGTCTGTTCTATTCCAGATACAGTTACGATCTTCTGAGACCGATATTCCGGGATTCGTGCAGCCGTCCTGCCGAACTTGACAAACTCGGAGAGGACGACGGGATTCTGGCACTGTGTGGAATCGGGAATCCCCGTCCATTTGTCCGCTACCTGAAAAGTTTCGGCCCTCGCGTGAAAGTGAATGTGTTCGGCGATCATCACGACTATACGCGCAAGGACCTTAACATGATACAGTCGCGGTTTAATGAAATGAAGGGTAAGCGCAAAATCATAGTGACCACTGAGAAGGACGCTGTGCGTCTGCTCAATAATCCGTATTTCCCGGCTGAACTGAAACCCCATATATATTTTCTACCGGTATATGTGGATTTCTTCCGATTCGAGAATGAAACTCTGGTAGACACTGTCCTCAAACTTCTGAATGAGCGCCAGCGTATGAATCTGTAGTCACTATCAAAAATAAAACTTAGTGGCCGTAATCAATTACTGGATACTTTTTTTATTTGTTTTGGATGGAATATGGAAAAAAGTTCCGACAGAATCAACCAAACGGTAAAAACATTCGTTATTACAGAAACTAACTAAAACTACTATGCTCGAAAAAATCAAACAGACAGCCGACTTTCTCAAAAGTCAAGTAAAAGGCGAAATGCCCAAAATAGCAATCATACTTGGCTCCGGTCTCGGCAACCTTGGCGATAATATTGAAGAAAAGCAGGTAATCGCCTATAAAGACATCCCCAACTTTCCCATTTCGACAGTCGAAGGTCACAGCGGCAATCTGATATTCGGCAAACTGAACGGTGTCCCGGTAATAGCCATGCAAGGCCGATTCCATTATTATGAAGGCTATGACATGAAACAGGTAACCTTCCCAGTACGTGTCTTCAGGGCCCTGGGCGTCGAGACTTTATTTGTTTCCAACGCTGCCGGCGGAATGAACAAAGAGTTCAAGGTGGGAGATGTCATGGTAATAACCGACCACATAAATCTATTCCCCGAGAATCCTTTGCGCGGAAAGAACTACAATGAACTTGGAACCCGTTTCCCTGCCATGACCGAGGCATACAACCGCGAGTACATTAAGGCTGCCGACGCAATTGCTGAGGAAAAGGGCCTGCATCTGATGCACGGTGTCTATGTCGGCACAACCGGCCCTACATTCGAGACTCCTGCGGAATACGAATATTTCCGTGTAATCGGAGGAGACGCGGTAGGCATGTCAACCGTTCCCGAGGTTATTGTCGCCAACCATGCGGGCATGAAGGTTTTCGGCCTGTCGGTAATCACCGACCTCGGCGGCAAGGATATTCTTGTCCCCCCGAGTCATGAGGAAGTCCAACTCGCTGCGGTCAATGCCGCACCGACAATGACCGCCCTCATTAACGAGATGGTGACCCGTGTATGATAAGTTGGTTCAGATAGAATACAGTGAATAGATTAAATTATTAAATTACCGGCATACCAGAGTCCTTTCATGGATTTGCGTATGCCGGTGTCATACTCTAATATATAATGGCGGAAAAACAAACAGAAATTTCCGAACTTGGCGAGTTTGGCCTGATTGACCGGTTGACGAAAGAACTCAAAGTCATCAATGCCTCTACCTGCAAGTCCGTAGGCGATGATGCCGCTGTCCTTTCCTATCCAGACAGCAAAGTGCTGGTAACCACAGATCTTTTGCTCGAAGGAGTACATTTCGACCTGACGTATGTTCCACTGAAGCACCTTGGTTATAAGGCAGTTGCGGTCAACCTTTCGGATATATACGCAATGAATGGCACACCACGACAGATAACTGTATCGCTGGGTATATCAAAACGCTTTACAGTCGAGCATATCGAGACGCTGTATGAGGGAATGAGACTCGCCTGCGAGGTTTATGGAGTGGATATTGTCGGAGGAGACACTACTGCCTCTCGACAGGGACTGGTAATCTCAATAACCTGTATAGGGGATGCTCCTGAAGACGAAATTGTCTACCGTGACGGAGCGAAGGATACGGACCTGATATGCGTAAGCGGAGATCTCGGGGCCGCGTATATGGGACTGCAGGTTCTTGAACGGGAGAAAGTCGCCTCAGCCGGGCAGAAAGATTTCGAGCCTGATTTCAAGGGTAAGGAATATCTGGTTGAACGTCAACTCAAGCCTGAACCGCGCCGCGACATAATCGAGGCCCTGAAGAAAAAAGGAGTAAAGCCTACATCGATGATGGATATCTCCGACGGTCTCTCGTCGGAACTCCTTCACATCTGTAAAGCCTCAAATACAGGGTGCCGGATATACGAGGACCGTATACCAATAGATTACCAGACCGCAGTGATGGCAGAGGAAATCAATATGAATCTTGTCACAGCGGCCTTGAACGGCGGGGAAGACTATGAACTGCTGTTCACTGTGCCTTTGTCAAAATTCGATGAAGTATCCAAGATAGAAGGTGTGCATGTGATAGGGCATATAACTAAGCCTGAACTCGGATGTGCCATGATAACCCGCGACGGAGAATCGGAAATAACACTCCGCGCCCAGGGTTTCAATCCCCTAAGATAGGCATAATGTGTCATGTGCAGATTCCGAGATTAAAATTTATTTTTATTTCAGAGGGATAATGATTAAATTTGCAGTCCCAAAACGCGCTTTCCGCACACATAACAATCATTGAGCCAGGAGCAATATCACCTCTCCTGACAAAGGACGACTAAAATAGAACATTAAAAGATATGATTAACCGTATTCTGATCAGAATGAAGGTAGTGCAGATGCTCTACTCATATCTGTTGACGAGAACAGACTTCAAAATCGAACCCGCACCCGAATCACCTTCGGCTGATAAGAAATTCGCCTATTCAGTCTATATTGACCTAATGCTGACACTTCTGGAACTCAGCGGATATCCGGCAGTAAACGGACGCCGAAAGGGTATTCTTGACGTAGAGAAGAAACTTCAGAAATCCAGGGTCGCAGCCGCTCTTGCCACTGATGATACTGTCAAACAATTCATACTCAAAGGCAATAATGATATAACGGCGTTGTTGCCTGTTCTTCAGCAAGTGGCAGACAAAATAGCAGACTCTTCGGCATTCAAGGATTACAAGAAGCGCCGTTCGCCTTCTCTTGCTGAAGAAGTACAGATGTGGTCATCTGTGTTCGAGACTATAGTTGTCCGCGACAAGGACTTTATCGAGGCCCTGCGTTCGGCAGACGGTTTCACGGCATCGGGTATGGAACAGGGTGTTGAACTTTTTGTCAGAACTCTGAATTCCTATCGTGACACCCAGGGTGACTACGCCACATCATGCGCCAATCTAGAGAGATCACTCGATCAGGCATACCAACTCTATATATCGTTTTTTGGATTAATCACTGCACTTACGCGTGAAGAAGCACGACGTCTGGATTCGGCCAAGACAAAGTTCCTTGCCACTGCGGACGAGCTCAATCCCAACTTACGCTTTATAGAGAATCAGTTTGCCTATCGTATCGGAGAATCGGAGGAGTTGCAGACCATGCTTGAGAAATGTCCTATAAACTGGGATACTGAAATTGCATTGCTCAACAAACTACTCGCCGAAATCAAATCCTCTGAGGTTTATGCCAAATACATGGAACAGCCTGTTACCGATTATGTTAGCGACTGTGATTTGTGGCGTGAACTTCTGAGAACCGTGATATTCACGTCTGATGATCTCCTTGAGGTTCTGGAAGATAAATCCGTGTTCTGGAATGATGACCTTCAGATAATGGGTACGTTCGTTCTTAAAACAATACGTCAGTCGGCTGCCGCACCTGAAGAACCGGTTCGTTTTCTGGACAAATACAAAGACGAAGAGGATGCCGAATTCGGAGCAGACCTGTTTGTCAGCGCAGTCAAGCATCGTGAGGAATACCGCGATTACATCTATTCGATGATCAACAGTGACTCATGGGATCCAGAGCGACTTGTATTCATGGATATCGTCATAATGATTGCCGCTATCACCGAACTTGTTGACTATCCCAATATTCCTCTTGCTGTAACAATGAACGAGTACGTCGAGATTGCCAACGACTATTCTTCCCCAAAGAGCGGCCAGTTTATCAACGGCATACTTTTCAATATCGTGAACATGCTCCGAGACAAGGGCATTGTCATGAAATAAAATGTTTATAAATTTCAAACAGATTAATAATTTCCTAAATACCCAAACATCATGTTATACTCTAACATTCTCCTTAATGGTCAGCCTGCCGGTGGTGGTGCTTCCGGTCTTATAATGATTGTTGTCCTTATCGTAGTTTTCTATTTCTTCATGATTCGTCCACAGCAGAAGCGTCAGAAAAAACTGAAACAGGAACGTGAGGCAATGAAGAAAAACGACACAGTCGTTACCGCAGGCGGCATATATGGCCGTATCGTTGAGGTCAATGACCAGAATAATACATTTGTTGTCGAGATTGATAAGAATGTGAAAATCCGCATTGACAAGAATTCGGTCTATCCTTCGGCCGAGCAGGCCAACGAGGCTGCCGCACAGAACGGCGAAAAGAAATAAATTATAGCATAAATAATATTTTCAGGCCGGATGTCTTTTCCCGGCCTGAAAATGTTTGATCTACTCACTCATATTATCAGACGATGGCGGATTTCAAGACCATACTTGGCCGGAGCAAGGAGGCGCTTCTCTCACGCAGAGGCAAGAATGTGCTTGTCTTTTTGGTTTTTGTGGCCATTTCCGCCGTCCTATGGATAATAATGACACTGAATGAGGAAGTCCAGAAGGACCTCAGATGCCGCGTCGAGATAGTCAATTGTCCTGATTCAGTGAAGATGATTAGTTATCTTCCTGAAGTTATCAATGTAAATGTAAAGGGACGCGGCTCGCAATTGCTGAAGTATTCTATGGGTGATATGGCAGTGGTGAAAGTCGATTACAAATACTTCATCAAGGGAAACCAGATGAGTCTTGGCGATGCCGATCTCCGAGGGATTTTCCGGAATATGTTCGGCCCGGGTTCTCAGATACTTGCAATCAACCCTGATTCAATATCACTTATGTTTACATCAAGACGACCGGTACGACTTCCGGTATCGGTTGATTCACGCGTCACGGCTTCGCCTACAGCAGTCCTTCTGGATATGCCTAAATCTACAACGGATTCGGTCTGGGTTTATTCGGTTGGCCCGTTGGATCCTTCAGTCCGTCACATTTCTACGCAGCCAATCCAGTTTAACGGACTATCGTCTACCAAGAGCGTTAAAGTTCGTCTAATTGCCCCTGATGGATGTCGTGTTGAGCCTGATTCGGTGACAGTAACAATTCCGGTTGAGAAACTTATAGTCACCAGCGCCAATATGCCAATCGAAACCGTTGGAGTGCCTTCGGGTGAGCGTCTGTTACTATTTCCCAATCATGTGAATGTGTCATATATGGTGCCTCTGGCTGACTATGAACAGAATAAACGCGGTTTCAAGATTATTGCTGACTATCGTTCGATTGAGGGTGAGCGCGAGGACAGCCGGGTCAGGCTTAAGATCATCACGTTGCCGACAGGACATGCCCAGAATTTTAGTCTTGAGACTGACAGCGTATCTTATATGATAGAAAGATAATGAGAATATGTCACATCGTGTAATTGGAATATGTGGCGGAATAGGATCCGGCAAATCGGTGGTGTCGGATTTGCTGAG
Source organism: uncultured Porphyromonadaceae bacterium (assembly GCA_937989585.1). Classification (GTDB taxonomy): domain Bacteria; phylum Bacteroidota; class Bacteroidia; order Bacteroidales; family Muribaculaceae; genus CAG-873. The sequence continues at coordinate 55,379 of CALKRW010000048.1, read as the reverse complement.
GGTAATGGGATATTTTGTTTATGACTGCGATTCGAGGGCGAAGGCAATCGTGGATTCAAGCCCTGCTATAAGAAAAAAATTAATAGAAGAATTTGGAGCGGATATAGTCAGAGAGGATGAATCATTGGACAGAAAACTTCTGGGTGCTATAGTTTTCAATGACGAGGAAAAACTGTTGCGTCTGAATTCAATAGTTCATTGTGCTGTTATAGAAGATCTGGAAATAACCATAGACCGTCACAGCAAGGTGCGGACTATAAAAAGCACAAATAAAGAGCAGATTAATCCTGAGGAGGCTGTTTTCTTCGAGACTGCGATATTATATGAATCTGGATTAGATGCTTTGTGTGACGAAATATGGTGGGTTGATGCCCCTCGAAAACTCAGGATAGAACGTGTGATGCGGCGAAATAATCTTAGCCGGGATGAGGTAATTGTGAGGATGAAACGGCAGACTGACACACCAAATCCTTCTCCGGCTTTGAGAAGCATAAGGAATTATGGTGCAAATGCCATCACACCACAGGTCGTGCAATTGCTTTCAGTAATCAGATGAATCTGAATCTGTCGGCATCTTTGGCGACGGGAAAATGTCTGTGCAGTTTTTCAATATTCGCATGCGAAAGTTCGGCTACAACTAAAAAGAATGAAATACTGTCATCATTCCCAATCGTGATTGTTTTGCCTATTGGTTTTCCCACATAATCAAATATGAATGAGAGATTGTCATAATCTCCAAAGTCATCCATGCCAGAACGGTTGGCCCCTACGACATATGCCTGGTTTTCAATCGCACGACCTATGAGCAGATGTTCCCATAAGTAACCGCGGCTCGCCGGCCAGTTAGCCGGTACAAGAAGTACGTCATATTTATAATCAAGGTTGCGGTTCCATGCTGGAAAACGTATGTCATAGCATACTGACATAGCAAAATTCCAACTTCTGAATCGTACGACAGGAGAGGGGATTGTACCATGTTCAAGCAGCCGGGATTCATCGCTCGGAGAAAAGAGGTGGTGTTTATCGTAGACGGTAATCTCACCCGATGGCTCAACGAAGACACAACGATTGCGGGGTATGCCATTTTCGTCCCGTACCAGGAAGGAGGCACAAATCGCTATATTCCTTTCCTTCGCTTTAGTCTTGAGAAAATTAAGAGTGGGGGACACGGCCCAGTTTTCTGCAAGTCTGTTGACCGAAGACTCATCTGTGATAAAACCTGTGGTGAACATTTCGGGCAGTACGACAAGGTCAATGTCTTCTGGCATGATTGCAAGTGCTTCGGAAACTGTCAGTAAGTTTCTGTTCGGATCAGCCCAGACGATATCCAGGGAAAAGGCAGCGATTTTTATATCCATTTCTTCAGGTGGGAAGATAAGACTGAATTAAAATTTCGAAGACGGTTCCAAGGGAAAGAGCCGTCTTCGAATCGGGTATGTAATTATCTTATTTTGCAGGATCCTTGAATGCGTCACGTACTTCCTGTGGCGTGATTTCATTCATCTTTTTAACGATGGCCTCTACCGCATTGTCGAATTCGACAAGAAGTTTGTCGTAGGCTGTATGATGATAGGCCTTGAGGGCTTTGTTGTATTCAGCCTTCGTGGCAAAATCCTTGGGCGATTTGTCGAATGAGAAGTTGACGCGGGAAAGGGAACCCTGCTGTAGGTCGGCAATCTCGATAATAAGTTTGCTGACGGCTTCGTCATCAAATCCACCAAAAAGATCACGGGTGACGATAATTTCGGCCGCGAGGTCACCGCATACATAGCGGAAGTATTTCTTAAGTTGGCGTTTATTGGTCATTGTATAAATATTTGAGGGGTTAATATGTTGTCAGTCTATTTACGTATTGCTTTTAAAAGCGATTTGAATTCCTTGTAGTCTGGCGCAATCCGGACACGATGGTCGCGACCGCCCATGAAGGCGTTCAACTGTAATGGAAGATCGAGTGCGCGTCCCGTAATGGCTGCCATGGTAGCGACAGATTTCGCAGGATGAGCAGTACAGATGACAAGACCTGTCTCACCTTTAGACAGATTTTTTCGTATGCCATCGTAAGCCATTGCCGAATGCGGGTCGAGAAGATATCTATTCTCTTCGAGACATGAGTTGACGGTATCTATGATTGTGCGGTCATCAGCGACGTGTGGAACAATCAGACGGCGCATGGCATCCGTGTCATTGTTGAAAATCCTCATTAGGCGTTCATGGTTTGACGGACGTCCTTTGTCGGTTGCATAGGCAAGGGTCGGAATGGACGAACGACGTTCGAAGCGTCCTGTCTCGAAGGCATGGGCCAATGTGCAGTTCGCATTCTCGCATGCCACGATACGTTTCATCGGCAACCCCATGCGCTGAGCCATGACTGCCCCGCAAAGATTACCGAAATTACCGCAAGGCAACGATATTACTACATTCCTTGGGTCAATGCCTTTGGCGGCAAGTTGGGCCATTCCAATGAAATAATAAAACGTCTGGGGCAGAAGTCGCAATATGTTCGTGGAATTAGCGCTTACTATTTCACGGCTTGTGTTAAGCGACTTGTCACTTAGTGCCTGACGGGCAAGTCGGTAGCAATCATCGATTGTACCTTGTACTTCGATAGGATGTATATTGCCTCCAAGGGTAGTAAACTGCCGCTCGAGAGAGCGGTTGCATGAATTGGGCGGGAAAAGGATGAATACTTCCGCCCGGCTGATACCGGCGAAGGCATTCGCAATGGCGCTGCCGGTGTTCCCGCTTGTCGATACGATGATGTCAAGTTTTCGTCCCGGTGCAAGCGACGGCGAATGTTCGATAAAACGGGCCATGAATGCAGCACCGAAATCCTTGAAGGCCAAAGTGGGACCGTGAAAAAGTTCAAGGACATGGATGTCGGGGGCAATGTTTTTCGTTATGATCGGAAAGTTGATCGACGAGTCGACTATGGTCTTCAGGGTGCTTGAATCAAGTATGTCGCCGAAAAGTCTGTCTGCAAGAACATAGGCGATTTCGGCCGGCGACATCTCGATGACATTGTTGAAGAATGCTTCGGGAAGTAGCGGAAGCGTTTCGGGTATGTACACGCCTCCATCGGGAGCAGAACTGTGCAGGATTGCTTCGTATAGAGAAACAGCGGGAGAGTTACCGTGGGTGCTTATATATTTCATGGCTTAGCCTGAATCATATTGTCATATGCAAAATTAAAAATTATTTTTTACTTTTGCAAGACGAATACGCCTTATCGGCTAAAGTATATACCCTTTGGAATAATACTGACTTCTATGGCAACGATAGATTTGGCAGACAGGCTGAAGACAGACAGCATGAATGGGCTCGGTCCCAAACTGAAGATGCTGGCGGCGTTGAGTTGGCCGGCCATGCTTGCACAGATGTCGACGATAGTTATGGAGTATATCGACGCGTCTATGGTGGGCAGTCTGGGAGAGGTGTCATCGGCTGCCATAGGTCTTGTTGCGACCTCGACCTGGCTCCTCTGGGGCATAGGCGGAGCCTCTGTGACTGGTTTCGCTGTACAGGTCGCGCATAGGGTAGGGGCCGGAGATGACTATGGGGCACGCATGGTGCTGAGACGCAGTGTGGCAATGGTCTTCCTGATAAGCGTCCTGGTTGGACTCATAGGCGTGGCTATCTCGGGCGCTTTGCCCCATTGGCTCGGGGGAAGCGGAGAGGTCTGTGTTCAGGCCTCGGACTATTTCATGATATTCTCGGCAACACTTCCCGCTCTGTTTATGACCTTCCTTGGCACTTCACTGCTGCGGTGCAGCGGAAATATGCTTGTCCCGGGTGTGGCGAATGTCCTGCTTTGCCTGTTGGATGTCGTATTCAACTTCTTACTTATTTTCGAGACCCGCGAAATTTCATTAGGTGGTATTTCCATGATTGTGCCGGGTGCAGGGCTTGGCGTGGCCGGGGCAGCATTAGGGTCTTTCTTCGCTGTCCTTTGTGCAGGCACATGGATATGGCTATTCCTTTTATATAGATCCAAACGTCTGCAACACCCGTATTCCCGGGAGACGCGCTCGCGGCATATTCCCGGTGAGAATGTTCTGCGGAGCGCAGTCAAGATTGGCTGGCCCGTGGCATTGGAGCGAGTGGTGATGTGCGGAGCACAGATATGCATTACCGCGATAGTCGCGCCATTGGGAAATGCCGCACTTGCCGCCAATGCTTTTGCGGTGACGGCGGAGGGACTTTGCTATATGCCTGGTTACGGACTGTCCGATGCTTCGACGACATTAGTTGGCCAGAGTCTCGGTGCCGGCAGGAAGGATCTCACCATAAGTTTCGGGCGTATTGCATTGTGGAGCGGAATAGTTGTGATGGGAGTTCTTGGAATCGTGATGTGGTTTATGGCACCGGAAATGATGGGGCTCTTTTCGCCGGTGACAGAGATACGCGAACTCGGCACAATGGCCTTGCGTACAGAGGCCTGGGCCGAGCCGATGTTCGGTGCCGCTATCGTCGGTTACGGCATATTTATCGGTGCCGGTTATACGCTTGTACCGGCAACAATCAACTTCAGTTCGATCTGGTGCGTGCGTCTTACGCTTTCGGCAATCATGGCTCCATCGTTGGGATTGTTCGGGGTCTGGCTTGCAATGTGTCTGGAATTATGTGTCAGGGGGCTTGCTTTCCTTTATGTTTTCGCACGCAAAAAGTGGCTTACAAAAGCATTGAATGACAGGAACCAAAAAGGAAATGATAAGGACGAAAAGTCAGGAGAAGATAATGTTGATCTTGGTAATGCTCAAAATCAGGTTCTTGAGCCTCAGGAAGAATCAATTAACAATTATTTTTGAAAAGGCGTCTTGATTATAATTTTTCTAAATAACAAAAAGAAAAAGTCCACAAGTCTTGATTTTTAATCTTATATTTATTAATTTTGCATAGAGAATAACATAAATATCAGATACCTGACAAACCATTTTTCGATACAATTCCTGTTATTTAATTGTAATCGCTGATTATGAAATCATTACGTAAATATATTCTGCCTCTCAGCGTTGCTTTTGTGATGCTTCCCCCCCCTGTAGTATCGGCGGGAGCATCTGCTTCTCCGGAACCGGCTGCGATTGCACAGAATGATTTCGCGACAGAGATTTCTATCAGTGTATCCGGATCGCATGTATTGATAGCAAATTCCGGACAGCAGTCATGTCATGTAATTATATATGCTCTTACAGGACAGGTTGTAAAAAACATAACTGCAAATACTGGGACAACATCGATTGAACTTCCGGCCGGTTACTACATTGTCAAATGTGGCAATGTTACAAAAAGAGTCGTTCTTCGTTGATATTATCCCAGGGGGAACTTTGTGACTGTCACTTTCTCCTCATCAGGTTACGCCAATTGTGATTCCAATATATCATACTTCTTTTCCGTGTGTTCACGGATATAACAACTTAAATTCCATAACTAATTTTTAGATGCATAAAACATTGAAGCACTACGCTATTGCCTCTGCTCTACTGACAGGCGCATGCTTTTCGAACGCTCTGGCATTACAACCGACATCGCCTGACGATGTCTATCTGACATATCCCTCATATAACGGAGATGATCTAGAACTGAAAGTTGATAACAACGGTACGCATTTCTCTCTTTGGTCTCCCAGGGCTCAGGCTGTTAAACTGTTCCTTTATGATACAGACCGTAATACTCCCGCAGTTGACTCGCTTGACATGAAACTGTCTGATCATGGAGTATGGCGTGTTTCTGTACCCAGAAATCTTACCGGCAAGTTCTACACCTTCCGCGTCAGACAGGGTGACAAATGGCTTGCCGAGACACCGGGTGTTTGGGCTAAGGCAGTAGGAACAAACGGACATCGTGCCGCAATCATCGACTTTGCCTCGCTCAATCCCGAGGGATGGGATACAGACAAAGGTCCGGCACTCAAGTCGCCGACTGACGCTGTTCTTTATGAGATGCATCACCGAGACTTCTCAATCCATCCTTCGAGCGGAATCGTCAACAAGGGAAAATTCCTGGCATTGACGGAACCTATGACTACCAATCCCTCAGGCAAATCTACCGGTATCGACCATCTGAAAGAACTTGGCGTTACACACGTTCACATCCTTCCTTCTTTCGACTATAACTCGGTAGATGAGGCAAATCTTCCTTCCAATGGCTACAACTGGGGTTACGACCCTCTGAACTACAATGCCCCCGAGGGTTCATATTCCACCAATCCTTCCGACCCGAGCGCTCGTGTACGCGAGATGAAGCAGATGGTCAAGACCATGCATGACAACGGCCTCGGTGTCGTTATGGATGTCGTTTACAACCACACGGCATCCAACGATGACAGCAATTTTTCTCTGACTGCTCCCGGTTATTACTATCGTCACCGTGCCGATGGATCCTACAGCGACGCCTCTGGTTGTGGAAATGAAACAGCCTCCGAGCGTCAGCAGATGCGCGATTTCATTGTTAACTCCGTTAAGTATTGGGCTAAGGAATATCACATAGACGGTTTCCGTTTCGACCTTATGGCCATACATGACATCGAGACTATGAATGAGGTTTCGAAAGCGCTACACGAAATCAATCCCAATATTATTATTTATGGTGAAGGTTGGACAGCCGGCGATTCACCACTCCCCGTAGAAAAGCGCGCTCTCAAGGAGAATGTCGCTAAGATGGACGGCATCGCTGTTTTCTCAGACGATATCCGCGATGCCATCAAGGGCCACTATTCGAATGCCGAAGACCGCGGATTCGCTACCGGTAAGCCCGGAAATGAGGAGACTGTGAAAATCGGTATCGTTGCAGCAACTGCCCATCCTCAGGTTGATTACTCGAAAGGCAACAACTCGAAGTTCGCATATGCCAAATCTCCTTCAGAAATCATCAACTATGTCTCATGCCACGATGATCTGACCCTTACTGACAAACTTGCCAAATCCATGCCCGGCAGCACGGAGGCTGAACGTCAGCGTGCCGCACGTCTTGCCCAGACCATTGTCTTCACTTCGCAGGGCACTCCTTTCATGTTCGCCGGTGAAGAAGTCTTCCGTGACAAGAAAGGTGTACATAACTCATACAAGTCACCCGACTCGATCAATGCCATCGACTGGAATCTTAAGGATGCCAACCATGACCAGTTTGAGTATTACAAGGAACTCATAGCACTCCGCAAGGCTCATCCCGCTTTCCGTATGACCACAGCCGAGGAAATTGCCCGCAATATTGTTTTCGACAAGGAGAAACGCAACAATGTGATTTCCTATTCCATCACGAACCATGCGAACGGCGACAAATGGAACGAAATCAAACTCGTGTTCAATGGCAACGCCGAACCAATTGAGGTTAAGATTCCTCGCGGCAACTGGACAGTAATTGCCCGGGACGGTAAAATCAAATCCGAGGGCATCGGTACCTCAAAAGGCGGTAAGATTATGGTTGAACCTACTTCCGCTCTTATTCTCGCCCGCGAATAACACATAGCCGAAGAAAAATACATAAAAAGACGATTGACAACCATCCTGAAATTTCGTTGGTTGTCAATCGTCTTTTTGTTTGGTTATTTTCAGGCTTCTAATGCAAGATTGACTATTGCCTTTGATTTCGGCAGGAGAATGGATATCCGCGATGTTCATAGTATTCTGGTTTAGTATATTTCATTTTGAGACGAGGTTGAATTCCCCGAAAATCTATATACAAAAACCAAAAAAGAGGGGATTTGTTTAATCCGCCAGAGTCGCCTGATCGGGTCACCCCCGGTTTCGCTTTAGGCTTTCGACGTACATGTCTATCTTGTGCAACTCACCGGGAATGTCGATCCGCTGTGGACAGTGGGGACTGCAACTTCCACAACCTATGCAGTGGTTGGCCTGCCTTAACTTGGGAACGCTACGGTCGTATCCGATGAGAAATGCGCGGCGTGCCTTCCGGTAGTTTTCATCCTGTGAACTCTCCGGGACATTCCCCTCGTTCAGGCATTTGTTGTAGTGCAGAAGTATCGCGGGAATATCAATGCCGAAAGGACAAGGCATGCAGTACTTGCAGTCGTTGCAGGGTATGGTGTCATATTTCATCATCTCTGTCGCCGTATCCTGCAGGAACTTGAATTCATCATCTGTCAATGGCTTCAGCGGACAGTAGGAGCGGAGGTTGTCCTGCAGGTGCTCCATGCGGGTCATGCCGCTGAGAACAGTCATGACATCCGGAAGACTGCCTGCAAAGCGGAATGCCCATGATGCGACACTCCTTTCAGGCTCACGTTGCTTCAGGCGTTCTACGATCTTGTCGGGAACATTGGACAGACGTCCACCGAGAAGAGGCTCCATGATGACGGCAGGAATCTTGCGCTTGTTGAGTTCGCCGTAAAGATATTCGGCGTCTGTGTTGCGGGGATTTATCTTCTTGGCATATTTCCAGTCGAGATAGTTCAACTGTATCTGGACAAAGTCCCAATTGTATTCATCGTTCTTTGACAGAAGATAGTCGAAAACTTTTACATCGCCGTGATACGAAAAGCCCAGATTGCGTATTCTTCCAGCCTTGCGTTCTTCCAGCAGATAGTCAAGTACACCGTTCTTTATATAACGGCTCTCGAAATCCTCCATGCCTTCGCCCATGCCGACACCGTGAAGGAGATAGTAATCTATATGGTCTGTCTGCAGTTCCTTCAGCGAATTCTGGTACATGGCAATGGATGCCTCGCGCGTCCAGGTCTCGGGTGCGAAATTGGAGAGTTTGGTCGCGATATAATATTTGTCGCGCGGATGCCTCTTAAGGGCAATGCCTGTCGACTGCTCGGATTTGCCTCGGCAATAGGCGGGTGATGTATCGAAATAGTTCACGCCGTGGGCGAGTGCGTAGTCGACAAGTTCGTTTACCGTTTCCTGGTCTATTTCTTCCTCGCCTTCGCGCGCGCTGTGTCCGCCGACCGAGGGAAGCCGCATCATGCCGTAACCGAGCAGCGATACTTTCTCGCCGGTTTTCGGATTTGTTCGGTAGGTCATCTTGTCCGTCGGGATTTCAGAATTCGCGGTCTTTTCGCTTCCGGTGCAGGCGCTCAGGCCGGCAGAGGCTACGCCTGCGGCTCCGAGGGTTTTCAGGAAGTCGCGGCGGGATAATATGTTTTTATCTTGATTTTTCACCTTTTTCTTCGTTTTGAGATTTTACATGATGCTGTGAACCGGTTTGCCCTCGACATAAATTGCGCTGAATGGACGTGACGGGCAGACATTCTCACATGCGCCGCAGCCGATACAGCGTTCGGTATTGACAACAGGTATCTTTACTGATTCGGGATTCTTGCTGTCTATGGGCACCATAAGGATTGCTCCGGAGGGACAATGGCGCGCACAATTGCCGCATGGTATACCTGCAGTCGCAGGGAGGCAGTTCTTTTTTATCCAGACTGCATAACCTATGCTTATGGATGACTTTTCCTCGGCAGTGATGGGCTTGATTGCACCGGTAGGGCAGACGTGCGAGCAGCGTGTACATTCCGGACGGCAGTAGCCGATTTCGTATGACATCTCGGGCTGCATCAGTGTTAGCAGTCCTGAAGACGGTCTGAGTACATTGTTAGGACAGGATGATACGCATAGTTGACATCCCGTGCAGTGCTGGGCGAAATGACGTGCGCTAACCGCGCCGGGGGGAACGATTGGTATGGCGCGGTCAGGGACTTCTTTGTCCTCGATTACAGCCAGTCCTCCGTCCACTTTCTTTTCCTGGGCCTTGATTGCGGCAGTCGTGGCGACAAACATCGAAGACATCAGGAAACTGCGCCGTGCGCCGTTCACCTTATCTTTCTCTTTATTATTCGTTGTTACTTTAACTGCCTTGGTCTCATTCTGTTTGGTTCTGAGTGTGAATTTGATCGCTCCGTGAGTACATGTGTCTATACAGTCCATGCAGGCTACACAGCGACTATAGTCAACTTTGTGTTCTTTTCCGTTGATGCATGCGGCCTTGCATCGGCGTGAGCAGAGTCCGCAGTCAACGCATTTGCTTTGGTCGATTGTAATACGGAACAATGAGAATCGTGATAAGAAACCAAGTACGGTTCCGACCGGACAGAGTGTGTTGCAATAGGTCCTGCCGTTACGCCAAGCCAGAATGAAGAGCGCAATGAACGAGACTACAGCGATTATGAATACTGGAAGACTCTTCATCCAGACATCCACCTCGTAGAAAGCATAACTGTCAGCCCTTTCGGCAAAATAGGCAAGCAGATTGTTCCCCCAGCGATAAAGCGGAGCGAACAGATTGGCTGCGATACGCCCGTACGAACTGTATGGTGCGAGAAGTGCAACGAATGAGCCGATTCCGGCAACAAGGGCGACGATGAATAGAGCCAGGACTCCGTAACGAAGCCATTTGACTTCTGGTGAATATGAGAAACGATATTTCTTCTTTTTGCGTCTGCCGTTAAACCACGACATGATGTCCTGCATGACACCTAAGGGACAGATGACCGAACAGTATACCCTGCCAAACAACAGAGTCAGTGCCACCAGTAAAATAATTACTCCCACATTCAGGGCAAGCACTGCCGGCAGAAACTGAATTCTGGCAGTCCAGCCAAGCCAGGCATGGGCCAGCCCGGTGAAATCAAGAAAAAGCAATGTGACGGAGATAAAGAATATGGCAGCAAGAGTGATACGTATTTTGCGTAGCATGTAATCTTTTATAAATGATTGGTTATTACGTCGCTAAATTACATAAATTTTATGATATGGATAACTTTGGATTCACAAAAACACATCTTTTAACAATTTAATAACCATTAAAATATGTATTTCTGTAAAAAGGACAAATCCTACCGGAATATTGACATCTGTTCAGTTTACTTTAAAATCATTTATGTTAATAAAATTTAAAGTTTGGATTATAATTTTGTTTATGATGTAAACCGTATTACCTTTGCCTTCGAATCAGGCGGTAATCGCGAGTGCCGCTTTTTTCAGCAAAATATGGTTTATGATATAAACTAATTTACGAACTAAAAAATCTAAAAATGGAAGAGAAAAGAATTACTGAGCAGGAGAGCATCACAATTATCACCGAGATGATCTCTCGAACCAAAGAACGTTATATCGGCGATGGCAACATTATGCTGATGTGGGGCTGGCTGACGGTTTTGGTCGCAGGTCTGGTCTGGCTGATGCTCGTGCTTACACAGAATGGTTTGTGGAACTGGCTGTGGTTCCTGATTCCGATTATCGGTTGTCCATTGACGGTAAAAATGTCTAATAAATCGCAACAGCGTAACGGAGTGAAGACCTATTCAGATAAGATATCCTCACAGATCTGGACTTCGGTAGGAATTATAGCCCTTGGGATTACTGTTATATGCATAGGCTTTAATTTTGCCGGTATATGTGCATGGTCGGCAATGTTCATCTTCGCACTTATTATTGTGCCGTTCGCTGAGATTATCCAGGGTATCGTCGTTAAAGAAAAATCCCTTGTTTTTGGAGGAGCCTGTGGAATCATTATTGGTGCTTTCACATCCTGCTGCCTTGTTAGTAGTATCCCTCTGTATGTTTACTGGTTCCTACCTTTATATATGGTGGCGTTTGCATGCATGATGATTGTTCCAGGAATAGTACTTAACCGAAAAGCCCGCAGACAATGAAAGAACTGGACCCGCTGCTACATTCGCAACTCAGATTGGCGGTGATGTCCATTCTGATGAATGTCGAGGAAGCCGATTTCGTCTATCTCAAGGAGAAAACCGAATCTACAGCCGGCAATCTCAGCGTTCAACTCGACAAACTTTCCAACGCCGGTTACATCACCGTAAACAAAGGCTTCCAAGGGCGCCGCATGCGCACAGTCTGCAAAGTAACCGACCTTGGCCGCAAAGCCTTCGAGTCCTATGTCGAAGCCCTCCGCACCTACATCAACTTCTGATTTATTACATCATCATACCTCATCTAAACGCCGCTTCGACTATTCGGAACGGCGTTTTGCGCCTTCCGCCGGTTGCATATTGTCAGCATATACCCGAAACCGCGTTGATTTATTATTGAGATTGAAGGGTCTTTGCTTAATACCCTGCGGAGTTTGTGAATATATCCGTGGAGAGAATTGCGGTTGCATGGTTCGTCACGCTGCCACACGGCAATCATCAGTTCCGAGGCATCCACGGTCCTCCCTATGTTTGTGGCCAGCCTTTCAAGTATCTTTGCCTCAAAGTGAGACAGTTCTGTTTCTTTGCCGTCAAATGCCAGAGTCTGTGTAGTCACATTAAATGTATATGCACCTATCGCGAACCGTATATCATCGGTACGGTTGTTGCTATATCTTCTTATCAGGGCCCTTACTCTCACTATAAGTTCGCGGAGTTCAAAGGGCTTTTTGAGATAGTCGTTGGCCCCGATTTCAAATCCTTCCTCAACATCATCAATTGTGCTTTTTGCAGTTAGGAAGAGCAGTGGTACTGTCGGTGATAACTTTCGTATCTCCTTCGCCATAGTAAAGCCATCCATCTTAGGCATCATGACATCGGCAACGACAACATCCGCGCCCTCGGACCTGAATCTGTCAAGCCCCGCTACGCCGTCAGCAGCCGTGATGACCTCGTATCCCTGTCCGCGCAGTGTGTCGGCGACAATCAGGGTGAGATCTGCCTCATCCTCTATAAACAGTATCTTATTGCTCATCGTTGCTGATTCTGATTGTGAATACCGAGCCTTCTTTTTCTTTGCTCCTGACATCAATGCTCCATCCCATTTTGTCAAGTATGCTCCTGACGTAGTATAAGCCTATGCCATAACCTCTGACATCCTGCCGGTTGCCATGTGGCACACGATAGAACTTGTTAAACAAATACGGCAGCGACTTGGCCGGTATGCCAATGCCGTTGTCTGAGACAGAGATTTCTCTCTCATTGCCGGATATGCTTATCTCAACGCTGTCGCCGGAGTATTTGATCGCGTTGTCAATCAGGTTGTTCAATATGTTTGAGAGATGTGCTTTATCTGCCTCTACCGAAACATCCGTGTCTACATCTACAGTGATTGCTATCTCCTTTTCGCCTCTCATACGCTGGGCTGCTGCAATTTCCTCAACAAAAGTCCGCAATAGAACTTTCTCCGGTTTTAGTTTCATGGTTTTTCGCCTCTCCATACTCATGGCCAGGATATTCTCTACCAGTTCGCCGAGCCGTTTCAACTGTTTATTGGCAATATTCAGATATGTCACTTTTTTCCTAGAGTCATTGTCGGTGTCATAATTGAGCAAAGCATCGTTAGCTGAATAAGCGATGGCGATTGGCGTTTTCAGTTCATGTGTCATATTGCTGACAAAATCATCTTTCATTTCCTCGATTGTTCTCATTTTTGATACTGTCCTGAACAGGTACCAGAATGCCAGAGTAAACGATAGCATCAGAAGAAAGACCGTAACAATGACACCAAGCATCTGTGACAGTATATGACGTGTCAGAGGTGTCATGTATGCGCGATAATACATATCAGATTCCGGATTAAAGCATAACGAAAAAGCATCATATCCGGCACGGTTCTCAGGAATATGGCTATTACCTCTGATAAGTTCCTCTTTTGAGTTAATAATCTCTACGGCTACAAAATCCGGATATATGTGGCGGTCTGCGAGACGCTCAAGCACTATACTGTCCATAATGGCCACATTAAAGTCTACAAAGGGGTCCATATTTTGATGCATCTGTCGACTCATATCGTTGACCATCTGATTGGTATATGACCGATCGCGGCGTAAGGGAGTCTTGTTTATGCGTGATTCACCTTTGCAGTTTTCGGCAGTCGTCACAAAGTTGCCATCCTCATCTTTTACACCGGAAACCTGTCCATGACCTTCTATAATTGAGTCCCCGTTTTCAACATACCTTTTGCGTGCTTCGGCAGCCGCTTTATTTGCCCTGTCCGCACGCTCCCACATGTCATCTATATCGGCATCAGCCAAAGCCGTCATCACATCCCGCTCAACATTGGCTCTTATCGAATTGTAAAGGGATATGAGATAATAGACATTGCAGCCGAAAATAACTGCAATGACAATGATAAACGAGGTCGATATTGTCTTAAAGCGTTTCATATCGCAAATTTACTGATAATCCGTCATACAATCTATTAGGTGGTCTTCGATTTAAGACTAAATAAGGGTGCATTTAAGACTAAATAAGGTCGATTTAGATGATATGTCATCTAGGTCGAGGTAATTTTGCGTCAGAAACCAAATAAAAATACATGTATATGAAACAAGTAACTACATTCATTATCACATTACTCTGTGCTTTGTGTGTATGGGCTCAGACGGAATCGTCTGACACCTTATACTCAAAACAACTCAATGAGGTTGTCGTCGAAGGAGAAAAGCCACAGGTTCGGGGCGAGGACGGAATTATGGTAGTTGACCTCCCCGGAATAGTCAGGGACAAACCTGTTAACAATATTCTTGAGGCTCTTGGCTATATGCCCGGGGTCACGAATAACAATGGCATGATATGGCTCACAGGCGCCTCAAATGTCACTATTATTCTCAATGGTGAACTTACCAATATGCCGCTCCAGAATCTTTATCAACTACTCTATACCACTCCGGTTGACAGGCTGAAAAATGTGGAGATTATGTATTCCCCTCCGGCGAAGTATCATGTCAACGGTGCCGTAATCAACGTGGTTCTGAAAACGCCGACACCTCTCGACGGTCTGCAGGGACAGGTCAGAGCCGGATACAATCAGGCTCACTATGGTTCGTACGGCGGTGTGCTTGCAGCCACATACGCCATAAAGGACTGGACTTTTGACTTAAACTATGGTCTAACGCGTAGTAAATCGTGGAGCCGCGAGGAAACAAGGTCGAACCACCTTTATGATGGTAAACGGACTATGATTGAGGACGATATGCGCCGCATCGGGCAGGACTGGAGCAATACCATATTTGCCTCTGCATCATGGAAAACGCTCAAACTCACTTACAACGGTCAGATAATCTCCGACTCAAAGAGTTGGGGACTCTCATCCGGGACGTTGGGCAACTATACAAATGCCTACAACATGTTGTCGCCGGTCAATTATCATAATATTGCCCTGCGCTACATAGCACCATTCGGTATGACTGTCGGCGGTGACTACACCCGCTATTCCGAAAACCGTTCACAGTCATTGTTTAAGGATGCTGAGTATCTGCTCGGCTCAGAAAACCGTCAGGCGATAGACCGCTGGCATGTATATGTTGACCAACAGCATCAGTTAGGTAAATGGCAACTGAACTATGGTGTGGAATATCAACTTTCAAAAGACCACAGTTCACAAAACTATGGTGTCTTATCTGACAATCCGAATTTCGATGACATTCTCAACGAGGATGTGGCGAGTTTATATGTCGGTACACAGCGGTCATTTGACTGGGGTCTATCGTTCAACGTCTCGGCAAAGGGTGAGTATTATCACAATAAATATCAGCATAACTGGAATTTCATTCCTCAACTCGGAGCAACTTATTACAAGACACCGAAAAGCATATTCCAACTCAATCTCAGTACCCAACGAATTTATCCTTCATATTGGGAACTTCATGGCGGCACAAGTCACATCAATGACTACTCGACTGTAATCGGTAATCCGGAATTACAGCCATATATCCAATACGATGCACAGTTCAACTACATTCTGAGTCAGAAATATATGGCGACGCTCTATTTTCAATATGGCGACAAAGCAACGGTACAGTTGCCTTACCAGTCTCCTGATGCTCTCAATCTCATTTATCAGACCATCAACATGAACTATGAACGTGTGGTAGGGCTTAATCTCTACGCACCTTTCGGTGTCAGTTACATCTGGAACGCCACAGCCACCGCCAACGTGATGAACAGGCGTGCTAAGGCTGATAATTTCCATGACATAAGTTTTGACAGCAGCAGATGGGTTTTCTACGGGTCGCTGACGAACTCTTTTAAGTTCAGTCAGAATTGTCCTGTATCATTGACAGTTGATTTCAGTTACATATCACCGTCACTGCAAGGGATAGCCGACCTTTCGGATATATGGAAAGTCGATGCCGGAATCAAGTGGCAGTTCGGAAAGAAACGTTGCTGTGAACTGGATCTGAAAGCCGATGATATATTCAACAGATGGTCGCCTGTGATGACTATCAAACATGCCGGCCAAGACTATCGGATGAAAGTCCGTGATATGTCCCGCAATCTCAAAATGACATTCATCTGGCGATTCAACGGATTTAAGCCTAAGGATGCTGATATTAACACGTCTCGCTTCGGTACAGGCAGATAACCTGATCGACAATGTATGATTAGAACCATATTGGTTATATGCTATAAATATAAAAACGGCGGCCTGTCAGACAGATGGGCCGCCGCACGGTTTTGTGTTAATCAGAGAGTGTATATAAGTGTATATAAGAGATTATATTAATCTTACTGAATTTGAAAATTTGTGTACGACGTTCTGGTGAGGGATACTTTCACAAACAGTCCTTTGGTGCAAATAAAAAGGATAATAAATAATTTTTTAGTGTGACCTTTAACGGTGAGAATTAGGTTGGAATGTTTTCTCTCGGAATTTATACCGAGAAATGATACACAAAATTTTTATAAAGATTACTGAATAAGAATATAATTTAAATTTGCTCCGGAGGAAGTTTTTGAAGCATACTTTATTCCTGCCGCAACAATATGTTGCAAAGTAAAGTAAATTTTCTCATTCTAGCAAGTAAATTATAAAAAATTTTTAATTCCCAATTAATTTTTTAGGGTAAAAGTTGGTGAAAGAGATTATTAAGCATCTTGTGTGTTTGCAAGAATATATTACACATAAAAAATGGCGACAACATATATGTTATCGCCTAAATTATGGAATGGCTATGTTATTAACAGGAATTGTATTATTTCCCAATGACTTTAGGATTACTTCAGGTGAGCCAGAACATCTTCGTAATCAGGCTCGTCGGATATTTCATTCACCAGTTGACAGTAAGTCACTTTAAGGTTCTCGTCAAGAATGATGACGGCACGCGCAAGCAGCCCTGCCAAAGGACCGTCAACAATTAGAAGGCCATATTTTTGAGCGAACATGGGCGAACGGAATGCCGATGCGGCAATTACATTTTCAATACCCTCGAGTGTGCAGAAACGTTGTGCTGCAAAAGGCAGATCCATCGAAACACAAATTACCGAAGTATTCTCGAGTTTCGCGGCCTCAACATTAAACCGGCGTACAGACGCTGCGCATACCGGGGTATCAAGACTTGGAAAGACATTCAACACTACCCGACGACCCTTGAACTGATGGCAGGTTATGTCAGACAGAGCTTTGGATACAAGATGGAAACAATGGGCTTTTTCACCGACAGCAGGTAATGAGCCGTAGGTGTGACAGGGGATACCTTTGAAATAGATTGTATTCATAATGTGTGCCTTTATATTTTAATTTTACAACAAAAAGGCGCCATTATGGTTCAAATGCATTGAGATTTTTTTATTTTTGACCTGCAAGAATGAGATTTTGCGTTATTATGTCGTTCAAATCTGCGGAATCGCCGATATGAACTGAACTGATTGTCGCTTTGTCGGGCGAGCAGAAAACCAATGTCGGTGAGTCGGTTACGCCCAGATCCCGAAAAAGGGAGCGTCCGCTCATCAGGATATATTCGCCCGGGAGAATCTGTCCTACAACAGATTCGGCGCCGTCTGTGTCGTTGTCTCCGAAAATATAGATGACATCGGTCATGAATGGCAACTGTCCTACCGCCTTCCTGATCTTGGCAACGATGGTCTCTGGCATTCCAGATTTCTGATCCATAAATGCAAGCAGGGTAGGGGCCTTGAAATTATCCCCGCGGTTGCGCGAATAACGCTCGCGTGTTGAGGTCGGCAGGCTGAAGCCAGGCAGTAATGTGCCGGGCAGTTTGTCTACCCGGAAGTTGTCAGTGCGAAATTTATCGAAGACTTCCGGATATAGTCTCAACAATTCACTTTCGTTTACCTCAACGAATCCTCCGGCATCCCACTTAAATCTGACACTCATTGTCTGCTCCGAAATCTGAGCAGGATTATATACTATATCCACTGATATAGGCAGAGCCGAAACGGTATCAACCACATAGGTGTATTCAAGAGCATCATAGCCTTTCACGCGGCGGACTCCCTCAATACGGACGCTGTGATCCGTGGAATTAGTTATCTTGTATACATAGGTTGAATCTGACACCATATCGCTCAGTTTCTTTCCAATTATTTGCGGAAGCAGGTCGACAAACTGAGCCGTCATCTGTACGCCTTTGTATCTGCCGATATTGAACGGTACAGGATCGGCAACATAATGATATTCATTAAGACGATTGTTACGGAAACGGTAATGATTGCCACTGTAGTAGGCAGAGAAACCTTTAGACTCGTTACTGTCATGGTGAAGTGTCCAGTCTATCAGATAATCTACCGGACAAAGTGTGTCATTCTCGCTTACAGAAGAAGACATTCTTATATCATATACGACAGGCTCGGATGACGATGGGATGTAAACTTCGTATACTGCAGTGCCTTTTGCATTATTCACAAGCGTCATTCTTTGGCCGATAGCGTCAAGTCCGGACTGGGAAGTCTGGGCATACAACGATAATATTGGCATGATTCCGCATGCCAGAACGATGTATTTTCTATCAAGCATAATGTTTTTCATGTATTGTGTATATTGTAATAAAGATTTTATTTCTCAAGTTCGGAAACGCTTCCTATTCTGACAATAGAACCAGTCAGAGGGGAGAATTCAACAAACGACGGCGCCTTCTTGTCGCTGAACAATGCAGGGTCAAGACCGAAAACCACACCGAACTGGGAGATTTCCAGAGGCTTGCTGGCAAGCGTACGACCCTCTATCGAAATTGTGGCGGTTGCCGAACCAGGTATGGTGTATGCGACACCTCCCTTAGGAAATGTCTTGGTGACACCTTTTTCATTCACGGGTAGTTTTCCCTCAATGATTTCGCTAAGGGCGAGTTTGATGGGTTCGCCTCTAAGGTCGTTTGCATCTATGATGCCGTCCCTCGGAGAAAGACGAGCAATAACCGTTGGCTCTAAATCATCTTTTCTAGGAGTGTATGTCACCGTCCTGACAGTAGTATACTCCGAAACAGTACCAGTGAACATAGCCGTCAGCGCCGCTTCCTGAGCTGCTATGTTTGCTAAGACAAGTTCCATTGCTTTGCCGTCGGGCGGCATGTTTTCGGCCGAACCGCCTAGAAGTTCATTGCGACTCTCACGCAGTTCGAAAATTCGTTGGGCGGCAAGACGGGCTTTCTGTGATAACGATGATGAGGCGGACATTTCCTGAGTAACAGCCTGACGTGCCTCTGGAGTCTCCAGCGGCGTAGGCTTTGCAGGTATGGCTTTGGGCAATTCGGGAGTGGATGGCTCGGTTACCTCCTCCAGATTGATTGCAAGGGGAATATCCGAGTCGGTCAGAGTCATCGATACGGTGGATCCGTTCTTGAATTTGGCAAGCCACAGATCATTAGGATTTGCTATTCCGCGAGGAATAACAACAACGCCTATGATCTCACACTCTTGTGAAGGCTCGACAATTACATTGTCTATATCAAGATAGCGTTTGGCATAATTATAGAATTCGCCGGGTACAGATACCCTGTGCCTTACTTCGAATGTCACGTCTACGGCTGTTGTGGGCAAAGAGTAGGTAAGACCGTATTCGTTGTTTTTCCCGGTAGAGAGTTTCTGTGTAGTCTGAGCATGTGCGCCTGATGCAATTAACAGGGTGGAAATTGCCAGAACTTTATTTAAATGCTTCATCGTTAGCGTATAAGGGTGAAGAACGTGTTTATGTATTTAAATTATCTCGCTATGTGGTTGATAGCCCGGCCAATGTTATTGGCAATGTCTTCGGCCGTAGCGCCGATGTCACTGTTTTCCTCGCCAGCAAGTTCGCCTGCCACACCGTGAACATATGTTCCTACAAAGGCTGCAATCTCAGGCTTGAGACCAGAGGCCATGAATCCGGCGATGATGCCTGTCAGCACATCACCGCTTCCGCCGGTAGCCATTGCAGGCGATCCGGACGAATTGAAGAATACCTTTCCGTCAGGACGTACTATTGCAGTGTAGCGACCTTTTAGGACCAGGATTATCTGATGGTAGCGTGCAATCTCTATGGCCTTGATTAGTCTCGTCTCATGTGATTTCTGTTCTCCGAACAGTCGGTCAAACTCGCCGGGGTGAGGGGTCAGTATAGACAGTACCGGCAGATAGTCAAGCATTGTCTTGTTCTCAGCAATGATATTCAGGGCGTCGGCGTCAAGTATAACGGGACGCGATGCCGCAGACATGGCCTTCAGGAAACGTTCAAGAGCCTTTACCGTCTCATCGTTTTTGCCCAGGCCAGGTCCGACTGCTATGGCATTGTATTGTATATCGGTAGGAATTTCCGAAATATGGCGCTGCTGTCTGTCGGCGTCGAACATTGCGGAGATGGCACGGCTTTGAAGAGTCTGGAAGCCGCACCCGGGGGAATGTACCGTAACCTTTCCTGCTCCCGCACGAAGACAGCCAAGTGTAGCTAGAACAGCCGCTCCGATCATGCCGTAACTTCCGGCAACAATCAGTGCATGGCCGAAATCCGCCTTAGAACAGAATTCATGGCGTGGAGCAAGGAACCGGAGTGTGTCGTTTTCGTTAACAAGGAACCAGGTCAGGGGGGCGTTCTTCACCGCCTGCTTGTTGAGCCCGATATTAATGACCTTCCATCGTCCTACGACTTCAGCATTGTCGGCTATAAAAAACGCAAGATGAGGGAATCCTATCGCCAGGGTAAGCGAGGCATGCACCATGTTCTGACGCGGAATCTTGTCATTCCATTCGCTGAAAAGACCCGTCGGAACGTCAATGGACACAACGGTCGCTCCCGAATCATTGATGTTGTGGACAAGCATCTGGAGTGAGACTGGCAGGGGACGATCAAGACCGCGGCCGAAGATGCCGTCGATTATGAGGTCGGAAGCCTCGGGCTCAGGCCACTCGAAACGCTCCTTTCCCGTAATTTCAAGGAAACTGATATTGGCTCCTGACTTCAGCAGGCGGTCGCGCATTATCGAACACTCCTTGCTGAGACGGTTGCCGCCGATGTTGAAAAGGTAAACCTCGGGGGTAAAGCCACGGTCAGCCAGCAGTCGGGCCGTCTCAAGGGCATCCGCGCCATTGTTGCCCCATCCGGCGAATACGAGAAGGCGCACATTAGGACGCCAGTGTTCGTACACCTCGTTGGCGATTTCTTCGGCTGCACGCTCAATCAGTTCAATCGAAGTCACACCCTCTTGTTCGATGGTGTACTTCTCAATTTCGTCTATATCTTTGCTTGAAAATATTTTCATTTGTCTTCTGTTGATTGAAACACAAAATTACAAAAAATGTTGTTACATTTCGGCCGTCAGTCTTACAAAAATTTTTAAACGTCTGCGGAATAAGGAATAAAAAAGAGACGCCGTGTGTTCGGACGTCTCTTTTGAGAGTGACTCGTATAGGATTCAAACCTATAACCTTCTGATCCGTAGTCAGATGCTCTATTCAGTTGAGCTAACGAGCCATTGTTTTTTGCTTTGCGAGTGCAAAGTTAAACCTATTTTTTGAAACGCCCAAATATTTTTTTACTTTTTCTTGATTTTTTTCAGTCGGACGGTCAAAATAATGTTTCTGTGTCGTTGTAATAAATTATCTAAATCATCTAATCTATGCTAATAAGGCGATAACTAAAAGACACATGATTATGAATGTAAATATACTTTTCATTTTATTTTATAATCTGGTTTAAGGTTGTGTTCACTAAAAAACTATGCAAAATATAAGACACCTGTTTGCTGTCATTGGCCTTGATCAACAATTTATGAGAAAAATTATTCCTGAAATACATATGACAATGTGATAGGCATATCTTTTGGTGTGGGCAAAGGTATGTATAAAAAACAAAAAATGTCTCAACATATGTTGAGACCGAACTAATGTTTCAGAATTCCGGTATTATTTTATGCCAGTTCCTTTCTGACGCAACCTGGGCAGTTTACAATGATCCAATGTAAAAAGGGCAATTTTTTCAGTGTGATTTCTAATTTTATTCGTACCGTATTGTCTTGGCGGGTGAGACAGAGGACGCTACGTGAGCGGGGATAATCAGTGTTATCCAGGCAAGCATGAGGACGCCGATATTGATCAGTATTATCGCAAGCCAGTCGAACTCCACATACACGCGGTCGAGATAATACATGTCAGCGTCAAGACGGATGATTCCGAATCGTTCTTGCAGCCATCCGAACCCCAATGCAAGCATATCGCCGATGACTACGCCAAAAAGGACGAGCCTCATGGCTATAAACATAAAGATGTTGCGGACCTTGGGTTTGTCGGCGCCCATTGCGCGCATAAGCCCGATGGTAGGTATGCGGTCGAGAACTATTATGAACAGCGAAGATACCATAGTCAGTGACGCGACAATACACATTATTATAAATATGACCCAGACATTGGTTTCAATCAGGTCAAGCCAGTTGAGATGCGTCGATGACGAGTTGGCAAGGTTGTCTACGACCTCGACTTCACCCCGGTATGTCGAATAGGCTTTCTTCACCAATGCTTCCTGTATTCTTTTTGCCACATTTGGCAGAGAGTCTAAAGCAACACTTGTGCCTTTCAGTTCAATCGAGGTGCCGGTCAGCGAATCAACGCGATTCAGACGCTGAAGACCTTTCAGACTGCCGTATGCGACAGTGGCGTCGAATTCACCGAAGCCGGATTCATATATGCCAACAAGGGTGTAACGCCGGGAGCGAATGGCATCATTTATGAAATAGCACGTTGTTACCCTGTCTCCGACATTAAGGCCGAGCCTTCCGGCTATTCTCCGTGACATGACAATCGTAGTATCGCCGTCTTCAGTAGTATAGTCGGGGAATCTACCTTCGACTATATTCCCTTTTTCAAAAGAGCGGTCGCGCCCTGATCCAAATCCGCACATAACAACAGCCTCGAAGTCAGTGTCAGTCTTGATTATAGCCGGCTGGCGCATGGACACAACTGCATTTGCCGAAGGAACTATCGCCTTGACGATGCTATCGATTTCCGGCGAATAAGTCACGAATTCGCCGGAATTCCCCGAAACATAACTGTACGGAGCGGAGATACTGATTTCCGGCTCAAATCCCATCAGTTTCTCTTTGATCCGCGTATTGAATCCGCGTGAGATGCCCCATGTCAGAAGCATTACAGCAAGAGCGCAGGCAACGCCCGCAACAGCAATGACCGCTCCGATACGCGCTTTGCCGGTGCCGAGCCTGGCGGCCATCCAGCATTCGAACTTCAAACTGTTTCTCATCGTTGATTCTCCGGGAAAAACCGGATTCCAGACCCCAAAATTACAACTTTTTTATGGATTGGGGCCTTTTCGGGACATCTTTTCAATGTTCTCCCCACCGCGATCGCAGGGGATAGCGTGTGGGATGCAGTAGAAGACGCGTCGAGGAAGAGTATGTGAAATATGACCATACCCATGTTATGAACACCGATATCTTGTTACGCAGACCGATCAGCGACATCAGGTGTACGAAAAGCCATGTGAACCATGCGGGTCGGCCATACATGTGTACATGTTTCAGGTCGACTACAGCACGGTTGCGACCGACTGTAGCCATAGAGCCTTTGTCCTTATACTTGAAGGCTTTTACAAATTCATTCCTATTAAGATTGTATGCAAGAGTCTTACCCTGCTGTATTGCCGGTTGGGCCAGTTGAGGACAACCGTGAGGATAAGCATCATCCATATGGATACATATGTCACCAATCGAATAGACGTTCTCAAGACCCTGTACTCTGTTGAATTCGTCGACCATGATACGGTGACCGGGACCAAATTCGGGTCCTTTACCTGCGAACGTGAAAGGTTCCGCAGTGACACCGGCTGTCCAAATAAGCATTTCACTGTAAAGTGTCTCTCCGTCAGCAAATGTAATCAAGTTGTCCTCATAACTTTTCATCAATTTGCCTAGTTTCACGTTCACCATAAGGTGTCCCATATATTCCATGGCCTGTCTTGAAGATTGTTCGGACATCGTCCGGAGCAATTTGTCTGTGCCTTCAATCAGTGTCACGGACACATCGTCTGACGATATGTTCGGATACTCACGCTTGAGGATATAGCGTTTCATCTCGCCAAGTGCTCCGGCTATTTCCACACCGGTCGGGCCGCCACCAATAATACTGAATGACAAAAGTTTACGCTTTTGGTCGGGATCCTTGCATATTGCGGCCCGTTCCAGCCTGTCAAGTATGTCGTTGCGGCAACGGATAGCCTGATCTGTTGACTTAAGTGTGTATACGTGTTTGTCGAGTTCTTTGTTGCCAAAAAAGTTGTTTGTTGTCCCGGCTGCAATTACCAGTTCGTCGTAAGGAATTGTCTCATATTGGGTGATGACATGTTTCTCTACGGTGTTTATGGTTTTTACGTTGCCCATATGATAGCGTACACCGCGCATCTTCTTTCTGCGAAGTTCACGACGCAGTGGGAAACTGATGGATGCCGGATCAAGTCCTGCCGATGCCACCTGATAGAAGAGAGGAGGAAAACTGTGGTAGTTGTTTCTGTCAATCAGTGTCACGTCCCACTTCTTTGTATCTATTTTTTTAAGAAAATTCAGCCCGGCGAAGCCACCACCTATGATTACCAGGCGTTTCTTTGTTTCCGTGGTTATATCTGTCTTCATAATTTAAATATCACAACATTTGCTTATATGGCAAAGGGTTAAGCATACCTTTTCATTTAAGAACAAAATGTCCCGGCATTAGTTTTGGCTGACTTGCGAATAATTGCTATATTTGCACTCAACAGCGCGCAATCCGCGCCATTATGTTCATGAACCGATTTTTGTCCATCCCATATTTTTTACATTACCATATATTACGCATATTTGCGGTACTCTTTCTGATCATTACTTCCTCTCCGTTCGCAAAGGCTCAGATAAGTACCGATCAGGCTGTCAATATCGGTAGGAATGTCTGGTATTTCGATGACTATGTATTGTCCATCTGGTATTTCAACCAGGCTATTCAGGCCAAGCCTTATCTTGCCGAGCCATATCTCTACCGTGCTATCGCCAAAATCAATCTCGAAGATTTCGCGGGGGCTGAGGCCGATGCCTCTGCTGCCATCGAGCGCAACCCTTTCATCACCGATGCGTGGGAGGTACGCGGTGTCGCCCGTCAGAACCTGGGTAAGGATAGTCTGGCTATAGGTGATTACAATCACGCGCTCAAACTTCTGCCGCGCAATCGTCAGATTCTCTTCAACAAGGCCATGGCGCAGACTACGGTTGAGGATTTCGATGGCGCCGATTCGACTTTCACACAGATTCTGACACTATTTCCATCTTTTGAGAATGCCAGGCTCGGACGCGCCCGACTGAATCTCGCCCGCAAGGATACTGTCGCCGCCCTGAACGATGTGAACGAGACATTACGTCTTAACGACAAGTCATTTAATGCTTACGCCATGCGTGCCGACCTTCTTGCGCAAAAAGGCAAAGCCTATTACAAGGAGGCTATCTCCGACATTGACGCCGCACTGAAACTGCATCCGCGTTCCGCAGGTCTCTACATTAACCGAGCCTACATGGAGTATTCCCTCGATGACTATTTTTCCGCAATGGCTGACTACGATCACGCCCTACAGCTTGAGCCCTACAACAAGATGGCTTTATTCAACCGCGGACTGCTCAATGCCGAAGTCAACGCCAACGACCGGGCTTTAGAGGATTTCAATCGTGTGATTCAATTGGACCCCGATGATATACGCGCCCGCTATTGCCGTTCGCGCATCCTGGCCAACAAGCGTCAGTTCGCCGAAGCCATCGCCGATGTCAACCATGTCATTGCCGCATATCCGGATTTCCCGACGGGTTATTATATGCGTAGCGACTTCAACCGCCGTGCCGGAAATATCTCCGCTGCCAACGCCGACTATGCCAGAGCCAATCGCATAAGCCACTCCCTGCGTCCTGATGCAGACGGGAAGGTAGCCGACCCTGCCGCCGACAAGCCTGTCAGCGAGGACGAGGCTGCAAGACGTGAATTTGCTTCACTTCTTACTGTAAAAGACAACACCGACATGCGCGAGGAATACAACAACTCCGATATCCGAGGCCGTATTCAGGACAGGAACGTCAATATCGAGATTGAGCCTATCGTGGAACTGGCCTACTATTCCTCCCCCACAGAACTTAATCCTGACACATATTTCATCAAGGAAGTCGGCGACCTTAATTCCGCGCGTGTCCTTCGATTTGTGGTCGTTGTCACAACGCGCGTGCCTCAGATTACCGACCAGGATCTGATTGACCGCCATTTCCAGTCAATCGCCGACTACAATTCATACCTTTCTACTCACAAGCCGCGTGCCGTGGACTATATTGGCCGTGCGCTCGATTTCCTTACCCTGCGTAACTATTCCGCCGCGCTAGCCGACCTTGACCGTGCCATCTCGCTCAACCCTGAGTTTGCTCCCGCATACATGCTTCGTGCCCAGGTCCGCATCAACATGAACAATCAGTCACCGACCGGGGCTCTGCCTGACAGGCAATCACCGAGTTCCGACCACTTTACATCCCAGGGGCTGGGACGCGCGAATTCTGAACTGATTCTCTCTGATTTAGACGAGGCTATCAGACTCTCCCCACTCAATCCGTATGCTCTTTACAACAAAGGCAACGTCCTTATATTACTTGGTGATTTCGAGGGCGCCGAACATGCTTATTCCAAGGCGATTGAACTCAAGCCTACCTTTGGCGAGGCTTATTACAACAGGGGATATGCCCGTCTGAAAATGGGCAAGCGCCGTGAAGGTGTTGGCGATCTCTCTAAAGCCGGTGAATACGGTGTTGTTGCCGCGTACAATCTTCTCAAGCGATATAATAATTTCCAATGACTTCTTATATCGAGTTAGTTCTTTACCATGAAATATCTTGAAATACAATAATATAATCCAATTACCGAAATGCTAACCCCCGAAGACCTTAAAACACTGGCCTCACGTGGAATCACTGAAGCCCAACTCAATCAGCAACTCGATCGTTTTCGCAACGGTTTTCCGTTCCTTCGCCTCAAGGCATCGGCGAATGTTCCCGCCGGAATACTCCGTCTGAACCATGCCGAAGAGACTAACGCCCTCTACCGCTGGCAAAAATACCTTGATGACGGCGGCAAAGTCTTTAAGTTCGTCCCCGCTTCTGGAGCCGCCTCGCGTATGTTCAAGGCCCTTTTCGCCTTTGTAAATGGCACCGAGAACACACCCGAACCCGGCAGTCCGGTCGCACAACTAATAGAGCGTCTTCCTGAATTCCCATTCGCACAGGAACTGGACGAAAAACTCAAGGAACTCCATGGCCTTGATGCCGAAGCCATGAAGCAGCAGGGCCGCTACAAGGAAATAGTTGCCGGCATCGTCAATCCCGAAGGCCTTAATTACGGCCAGTTGCCCAAGGGGCTGCTCTCGTTTCACCGATATGCCGACGGACGCGTCCGCACTCCCCTTGAGGAACAGATGGCCGAAGGCGCCCAGACCGCTGCAACCAATGGGAATGTAAACCTTCACTTCACCGTCTCTGCCGCACACCGAGAACTCTTCAACAAAAAAATCGAACAGGTGCGTCCCGCGATGGAGAAAGAATATGGAGTACATTACGACATCTCTCTTTCCGAGCAAAAACCATCTACCGACACGGTTGCAGCGAGCCAGGACAATGATTACTTCCGTGATTCGAAAGGCCATCTTGTTTTCCGTCCGGGCGGTCACGGCGCTCTGATCGAGAATCTGAATGATATTGACTCATCTGTCGTTTTCATAAAGAACATTGACAACGTCGTTCCCGATCAGCACCGTGAATCCACTATCAAATTCAAGAAAATCCTTGCCGGTGTCCTCATCACAGTCCATGACCAGATAGAATCCTCCATTGCTATGCTCGACAGCGGAAACTATAAGATAGAAGACCTGCGACGCATGATTCTATTCCTGCACGACACGCTAAACACCCGCTACGATGAACTCAAGAACCTCAGTGATGAAGATCTTGCCGGATTCATTCGCGCCAAACTTGACCGCCCCCTCCGTGTCTGCGGCATGGTACGCAACGAGGGAGAACCCGGCGGTGGTCCTTTCATCGCATACAACCCCGACGGTACATCTTCTCCTCAGATTCTTGAGTCATCCCAGATAGACATGTCCAGGCCAGAGAATGTTGAGATGCTAAACAACGCAACACACTTCAATCCTGTTGACCTTGTATGCTATGTCAAGGATCCTTCTGGCAGACATTACGACCTTCGCAAATATGTTGACCCTGCCACAGGCTTCATTTCTTCCAAGTCTTATGAAGGACGTGAACTCAAGGCACTCGAACTTCCCGGCCTGTGGAACGGTGCTATGAGCGACTGGTCAACTGTTTTTGTTGAAGTACCATCATCTACTTTTAACCCGGTCAAGGTCGTAAACGATCTACTTCGTCCCGCGCACCAACTCTAAATCCTCCGTCTCTCCATTATATTCAGAGACAAGTTAATAAGGCAGGATATAAACATCTCTGGAGTGTTTATACCCTGCCGTTTTCATCTCGGCATATTTTGTTGACCTCACTCTTATTTTCTTTTGTTTGTAAGATAGAAAAACACTAATTTTGCAACCTGTTTAGGTAAATGTATAATGTCTTACAACAATTCTGATGATGTAAAGCCTATGGGCCACGAGGTTAGTCTCTGGTCAATTTTCGGCGTTTTCGCAAAAATAGGTGCCTTCACTTTTGGAGGCGGCTGGGCTATGATCTCCCTTATCGAGCGCGAGGTTGTGGACAAGTACCGGTGGATAGATCATGAGGAATTTATTGATCTGCTTGCTCTCGCGCAGTCTCTGCCCGGTATCCTTGCTGCAAATATCTCTGTTGCCGTCGGAGACAGACTCCGTGGACGAGTCGGAAGTATAGTTGCGGTTCTCGGAACTATCATGCCATCCTTTCTGATGATTCTTGTTATCGCCATTTTCCTTACACCGGACCTGATTAATAACAATCCTGTACTGGCGAACATATTCAAGGGCATACGACCTGCCGTGGTGGCTCTTATTATAGCCCCCGTAATCTCAGCCGCCAAGACTGCGAGACTAAATTGGAAAACAGTCTGGATTCCGACAGCCGTTGCACTCCTCATATATTCGAAATGGCCAGTTGTCTCCAACCCAATTCTTTGGATAATTCTTGGTGGAATCTGTGGCTGGCTCGTTCTCCGTCATTCGCTTAAGACCGGTAAAATCAATGAGACAACCGGCAAGAAAGGAGGTGAGGGATGATATTTCTGCGTCTTATCTGGAGTTACCTCAAAATTGGACTGTTCGGTTTCGGCGGAGGGTATGCCATGCTTTCCCTGATTGAAAATGAGATAGTAGATCCGGGATGGATTTCTGAGAAAATGTTCACAGACATTGTGGCGATATCTCAGATGACGCCCGGAGCGATAGGCATCAACTCCGCAACATATATCGGCTATGTGACGCCACAGGAATTCGGATTCGACTCTTGGATGTGGGGAATACTTGGATCTGTCATATGTACAATTACTGTGGTTGTCCCTCCGTTTTTACTGGTTACTTTTGCCGCTCATTACATACGGCGACATCGCGAGAGCGTTGCCATACGTGGAATTTTTCTAGGCTTACGCCCGGTGGTAGTCGGTCTCATTGCGTCTGCCGCTCTGCTCCTGATGAATTCGTCCAATTTCGGAAGTGCTGATGCGGATATCATCAAGTCAGTGATAATCTGTGTCGCGTCTTTCTGGGCAGTTTTTTTTACTAAAATACATCCCATATGGGTAATATGTGCCGCTGGTTTTGTCGGCTTACTTATATTTTAGAATGAACGATATCAGTAATCGTAATCCAGTCTCTGTGGATAATAATAAATATATGGCGGTTCTCGAAGACCTGTACTCTCGTCTTCAGGCTTTCCATCGTGTCGGTTCTTCCGCTTACAAGCCAGGCTTACAGAATGTCTCTGCATTAGCAGAAGCCTTTGGCAATCCTCATCGAAAGTTCCGGACCATACATGTCGCCGGCACAAACGGCAAGGGATCTACCGCTCACCTTCTCGCCTCGGTTTTATCTGCAGCAGGATATAGTACCGGTCTTTACACATCACCTCATTTGGTGGATTTCAATGAGAGAATCCGTATCAACGGCACCCCTATAAGTCATCCGGAGGTAATAGACTTTGTGGAACGCTTCAGCCGCATGAAGACTTCTGTCGATCCATCATTTTTTGAACTCGCGACAGTGATGGCCTTTGACCATTTCGCTCGTCACAATGTCGATGTCGCTGTCATAGAGGTCGGACTTGGCGGCCGTCTGGATGCCACCAATATTATTACACCGGATCTTAGCATCGTGACGAACATCTCTCTCGATCACACAGGTATACTTGGCTATACTTTGGAAGAAATCGCCCGTGAGAAAGCCGGAATTTTTAAATCCGGTGTACCGGCTCTTGTCGGGGAAGCAGATGTTGACCTACGTAAGGTCTTCACTTTGACTGCCGAAAGAGTAGGGGCTCCTCTGACTTTCGCACAAGACCTCAGGTTATTCTCATCGAAAACAGATAAGGAGGATAGTATTATATATAAAGGTTCACCCTGGGGTGAAATCATTTGTCCTCTGACCGGTTCCTGTCAGCCATTAAACACCGCCACTGTACTTACAGCGCTCTACCTGCTGAAAGACTACAATATCAGTTCGGATGCTGTACGTGAAGGTTTCGAAAATGTATGTAGTTCGACTGGTCTCATGGCACGATGGATGACTGTCAGCAGAAATCCGCGTATAATATGTGACACAGGTCACAATCCGGGTGCATGGCAATATCTAGGTACTAAACTGGCATCCATTGGCAAGACCTCATCTCTTTCAGTTGTGATAGGTTTTGTCAGTGATAAGGATTTTGGTTCAATTTTCCATCTTCTCCCCTTGTCGGCCAAATATTATATTGTCACACCATCAACACCTCGTGCCGCTGATGCTGATGCTGTTCTGAAAGCAGCCCTTGCCGCAGGTCTAGATGCGACCATATGCGGCTCTGTCGATGAAGGGTTCTTCCGGGCTAAATCATCAACGCCTGTTAACGGCACAATCTTTGTCGGCGGTTCAACTTTCGTTGTCGCTGATTTTCTGCAATCTCTTCAATTGTAATTATTCAGGCTTTTTCTGAAAGTTCAAGCCAGCGTAGTTCGGCCTCATCAAGACGGTTCTTGACTTCATTGTATCGTAAAGACAGGGCGGCGATATCACCTTCGCCTTTAGAAAAAGATTCTTCGAGCGAATTTTTTTCAGCGCTTAACTCGTCAATTTCCGTGGTAAGTGCTTCGTATTCCTTGCGTTCCTTGAATGTAAGCCGAGGCTTGCGTTCCATTGTTGTTCTTTGCGCAGGTTTAGCATCAGTAGGCGTGGCAGATACGGAAATCTTCACTTTTTCGGAACAATATTGACGCCAGTCTGAATAGTTACCCGGAAAATCACGTACCTCGCCATCTCCTTCCATCACAAACAGATGGTCTACAATATTGTCAAGGAAGTACCGGTCATGGGAAATAATTATGGCACAGCCTTTGTAGTTGACTAGGTAATCTTCAAGTATTCCAAGCGTCACAATATCCAGATCATTGGTCGGTTCGTCAAGAATCAGGAAGTTAGGCTGCCGCATAAGCACTACAGCCAGGTTCAGTCGGCGAAGTTCACCACCACTTAGAGTCTCGATATATTTCTGCTGATCCTTGGCATCGAAAAGGAAATGGTTGAGATACTGCATGGGGGTCAGACGCCCCGAATTGTACTCTATGTCTTCGGCAAGATCGCTCACCGCATCAATAACCTTTTTGCCTGGGAGAAACTTGATTCCCTCCTGACTGTAATGGCCGAATCGCACAGTCTCGCCAATATTCCAGTCTCCTGAGTCCTGCGGTTCGAGTCCCATAAGCATTTTGACGAAGGTGGATTTGCCAACGCCGTTTGCTCCTACGATCCCAACCTTTTCGAAACGGGCAAAGTCGTAGGAAAAATCCTTAAGGATTATTTTGTCGCCGAAACGCTTTTTGATATTGCGGGCGTGAAAGATTTTATTACCGATGTATGTGTCGTTCTGTTGCTGAAGATTGACGTTTTTTTCACCGAGATTCACTCTCGAGCGATCCTTTAGGTCATAGAACTGATTTATACGGTAGCGCGCTTTGCCTGCTCGGGCCTGAGGCTGCCGGCTCATCCACTCCTGCTCGCGACGAAGCGTGTTCTTCACTTTTGCAAGTTCACTTGCCATAGCCTCGATGCGTTCCCGTCGGCGACGCAGATAGTAGTCAAAATTGCCGTCGTAAGTAAATATTGTTTCCCTGTCTATCTCGATGATTCTGTTGCATACACGGTCAAGAAAATAGCGGTCATGAGTAACCATCAGCAGGGTGACACGAGAACGTTTAAGGTATCCTTCCAGCCATTCAATGGCATCGATATCAAGGTGGTTTGTTGGCTCGTCGAGTATTATGAGGTCCGGTTCAGATGCAAGGGCACGGGCCAGGGCAACACGCTTGCGCTGTCCACCGGAGATATGCTCGATGTCAGCCGATGTGTCGTTGACACCGAGTTGCGAAAGCAGACGTACATATAGAGAGTGGCGTTCGGAATCGCTGTCAAGTTCAGGTGCGGCGGTAAGCGGGGTGCAACCATGGTCAAACTCAGGCACTTGTTCGAGAAGCACTATGCGTAGTCCGTTCCTGGCTATAATCGATCCGCTGTCCGGGCTTTCCTTTCCGGCAATGATTCGTAGCATGGTCGTTTTCCCGGAGCCATTTTTGGCAATGATACCGATTTTGTCACCCTCGTTGATTCCGAAGGTTACATCGCCGAATAGCAGCCGGTCACCGAAACTTTTGGTCAGATTCTCTATCTGAAGATAACTTATTAAAGCCATGTCTTTAGGGAACTTTTTGGCGTTCCGCGACTACAAATTTACGCATTTTTGAAACTTAATTTTAAGAAGTCGCAAAAAAACATTAATTTTACAAAAATTTTGGTTTTCAGAAATGGGGCCGATTTTCATCCAGCATATGATTAAGATGCTATCAGTCAAGGTTATATTCTAAAGAATATGTATTCTAAACAACATACAGCATCCAGCAGTGGACATTCGATTAGCGCTGTAGGTTTCGTTGCCGCCCTCTGGATTGGCACCTTAGCCATTGTTCTGCAGTCATGTACGGCAGAACAGAATGATATAGTCGGAAATCCTGGATATATCACGCCATCGATTGTTTTTGATCCGGTGATGCACTATCAGGATTCACAGGCTATACTCGAAATCGATACATCTGAAATTCCATCTGCAGGCGAGATGGTTTTCTCGCTAGCCACATCGGACGGCCGTTTCGCACACACTTGGGACCGTTTTGCCGAATATGATCCTTCGCGTTCCTTTCAGTCCGGAAACTATAATTTGAGTGTTAGCACACCACGATATATGATTGAAAGGGGATATGTAAGTTTTGGGGCATTCTCATCGTTCAGTCTTACACCGGCAGAACGGTTAACAATTCCTGTGACTGTTACACCACAGGTTTCTCGTATTGAATGTTCATTTGGGGAGACTGTTTCCGACGGCTTGGTTTTGTCGGGAATTCTTGTCCACGGAGCCGGAGGCGGTTATGAAATTGTTTCCGCAGGCGCTAACAATGGACACGTTTATGTTTCTCCGGGAGAGGCCTATCTTATCGCCGAAGTCGGCGACGGCCAAGGCAGGAATCTGAATCTTATTACTGATGCCGGAACTTTCGTTAGAACCGCATGTGTAACAGATGCGCATGCCTCGCTACACAACGGTGAACTGACAGTCTCTCTTGGAAACACTTCATGGAACACCCGTGTTGACGAAACCATATTTTATCAACCGTCGCCTTCGCTTGATGCAGTAGGTTTTGATCCTGATGTCCCGTTCCAGGCCATCGAGGGAATTCCTCTCGAAAATCCGTTTATGGTAAATGTAACTTCCTCGCGTCCTCTTAAACATATTTTCATGAACGTCGACTCTCCGATTTACGGAGATTCTCTTGCAAAGGATTACGACCTGCTTAATCCGGGCGATATTGACATTGATTTTAAGGAAGCGGATCTTAAAATAGATGTTGCTCCTGACCGTCTGAGTGCAAGCATAGACTTTACGGAGACTTTGGAGAATGTAGCCACCCGGACATCGGCCAGAACTATGATTTCAATGATTGCGGTTGATGACAGAGGGGTGTGCTCGGCCCCCATGTCATTTGAAATAATTACATCGACTGTTGATTTCCGTCTCGTATCATCTACACCGGCAGTCATCGGCAAGAACAAGGCAAGCATAACCCTAGCCACGACTTCTCCTCTTGTAGAGACATCGGATTTCCGCATAATTGCACGCAACTTCGAAGGAGGTGAGGATGTCGTCTGCCAAGTCACCGATACCCATATCAATGATGACAAGACTAAGGTGACTGTTGACTTCGACGCTCCTGCAGGAGTTTATGATTTTGATGTGGACGTAGAATATATGGATGTCAATCGTCTGAGCGTCACCATTCATCGTGCCAAACCTGTTTTCGGACTTACCTTTGACTCATATGCGACATCCATTTTCGTACACATAGATTCACCTGACGAGGATGTGATTAAGGCAGTGGCAAGCATGGCGTCTTTCACTGCCAATAGAAATCGCGTTACTGTATGGGAACGTTATCCCGAAGAGGGTGTTGTGATACTTAGCGGACTAAATCCGTCAACTGAATATGTAATCGAGGCAAGGTTGGGCAATTTGGCTCCGGCTTCGGGTAATTCTACCGTAACTGAGGCGGCAGCCCAGATTCCGGAATCTGATTTCGAGGATATCAAGGAGATAATATCGTATAAGAATCTTCCACAGGGAGGCAGATACAGCGCTACCGATCTAAATATCATTAACCGTCAGAACTATACCGATGTTACTGTCTCATGGCCAAAGAAATATTGGGCATCGGTCAATGCAAAGACTTTCTGTAACAAGACCGCCAATGCTAATACATGGTATATGCAGCCTTCTTCCGAGATTGTGTATGATGCCGTCTCTGGTTCGAAATCGATAAAATTGACATCCGTTGGCTGGGATCTTAATGGAGAGAATATCCCCGACTATGTACAGAGGCCCAACCAGTTCCTGCCATATAATAATAATGTGCCCAAGGTTAGCCACCGATCGTCTGGAAAACTTTTCTTAGGTTCATATGAGTTCAATGCTACAGCATATGAGGAGACTTATAAAGAGGGGATTCCATTTGGTTCACGGCCTTCATCCCTTAACGGATTCTATAAATACCATCCCGACCTCACGCATCCCCAGGACCGTGGCAAGGTTCACGTCAAAGTCTTCGGAGCACTCCCCTCGGGTGAAGAAGTCCTGATAGCCGAAGGTGAAGAAGTATTCCGTTTTGCGCCTGACTTTACTGCGTTCAACGTACCTATTGAATACCACATTCGCGGAATAAGGGCAACAAGGCTTTGTGTTATGTTTGCATCATCCTCGGCAGAAGGCTCACTTAGCGAAGAAGATTCTGCTGTGCCTGTGACAGCAATTCCGGAACGGTCGGCCATGATTGGTTCATCGCTCTGGATTGATAACATTTCATTAAGTTATTGATTTCATACATATATTATCAATTAATTCATCCATTTCGTTTTTTGAAATCCTAATAGACTGATTATGATAAAATTTCTCAGGCAAAGGCTTCTCGTTCTGCTTGCCTTGCTGGCGGCAGGTGTGCCTGTGGCTTTGGGCCAGGAGCACTTCAGCCGCAATCTCAAACAGATTTCATTCGTTCCCAAGGGACAATGGCTTGCTGGCGTAAGCGTCAGTTATACTCAATCTTCTCAGGATAATTACAAATTTCTTATTGTTGAGAACCTTAACGGCGACACTTATTCGTTTAAGGTATCACCGACTGTAATGTATTCGTTTCATGATAATCTTGTAGCCGGAGGCCGTTTTGCATATCAGCGTCAGAGGACAAAACTCGACGAATCGCAGATTATTCTAGGTTCGGATGACACTTATGATATTGACAATCTTTACAGCATTAGTCAGAATTATTTTGCCACAGCCTGTTTCCGCAACTACATAAGCCTTGGTAACAGCACCCGCTTCGGCCTGTTCAACGAGGTGCAGTTACAGTTCGGGGGTGGACAGTCAAAACTTGTCAACGGCGTTGACGACGATCTTACCGGCACTTTCGAGCGTAATTTTCAGTTTGGCATAGGTGTTGCACCTGGCATATGCATGTTTTTAAACAATTATTCTGCTATTGAAGTCAACGTCGGCGTGCTTGGATTCAACTATAATCACACAAAGTCAACGACTGATCAGATTTACGTTGCCAGACGCACTATGAAATCCGCCAACTTCCGTGTTAATCTTTTTTCCATAACTTTCGGTATGATGTTCTACATCTGACGTATTAAGAATTGAAAGAATCATGACATCATCCATTTGCATAAATATATCGCGCCGCCTGACAGGTATCCTGTTTGCCGCAGTCGCAATGTTTACTACGGCTGACTCATTTGCACAGGTCGTGTTCAAGAAAGATTCGGCGACAATGGAACGGCGCCGTGTGATATCCGATGAAAAAGTAATTGTCGGCAAAGACACAGTAAGTATCATACTTCCGGAGCATAACTTCGGCAGATATGACCGCGGACTGTACAATTATCTGCTGATTCCCAAAGGAAGTTGGCAATTTGGCCTTACTGCTTCATACGGTGAACTCAACACCGAAGATGTCCAGGCTCTCAATATACTCAAGGATTTCGATTTCAAAGGCAAGATGTATGCTATCCA
The DNA here is from genome assembly GCA_937989585.1 of uncultured Porphyromonadaceae bacterium. Taxonomy (GTDB): domain Bacteria; phylum Bacteroidota; class Bacteroidia; order Bacteroidales; family Muribaculaceae; genus CAG-873. The sequence continues at coordinate 18,437 of CALKRW010000048.1, read as the reverse complement.
TCCGACTGTCGGTTACTTCATACGTAACAATCAGGTCGTGGGTCTTAAGTTCACCTATTCACGCGGTGTCGCGGACCTCGGAAAACTTGCCGTTGACTTTGACGATGACCTGAACTTCTCGATCAAGGATGTGAGTTATTACACCGAGTCCTTTGTCTTCGGTACTTTCTACCGCAATTACATCGGCCTTGGTCGAGACAAGCGTTTTGGACTTTTCAACGAGGTCGACCTGTCGTTCCAGAGCGGTTCATCGCGTTTCAAGCGACTTTATAACGATGAGCCGAAGGATACAAAGACTATAATCACGCAGGCTTCGCTAAACTTCAATCCAGGTCTTGCGGTGTTCATCCAGAACAATGTCGCCTTCAACGTTTCGTTCGGCGTTTTTGGTCTTCGCTGGCGCAAGGAGCATCAGTTGACCAATGGCGAAGACGAGGGGTCCCGGTTCTCTTCGGGAGCGAATTTCCGTTTCAATATCTTCAATATCGACCTCGGTCTGCTAGTAGTAATCTGAGAAAATGAAAAATAAAAGCAAGCATATATTATTTTTGACAGGGATACTCTCGTTCGTGTCATCTTTTACCTCATGTCTTGAGAATGACATCCCTTATGCCCGCATACAGCCAAACTTCACGGAGATTTCGGCCAAAGGCCAGGAAGCACCGGCGAGTATTGACACGACCCGACGTACTGTGACGTTCTATCTTCCCGAGGAAGTGAATATCTCGGACGTAGAGATTGACTCATACCGGCTTGCTCCAGATGTCACTCTTGTGGGTGATACTCTGCTGAGGCCGCTTGACCTTACCACGCCTAAGACTGTGACATTACGCCTCTATCAGGACTGGCAATGGACTCTCTCCGCCAGGCAGAACATCGAGCGTTATTTCTCCGTCGAAGGTCAGATTGGTCAGACGAATATAGATGTCCCGGCTCACAGCGTAACGGCCTATGTCAGCGAAAATGCAGACCTCGGCCATCTCCTTGTCAATGCCTGCAAACTCGGGCCTAAGGGATCAGTCATGTCTCCGGAAATTGCTGGAGAATATGTCGACTTCACCAAACCGCTCGAAGTTGATCTGACCGTCTACGGTGAACTTCAGAAGTGGACTATAACAATCGGCACTATTGAGGCCAAAGTATCGACCGAGCGTGTGGACGCATGGACAAATGTCGCCTGGGTATATGGACAGGTTGAGGCCGGACGTGAAGTAAGTGTCCAGTATCGCATGAATGGCGATGACGAATGGATTACCGCTCCCGACGCATGGCTTACGGTCGATGGCGGCACATTCTATTCTCGTCTCTTGCATCTTCAACCCAACACTGCATACGAGGCACGTGCGATCAGTGGTGAAGACTATGGTCAGACGATATCGTTCACTACCGGAGGGGTACGCCAGTTGCCAAACGGCGACTTCGACAACTGGTGGCTTGACGGCAAGGTATGGAATCCGTGGGCACAGGACGGTCAGAAATTCTGGGATACCGGAAACAAAGGTGCCACCACGCTTGGACAGTCCAACAGTGTTCCTACCACCGACACTCCCACAGGAACAGGCCATGCAGCCATGCTTGAGACACGATTTGTCGGAATCGGCGGTCTGGGCAAACTTGCCGCGGGAAATATATTTGCCGGCGATTATGTCCGTACCGTAGGCACTAACGGTATACTGAGTTTTGGGCGCGAGTTCAATCTCCGGCCAACCGGACTCAAGGGATATTACAGATATGTCACCGCTCCTATATCCTCGGCCTCTGCAGGATTCGAGGAACTTCGCGGACAGCCTGACACATGTATCATCTGGGTCGCACTTATTGATGCGCCAGAACCATGCGAGATTCGTACTAATCCCCGCGACCGTAAACTCTTCGATCCCGATGCCGAGGATGTAATAGCATATGGTAAAATAGAGTATTCCGGCACTATGGACGGTTACGTTCCATTTGAGTTCAACCTTGATTATCGTGCCACCGATCGTGTTCCCAGATACATCCTCGTAACGGCATCCGCGTCTAAATACGGCGATTACTTTACCGGAGGCAACGGCGCTGTACTCTATCTTGACGACCTGCAACTCATCTATGACTACTGACGACGTTGAGTCGGCATAATTTGAATATAAACAATAGAATATGTCACGTAAACGAAAAGAATTACCAATAATAGAGAATCTTGAAATAACTGACGTTGCGGCCGAAGGCAATGCCATCGGTCGCACGGGAGACAGCGGAATGGTTGTATTCGTTCCGTTCGGTGCACCCGGCGACATTCTTGACGTCAAGGTTGACAAGAAACGCAAGTCATATGCCCAGGCACACATTGAGCGCATTGTCAAACCCTCGCCAATCCGTGTCGAGCCGCGTTGTGAGCACTTCGGTATTTGCGGTGGTTGCCGCTGGCAGCATCTGCCTTATGAATTCCAGTTGAAGTGCAAGCAGCAGCAGGTTATCGACGCACTCGAGCGTATCGCCAAGGTCGAACTGCTTGAAATATCACCAATCAAGGGTTCACCACTGCAGTGGGAATACCGAAACAAAATGGAATACACTTTCTCCAACAAGAAGTGGCTTACATTCGAGCAACTGCGTTCCGACGAGGTCTTCGAAGACAGAGATGCTGCGGGCTTCCATCTTCCTGGCGCTTTCAGCAAGGTGCTTGACATAAACAAGTGTTGCCTGCAGGATGACATCTCTAACCGTATGCGCAACTTTGTGAAGGATTTCGGCAAGGAACACGGCATAACATTCTATGACCTCAAGGCACAACAGGGTCTGCTTCGCACCATGATGGTACGCATCGCGTCCACCGGCCAAATCATGGTAGTTATGATTTTCGGCGAGGATAACCCCGACGAAATAAAGATGCTCCTAGACGCCCTTCACGAAAAATTTCCCGAGATAACATCGCTTCTGTATGTAATAAACCTCAAGGTAAACGATACAATCGGCGACCAGGAGATTCATGTACATTCCGGTGAGGACCATATCATCGAGAAGATGGAAGACCTGAAATTCCGTGTAGGACCCAAATCATTCTATCAGACCAACTCGCAGGGCGCTTACGAACTTTATAAAGTGGCGCGTGACTTTGCGGGGCTTACCGGAAGTGAACTTGTCTACGACCTCTACACCGGAACAGGAACTATAGCCAACTTTGTTTCTTCGAAGGCCCGAAAGGTAATTGGCATCGAGTATGTCGAGGAGGCAATCGCCGACGCCAAAGTCAACTCTGAATTCAACGGCATCGAGAATACCGAATTCTTCGCAGGCGACATGAAGGACGTACTTACTGACGAATTCATTTCTGTACATGGCCGTCCCGACGTAATGATTGTCGATCCTCCCCGCGCGGGAATGCACGAGGATGTTGTTAAGGTTATACTCAATGCTTCCCCCGAAAGGATAGTCTATGTCAGTTGCAATCCCGCGACTCAGGCTCGCGACCTAGCGATGCTTGACATTAAATACCGTGTCGACCGGGTGCAGCCGGTAGACATGTTCCCCCACACTCAGCATGTCGAGAACGTAGTCCGTCTTATGCTGCGCAGTCCCGAGGAACAGGCAAGAAAGGCAGAAGAAAAAGCCGCCGAGCAGGCCCGCATTGAGGCCGAGCGTCTGGCACGTCTTCAGGCCGAGGCTGACAGGGAGACCGAGATTGCTGCCGAAGAGTCCTGACTCCGCCAAACAAATGGCTTCAGGCCTTCCCGTAGGCACGAAGTGCGAGCGTTGAGTTGTAGTATTCAGGCCTGCCCGTGACTTCCTCGCCTGCAAATGAGGGTAGGGGAACCTTCCTGTCCGGATTGTCTATCTCGACCTCGGCAACAACAAGTCCCGCATGATTGTTCTCATATTCGTCCACCTCCCATGTCCAGCCTTCGAAAGGCACGATGTAACGCCACTTCGCAAGAACTGTTCCGGTACACAGTTCCAGCATTTCCTCGGCATCGCTCACGGGAATCTCATATTCCCACTCATGCCGGACATCGCCCTGATTTCGGCTTTTGACAGTGAGGAATGCTCTTGTACCGGCGATGCGCACTCTTACGGTCTTGTCCGGGTCGGTTGAGAGGTATCCCTGGGCAATATGGCGCTTTTCGATTGCCATTTCCCGGTACGATTCATTGATAACAAGATATTTGCGTTCTATTTCTAAGGCCATCGCTGAAAATATTTATCTTTGCATTTGAGACAGTCGGGTTCGTTGAACAAAATTAGTAAATTATGATGACACGCGCACGTTTGCTGATGCTTTTTGTCCTTGCGGTAATTTTTATTTTACCGGAGCCTGCCTCCGCGCGTAAGGACGTCCATACATATCTTGTGCGTGGAATCGTCCGCGACTCGTTGTCCGACGAGCCCATTCCCTATGCCGCTGTCTCTGCTGTCGGAAAAAAGTTCGGTACTGTGGCCGATTCCAAGGGCATATTTGAAATCAATATACCCGACACAGCCATTACCTTCCGCGTTTCTTCGCAGGGCTATAAGCCATATTTTTTGAAAGTAAGCAAGAATCGCGTAAATCTCTATGCGGTTTATCTCGCTCCGCAGGCCGAAATGCTCGGCGAGGTTGTGATACGTAAAAGCCGTTACTCCAAGAAAAATAACCCTGCCGTCGACATGATGGAGCGCATTCGCCACACCGCAGCCGTGAACGATCCTCATCGCAATCCCTATTATTCTTACAACAAATACCAGCGCGTGACTGTCGCCCTCAACGACATTGGCTCGCCTGACGACCCGAATGCGTTGCTGAAACGCTTCCCATTCCTGTGGGAGCATGTCGACACATCGGACGTTTCGGGAAAGCCCATACTCAATATGTCGCTAAAGGAGACTACATCCGATGTGTACTACCGTCGGGACGGCAATGTAGTCCGCGAGATTGTTACCGGACAGACCTCGGCTGGTGTCGACGAGATTACCGACAAGCAGTCGATGCAGCAGTTCATGGATGACGTTCTCCGAGAGATTGACCTCTACGACCGCGATATCAATCTTCTCCAGAACCGTTTCGTAAGTCCGCTTTCGCCTCTCGCCGCTGATTTCTACAAATTCTTCCTGACCGATTCCACGACCACAGCAAATGGTCAAAAACAGTACACCCTTAGTTTCTACCCGCACAACAAGGCCGCATTCGGCTTCATAGGCCAGATGATAGTCGAGCCGTCTGACTCTGCCATGTTCATCTCTGCCGTGAACATGCGTGTAGCCCCGGAGATAAATCTCAACTTCATCGAGAACCTCGCCCTCCATCAGGAATACGTCCGTGCGCCCGACGGCTCGCGTCTCAAGACACGCGATGACCTCACGCTCGAGGTCAAGGTGCTCCCCGGAGTCCAGGGCCTCTATGCCCGCCGGAATGTCGGCTATGCCGGCCATTCATTCGAGGCACCTGAAAACGAGAACGACATTTTTGGCTCGATGGCGAAGAAAAGGATGACTGCCGACGCCGAGAACCGCGGCGAAGACTACTGGCAGGAGGCCCGCCTCATCGACATGTCGCCCGGCGAAAGCAAGGTGCGACTGATGATGGAACGCCTGCGCTCATATCCAGCCTACCGTTATTTCGAGAAAGGCGTCAAGATTCTCTTCTCGGGCTATGTCGCCACCGGCAATCCCTCGAAATTCGACATCGGACCCGTCAACACCTTCATGTCCTATAACGACCTCGAGGGCCTTCGCCTTCGCGCCGGAGGCATGACAATGGCCTCCCTTTCCCGTAACTGGTTCGCGAAATTCTATGCCGCTTACGGGAGCCGCGACCACAAGTGGAAATATTCTGTCGAGGCCGAATACTCCTTCAACGAAAAAAAATTTCATCCCCGCGAATTCCCAATCCATTCATTGGCCATAAAATCCACCTACGACCTCTTCCGTCCCGGCGAGAATTACATGTTCACCAATCCCGACAACTTCGTGCTGTCGCTGAAACGCGGCGACAACCGGCTTCTGGGTTATGAACTGCGCAACCAGTTGGCCTATACCCTCGAACTCGAGAACAACTTCTCCCTCAAGGCTTGCGCCGTCAACAGCACCATCTACGACTCGCGCCTGCTGAAGTTCAGTCTCGGCGACGGCACGCCCCTAGAACATTTCGACAGCAACTGGCTCGACCTTGAACTCCGTTATGCTCCCGGCGAGAAATTCTATCAGACAAGATCATACCGCATACCCATCAATCTCGATGCTCCGGTCTTCGTACTTTCCCACCGTTACGGACCGAAGGCTTTCGGCGAGCGTTGGGCCGTCAATCGCACCGAGATGAGTTTCCAGAAACGCTTCTGGCTTTCAGCCTGGGGATACATCGACTTCATGGCCAAGGGCGGTCACGTCTGGTCGAGGCACACACCCTACACCCAGTTGTTCACACCCAACGCCAACATGTCATACGTCATACAGCCCGAAAGTTTCGCACTCATCAACCCTATGGAATTCGTTGCTGACAGTTATTGCTCGCTCGATTTCACCTACTGGGCGAACGGCGCCATACTCAACTACATCCCCCTCCTCAAGAAACTGAAACTCCGCGAAGTCTTCTCCGCACGTTCATTCTGGGGAAAACTCTCCGACAGGAACAATCCTCGCCTCAATCCCGATATGCTCGCCTTCCCCGCCAATCCCTGGGGCAACGGCAGCGACGGCATCGCCACTGTCGACGTCGGCCGCACCCCCTACATCGAACTCTCCGCCGGCCTCGACAACATCTTCCGCTGCCTCCGCCTCGACTACGTCTGGCGCATCACCCACCGCCACCCCGCCTACACCATCTCCCGCTCCGGCCTTCGCCTCGCCCTCCACCTCACCTTCTGACCCACCATGGAGTGGCGGCATCCTGCCGCCCGGATCCCCACCTTTATCCTCCAGACCTCGTAACTCATAACTCTGCCTTAACACTTATTCTTTATTGCCATCTCAAAAATAATCACTAAATTTGCAATGAACCCCGCGATGCGTGGTGCCTCGGAGGAGGAGTAACACCGGGTAATCGGCTTGCCACAAAAGCGGCAATGATTGGGCGGGTTCGTTTTACATACGAAAGGCGTTACCTAACGCTTTATTTCTTGGCTCTTAGAAACGACCAATTTCAAAGATGTAGTCGAGTATAAAGCAATAGTGGACGCCCCTGGGTACGTTTATGTACTTCCGGCTCATTTCTCATCGAAGTGGGTTGGAATTAATGCATATACATACTTCGCGGGGTCGTTTACCATTGCTCGTTCTACTACATCGGGCTTTGGTCGGCCTCTAAGAGCGGAATGAGCAGGTAAAAGGCTCCCGCTTTTCTTTATAATAGACCGATCTAATCTGCCATCATGGAGTCAATGGCTGTGAAGCGAGCGACCCCGTTGTGCAACCTCAACTCATAGATAATGTCAACCGCACCTTGCGCGACGATTTGATGACAACCATCAGATCCGGTAGTCGTGTGTCCGTCGCCGCCGCAAGTTTCTCAATTTATGCCTTTCAGGAACTACGCGAACAACTTGGCGATATTGCCGAGTTGCGCTTCATTTTCACCTCGCCCTCATTCATTACCGAGAAGGCCGACAGACAGCGCCGCGAGTTTTACATTCCCCGCCTCAATCGTGAGCGCGATCTCTTTGGCACGGAGTTTGAAATCAAACTCCGCAATGAACTTTCTTTGAAAGCCGTTGCCAAAGAATGTGCAGACTGGATTCGGAAAAAAGCCTGTTTCAAATCCAACCGTACCAATGAGAACATGATGGGTTTCATCAATGTTGATGATACCAACTATATGCCCGTCACCGGTTTCACCACAGTCGACCTCGGCTGTGAGCGTGGCAACAACGCCTATCAGTTCGTCCAGCGCACCGACGCACCGTTATCTAAATTCTATCTCAACCTCTTCGACCAGGTCTGGAACGACAGTGAGAAATTACAGGTCGTTACCAACGAGGTGCTCGACAACATCACAAACGCCTACAAAGAGAACTCCCCGGAGTTTATCTATTTCGTTACGCTCTACAACATCTTCAGCGAGTTTCTTGAAGATATTTCCGAAGATGTTTTGCCCAACGAGGCAACCGGCTTCAGGTCGAGCGTCATCTGGAACAGACTCTACAATTTCCAGCGTGATGCCGCTCTCGCCATCATAAACAAGTTGGAGAAATACAATGGTTGCATCCTTGCCGACTCCGTGGGCCTCGGCAAGACTTACACTGCTCTTTCGGTAATCAAGTATTACGAGAACCGCAACAAGTCTGTCCTCGTTCTATGCCCGAAGAAACTTCACGACAACTGGGTCACTTACCGCAGTAACTATGTCAACAACCCTCTCGTCGCCGACCGTTTGCGCTATGACATCCTCTATCACACCGATCTGTCGCGCACTTCGGGCCAAAGTAACGGCCTTGACCTCGAACACATCAACTGGGGAAATTACGACCTTGTCGTTATCGACGAGAGCCACAACTTCCGTAATGGAGGCAAAGTTATCACCGGCGAAAACGACGAGAATCCGCGTGAAAACCGCTACCTCCAATTGATGAACAGGGTAATCCGCGCCGGAGTGAAGACCAAGGTCCTAATGCTTTCTGCCACCCCCGTCAACAACCGTTTCGCCGACCTCCGCAACCAGTTGGCCCTCGCCTACGAGGGCGACAGTCGGAAACTCGACTCTCTGCTCTCTACTGACTCTTCCCTCGATGAAATCTTCCGTCAGGCACAGACCGCTTTCAACCGTTGGTCAAAGTTCCCGCCCGAGGAACGCACCACGAAGACCTTGCTCGAAATGCTGAGTTTCGACTTCTTCGAGGTCCTCGACAGCGTTACCATTGCCCGCTCCCGCAAGCATATTGAGCAGTATTACGACACCACCGATATCGGCAAGTTCCCGGTGAGGCTGAAACCGCTCTCACGTGTTCCGAAACTTACCGACCTCCCCGACGCCGTAAGTTTCAACGATATTTTCGTCAGTGTTACCGAACTGAACCTTGCCATCTATACGCCTTCCGATTTCATCTTGCCGAGCCGTATTGATAAGTATATCGATTCAAAGGGCGACGGCTCTCTTGCCAATCTGTCGCGCAGCGGTCGCGAGCGCGGCATCCGGCAACTTATGAGCATAAATCTGCTCAAACGCCTCGAGAGTTCTGTCAACTCCTTCCGCCTTACCCTTGAGAGAATTCTGAAATACATTGGTACCACAATTGACGCCCTCGCCTCTAAGCAAGAGGCCTCTATGGTCTGTGATTACGATTTCTCATACGGTCTCGACTTCGACGAGAGGGAGGACACCGTCTTTATCGGAAGCCGAAAGACTAAAATCGACCTCGCCGATATGGAGTATGTTCAGTGGCGCTCCTATCTCGCCAAAGACTATGATAACCTCAGGACCTTGCTGTTCATGCTTGCCGACATTACTCCTGAACATGACAGCAAACTTCAGATGCTCATCTCGGACATTCGCGATAAGTTCGCCAATCCCATCAATGGCAACAACAAAAAGATTATAGTCTTCACCGCCTTCTCCGATACCGCGCAGTATCTCTACAACAACATCTCGCCGGTCGTCAGGTCTCTCGGCTCTCATATCGGTCTGATAAGTGGCGACACTGTAGGGACATCGCTTCGCGATGTTTCCCGCGGAGCATACGATTTCAACAAAATCCTCACCCTTTTCTCCCCCGTCTCCAAGGAAAAATCCTCTCTATATCCCAATCTCAACGAGGAAATAGACGTGCTTATCGCCACCGATTGTATCTCTGAGGGTCAGAACCTCCAGGACTGCGATTTCCTCATAAACTATGATATTCACTGGAACCCCGTGCGCATAATTCAGCGCTTCGGTCGTATCGACCGCATCGGCTCGCGCAACGCTGTCATCCAACTCGTCAACTACTGGCCCGACATGGACCTTGACGATTACATCAATCTCAAAGGTCGCGTCGAGGCTCGCATGAAAGTATCGGTTCTCACTGCCACCGGTGATGACAATCCTCTTTCTGCCGAGGAACAGGGCGACCTCAAATACCGCCGCGACCAGTTGGAACGCCTCCGGGAGGAAGTCGTAGATATTGAGGAAATGAATACCGGCGTCTCAATCATGGACTTAGGCCTGAACGAGTTCCGCCTCGACCTTCTTGACTATATGCGTCAGGGCCACGACATCGAGCATACCCCGATGGGACTTCATGCCATTGTCCCGTCATCGCCCGACGCGCCTCCGGGTGTGATTTTCGTCCTCAAGAACCGCAACAATGGCGTCAATATTGACCGCAAGAACCGCCTACACCCTTTCTATATGGTCTATATCTCGAAGGACTCCGAGGTAATTGTCAACCACCTCGACCCGAAAGGCCTTCTCGACCGTATGCGTCGGCTTTGCCGTGGCAAGTCCGAGCCTATACTCGACCTGTGCCGCAAGTTCAACGCCGAGACGCGCGACGGCCAGCGTATGGGCACCTACTCCCGTCTGCTCGGCGACACCATCTCGTCACTAATCAAGGTTAAGGAGTCCACTGACCTCTTTTCCTTCCTCGACGGCGATACAGGCTCGCTATTCGGCAACGAAGTCCGTGGCCTTGATGATTTCGAATTAATATGCTTTCTAATTGTACGCTGATATGTTAGGACTGCCACAATCCACAGAAGTCAAGCGACCGCTCCCTAAGGTTCAACTTTATAAGCGGTTCGACTGGAAACCATCGCAACGTGATAGTTTCGATGGCGACGTGTCTCGTCTTGACTTTGTCAACTGGATTACACCGCGCACACTCCCGGCTATCGCCGAGGGTGCCGAGGTTAAAGAGATTTTCGTTATCGAAGTATCGCTCAAATCTCACGACTTCGATACAAAAAATATCGTCCTTCTCGCTAAAAGTATTCCGCAGTGCGTAATATATCTGCTTCGCTTCGAAGGCGAGGCTATGCTTGCCGTGTATTATACTCGCTTGTTTCTAACACCATGGCAACATGCAGAAGGTTTGTCCCTTCAATTAAGGGGATTGAATCTGGATATGGTGTGGGAAAACATTGTGCGCGACATTGGGAATATCCCTCTTGTAGGGACATCGCTTTGCGATGTGACAAATGTCAATACGGCGCAGGTTCAACATGCCAAAGGCATGTCCCTACAGGACCAAATCAATGCCGATGAGCAACTAGCCAAAATCGAGCGTCAGATTGCATATTTGGAATGTCAAATGAACGCCACCAAACAGCCGAGACGGAAAAGAGAATTATTTCTTGAACTTCAAAAACTTAAAAAACTGTAATATAATGCATAAATTCGAGATAAAAATAGTAAAGACTATAATCAAACATTATAATCACAAACAAAATCTTTGTGAGAAACATTTGAAAGACGGTGTTAGACATGAGATTGGATTATTGTTTAATCTATTGCTAAAAAAATTATCAATACAGGTTGCCTTTTCTTTTGAAAAAGAAGAAATGCGAATAATAACAAAATCCAATTTATTCCAAGAAACAAAAGAAAACGTAATAGATGTAACTCCTATTCTTACTGATGATTTAAATACAAATGATTTAAATACAGTTAATGCTATCCAAGTGATTTCATTTTTGAAAACACTGGAAAAAGGAGATTACATAATATTACTATTCGATCCTGACATAAAAGATAAGCATAGTAATATGCCAACATGTAGTTATACTGCAATTTTTGATAAACAACTAATAGGATTTACAAAACGCTTACTGCAATCACGAATCATACCAACTACTCGCCTAATCGAAATTGATCAAGAGGGATGTAGAACTGAAACTCAACAAGCATTACATATTTCACGAAGGGCTAATCGGATTGCATTTATTGTTGGATGCGCTTCAATCTTATTTTCTGTGATATTGACAAAATGCGTTCCCTTGAGTATTGAGGAACACCAACATAACGAATTAATAGAAGCAGTTAAATATAATGGAAAAACTCAAAATGAAAAGCCTTGACGCAGCAGATGACAATGTGGCGAAGATATCGGCGTTGTTTCCGCAGTGCGTCACTGAGCGACTAAATAAAGAAGGAAAGCCAGAGTTGGCCATCGACTTCGACAAACTACGCGATGAGTTGTCGAAGGACTTGCTTGACGGGGCAGAGGAACGCTATCAGTTCACATGGCCCGATAAGCGTGCTGCCTCTCGCCTTGCAAATGAGCCTACTGATAAGACCCTTCGTCCCGACCTCGGTGCTTCTGTCGATTTTTGGAACACCAAAAATTTATATATCGAGGGCGATAATCTTGATGTGCTTAAAGTTCTCCGTGAGAACTATCTCGGTGCAATCAAGATGATTTACATTGACCCTCCTTATAACACAGGCAATGACTTCGTCTATAATGACGATTTCGCACAGTCTCGTGAAGACTTCGAGGCAACCAGTGGAATCTTTGATGAAGAAGCCAACCAACTGATTGACCCAATGCAGCGCAACACAGAAAGCAATGGCCGCTTTCATACTGATTGGCTCAATATGATATATCCGCGCCTCAAAGTCGCTCGTGATTTGCTTTCGGACGATGGCGTTATCTATATTTCAATAGATGATAATGAGCTTGAAAATCTGCGAAAGGTTTGTGATGAAATATTTGGTCAACCAAATTTTGTAACAAACATAATTTGGCAGTCCACAGCAGGTTCAAATACTGGTACTGATATAGTTACGGTAACTGAGAATATTATTGTGTATACCAAGAATCGCAAATATTTTTGCTTTGATGGTCGTTTATCGGATGATGAAGGCTTTACTCTTACCGATGAATACGTAATAGAACGCGGACGTTATGCGCTGGATAAATTGGACAGGAGACGTGTCGGTAATCATTATTCAGCTGCATTAGATTTTGGTATAACAATGCCCGATGGCACTATTAGATTTCCTGGCGGCACAACAACAAAATCTTCTGAAGGGTGGAATTATCTTTGGAGCAAGGCTAAAATTGAGTGGGGTATAAATAATCATTTCATTGTCTTCAAAAATAATGGTGGACAATGGTCTGTATACTGTAAAAGGTATCAAAAAGTTGATAATGAAGGTATACCTGTCGAGCGTTCTGCACCCTTTAGAAATCTGATTACCTCAGATAAGTACAATACAGCCCAAGGAACCGCTGAGATTCGGTCCATTTTTAATGGACGACCATTTGATTTTCCCAAACCATCTGAACTGATAAAACATCTTTTATTAACAGCCGTTCGTACATCAAAAGATGCTATCATCCTTGATTTCTTTAGCGGCAGTGCAACTACTGCCCATGCGGTTATGAAACTCAATGCCGAAGATGGAGGCAAGCGTAAATTCATCATGGTGCAGCTTCCCGAAATCACAGACGAAAAGAGCGAAGCTCGTAAGGCGGGCTACGAAACCATCTGTCAAATCGGTGAGGAACGTATTCGTCGCGCAGGTAAGAAAGTCAAGGAGGAAGCTGGGCTGAACGGTCAAGACCTCGACATCGGCTTCCGTGTCCTCAAACTCGACTCGTCGAATATGGAGGATGTGTTCTATACGCCGGAGGACTTCGATGCAAAGGATATCTTTACGACCGTTGACAACGTCAAGTCCGACCGTACACCGCTCGACTTGCTTTTCCAGGTTATGCCTGAACTCAACATCGAACTTTCGGTCAAGATTGAGGAAAAGGAGGTTAACGGCAAAAAGGTATTCTTCGTTGACGGCAATTATTTTATTGCCACCTTCGATACCGATGTGAACGAGTCCACCGTGACGGAGATTGCGAAGATGAAGCCGCAATACTTCGTTATGCGTGACGCTTCCGCAGCCAACGACAATGTCCTTGACAACTTCGAGCAAATCTTCCGCCACTACTCCCCCGACACCATCCGCAAAATCCTCTGATGTTATTTCATGATTTATATAAACTAATTTTTAGAGTTACTTAAAACATATTGTTCAACTAAATTTGTTATATTTGCAGACCCCAACCGTCATGTAACGAAAAATGTCTGAAAAAGAATTTAAATCCTATCGCTTCAACGCCAAGTCCGAGCCGACAGACGAGATGCTGGACCACCTGATGGCAAAAGCTGCACGTGAGGTGCGCCAAAGCAACCGCGCGGCTGACAGTGTGTTTTTTGCTTCACTCCGCAAGGCTTCCGCACAGAAGCGTGCTGAGGCAAAATCTTACAACAATTGACTCAATTGTCTGAATGCGTCGTCCCGGTCACAAACCTATCCTTATCGTTATAGCCGGACCAAACGGGTCCGGTAAGACTACTGTCACGTCCCAACTATTGCAAAGCGACTGGATCGAGGATGCGGTCTATGTGAATCCTGACAACGTCGCACAGGAAAAATTTGGTGACTGGAATTCTCCGGATGCCGTGCTGGATGCCGCAAGATATTGCGAGACATTGCGTGAGGATTGTCTCAAGAACAGACAAAGCCTGATTTTTGAAACCGTTATGTCTGCTCCGGACAAACTCGATTTTATTCGCCGTGCGAAAGAAATGGGTTATTTCGTTAGGATATTCTTTATTTCGACTGAAAATCCGGCCATTAACGCTGCGCGTATTGCCCGAAGGGTAATGAAAGGCGGACATGATGTTCCTATCACAAAGATTGTGTCCCGTTATGTGAAATCGATTGCCAACTGTGCATCGATAGCCGATGATGTCGACCGTCTGTATGTTTATGACAATTCTGCAGAAAACAAGAAGATAAAACCTCTTTTCAGATTGAGCAATGGTGTTTTAGGTAAATTATATGTGGACAATGTGCCTGAATGGGCACGTAACATATTACCTGAAACCGATGAAGTTCAAATTCAAAATTCAACAGTATCAGACGGATGCCGTTGAGAATACAACCGCTGTCTTCGCTGGTCAGCCCAACCGCGATTCCTCCAGGTATCGTCGCGACTTGGGAAAAATCAGGGACGGTGTCATGCGCGAGATGCTCGACGATGACGGCTACCGAAACACCGATGTAGAACTGAATTCAGCGCAGTTACTCGAAAATCTCAATTCCGTTCAGACTGCCGCAGGTGTACCACTTTCAAAATCTCTTTCGCGGATTGACGGCCTCGGTGCCGTCAACCTCGATGTCGAGATGGAAACAGGCACAGGCAAGACTTACGTCTATATTAAGACTATGTTTGAACTCAACAAACTCTACGGCTGGTCGAAGTTCATCGTTGTTGTGCCGAGCATCGCTATACGCGAGGGTGTAGCCAAATCGTTCCGTATGCTCGAGGAACACTTCATGGAGCATTACGGAAAGAAAGCCCGTTGGTTTGTCTACAACAGTTCCAACCTCAACCAACTCGACCAATTCTCGCAGGATGCCGGCCTTAATGTGATGATCATAAATACTCAGGCTTTTGCCGCTTCCCTCAGAGAGGGTGGCCGCTCCAAGGAAAGCCGCATCATTTACTCCAAGCGCGACGAATTCGCCTCTCGCCGTCCGATTGACGTTATAGCCGCCAACCGCCCGATTATCATCATGGACGAGCCGCAGAAGATGGAGGGCGCCGCCACGCAGTCTGCTCTCAAGAAGTTCAACCCGCTTTTCGTGCTGAACTATTCCGCGACTCATAAGACCAAGCATGATACTGTCTATGCCCTTGACGCCCTCGACGCATACCGCGAAAGACTTGTCAAACGCATCCGCGTTATCGGTTTTGAACTCAAAAATCTCCGGGGTACAAACGGCTATATGTACCTCGATGACATAGTCCTTTCGCCTTCCAAACCTCCGATGGCACGCCTCGAGATTGAGGTCAAGAATGCCTCCGGTGAGCCTCGCCGTCTGGTCAGAACTCTTGGTGTCGGTGATTCTCTTTTCGCTGAATCGAACGAACTTCTTGAATACAAGGATTATACTATCTCTGAAATCTGTCCCGGCACCGACCGCCAGCCTGTCGGTTATGTCGTTTTCACTAATGGTCAGACCATTGTCAAGGGTCAGGTCATCGGAGCGCAGAACGAACTTCATCTTCAGCGTGTCCAGATTCGCGAGACTATCAAGGCGCACTTCGAGAAGGAACGCGAACTTTTCAAGAAGGGAATCAAATGTCTTTCGCTTTTCTTCATTGACGAAGTCGCCAAATACCGTTCGTACGATGACGACGGCAACGAGGTCAAGGGCGTGTTTCAGAAGATTTTTGAGGAAGAATATGGCCGTCTCGTCAATGATGAGTTTCACATTTTTGACGAGGATTACAATCGCTATCTTAGACGCTTCCACCCATACGAGACCCATCGCGGCTATTTCTCGATTGACAAAAAGACAGGGCACATGACCAACACCAAGGTCAAGCGTGGCAGTGACATAAGCGAGGAAGCCTCGGACTATGACCTTATTCTTCGCGACAAGGAGCGTCTGTTGAGTTTCGATGAACCCACACGTTTCATCTTCTCGCACTCCGCGCTCCGCGAGGGCTGGGACAATCCGAATGTGTTCCAGATTTGCACCCTGCGCCACAGCAATTCGACTACGACCAAACGTCAGGAGGTTGGACGTGGCCTGCGTATCGCTGTCGACCGCAACGGTATACGTCAGGACAAGGAACTGCTCGGCGACGATGTGCACAAGATTAATGTGCTGACCGTGATTGCCAATGAAAGTTACGCCGATTTCACAGTCGCCCTTCAGTGCGAGACCCGCGAGGCTTTGCGCGAGCGAGTCTCCAAAGCCACATCCAACTATTTCGAGGGCAAGACTATTCAGGTCGATGGTCAGCCTCATGTCATTTCCGACGGCGAGGCAAGCCGCATAATGGTTTATCTTGAGGATAACGGCTATGTCGATTCTTCAGGAAATATCACCCCGAAATATCATGCCGACCTTGCTGCCGAGAAACTGGTGCCTTATGGTACGCGGCTCGCCCCGATGGCGGAAGGCATCACAAGGCTCATCAATTCCATTTTCGATCCCTCACAACTTGAAGGTATGACTGAGAATGGTGCGAAGACCAAAGTACCTGTCCAGACAACAAACGGCAATTTCAACAAGGAACAGTTTCAGGCACTTTGGCGTGAAATCAACCATCAGTATGTCTATACGGTCTCATACGACAGCAAGGAACTTATCGAGAAGGCAATCCTGCATCTCAACACTGACGAGTTAAAGGTGAGGACCCTGCGCTATGTCAAGATTGTTGGCGAACAGGACAATGATGACGTCACGGAGTTTGGCAACACTCGTTCCTCGTCGCAGGAGTTTACTGATGTCAGCACTTCGACCGTGAAATACGACCTTGTCGGCCAGGTGGCTAAAGGTGCGAATCTGACACGACGCACAGCCGCCAAGATTCTTCAGGGCCTTCGTCCGTCGAAACTTGCGCTGTTCCGCAACAACCCGGAAGAATTTATTCGTAAAGTCATTCAGATTATCCGGGAACAGAAGGCGACGATGATTGTCGACCATATTCAGTATCATTTGACCGATGGCAAATATGATTCTGGGATTTTTGCAGTCTCAAATCAGGTCGAGTTCAACAAGGCTTACCGTGCCACCAAGCATGTTACCGACTATGTGATTTCCGATAGTCTTGGTGAGCGCAATTTCGCTCATGACCTCGATGAGTCCAACGAAGTTGTAGTTTATGCAAAGTTGCCGCGTAGTTTCCAAATTCCGACTCCTGTCGGCGCTTATGCTCCCGACTGGGCGATAGCGATGGAACGTGGCGATGTCAAACACATTTTCTTCATAGCCGAAACTAAGGGTTCTCTATCCTCAATGCAGATTAATGCCATAGAGAATGCAAAAATTGACTGCTGTACCAAACTCTTTAACGAAATGTCAACCTCCAGAGTCCAATACCACAAAGTCACCTGCTATCAGGACCTCCTCGACGCCATGACCGCTATCAAATAAAACCAAAACCTCCCACAAATCCAAACATCCATTATCTGCAGGCGGAAAGCAAAAGCCTTTTCCGTCTGCACCTCCCACTATTCCCAATCCTCCCACAACTCCCACAACTCCCATCCCTTCACCTCCAAACAATCCCGATTCCTCTGATAACTCAAATAACTCTGAGGCCCTTTAAATGCGCACTATTTAACAAATACCATTATTTTTAGTATAAAAACGTTAAATATTACCTCAACTATTGACATTGCCATCCCATTGTTGTACCTTTGCCTAACCTTTATTTAATAATGGAAAGGCGGCATCCTGCCGCCTTTATCCCACCAAAAACCTTTATTACTAATCTTTTTAATCCCAATCTTCCCATTCATCCCAAACCTCCCATAATTCCCCGTGATAACTCGTGTTAACTCGCGATTATTCTCGATTACTCGCGATAACTCTCGCCATCCTTCCATCCTTTATCCATCAAACCTCATCACTAATCACTATGACCTAAAACCTTAATAACTCCCTCGTCACTAATCACTCTGCCTTAACACTTAAATAAACCTCTTTCTTTTTCTAAAAAAACGCACATCCAATGTTTTTCAACGACGACAGTTCCGTCATACGCAGATCC
>CALKRW010000047.1 GCA_937989585.1 uncultured Porphyromonadaceae bacterium | reverse complement strand
TACTTCATAAAAAGCACCCCAAAAGTTTTTTGTCTAACTTTTGGGGTGCAGTTCACAACACGGCGCGGTCTCTTTCATTTTTCGCCCAATAAAAATCAGTACAGGGACGCACGTTCAGCGTCCCTACATTCAATACGAAAATTTGCGGAATAATTTCGGGGATTTGTGGAAAAGGGTTGTGAGTTCGAAAGAAATGTTATAAATTTGCAAGGCAGACCGTACTGCAGAGCCCCGGTCGCGGGACCTGCGGGAGGGATGCGAAGACATAACCGAAAGGCGTTTACCAGACGCTCTTTCCTGGCTTCTTGAAACCTGGAAAATTTCAATTCACGGTCGGGAATGAGACAGACAGTAGATGTCTTATGTTGGATATGCATATTATTCCACAGTCATGCGCGCGAGCGTGTGAACCGTGGCGTATATCATATTCTGCGTGAGGCTCTGCGTTTGCCCGTCCTACCGTGAAAGGCAATTCCAGGGCCTCAAGATGCGGGACGGGCAACAGTAAGGCTCTCACGCTTTTCATTTTAAAATTGAAAACTAATCAAACCAATCGCCTGCCTGTGAGCCGGGGGCATACGTTTCAGTCATGAAAAAGTTATTTTCATTGCTCGCCCTGCTTGTCACGGTCACATTCGCAGCAGGCGCACAGTCAGTCCAGGTCGCCACACTCACACACGATGGCACCATCACGTCCTACACCGGAGCCAACGCACTCCGCGACGCCTACACCGCCGCAGTCGACGGCGACGTCATCACCCTCTCGTCGGGTTCCTTCTCATCAGTATATTTTGAAAAACGCATCACTGTTCGCGGCGCCGGCATGGGCGTCAAGGTGAACGACAGCGACCCCTACATCGAGCCGACTATTCTTAAAGGTGATTTTTGGATTAAGGCTGATGCAAACAGCGAAAATTTCTTTAAATTGGAAGGCATTCTTTGCGAAGATGGCGTATCCATGCAAGGTGTTCTTGAGGCACAGTTTTCTAAATGCCGATTTGCCAGATTAAGCTGTTACTCTGGACAAGGCGGTTTTGAAAGGACCTCTTTTATTAACTGTGTTATAGGTGAAGTTTGGTTTTGCGAAGGTTCAAGTATGACATTTTACGGCTGCTATCTTAGAGAACCTCGTTTTAGTAACAATTCACATAACTCATTAACCAACTGCATATTGGAAATAGTGGATGAATCTTATTTTGAGGATACTGACTGCGTAGTGAAGAATTCGATATATCTTAACTCTAACGGTGATGAATCTAGTGTAAGTAGAGGCACAGCATTTAACAGTATTTGGAGTGGTAAAATATATAATGTAGATTATAATAATCCATTTTTGCATACTCTGGAATCCCACAACAACACCATAGTTCCCGAAGGCACACAACTCTTCAAGGAAGGAACTTTCTATCAACTTACCGATGAGGCAAAGAAGTATCTCGGTGATGACGGAACTGAAGTCGGCCTATACGGCGGCTCGCTGCCTTTCGACCCCACGCCTACCAATCCTCAGATTACGAAGTTCAACGTCGCCCCCAAGACTACAGCGGACGGCAAACTGTCTGTCGACATTGAGGTTAACGCCAAATAAGACCCGCCCATGCTAAAGACATTATCAAGGCTCGCACTGTGCGCCATTGTGGCCGCAGGCGGTCTGGCTGTGCGGGGCGAAGGCAGCGCCGGCATCACGGGCCACTACTGGTTCGACACATCCGGCGAGAAGCATCAGTTCGTTCCCGGCAGTCTTGAAATTCCGACAGACGGACTCGACGAGGGTTTCCATACCTTCAACGCCTATGTCGCGGACACTGCCGGCGTCTCGTCGACCCACACACGTCTGTTTCTCAAAGTAGCCAAGAGATGGGACGAGAGTAAACCCCTGACATCCACCTTCTATTTGGATGGCCGTCTGTTCGAGACACAAAAAATGGCTGTCGGGGCTCAAGGCACTCTCGCCATTGACCTCGACATGAACAGCGTGGACCTCGGCCTACACACACTGGGCATGACAATAGTATCGGAAGAAGGCCTTCCCATGGGCTACCGCGAGGCTGTGTTCATGCGCGTACCCTCCGACCTCCAGCGTTCCACCTTCAAGGCCTACTACTATCTTGACGGGAAATATGCCGGAGAAATGGAGGCCGGCGCCAACAACTCGTTCGTGCATCTCGACATCGACGCCTCGGCACTGACCTCGGGACTTCACTCGGTCACCATATATCTGGCGAGTCCCCACGGAATGGCAACCTCGACAAAGACCGCATGGTTCGTCAAGATTCCGGCAGGAGGCGAGGGCGTAAGACAGTATGCCTACTGGATAAACGACAATGCCGAGACCATGCAGACGGTAGACCTGTCCGAGGTGACCA
Source organism: uncultured Porphyromonadaceae bacterium (assembly GCA_937989585.1). Taxonomy (GTDB): domain Bacteria; phylum Bacteroidota; class Bacteroidia; order Bacteroidales; family Muribaculaceae; genus CAG-873. The sequence continues at coordinate 49,379 of CALKRW010000047.1, read as the reverse complement.
ATCCCTTCGGCCTAGTGCGGCTGTTCGACGTACCCGAACAGCCGTTCCGCTCGCGCCGCCACACCTTCACGATCGAGGATGGCGCTCCGGTGCTGTACGCCTGCAACGACTTCAACATCCGTTTCACCGACCCTGACGGACGTGTCTCGACCGGCTCGCGCACCTATACCGACGTCCGCGTGAAAACCATTCCCGACGAGGTCGCGTCAATCGCTACAGGACGCGCCAATACCGGCAACATCGCGGCCAACACCGTGAAACTCTACCGCTTTGACGCGGAGATAGGCGACTCGATAAATGTCAGGCTTGACCGTGCGGGCATGCTCGAGGTCTACGCACCCGATGCCCGGGCGCTTGTCAGGGCCACCGGTGCCGACGCGACCGCCAACCGCAGTCTCACGGCACGCCAGAACGGCACTTACTATGTCGCCGTGCATGACATTGTTTACGGCAATGAGGCCAACGTAGATTTCAGCCACATCCACAAGTTCGCACTGCTCGAGCAGAGCGTCAGCCGGAGCGCCAACCGGGGCGTCTTCGAGATGAACGTGTCGGGCAACGGCTTCGATTCGCTCGACTCGCTCACACTGACCGACGGAAACAGCGTGATTCCGGTCGGCGAGTTAACCATTGCCGACAACTACAGCCTGCGTGCCATCATCGATTTCGACGAGAACAAACCCAATATGGGAGAATACAGACTCAAGGGCCTCTTCACCGACAAGGAGAAGAATGCCGTTGAAGAAATCCTGTCATCGGCTGTGCTGACCGTCGAGGATGCCAAGGAAGGCGAGATAGCCGTCGAGATCGAGCCTTCGAGGAAAATCGGAACACCCTATCAGACTTATATAAAGGTGACCAACCGCAGCAACGTAGGCAAATGGGGCGTACCCCTTGGCATCGCCGTAAGGCATACAGAACGCGGAGGTACCGTCGACTTCCTTGATTTCCAGATTGTCAACGACAGGCAGTTCGAGGACTCGGTTCCCGTTGTCTACGAGACCGCCGACCTGCTCGGCACCGGCTCGACAGGCTCGTTCGCCCCGATGCTGATACCCTACCTCGGCCCGAACGAGACGAAGACATTCACGATCGGATACACCACAGCGCCGCATGAGATAGTTCCGACATACGCATGGGCCGGAAAGCCCTGGAGCGACGAACTTGCCGAAATGAGCGCCGAGGGCTACGACCTCAGCAAGGTGGAGGAACCGATATATGGCAACTCGTTCTCGTTCCTCGACTTCTGCCGCCTGTTCCATGACCTTGAGAACAACGGCTGCCTCGACTATTCGGCAAGCGAACTCGACGAGCCGGAAACCATAGCAAGCAACATGGCCGTGAAGTCGCCACGCACGAAAGTGGTCAAGGTTGCATACTATGGCCAGGTTGCCCGGAGTGGTTTCAGTTATGCAAATTCGGGCGCCTACGCTCTCTATCAGATACCTGTCGCCGGCACCACGATGCCCATAGGCTATACAGGCCAAGGCTACTTCGCCCACACCGGAGCCAAGACGATCTACAATACATACAACTTCCAGTCGATATTCAATTCGGGTCTTGTCAGGTATAAGATTACATTCAACCGCGATGGAGGCTCGAGGCTGTCGAACACCCACCCGAACTGGGCGAACGACGTACCGCCGGACGGCGCCGACCTCTCGCTTGGAAACATCGACTGCTACCAGTCGGGCGACCCGAACGACATGAAGGGCTATCAGTCGCCCTCCGGCACGAACCACATAGGCCGCAGCGTGAAGACCCTGAACTATACCATCGAGTTCGAGAACGACCCCGAGATAGCCAACGCACCCGCATCGACAATCAACGTGAAGAGCGTGGCCGACGCCTCGACACTCGACCTCGCGACATTCCGCGCGCTCACGCTCACCATCGGCGACAAGGAGATTGACCTCCCCGAGGGACACCACTTCGTCAGGACCCTCGACATGCGTCCGGCAATCAACGCCATCGCCGAACTGACCTTCGACTTCGACAGCAAGACCGGCCTGGCCGAGTGGAAACTCCGCTCGCTCGACCCGCTGACGCTCGACGAGGTGACCTATCTGGAAGACGGCATCCTGCCCGTGAACGACGATTCGGGCCGTGGCACAGGCTTCCTCACCTTCTCCATCGGCCTCCGTCCCAACCTGAGCGACGGCACAGAGATAAGCGCTGGCGCCGAAATCGTCTTCGACCAGAACCAGCCCATCCCGACACCGGTATGGACCAACGTCACCGACTACACCCTGCCCCGTGCCAAGATTGTCTCGCAGTCTACCACCGACAAGCTGACATTCGACTTCACGGCCGAAGGCAGCGACAGCGGTTCGGGAATATGGTTCTACGACCTATACATGAAGGCCGACGGAACGGACAAGTGGACTGCCGTGAAGACCGGCATCGAGGGCGACTCGTTCTCGTACACCTCGCCCACGGCGATTGAGAACGCCACATTCGCCGTCCTCGCCACCGACCGTGCCGGAAACCGCCAGAGCGAAGCCGCGCTCAACTCCCTCGCCGGCGATGCCGACGACAACGGAGCCATCGACTCGAACGACGTCGTGGCCACACGTAACTATTATCTCGGAAATCCCGTCAACCTCAACACGGTGAACGCCGACGTTACAGCCGACGGCAGAATCGACACCCAGGACGCAACCGCGATAATCAACCTGTATCTCGAAAAAACAGAAACCAAATCAATCAAAAAACTTATTATCAGATGAAAAAATTCGTTTTATCCCTAATCGTGCTTCTCTCGGCAGTCGGCCTCCGCGCCGACAACTTCGCCGTCGAGACAACGCCCCGCCTCCGCGTGTGGGCAGAGTTCCCCCAGGAAATCAAGGCCGACGGCGAGTCGGTGTTCTACATCAAGGTCTTCCAGCATGACGACGATGACCTGGACTACACGGCCTTCAACATGGAGTTCGTTCTCCCCGAAGGCTTCCGCGTGAACCGCGTGCGCAACGGCCGCGACATGATCGACGACATCAAGATGAGCGACCGCGCGCACTCCACCCACTCCATCTCGTGCAACCTGAAGGACGGCTACGACCTGCGCATCATCGCCACATCGAGCGAGAACGCCAACCTGTACAAGGATGACGTCGACGGCAATCCCCTTGACGAACTGTTCAGCGTGGGCCTCGTCGCCGAGAAGACTCTTGCCACGGGCGAATACAAGGTGTCGATGGAAGGCATCAAGTTCTGCCACAAGAACGCCGACGCTCGCATTCCCGACGCCGACCCTACAGTCTACACCATCAAGGTGGTCAATGCCGGCACAAGCGGCGTTGAGAATGTCGAGGCCGAGACACTCGACCCCGAGGACTGCTACGACCTGCAGGGCCGCAAGATCGACCCGGCAAAAGCCCATGGCGTCATCGTGGTCAGCAAGGGCCGCAAGGTCCTCGTCAAGTAAATCCGAACCTCGGCAAGCAGCCGGAACCTCGGCAAGGGGCGCAAGGCTCTCGTCAAGCAACCGGAACTAAACCTTTCACTATATAAGTCAGCCGGGAGCGGCTGACATTCCAGACGAAATCCCAATCCCCGACAAAACAGGCTGCACGGATGGTGCAGCCTGTTTTCTGTTTACCCAATCAGTGATTTAATGAAGGCGGTCATGGCGGCAGGGTTCTCACAGCCGAGGAGGTATTTGTCTCCGTTGGACATCCTGATGAGGAAGCAGTCAGAGGCTTTGCCGTAAAAGGCATAGTAACGGCCGATATCTCCTTCCATGAAAATGCCCCAGTAGCCCATAAAGCCTCCCGACCCGATTATTCTTTTCGCTCCCATTGTGGGTCTGAACATTTCGACACTCTCAATGTTTCTTACTGGTATCCTCCGGCTTCGCAAGGGACTCCGCATAATGACAAAATCGGAGTCCGCCTTTATGCACACGGGAGCATAAAGCAGCGCGAATACAAGCATTATGACATATAACGAGACCCAGACCCAAAACGCCGTCCTGTCCTGCAACGTAACAAAACACCCGACAAAAAGCGCCAGAAAAATAACCGCCGTAATAACCAGCGCATACCTGCTAAATCTAATTCTTCCAATCATCATCACAAAAATTTTAAAACCTCACAAAATTACTCATAATTTCTCGAATGTCCGGTTTGATTTTTAATTATGGCGAATTCGCCATAATTAAAGTCGGGATAAATGCAGCGAGGACGCAGCGGGTAGCGGCGTCCTCGTGTTTGGGAGATGGTGGGGGGGATTTTACCAGATGATGACGCGCTCGCTGGCGGGGCGGAACATGGGCTGGCCTTCGGTGATGGAGAATGCCTCGAAGAAGGGCTCGATGTTGCGGAGCGTGACGTTGACGCGGTTGCGGCCCAGCGAGTGGACGTCGCCGGTGGTCAGCGAACGGATTTCCTCGGGACGGATGTTGTTGGCCCAGAGGTTGGCGTAGTTCATGTAGAACACCTGCATGGGGTCGTAGCCATTGATGCGTGCGGCCTCGCTCTTGATGTCTACGCCTTTCTTCTTCTGCGAGTCGAGGAAGGCTGTCATGGCGATGCGCAGACCGCCCTGGTCAGCGATGTTCTCGCCGAGAGTGTAGGTGCCGTTGGCGTGGAGACCGGGAAGTACCTCGACTGCGTCGAACTGCTCGACGAGTTTCTGTGTCTTCTCGCCGAAACGCTTTGCGTCCTCGGGAGTCCACCACTCGACCATGTTGCCGTCGGCGTCGAAGTTGCGGCCCTGGTCATCGAATCCGTGGGTCATCTCGTGGCCGATGACCACGCCGATGCCGCCGTAGTTCTCGGCGTCCGATGCCTCGGGATCGAAGAAGGGAGCCTGGAGGATGCCTGCGGGGAAGACAATCTCGTTAGCCAGGGGATTGTAGTAGGCGTTGATGGTCTGGGGAGTCATGCCCCACTCGCTCTTGTCGACGGGCTTGCCCCACTTGCTGTAGAGGTCCTTCTGGTGCCACATGCCTACGTTGTGCATGTTCTCGTAGTAGGAGAGGGCGGGGTCGATCTCCATTGTCGAGTAGTCCTTCCACTTGTCGGGATAGCCGATCTTGACGGTGAAGGCGTTGAGTTTCTTGATGGCGTTGAGTTTGGTCTCGTCGGTCATCCAGTCGAGGTTGAGGATGTGCTTGCCGAGGGAGGTGCGCAGGTTCTCGACGAGTTCCAGCATGTACTGCTTGGACGACTCGGGGAAGTATTTCTCGACATAGAGCTGGCCGATGGCCTCGCCCATCGAGCCTTCGGTGGCCGAGAGGGCGCGTTTCCAGCGTGGACGCTGCTGCTGGACGCCGCTGACAACCTTGCTGAACTCGAAGTTGGCGTCAGAGAAGGCGTCGCTCAACTGGCTTGCGGCCTGGGCGACATATTTCCAGAGGTAGTAGTCCTTGATCTCGCGGTCGGTCAGCGAGCCCATCAACTGGTTGGCGCGGTCAACCGACTTGAGTTCGGTGACGATGACGGTCTCGGGCGAGGGGATACCCATGGTCTCGATGAAGAAACGGTCCCAGTTGATGTTGGGATAGAGTTGCTTGAGTTGGGCGAACGAGCGGGGATTGTACATCGCGGGGATGTTGCGGCTCTCCTCGCGGGTCCATGCCGAGTCGGCAAGGGCGGTCTCGATCTTCATGACGTTGTTCATGATGCGCTTGGCGTCCTTGGCCTTGAAGCCGGCGTTCTGCATCTGCTTGACGATGAGTTTCTTGTAAGCCTCACGGACCTCCTTGTTGCGCTTGTCGTTCTGCAGGTAGTAGTCGCGGTCGCCGAGACCCATGCCGCCGCCGCCAACATACATGGCGTAGACCTTCGAGTTGGCGAGGTCCTCCTGCGGACCGGCGCTGAAGAAGGGGCTGGCATAGTTGCCGTGCATCCAGAGGAAGAGGTCTTCCATGCCCTCGTGGGGAGTGTTCTCGATTTTCTTCAGGTCAGCCTGGATGGGCTTGGCGCCTTCGGCGTTGCGGCGTGCCGAGTCCATGGCCTGGTTGTAGATGGTCGACACCTTGAAGGCTACGGTGCCGGGCTGGGGGTTGGTCTTGCCGAGGTTGAGGACGATGTCCTTCACGCGGTTCTCGGACGAGTCGTTGAGGATGTTGAACTGGCCGTAGCGGGCGTGTTCGGGAGTCAGGGGATGAGCCTCTTCCCAACCCTTGTTAACGTGACGGTAGAAGTCGGTTCCGGCGGGGGTGGAGGGGTCGAAGTAAGCCGGATTCAGACTCTTCAGGTGCTCCTGCGCGCTGACGCTGACCGAAGTCGCGGCAGCCATAGCAAAAGCGATTGTCAAAAATTTCTTCATTGTTATATGACTTAAAAAAGATTGGATTATTTCATACGGAAAGATTGGATTATTTCCATGCAATTTCACAAAACCATTGCAAAGTTAGCAATTTTTCGGAATCACACCCATAATCCCCTCCCGATAGTGAGCAAAACTCCTATTTCCCCGACAAATTTCATCAAGGATCAAGTTAGTGGAAAAGGAGGAGGAGGGAGGCGGCGGCGCCAGCGATGATGACGGCGAGTTCGACGGACTCGGCGCGGGTGAACGAGGCGCGCATGGCCTTGGGAGTCCAGAAACGGCGACCGGCGCGGGCCAAAAGATAGAACACAATGCCGGGCAGATAGAAGAGCGTGCTCTCGAGCAGCAGGTCGAGTCCTCCGCTCCATATCATCCACAGGCAGCACACCGTGCAGGCGATGCCCGCAAAGCGGAAGCGCATGAGGCGGCCATGTCCGGGATTTCCGAGCATGGCGGGCCGGAACGAGGCCTTGGTGAGATACAGGCCGCTGAACAGGTAGGGCGGAAGCACCATCATGCCCGTTATCGAGACGGCGGCGAGATAGAAATCGTCGGAGAATATCACCACGACGAGAAACATCTCCATGACAGCTGCCGAGGCTATGGTCGCGAACGAGGGCATGCCCTTGCTGTTCATCTTCAGGAAATGGCGCGGGAAGATGCCGACCTCGGCGGCCTCCATCGAGCACTGCGAGCAGACAAGATTCCATGCCACCCAGCCGCCCAGCAGTGAGACAATTACAGATATGATTACGAAATAGTAGGCCCACTCGCCCACAGTGTCCCTGAGCAGATAGGCGGCGGAAGGGTCGCCGAGCGAGGCGAGTCCGCCACGCGTCATCACTGCGAAACTCAGCAGCGAAATCAGTACATAGAGCAGCCACGCCAGCGCGAAGCCCACTACTCCGGCGCGTCCTACCGATTGCGGATTCTTTGCCCTGGCCGACATCATCACGGCGCCCTCGATGCCGACAAAGCAGAACAGCGTAACCATCATGGTGTTCTTCACCTGCTCGCCGATGCCGCCGATTCCGCTGTCACCGCCGAAAAAGTCAGCGGTGAAGAGCCCCATCTTCGCATTGATCCACAGCAGCACGAGGATAAATGCGATGGCCGCCACCTTGAGCACGGCCATGATGAAGTTGACGGTCTTGGCCGCCTTAATGCCCTTCAGCACCAGCCAGCACATCAGCCATATCAGCACCGTGCCGAACACCAGTGTCTGCCAGCCGTGGTGCAGGAGCGCCGGGAAGAACACGCCGAACGAGTCGTTGAGCATCGCGGCATAGGCGATGTTGGCTATGCAGGTGCTCAGCCAGTAGCCCCAGGCCATGTTGAAGCCGGTGTAGTTGCCGAAACCGGCCTGTGCGTACTCGTAGATGCCGGCGTTGAGGTCGGGGCGCCGGTCGGCGAGGGTCTTGAACGTCGCGACCAGCGACAGTATGCACGCCGCTGTGACCAACCACGCGATGATGACCGCGCCCTGCGACGCGGACACGGCCATGTTCTGGGGTATGTTGTAGATGCCGGCGCCGACCATCATGCCGAACACCAGGGCCACCAGTCCTCCGAAGCCAAGTTTCTTTGTAGTCTTCATCTTTATTTTTTCAAACCGCGCCGTTCCCGGCATCAGGATTCCACCTTGAAAATCCGGACAAAATTACACATTTTATTCCTTACGACCCAACCCCGGCACACGAGAACACGTTATAATTTTGTAACTTTGTCCCGCAAACTAACATTTAACCGTAATGAGTGAACAGAAACCTTCGGCATCCGCCGCCTGGATCGAGGCCATGCGCCTGCGCACGCTTCCCGTATCCGTCTCCGGCGTCATCGCCGCTCTTGCCTACGCCATAATGGGCGGCACATTCAAGGCCGCGCCCGCCATACTCTGCCTGATATTCGCCGTACTCGCGCAGATAGCCTCGAACTTCGCGAACGAGTACTATGACTTTCGCGCCGGACTCGACGCTCCCGGCCGCGAGGGACCGCGCCGCGGTGTCACCGAGGGCGACATCACGCCCCATGCCATGCTTGTGGCGACCTTCGGCACACTCGGCCTGGCATGTCTTGTCGGCCTGAGCCTCATCTACTGGGGAGGATGGTGGCTGATAGCCGCAGGAATCACCATTGCGGTCGGCGTACTGATTTACAGCACGGGGCCCTACCCCCTGTCGCACCATGCGCTTGGAGAACTCGCCGTCATAGCCTTCTTCGGCATCATTCCGGTCAATCTGACCTTCTACCTCCAGTCGGGCGTATGGGACATGACGGTGTTCTTCGGCTCGCTGAGCATCGGACTGATGGGCGCGAACGTCCTTATCATCAACAACTACCGCGACCTCGAGGATGACAGGTCAGTGGGCAAGACCACACTTGCGGTCCTTGTCGGACGTCCGGTGACGTCGTTTCTCTATCTTATCAACGGCTGGGTGGCAATAGCGCTCGTAACTCCGGTGTGGAGCGTAATCGGCGGTCTGGGCTGGTGTGTTCCGGTCATCTACGCAACGGTCCACACCTTCCTGTGGTTCTGCATGGGCTCGCGCCGCGGCGCACGTCTGACGCCCCTGCTCGGAGGCACGGCAATGCTCATGCTGTTCTACGCCATCGGCTTCATCATCGCCGTGTGTTAGACCGGTTCTACAAAACAATATTGCCGAACCGGCTCTTAATCATGGCCTGAGCGCCGGGAAGAAGTGCCACAGGGCGATTGCCGTCGAGACGGCGACGTTTAGCGAGTGTTTCGTTCCGGCCTGCGGTATCTCGAGGCAGACATCGGCTGCGGCCACTATAGCCGGGTCGACGCCGGAGACCTCGTTGCCGGCTATGATGGCGTATTTTTCGGAGCGCGACGGCTCGAATTTCTCAAGCGATACCGAACCCTTCACCTGTTCGAGACAGCACAGGGTGTAGCCCTGTTCCTTCAGGTGTGCGACAGCCTCGGCCGTAGTCTTCCAGTACGACCATGCCACCGACTGCTCGGCACCGAGCGCCGTCTTGTGTATTTCGGGAGCCGGAGGTGTGGCGCAGATGCCGCATAGCAGAATCTCGCTAACGGCGAAACCGTCGGAGGTGCGGAAAATCGAGCCGATGTTGTTCAGCGAGCGTATGTTGTCGAGGACAACCACGACAGGCATCTTGGGCTTGGCGCGGAATGTGGCCAGGTCGTCGCGGTGCATGTCGGATATTGTCTTCTTCTGCGACGCGACCGCCGTGTCGGGGTTCCATCCCGGACACAGGAACTGCATGGGCTTCATCACGAAGTCGCGGGCCGCGGCACGGGGATGCGGCACGGTGAGTTCGGGAGTGTTGATGGCCTGGTTGCCGAACGCTATTATGTCGATGTCTATCATCCTGTCGGAATATGTTCCGTCAGGCTTGCGGTGTGTCTGGTCGGGGGCTATGCGGCGCTCTATCTCCTGCAGCGAGCGGAGAACGGCGAACGGGTCGGGCAGTCCGCCGTCGGGAAAGTCTAGGGCGAGGCCTACGTTGGTGAAGGTCTCGCTCGAGTTGTATCCCCAGGCCTCGGAATAGACCCAGGGCGAACGGCGCAAGGCGGCGGCGGGCCACCGATCTGCAATGAGTTCGATGGCCCGGCCTATGTTCTGTTTTCTGTTGCCCCGGTTCGAGCCGAGGTTCAGGAAAATTGTCTGCATGTTTCAGTCAGGGTTTTGTGTTCGCGCCGGGATATCCGTGCGGGATTCGGGTCAGAGGCTGCGCTCGACCTCCACTTCCTCGTAGCCCTCGACCAGGTCGCCGACCTTGATGTCGTTGTAACCCTGGATCGAGAGACCGCAGTCGTAGCCCGAGAGGACTTCCTTGACGTCGTCCTTGAAGCGCTTCAGCGAGCCGAGTTCGCCGGTGTAGCGCACGATGCCGTCGCGGATGAGGCGTACCTTGCAGCCGCGCTTCATGCGGCCCTCGCGTACCATGGCGCCGGCGATAGTGCCGACCTTCGAGATGTGGTAGGTCTCGAGGACTTCGGCTGTGCCGATGACCTCTTCCTTGATTTCGGGTGCGAGCATGCCCTCCATGGCGTCCTTGACGTCCTCGATGGCCTGGTAGATGACCGAGTAGAGGCGTATCTGCACGCCCTCGCGCTCGGCGGCGCGCTTGGCGGCAAGCGACGGACGCACCTGGAAGCCGATGATGATGGCGTCGGAGGCTGCGGCGAGGGTGACGTCGCTCTCCGAGATTTCGCCGACTGCCTTGTGCAGGACATTGATCTGTATTTCCTCGGTCGAGAGCTTGATGAGCGAGTCGCTGAGCGCCTCGATCGAGCCGTCGACGTCGCCCTTGACGATGATGTTGAGTTCCTGGAAGTTGCCGATGGCGCGGCGGCGGCCGATGTCCTCGAGGGTGAGCATCTTGGTGGTGCGCAGACCCTGCTCGCGCTGCAGTTGCACGCGCTTCGAGGCAATCTCGCGGGCCTCCTGCTCGGTGTCGAGCACATTGAAGGTGTCGCCGGCGGTAGGAGCGCCGTCGAGTCCGAGTACAAGCGCCGGAGTGGCGGGGCCGGCCTCCTTGATGCGCTGGTTGCGCTCGTTGAACATGGCCTTGATCTTGCCGTAGTGGTTGCCGGCGAGAACGATGTCGCCCACATGGAGCGTGCCGTTCTGCACGAGTACGGTGGCGACATAGCCGCGGCCCTTGTCGAGCGACGACTCGATGATCGAGCCGGTGGCGTTGCGGTTGGGGTTGGCCTTGAGGTCGAGCATCTCGGCCTCGAGGAGAACCTTCTCCATGAGTTCGTCTACGCCGAGGCCCTTCTTGGCCGAGATGTCCTGGCTCTGGTACTTGCCGCCCCAGTCCTCGACGAGGTAGTTCATGGCGGCGAGTTCCTCCTTGATCTTGTCAGGGTTGGCGTGGGGCTTGTCTATCTTGTTTATCGCGAATACGATGGGGACACCGGCGGCGGCGGCGTGGTTGATGGCCTCGACGGTCTGGGGCATCACGGCGTCGTCGGCGGCGACGATGATGATACAGAGGTCGGTGACCTTGGCGCCGCGGGCACGCATGGCGGTGAAGGCCTCGTGTCCGGGGGTGTCGAGGAAGGTGATGTGTCGTCCGTCGGGGAGCGACACGTTGTATGCGCCGATGTGCTGGGTGATGCCGCCGGCCTCGCCTGCGATGACGTTGGCCTTGCGGATGTAGTCGAGCAGCGAGGTCTTGCCGTGGTCTACGTGGCCCATGACGGTGACGATGGGCGAGCGGGGCTGCAGATCGTCCTCGCTGTCCTCGTCCTGATGGATTGCGTCGGCAACCTCGGCGGAGACGTACTCGGTCTTGAAGCCGAACTCCTCGGCTACGATATTGATGGTCTCGGCGTCAAGACGCTGGTTTATCGAGACCATGACACCGATGTTCATACATGTGGCGATGACGTTGTTGATGGGAACGTCCATCATTACGGCGAGGTCGTTGGCTGTCACGAACTCGGTGAGTTTCAGCACCTTTGCCTCTGCGCGTGCCTCTGCGCGTGCCTCTGCCTGGGCCTCGCGTGCGGCCTCGCGTTTCTCCTTGCGCCATTTTGCGCCTTTCTTGAGGTTCTTGTCCTTGGCGGTGAGGCGTGCGAGTGTCTCCTTGACCTGCTTCGATACGTCCTCCTCGTTTACGGGAACGACTACCGGACGCTTGGGTGCGGTCTTGGCGCCTTTCTCGCGGCGCTTGCCGCCCTGGCCCTGCTCGCCTGACTGACCTTTGCCCTTTTCGCGGCGCTGCTCGTTGGCGGCCTGCTGGCCGGTCTTCTCTATGTCTACCTTCTCCTTGCCGGATATGCGGCGGCGTTTCTTGCGGTCGCCCGATGCGCCTGCGGCGGCATTGCGGCGTTCCTCGCGCGACTTCTTGCGGGGACGTGTCGACTGGTTGAGTGCGTCGAGGTCGATCTTGCCTACGATGTTGACCGAGGGACCCTTGGGGGTCTTGGTAGGAATGAAGTCTTCGGCCGGCTCCTCATGTTTTTCGGGAACCTTTTCGTCTGCTTTTGCCTTGGCTTCAGCGGCGGCTTTCGCTTCGGCGGCGGCACGGGCCGCGGCTTCCTCGGCGGCCTTTGCCTCGGCTTTTGCCTTGGCTTCGGCGGCTGCGCGGGCGGCGGCTTCGGCTTTTGCCTTGGCCTCTGCTGCGGCTTTCGCTTCCTGGGCTGCGCGGGCGGCAGCCTCAGCGGCGGCCTTTGCCTCGGCGGCGGCACGGGCCGCGGCTTCCTGACGCGCGCGTTCGGCGGCCTCCTCTTCGGGAGTCACGATCTTGCCTGGAGCATTGAGATCTATTTTGCCCAGAATCTTAGGTTTCTGCTTGAGGTCGGAGGGTGTGACGGCCTGTACGGGCTCGGACGGCTCTTCCTTCTCCTTCTTCGGTGCGGCGGGACGGGTCTCGGCCTGGGCCTTCGATTTGCGGGCCGCGGCCATCATGCTGCCGTCCTTGTCGAACTCATTGACCAGGAGGGCGACGACATCGTCCTCGACGCGGGTGTTAGGCTTCTCGTCTATCGAGATGCCTTTTTTGTTCAGGAACTCAAAGACGGTGGGCAGACCGATATTGAGGTCCTTGGCGAGTGTTGATATCTTAGTTTTTGCCATAAATGTCTGTTGGATGGTGAATTTTTAGCGATTTGCTCAGTCTTCGAACTCGGCGCGGAGTACTTCGAGGACGCGGTCGACGGTCTCCTCCTCGAGGTCGGCCTTTTCGACAAGCATCTCGCGGGGTGCGTTGAGGACAGACTTGGCTGTCACGCAGCCTATGTTCTTGAGTGCGTCGATTACCCACTCGTCAATCTCGTCCTTGAACTCGTCGAGGTAGATGTCCTCCTCGATCTGCTCCTCGCTGTCGCGGTATACGTCGATGACATAGCCGGTGAGCATCGATGCGAGCTTGATGTTGAGGCCGTTCTTGCCGATGGCAAGTGACACCTCCTCGGGACGGAGGAATACCTCGGCCTTCTTCTCCTCCTCGTCGAGGCGGATAGAGGAAATCTTGGCGGGAGAGAGGGCGCGCTGTATGAAGAGCGAGGGATTGGACGTGAAGTTGATGACGTCGATGTTCTCGTTGTGGAGTTCGCGCACGATGCCGTGGATTCGCGAGCCCTTGACGCCGACACAGGCGCCTACGGGGTCGATGCGCTCGTCATACGACTCGACGGCTATCTTGGCGCGCTCGCCGGGGATGCGGGCCACGGCGCGGATGTTGATGAGGCCGTCCTGGATTTCGGGAACCTCAAGTTCGAACAGGCGGCGCAGGAAGTTCTCGTTCGTGCGCGATACGGTGATCTTGGGGTTGTTGTTCTTGTTGTCGACGTTGGCGACAACGGCACGGACGGTCTCGCCCTTACGGAAGAAGTCGCCGGGAATCGACTCGCTCTTGGGCAGAAGGAGTTCGTTCTTGTCGTCGTCTAGAAGCAGGGTCTCGCGCGACCATGTCTGATAGACCTCGCCGGAGACGAGTTCACCTTCGAGTTCCTTGAACTTGGCATAGATCGCTTCCTTCTGCAGGTCGAGAATCTTGGACTGGAGTGTCTGGCGGAGTGTGAGGATGGCGCGACGGCCGAATTTCTCGAAGATGATTTCCTTGGTGTGCTCCTCGCCCACCTCGGCGTCGGGGTCGTCGTCGGCGCGCGCGTCGCTGAGCGATATCTGGAGGTTGGGGTTCTCCACCTCGCCGTCGGGGACAATCTGGAGGTTCTGGAAAATCTGGACGTCGCCCTTGTCGGGGTTGAGGATGACGTCGAGGTTCTCGTCGGTGCCGAACATCTTAGCAAGCACGTTGCGGAATGACTCTTCGAGCACGGAGATCATTGTTGCCTTGTCGATGTTCTTGAGTTCCTTGAACTCGGCGAACTGCTCGACCATGTTTGGGGTTGCTTCTTTTTTTGCCATTTTATGTTTTGAAGTTTTTTTGATTTATCGTTTTTGGGGTATATTCGACTGTCCGGGCGATTCCACGCCGCGGAGGCATGTCAGATCTCGCGGACTATGGATTTGACATTGTCGGGAGCGAGTACCTCGGGGACTCCCTTCACCACGGGGCGTTTGGCGCCGGGCTCCTTCACCTTGGTGGGAACCTCGACTACCACTGTCAGGTCCTCGCGCACCTCGGCGAGCGTGCCGTGCAGTTTGCGTCCGTCGCGGGTAATTACGGTGACCGGATTCCCGACATTCATGTAGTACTGCTGGGGTACGCTGAACGGTGTCGTGACTCCGGCCGAGCCGACGGTGAGTTCATAGTCCTCGGCATCGCGGTCGAAGGCGGCCTCGACGGCTCGGGTCACGGCCACGCAGGTGTCAAGGTCGACGCCCTCGGGCGAGTCGATTGTGACGGCGACATTGTTGTCGTCGCTCACGGTGACGGAAACCAGAAAACAGGATGTTGCGGACAGGGCGTCCTCGACTACAGTTTGCAGTTGTTGCTTGTCAAGCATGTGTTATGATGTTGTTTCTTTTGGCCGGGACCGCAGGTCACGGGCCGGGATGATAATTAGTCGTAATCTGAACTTCACGGCAGGACTCTCTGAGACCCTGAATCGCCGGGCAAACAAAAAGAGGAAGTCCGTCGGGACCCCCTCCATTGCTGAAGTTGTACAAAGGTAATGAATATCCCCGGAAAAAGCAAGTCCCGCGCCTTTCGACGCGCTTTCTGACAAGAATATTTATATTTATTTATGAAAATTTACTAAACTTTAACTGTATCAGAGCGACGTCGGGCGGTCGAGGGCGCGGTAGGACAGGGCCTCGGAGATGTGCGGCGTCTCGATGTCGCGGCTGCCGGCAAGGTCGGCTATGGTGCGCGCCACTTTCAGTATGCGGTCGTAGGCGCGGGCGCTCATGTCGTATTTCTCCATTGCACGCTGCAGTATCTTCATGCACTCCGCGCTGATGGCGCAGTAGCGGCGCAACTGCCGTGAGTTCATCTGGGCGTTGCAGTACGTTCCCGGCTCGTCCCTGAAGCGCTTTTCCTGAACGGCGCGGGCGGCGATGACCCGCTGGCGTATCGCCGCCGACGGCTCGCCCTGCTCCAGCGACGAGAGTTTCTCGAACGGAACGGGCATGATCTCGCACTGTATGTCGATGCGGTCAAGCAGCGGGCCGGAGATGCGGCTCCTGTAGCGCGCGACCTGCATCGGCGTGCATGTGCACGCCCGTGTCGGATGGTTGAAGTAGCCGCAGGGACAGGGGTTCATCGATGCCACGAGCATGAAGCCCGCGGGGTAGTCGACTGCGTATTTGACGCGCGAGACGCTGATGCGCCGGTCCTCGAGGGGCTGGCGAAGGACCTCGAGCACGTTGCGCGAGAATTCGGGAAACTCGTCCAGGAAGAGGATGCCGTTGTGCGCCAGCGTTATCTCGCCGGGCATGGGATTTGTGCCTCCGCCGACGAGCGCCGCGGGCGATATGGTGTGGTGCGGCGAGCGGAACGGCCGTGTGGTCATCAGGTGCGAGCCTTGCGGAAGTTTTCCGGCCACGGAGTGTATCTTGGTGGTCTCGAGGGCCTCGGCGAGGGTCAGCGGCGGCATGATGGAGCCGAGACGTTTGGCTATCATCGACTTGCCGGCTCCGGGCGGACCGACCATAATTATGTTGTGGCCTCCGGCACAGGCTATCTCGAAGGCACGCTTGACATTCTCCTGGCCCTTGACGTCGGCGAAATCGTCGGAATCCTTTCCGACGGCGGCGGCGAACTCGGCGCGGGTATCGACGACGGTAGGCGTCAGCTTGTCGTTTCCGCCGAGCCAGTCGATCACCTGGCGTATGTGGTCGACTCCGTAGACGGTGAGATTGTTGACCACGGCGGCCTCGTGGACGTTGGCCGAGGGAACTATGAGGGCGTCGAAACCGGCGGCGCGGGCGACTATGGCCATTGGCAGCACGCCGCGCACGGGCAACACGTCGCCGCCGAGCGACAGTTCGCCCATAATCATGCAGCGGTCGAGCCCGGGGGCCTTTATCTGGTCCGAGGCGGCAAGCAGGCTCACGGCAATCGGAAGGTCGTAGGCCGGACCCTCCTTGCGCACGTCGCCGGGAGCGAGATTGACCACAACCTGGTGGCGGGGAAATTCGTAGCCGTTCTCCTCGATGGCGGAGCGCACGCGGTCTTGCGACTCCTTGACGGCGGCGTCGGGAAGTCCTACCATCGAGAAAAGAGTGCCGCGGCTTACCGAGACCTCGATGGTGACCAGTATGGCGTCTATGCCCCGCAGCGCGGCGCCGAAGGTCTTTACAAGCATGTATTTATGTTAGTGAGGGTTTGCGGAGTGTGGGGTTATTGTCTCAGAAAATCGAGAGGAAGAGGCCGGCCACCTCGACGTAGATGATGAGGCCGATAAGGTCGTTGGCCACCTGGATGAAGGGGCCTGTCGCGAGCGCGGGATTGATGTGAAGTTTCTCGAGCGTGAGCGGCACGACGGTGCCGAGCAGCGACGCGAACATGCAGACTATGAACAGCGAGACGGCGACAGACAGTGTGACGGCTATGTCGCCGGGCATGACGATGAGGTTGTAGATGAGTATCACGGCAGTGATTATCGTGGCGTTCAGCAGGCCGATGAGCGTCTCCTTGCCGAGTTGCTTGGCGAACTCCTTGACCTCGAGCGTGCCGTTGGCCAGCGACTGTACGACGATTGCCGACGCCTGTACGCCGACATTGCCGCCGGTGCCGCCTATGATGGGAATGAACAGCGCGAGCGCGGTTACCGCCGACAGTTGCTCCTCGAATGTTCCGAGAATCAGCGACGCCAGGATGCCCGACACTATGCCCACGAGCAGCCAGGGTATGCGCGCCTTGGTCTGGGCCATCACCGAGTCGTCGGCATCGACGTCCGACGAGATACCTGATGCCAGTTGGTAGTCACGCTCCTGCGACTCGCGGACCTCGTCCATGACGTCGTCGACGGTGATGCGTCCCAAAAGTCGACCTATCGAGTCGACAACGGGCATCGCCACGACGTCGTATTTCTCGAAGTCGAGGGCCACCTCGTCGATTGGAGTGTCGGCCTTGACGGCGGCGGGGTCGGTCTCCATCACGTGCTTTATCTTCGACACCGAGGGATGGGTGATGAGCGTCTTCAGCGGAAGTATGCCGCGCAGTTTGTTGTCGTCGTCAACCACGTAGACATAGTATATCTCGTCCATGTCCTCGGCCTGCAGGCGCATCTCCTTGATGGTCTCGGGCATCGACCAGTTCTCGTTTACGACTATCATCTCGGTGCCCATGAGGCCGCCAGCGGTGTCTTCGTCGTACTTCAGCAGGTCGATGATGTCGCCCGCCTGCTCCACGTCGTCGATGTGCGACAGAATCTCGTCGCGGTCCTCCTCGTCGAGTTCCTGGATGAGGTCGACGGCGTCGTCCGTGTCAAGGTGGTCTATCTGCTTGGCGATTTCCTCGGCGGGCATCGCCTCTATCAGTTTGCGGCGGTCGTCCTCGTCCATCTCCATCAGGGCGTCGGCCTGGGTCTCCTCGTCGAGAAGGCCGAACAGGAACTCCGCCTGCTCGAGGTCGAGGTTCTTGTACAGTTCCGCGATGTCCGCCGGGTGCAGCGAAGACAGTTCGGCGCGGGCGGCGCTGGTGTCACCGGAGTCGATAATCTCTTTTATGTGCTGGAGATATTCTTCGCTGTATTCTTTCATTGTGACGGATTTTTAGGGAGTTGGTGAATTGCGTGATTCAACGGGTGGCCGCTTCTCTCAGCGAGGCGACGGCGTTGGTCAGTGTGACGAACTGCTCCACCGTGAGTTGCTCGGGCCGCAGGGCCAGCAGGTCGGGAAGGTCGGGAAGGACGCCGCCGGGACAGAGAGCGCGCACCGAGTTGCGCAGGGTCTTGCGCCGCTGGCCGAAAGTGGTCTTCACGACATTGCGGAACAGCGTCCAGTCGCATCCGGGGTCGGTCACCGCGTTGCGGCGCAGGCGCACGACGCCCGACTTCACCTTTGGCGGCGGATTGAACACGCGCTCGCTGACCGTGAACAGATACTCGACGTCGTACCACATCTGCAGAAGCACCGAGAGTATTCCCCTCGCCTTCGTGCCTGCAGGGGCGGCGAGACGCTCGGCGACCTCGCGCTGAAGCATGCCCGAGCAGCACGTCACGCGGTCGCGCACATCCAGCAGGCGGAAGAAAATCTGTGAAGAGATGTTGTAGGGATAATTTCCTATGATGCAGAACTTTTGCCCCGGGAAAAGCGCATCAAGGTCCATGCGCAGGAAATCCTCGGCGAGAATCCGCTCGGGACGCAGAGCCGGCATATTCTCGCGCAGCCATTCCACCGACTCCGTGTCGATTTCCACCACACTCAGGTCGTGGCCGGCCTCGAGAAGATACTTCGTCAGCACGCCCATGCCCGGTCCTATCTCCAGAACCGGCATGTCGCGGTAATCGTCGAGCGTCGCGGCAATACGTCGCGCCACGCTCTGATCCGTGAGGAAATGCTGTCCGAGTGCTTTCTTAGGCTTTACCTGCATATCTGCTCCTTATTAAACCTTACCGGCATATCTGTTCCTTATTAGGCTTTACTGCACATCAGCCCCATATTAGGCCTTACTGCATATCTGTTCCTTTTAAACCACAAAATTAATAAAATTCACCCAACCCGCAAAAAAATCATGGAATAGCGGCATCATGGAATGGCGGCATCCTGCCGCCCGAATCAGTCGCGTCCCCGTGCTTCCCCACGCTAACTCGCGCCATTCGGGAATCTCGCGCATCTCGGGCATCTCGAGTATCTCGAGAATACCCCCCCCATCACTCGGACTTCTGACCTAATTTTGGCGGCATGGCAAGACGTTGTTCCTCTTTCAAGATACCGTACAACAGGCTCTCCTGCTCATCCAGGTCCTGGTATATCTTGTAATTCCTCGAGAATTCGTCTTTCGGATGCTCCTTCACATATTCTGTCGCCCACTCGTTCCAATTCATCCCATGTGGTATTGTGCCTTTCATTTCAAGATCAAGCAGTCTTCCGATAACGTAACTTGACAAGTCCGAACGTATGTTGTAAATGCACCAGTAGGAATATAGATTCTCCTTCGGCCCCTTGTAGTTCGATACAATTTCGCAAAGTTCACGGCACGAGGCAAGCGCCGGAGCATAATACAATTCATAGCGGTGCGAACCCATATGCATCTCAATTCCCGCCAGATCGCCCATGAAGCGTATAATTTTAGTGTTTTCCGAATCCTTAAGGGCTATTCTGTACGTTTCCAGATCTTGCCAGTTCTGAAAACAGATTTCTCCAAAATCGTTTTCATAATCCTTTTCGCCCTTGTCAAAATGCGACACCAGATCCTGCAGCGAGTCCATGATCATCTCCTCCTGCTTTAAGAAAGCATTAGGATCCATGCCGACATAATCCCGGCACCACCCCTGCAGATTCACCACAAGGGCCACGCCCAACACAACAATCCTACGCAACCACACCGCCGCGCCTCTCTCCCGTCCGTCACTTCCCATATTCATTTTCAATTTTTAATTTCATTATTTTCTTGAAGTTGTTTTTTATCTCTAACACTGTTTAATTTATAGTGTATAGGTAATGGGGTGACTTATTTGACCATACCTTTAAGTTCCATTTCTCTGTTACCATTCAGGATCAGGTTGATAAAGTCTTTGTCAAGCCGACTTTCTGACAGGGGAAGAAGTTTATCGCCGACAACGTTGTAGACCTTGAAATAGTTTAATGACTTCCTGTCCTGTGTCGAATCAACCGGTTTATATTTCGAGGAATTGGCGGGAGAAGGAATTCTCTCTATGTAGAACATGTAATTCTTTCCCACCTCGACGGTATCGGCAGGAGTAAAGTCTCCGAGATCTTCCGGTTTCCATTTGTTTTCAAGCACTAAGACTTCGTCAAGATACTCCACTGTGATTGCCTTGCAGGAGTCACTTCCTGCAGACATGGAAATGACCTTCGCGAAAATTGCGCCCCGGTTCATATCTTTAATATTGCGACTGATGTACAACCCGCCAAAAGCCATCGTTGAGAGCAGGAAAGAAGCCAACAATACAACTATTAAAAAATATTTCCTCATAATCTAAACCGTTTTAATTCCCAAAATTAACGATAATTTCCAATCCTCCCAACTAATCGCGCTCTCTCTTTCCGAAGTCTTGATTTACAAGCCCTCGGATAACTCACGCAATTTTTCACGCAATTCCTCCTCATGCGTAGTGTCTCCTTCGACAAGGCAAGTCCGCATATAATTATAATAAGTTTGGTAATAATTCAGTCGCTTTTCCAGTTCCTCTGGCGTAAAGTTCGGAAAGATCAGATTGTATGTATGTTTATAATCGTTATATTTCAGTTTGAGTATATCTTCAAACCTTACCTTTACGAAATCGGCATCCTCTTTTTTTCCACCGGCTGCATTAATGCTCTTGTTGTATTCTATTTTCTTCGGTATGGAATCTGACAGGAACGCAAGCATCTGAAAAGATTCCGGATAATATTCATAACTTGCTATGGAATCCAGATTGTTGTCCGTGTAATATTTTGTAATCCAGCCATAACGTTCGACTTCATCTTTTCGCGGATCATATATGAATATCGGATTGACCTTGCCGTCGGGCTGCATATGCACTATCGCTGTTGATGGCATATATTCGTCGTTCATCCCAATTGGATAATCTTTCGAATATCTGATATTTATATCTCCGTCTTTTTCTATGTGCAGCATATTGACTGTCCCGGATGTCAGATTTTTCAATAGAATCAGGTCTGAGTCCGACAGCATTATGGCCGCCTGAGAATCCTCGATATGTTTTGGACTCACATGGTCCCCGGATAGATAGACATAATCCTCGTCATTGCCGCTGTGCGGAAAATATATATTCTCTATCTCATCGACTGTCATGAATATGTTCGATTTCGATATGAACAATTCGTCACAGAAACGTTTCATAAATCGTCCGGTCACATCCGGCTTGAAACGATACAGCGGCAATACCTTTGTTGTTAAATCAGGAGTTTTTTTACCCAATATATAGATTTTCTCAACATTTGCCTTTTCCTGCTTTTTTGCAAGACAGAGGTCGGTAACCCATAGGCAGGAGACAAATATAACAAGTAGGTATAATGAATTCCTGGTTCTCATTTCAATGTCGTAGGTATAACAGGTTTTTTTAATAAATTTCCGCAACAAACAAGGACAGGCATATCAGCCCCAACGGCATTATTTGCCATCGAACGTGTTTCGCCACGAGCATAATCGTTGTTCCAAAATTACAACCAATATATCTCAAAACCAAATTTTTAGACAAATAGTTTCAAGAACGCCCACAAAAACATTTCAAAAAAAGCCTTCCCCCCATTTCCCAACCCTCCCGGAGTGAAAATACTATCCGAAGATAGGAAACTAAATTATGAGATTAAGCATAAATTTTGTGTTTAAGGCTTCAATTTGAATAACTAAAGTGAGTATGATACACCAAACTGTAAAAAAGGTGCGGCCTTTTGTTTGCATTCAACATATTCCTTGGTTCCCGTGACACCATTGATTCGACTTAACATCTTAAGGGAAACACCTACCTGGGTATCAAAATACAAGTTTTCCGCAAGTCTATGACGATACCTCGCCATCGGGCGAAACGAAGTTGATGTAAATCTACATCGCGAAGGCAACCTTCTATCGGATGGTCTAAAGTAAAACGAATTTACATCAACATCGGCTCCTATACTTATCAAATTATTTTTGGTCGGTGTGTAATCCACCGAAAACATGCCACCATACAAATTTACCAGCCATTTCTCATTAAAGCGGTGTCTATACATGAAGACAATAAAAGCGGGAATCTTAGAAGTGGAATTTATCATCACCAATGGACCTATGCCGAATTGAGTATCACGGTTGGCTTTAATCATGAACAGCCCCATGGCAATCCCGGAAATCCTTGCAAATCCTCCTTCGCCCCATTCCGAGTTCAGCATTGCCATTCCCATAAAAGGTTTACCGAACAACTTGAATCGGAAAGTGGAAGTAACACCTACCTGACCTAAAAGATGCGTGCCATTTAGATTTATCTCATCTGGATTGTAACTGTCGGATAGATCTCCGTAAGCACAAGAGACCTCACAGGAAGAGTACCGGCCATTAGCCGTCAGAGTGATGTATCGATTCCTTATAAACTCATACGAGACTCTTGCTGAAAACACATCCTCTATGTTTCCCCAACCATGGCTGTATGAAATATTCATATTAGTCCTGACCAAGCCGTAATTCTCACGACTGATGCCGTTATCGGCACTACTCTGAGCCGATAAATTCATGGAAATCATGGCAAATGTCATTATCAGGGTGATATATCGGATTCGCATACGAATTCGTGTTTATGATGTTGATTACATCGCATACATTATATCTAACGAATTGTAAACCGGTTTATTGCCTCCCCGAGTGCTTTTCTAACCGTTCAGTGGACACGATGAGGGTGTTCTTTCTTTGCCAGCGCTATAAATAAATAGGTAAAGGTTTAGTTGGGCATATTTAAATCCCGAACCTGACCAATCCGACTTCTAAAATTAAATGTATCATAAAAATGCCCCACCCCCCCCCAAAAAAAGCATTCCCCAAAAACATATTCCCCATTTCCCAACACTCCCATCCCTCCCATAATTCCCCATCCTTCCCGCTTCCCCGCGCTAAATCGCGCTATCTCGTGATAAATCATGACACTTCGGGATTCTCGCGCATCTCGCGCATCTCGGACACCTCGGGAATCTTGAAAAAAAATATTCCCCAAAATCGAAAAAAAATTCCCTTTCCCGAAAAAAAATTTCAAATTTTGCCAATCTATTCAGACGGGGGAGTATAAAACGCCTCGCCGTGTCGTATCTTTGCAGTGTCTTTCACAGCCCGGTCCCCGGGTAATAATTACTTAATCAAACCAATTTTTTAATCTAAAAACTTGACACACAACTATGTTTTACTCTAATCCCGAATCGGCCTATGACAAAACTTGGGCCGCCTCCGACGCTTATTTCCGCGAGCAGAAAATCCTCTGCAGGATTGATGCCCTGGGGCGCTATCTTCTGACCCTCGAAGAAAGGGCCAAGTCACTCGATGGCGCGGATGCCGGACTCAACTCCCGCATAAATGCGATAAAGGCCGAAATCGCCGACCTCCGGGCGCGTCTTGAGGCCAATGAACCGTACACTGCCGTTCGCACCCCGAATCAAAACACTTCAAAACCGGACCCCGACACTCAAACCACTTCAAAACCGGAGGCCGCTGCTCAAACCACTTCAGAACCGGCGCCCGGCGCCCAAAAAACTTTTTCTCCGACGTCTCCCGTTACCGCCGGATGTCCTCTTTTTACATTATATTTCGTATATTTGCCGAAGTTTTTGCCCTGCGGTGTTCCGGACACGTCTTCCCGGCATAAGTCCCGCCACGGCTCCGGCACATTCTTCATCACCGATTCTTTTCAACATGAGCCAAACTATTCCGGAAATTCTTTCACTGCCCAAAATCTACGACCCGCGCGGCAGCCTGACCTTCGTCGAGGAGATGCGCCATATCCCCTTCGAGATTCAGCGCGTCTACTGGACATACGATGTCCCCGGCGGCGAATCACGCGGAGGACACGCCCATCGCGAACTCCACCAGTTGATAGTCGCCGTGAACGGAAGTTTCGACGTGACGCTCACCGACGGCTACCATACCGTCACCTATACGCTGAACCGTCCCTACGAGGGCCTATATGTTCCACCGGGCTACTGGCGCTCGATCACCAACTTCTCGTCGGGCAGCGTCCTCCTTGCCCTTGTCTCCCTCCCCTACGACGAGGCCGAGTACATCCGCGACTTCGAGGAATTCAGCGCGATAGCCCGCGCACGCGGCCCGCTTTTCTGAGAATCAACCAATTAACCAATCTTCAGCAACTTTTCCGATATGGCACTCAAATATCCGTTTCTCGATCTCGGCAAGGTGAACGAGCCGTACGCCGACGCCCTGGTCGACGCCGCCGGGCGGGTGATACGATCGGGACGCTACATCGGCGGCCCCGAGGTCGACGCCTTCGAGTCCGACATGGCGCGTCTCTGCGAGACCACCCGCTGTGTGGGTCTTAGCAACGGACTCGACGCACTGCGCCTGACTCTCCGCGCCCTCGTCCATCTCGGGCGCCTGAATCCCGGTGACGGAGTCATCGTCCCCGCCAACACATACATAGCCTCCGTGCTCGCCATTACCGACGCCGGACTGCGTCCAGTGCTCGTCGACCCCGACGAGCGCACCATGAACCTCTCGGCCCGTGGCATAGCCTCGGCCATTGGCCCCGGCGTCCGCGCCGTGATGCCCGTCCACCTTTACGGACGTGTGGCATGGAGCGACGGGATGGCCGATATCGTTCGTCGCGAGGGACTGATTGTCGTCGAGGACTGCGCCCAGGCCATTGGCGCCCGTTCTGTGGCGCCGGGACTCAACGGCACATGCGCCGTCGGCTCCCTCGGTCACGCCGGTGCGTTCAGTTTCTATCCGACCAAGAATGTCGGCGCCCTCGGCGATGCCGGATGCGTCACGACCTCCGACGCCGAACTTGCCGACACCGTGCGCTGTCTCGCCAACTACGGCTCCGACCGCCGCTACCACAATATCTGTCAGGGCTTCAACTGCCGCCTCGACCCGATTCAGGCCGCAATGCTCCGCGTGAAACTTCCCCACACACTCCGCGAGAACGCCGACCGCCGCTTGCTGGCCAATATATACAGCAAGACAATATTTCGTCCGGATGTCATCACGCCGCTATGCGATGATCCGGGCGACGACTGCGTCTGGCACCAGTACGTCATCCGCGTCACCGGCGGCCGCCGCGACCTCATGGCCGAACGTCTTGCCCGTGCCGGCGTAGGCACCGACATACACTATGCCGTCCCGCCGCACCTTCAGCCATGCTACACCCGCGGCGAGACCTCGCGTCCCGACCAGCCTCTCGAGCACGGACCTCTGCCCGTCACCGAACTGCTCGCCTCGGAGATACTCAGCCTCCCCATAGGCCGCGGCACCTCCGCCGATGACGCCGAGGAGATAGCCTCAATCATAAACTCGATCGAACTATGACCTCCGACCCCAAGACACTGTCAGCGGCCGAGGCGGCCGAACTCACCGAGGCCTATCTCGCAGCCCACTGCGACCCGGAGCCTCCAGAACTCCACGACCTCTACCGGCACACCAACCTCAGCCACCTCTACCCGCACATGTGTTCGGGTCACGTCCAGGGACGCCTCTTGTCGATGCTTTCGTTCATGATACGTCCCCGCCGCGTCCTCGAACTCGGCACCTACACGGGCTACTCCGCGCTGTGTCTCGCCGAGGGAATGCCCGTGGGCGGCGTCCTCGATACGGTGGAGATCGACGACGAGATGGCCGACGAACTCCGCGAGACCTTCGCCGCCAATCCCCGGCCGGCCGAGATACGTCTCCACGTCGGCGACGCCCTGGAGGTCGTTCCGCGCCTCGAAGGGGAGTGGGGCCTGGTGTTCATCGACGCCAACAAGCGCAACTACCGCCAGTACTTCGAGATGGTGGTCGACCGTGTGCCCAGCGGGGGATTCATCCTTGCCGACAACACCCTGTGGGGCGGCAAGATGCCGCTGAGCGCAGGTCCCGACGGAGCCGCCGCGTTCCACGACGCGCAGAGCCGCGCCATAGCCGAGTTCAACGACGCCATAGCCTCCGACCCCCGCGTCGCCAAGGTCATCCTTCCCGTGCGCGACGGCCTGACCATCTGCCGCCGTCTGTGACGGCCCGTTCCCTGCGGCTCAACAAAGACCATCCCGCAAACGTTCTAAGAAAGAGTGACATCAGACACGATATTGAAAAATAACACAATTGAAGAATAACATTAAAGCACAATAATATGGAATCAACAAGACAAGCCAAAATATCCCGCCTCCTCCAGAAGGAACTCAGCGAAATCTTCCGTCAGCAGACAGCCAAGACCCACGGCACCCTCGTCTCGGTCTCGATTGTCCGCGTCAGCCCCGACCTCTCCGTCGCCCGCGTCTACCTCTCGGTGTTCCCCTCGGAGAAGGCTCCCGAAATCATCGAGAGCATCTCGGCGAGCGCCAAGACCATACGCTACGAACTCGCCCAGCGCGTGCGCTACCAGTTGCGCAAGGTCCCCGAACTCCACTTCCACCTCGACGACTCGCTCGACTACGCCGACAACATCGACCGTCTGCTGAACAATTAACCGTCTCCGCTCTTGCTCGCCTTAAAAATCGCCTGGCGCTATCTACGCGCCAAGAAGTCACATAACGCCGTCAACGTCATCACCATCATCTCGGTGGCTGGCGTTGCTGTCGCCACCATGGCTATGGTGGTGGTGCTGAGCATATTCAACGGTTTCACCGACCTTGCCGCGAGTCATCTTGACCTGATTGACCCGCCGCTGAAGGTCGAGCGTGCCGACCTGCGCGTGTTCAGCGCCGACTCGCTGTCCGAGGCCATCCGCGACATCCGCGGCGTCCGCGGAACGGTCCCCCTGCTCGAGACCCGCGCCCTGCTCGTAGGTCCCGAGACGCAGACGCCTGTCATCGTGCGTGGCATCCCCGAGTCGTACGGCGACCTGTCGCGCATACGCGACTGCATCATCGAGGGCGACTTCGCCCTCAACGTCGCCGACGCCGACTCGTCGTGCGCCACGGTCGTCTCGGTGGGCGTCGCCAACAAGATGCTGACCTCGCCCGACGCTGTGCGCCGCCTGCGCGTCTATGTGCCTCGCCGCCTCGGGCGCATCAATCCCGCCAATACCGCCGCCGCATTCCGAGGCTCGCAGGTCGCCGTCAGCGGAATTTTCAACATCGGCCAGAGCGAGTACGACCGCAACTTCATCCTCCTGCCCATCGACTCGGTGGCCCGACTCCTCGAGCATGAGCCGGGAACAGCCGACGCCATCGAGGTGTTCACGAAGAAGAGCGCCGACATCGCCTCGCTCAAGGAGCGGATTCAGCAGATTGCCGGTCCGGAGTTTACGGTCAAGGACACGATGGAGCAGCATGCCGAGTCGTTCCGCATGATTTCCATCGAGAAGTGGATAACATTCATGATGCTGGTGTTCATACTGGTCATCGCGCTGTTCAACATCGTATCGACGCTCTCGCTGCTCGTCATCGAGAAACGCGACAACATGCGGACGCTCCGCGCCCTCGGCGCAGGACCGTCGCTGGTGCGCCGCGTCTTCATCCTCGAGGGCTGGCTCGTCACCATCGTCGGCGGTGCCGTCGGCATAGTCCTCGGCGTCATCCTAACCCTGCTTCAGCAGCATTTCGCCCTCGTGAAACTCGCAGGCGACGTCTCGCGTCTCGTTGTCGACGCCTATCCCGTGCGGCTCAGCCCCGGCGACCTTCTGGTCACCGCCGCAGCCGTCGCCGTGACAGGTCTCCTGGCCTCTCAGTCAACCCGCCTTTTCCTCAAGAAACAATAAGTAACTCTCAGACAAATGCAGACTGTACTTTTCACCGAAACAATCTTCGGCCCCATACATTCCCGCCGCCTGGGCTCGTCGCTCGGCGTCAACCTCTCGCCGCGTGACGGCAAGATATGCTCGTTCGACTGCCTCTACTGCGAGGCCGGCTACAACGCCCAGGGTCCCGGCACGACAGGATTCCCCTCGCGCGAGGAAGTCGCCGCCCTGCTCGAGCAGAAACTCCGCTCGCTAAAGGACGAAGGCAAGCCGCTCGACGTCATCACCTTCTCGGGCAACGGCGAGCCTACGCTCCATCCCGACTTCGCCGACATCGTGGACGATACCATCCGCCTTCGCGACAAGTACTTCCCGGAGGTCAAGATCTCGGTCCTCACCAACTCGACCCGCGCCGCACGCCCCGACGTCGCCGGGGCGCTCCGCCGCGTCGACAACAACATCGCCAAACTCGACTCGGCCTTCGACGGCACCGTCCGCCTGCTCGACCGTCCCAACGACCCGACATATTCCGTCGCCAAGGTCGTCGCCGCCCTCGCCGCCTTCGACGGCAAGGTCATAGTCCAGACCATGTTCACCCGCGGCACCCACGACGGCGTCGCCGTCGACAACACCACAGCCGAGGAAGTCGAAGCCCTCATCGAAGCCCTGCGCCGCATCGCCCCCTCCTCCGTCATGATATACTCCATCGACCGCAAGACCCCCGAGCAGTCGCTCTGCAAGGTCCCCCGCGAAGAACTCGACACCATCGCCCGCCGCATCACCGCCGCCACCTCCCTCCCCGTCTCCGTCGCCTGACCCCGCTTGGACAATAGACCAGACTTCTCGGAATTTTGCTATGATAAATAAAAGTGTTACCTTTGCACAAGAAAGTGCTTCTGGAGACTTTAGTCGCTCCAACTTGCACTATAAAAAAAGGCTAAGTCGAGGCTGCCACTTTGTCGGGTAGTCTCGCTTTTTTTGTTCGGAGATTTAAGGCGGACGCGATAAAACTCACATGGGTTGTCTTAAGGGGCCACGGCAACATCCCTATCTAAATAAATAATAAGTGAAAATGAGGATAGTTCTGAGTAAATTATTTTTATCATGGAAAAATAAATTGAAAAAAATATTGCCAGAATTAAAAATTTGTTTAATTTTGCATTGTCAATCATGCGATTGGCAAAGACATACTGAATTTACAAGAGACGTTATGTCCTCTGCTTGTATGTGAAAAGCGTCGGAAACTTATCACAATGCTCAAGAGATGGCAGAACTGTCTCCACGTCATATGGCGTGGAGCTGTTTTATTCCACCACTTAGCATAAGGTAATCCGACCACCTTCACATAAAGGCGTGGCATAGCAGCCCACGCCTCTCTTTTTATTTATTATGGTCGAAGGGTTGTAAGACCAACAATAACGCAATGCGCATGAAAAAAATTATTTTATTGGCTGCAATTTTAGTTGGCATAACTATTGCAGATGTGAACTATGGCTCTTTATGGCAAGCTAACACTTGTCAAGCCACAACTCAAGCAAGAAACGACGGCACTTATTCTCCTACATCCCAATCGGTTTCAGTTTATAATGAAAACGGCGCACCCAAAGGCACGTACACTGTGTATCTTCATCATGGAAAGAAATACATTAAGTTCCAAAATACCTGGATTTGCATTCAGGGTAAGTCACGGTTCGGTCACAACGGTAATTGGTATGTTATAAAATGAATATGACCAATCTAAAATCATGGATTCTGATTGTTATTTTCTGTGCGCTGGGAATTATTTCATCATACTCACAACGCATATCATCTGTTTATGGCGTGAACTTAGGAGACACAGAATCTACGGTAACTTCTAAAATTTCCGGTAGTTGGAAGACTAACAGTATTGGCCAACGTTACTATGAATCTAAAAATCCATCATTAGGGAACTGCTCATTTGATGACGTAACATTTTGGTTTAAGAATGGGAAACTTTACACAGTCAATTTCTCTTGCTTTGATTACGGAGAGTATTGGGGTGAATATTTTAGTTCATCAGGTTACGATTCAGCCAGGTCTAAACAAGGTATTTTTCGAAAAAAATTTGATGTTATGAGATCAAATCTTTTACAGAAATATGGAGAACCTTATTTAGATACGGAGGATGAATGCATTTGGCGCTATTCTGATCGGGAAATTCGTTTATACTATGAATATGAGGATGTGATAAATAGTTATAATAATCCTCAATGTACATGCTATTTATTATTACAATATAAACTAGGTGTAGGGGCGCCGTCGGTAAATTACTAAATAGCCTTCGTATCTCTTATCGCATAGATAAGAGGCTTTGTCATTATGAAGTGACCCCAGAAAGTTGGACGGGTTATTAACTATCCGATTTGAGAAAGAGTTCGGTATTGCACCGGGCTCTTTCCTTTTAACCGGGCTTTGATTCGTTTATTGTTATAGTAATCGATATATTCCTCCAAAGAGGGTGTACCAAAACCTTAATTTTGACACACCGTCGTACAGATGGAGGGATTAGGGCGGCGGGACGGCGCCATTTCATGATGCGTGGAATCGGGTGGAGGCACGGGCCGTGGACAGGAGTAAACTTCGAATCAGACAATAAACTTTAGTTAAGTTGAAAATTATGAGCGTAAAATAGTCGTAGTTTGAACTATTATTGTTATATTTGCATACTAATAGACGTAAGTGCGACTATGGAAGAGAATATATATATGTTGTCTGACGGAGAAATCCGCCGTCGGTTAGGACAAAAAATAAGGCATCTGCGACTCCGACAAGACTTCACTCAGGTGTCGCTCGCGGAACAGGCGCAAGTCTCATTGACGACATTAAAGAGAATCGAGAAAGGCGATATAAGTTATTTCGATTCCCTGATGCGCGTGCTTCGCATACTTGGCGAACTGGATGTGTTCTCGTCACTCATTAAGGAAGATGAGATGAGTCCCAATGAATATTTCGAGTTTGTCGAAGCAAGCAAGAAGAAGCAGCGCAAACGAGCAAGTGGTAACAACAAGACCAACACACAGCCTAATACCGAAGAATCAGAATGGTAGATATAGCAAGAGTAAACCTGTATGGACAACCCGTCGGGACATTCCGATGGGACAACAACCGGCAGGTGGCACATTTCGAGTATGCCGAAAACTTCATAGGCAAAGGTATTCAATGTTGTAATCCGCAATCAGGATGACCACACCAAAAACATATCCTTCCTTATGGACAGACAAGGCAAATGGACTCTTTCGCCGGCATACGACATGGGATTTGCCTATAATCCAAAGGGCGGATGGACAGCACAGCATCAGATGTCAATCAACGGAAAGTTTGATGACATCACCCGCCAAGACCTTTTGGAATTTGCGAAACGAAACAATATAAAGGAAGCTACTGAAATAATCGACCGTATTGCCGAATTGTCTTCGCGCTGGCCTCTCTTGGCAAGGGAATGTGAAGTTCCCCAGCCCATGATAGATGCCATTATGCCGAATTTGAAGATATCCATATAAGACATCATAATCCATCCTTTTTTGCAAAGATTTAGATAACTGGTATGCCAGACTTGTTTTAACTAATATTAGAATTGAAAATGAATATGGGAAGTGACGGACGGAAGAGAGGCGCGGCGAGGTGGCTGCGGAGGATTGTTGTGCTGGGCGTGGCCCTTGTGGTGAATCTGCAGGGGTGGTGCCGGGAAACGGTCGGGCTGGACCGGGATGAATTCTATAAGGAGATTGAGGTTGCCATGGATTCGTTTAAGGACTATATGGCTCATGTCGGGAAGGGCGAGACGGACTATGAGAATGAGATCTTCATGAAATGGTCGACGGATTCGGCAGACAGCAGGGTTTCTGTCAAAGAAAGTAAGATTGCGGACCTGTTGCTGTTTCTCGGAAATATTTCAGATATAGACCTTGATATAGATTTAGGTTATGCCCGCGCCAATAATCCGTTGGTCAAGTCTATGGAAGAATTGGTTGAGTTTCTTTCCGAAGATGACAGATATCTGGACAGGAGTATTTTCCCATCGTGGCTGGTGTATCTTACCTGGTATTATTATATGGAACAAGTCTATCTTGACCCAATATACAGCAGTTTAACAACACTGCCGGACAACGATGACGAGTTTTTTGATAATTATGCCAAGACATATCCCGACTCCCGTTATGGCCGTATAATCAGGATTTATCAGGCGGCATGCAAACAAAGTTCCGCCCTCAAGGGATACTTAAAGTCACCGAACGTCCCATGGTCCGAGAAGCAAGAATAAGGCTAAGTCGAGACTGCCACATTGTCGGGGTGCCTCGACTTTTTTGTTCGGGGGAGATTCGAGGGGAGAGCGATTAATCGTGTCCGTACAGATGGGAGAGGGAGGGATTCGGGACGCGGTAGGCTCGACTGATTCGGGAGGCGGGATGTCGCCATTCCATGGTGAGTGAGGGGATTAGGTGGGGGCTGGAAAAGTTTTTTGAAATTTTTTTGTGAAAGTGTTGCAGGATTAAAAAATTCAGCGTACCTTTGCATCGCAAAACCAAGGAAACAAGGTGATGCAAGCCTCAAAAACCTGGTGCGGTAGTTCAGCCGGTTAGAATACAGGCCTGTCACGCCTGGGGTCGCGGGTTCGAGTCCCGTCCGCACCGCCAGAGGAGAGAGGAGAATGAGTAATCGTTATTAAGTCTTGTGCTTTTTACAATTACTCATTCTTTTTTTATATACATCTTTTATATACATCTCCCGGGAATAAGTTTATGACGACTGGCGGCATCTCCCCTACTCCTTTCATTATTAAATACCATAACTGTGGATTACGCGATCTATCCTCCTGAAGAAATCTTACAGACCACCGTGTCGCTGCCGCTGTCGAAGTCGCTGTCGGCACGCCTGCTCGTACTCAATGCCCTAACTCCCGGCCACCCCGAACTTCCGCCGCTGGCTGACTGCGACGATACACGCCTGCTGCGCGAGGCCCTCGGAAAGACCTCGGGCGAGGTCAACATTGGCGCCGCCGGCACGGCGATGCGCTTCGCGACGGCATATTTCGCCGCCACACCGGGCTGCGACGTCGTTCTCGACGGCAACGAGCGCATGCGCCAGCGCCCCATCGCCATACTTGTCGACGCCCTGCGCCAACTCGGCGCGGACATCAGTTATGCGGGCGAGGAGGGTTTCGCTCCCCTGCACATCGTGGGCCGCAAACTATCGGGCGGCAGCATCGCGGTGGATGCGTCGGTGAGTTCGCAGTTCCTGTCGGGCCTGGCGCTGATGGCTCCGTCAATGGAACAGGACCTGACTGTCACGCTGCTGAACCCGCCGGCCTCGCTGCCCTACCTGCACATGACCGTCGGTCTGCTCCGCGAGGTGGGAATCGAGGCTTCGCTCGAGGGCATGACCCTCAGCGTCAGCCGCGGCACTCCCAAGCCACTGCCCCAGAACTTCGTCGTGGAGCCGGACTGGTCGGCGGCATCGTACTGGTACTCGATCGCGGCGCTGACGGCAGGATGGGTGACCCTGCCAGGCCTTCGTCCCAACTCGCTTCAGGGCGACGCACGGACCCGCGTGCTCGGCGAGCGCATCGGCGTAATCACCGAATTCGATACGGAGGACATCGAGGCGGCGGAACTGTCGGCGACGCCGGACCTGTTCTCGCGTCTCGACGACGACATGCAGGCGACGCCCGACCTCGTGCAGACCTTCGCCATGGCGGCCGCCATGATAGGCATGCCATTCCGCTTCAGCGGCGTCCACACCCTGCGCGACAAGGAGACCGACCGCCTGGCCGCCCTCGTGGCTGAGGCCGACAAACTGGGCTTCGTCTTCGAGGCCGAAGGCGACAGCATATCATGGGAGGGCCGCAGGCACCCCATACTCGAGCGTCCGGTCATCGACACCTACGGCGACCACCGCATGGCCATGGCCTTCGCGCCCTGCTCGGTGTTCCTGCCGGGCATAATAATCCGTGACGTCGAGGTGGTGGCAAAATCATATCCCACATTCTGGGACGACCTGCGTCAGGCCGGCTTCACTCTCCGCGACCCGTCTGAACCCGCACCCGAAACCGATAACGAAGAATAACAGGAAGCACATGCCCGCGCATCTTACACCCATACTGGTACTTGCCGCCTGCATAGCGGGCGTAGGCCTCGTGCTGTGGCTCCACCACCGCCTGGACAACGCCTACCGAAAGAGCAATCCGAAGGAGGAAAAACAGCCGGACGGGCCCGAGACAGCAGCAGAGGTCCCTTCGGAATCCGAAGCCAAGGAGAACAAGCCCGGCGACGGGGAAGGCAGCGGAGACGGCGAAGGCGAGTGCTGCGGAATGCACATAGTGTGCGAGCGCGACTCGCTGTCGACCGCGGTCCAGGACGCCGAGGACTATTACGACGACGAGGAACTGGACGCATACGCCGGACGCGCCGCCGACGCATACGAACCCGAGGAGACCGAGGCGTTCCGCGACGTGCTCCTGACCCTGAAGCCCGAGGAAATCGCTCCATGGGCGCGGGCCATACAGCGGCGCGGCATAACACTGCCGTCGGACGTCCGTGAGGAACTGCTGATGATAGTCGCCGAGGCGCGACAGGACAGAAAACCGTCTTAAGAAATGCTCGAATACGAATTTTTCAGACTCGCGCTGATAGGCGTAGCCATCATCTCTGTGGCCGCGGCCATAATCGGCACATACATAATCACGCGCCGCATGGTGTCGATAGCGGGCGGCGTGACGCACGCCTGCTTCGGCGGCCTTGGCCTCGGCTACTGGCTCGGAATCAGCCCGGTGCTGATGGCCGGAGTGTTCGCCGTAATCTCGTCACTGGGAGTCGAATGGATGTCGACGCGGATGCGCGTGCGCCAGGACTCGGCCATAGCCGTGGTCTGGGCCCTGGGCATGGCGGCAGGCGTGTTCTTCGTATTCCTCACCCCGGGGTATGTCCCCGAACTCAACTCGTTCCTTTTCGGCAACATACTGACAGTGACAAAGGCCGACCTTGCGGCGTTCGCCATCTATACGGCGGTGCTTGTCGCCGTATTCTGCACGGGATACAGGCTGATAGTGTGCTGTGCGTTCGACCCGGATTTCGCCCGCGTGGCGGGTCTGCCGGTAAAGACGGTGCAGATAGTGATGACGGTGATGGTGGCGCTGTGCATAGTGCTGACCATAAGGCTTGTGGGCATCATGCTGCTGATGTCGATGCTGTCGCTGCCGATGATGGTGGCGGAGACGTTCGTCCACCGGCTGAAGCCGATGATACTATGGTCGGCGGTGGTGTCGCTGGTATGCTCGGTGGGTGGCCTGTTCATCGGCACGGTGGTCGACGTGCCGTGCTCGGCGCTGATCGTGCTGCTGATGGCGGCACTGCTTATAGGCGCGCGCGGGGTACGCGCCCTGGTTCAGTAGACCAGACCGACGTTATCGACCCACATTGTAAGGCCGAGGGTGCCGACATAGGGCTCGCCGCTTGCCGCGGAGAACATGACGATCATGTGGGTGGGCTTGCCGTTTGGCTCGTAGCCTTCCTCGATCACGGGAACCATCTTGCCCTTGGAGTTCTTGGCGTAATAACTCTTCTCTTTTGCGATTAGGGGGAAAGCGGCGTCCTGTCCGTACTTGACGGGGAGCCTGTGTCCGTTGACCCAACTGGCCGTCGACGCGGCGTAGCGCTCGCGCGCCTGGCCTATGCGCTTGGCGTGGATGTTGCCCCTGGCGTCCTCCCAGCGGCGCTGGAGAATGATGAAAACCTCGGCCTTGTCACGCCCGGCGAGTGTTTTCTTCTTGCCGAAGCCCGAGGAGTAGATGCGCTCATTGGTGCTGGGCATGGACACCTTGTAGTCGAACTGGAGGGCCTTGGGGCGCTTGGTGAAGGGCATGCCCATGTCCATCTTCGACATGGGGTTTGAGGTCGACTTGATGGGTTCCTGCATCTGGCCGGTGTAGATGGAGCCGCCGACGATGACGTCGATGTTCACGATGCCGGCGGCCTTGCAGTGCTCGTACTCGCATACGAGTTTTGCGCACTTGCCGGCGCCGCGCTTCTCGGGATAGACGGCGTTGGAGGTCTTGGTGATTCCTGCGGGCTTGGCCATGACGTTGGATGTGCCCCATGGCGAGCCTCCGCGGTTGGTGTATGCCTTACCGGAGTTGTCGGTGGCGGTGGGGCCTATCTCATATACCTGTCTGGTCTTACCGCCGAGGATTTTGGATTCCTTGATGTTGCGGGTGATCCACTGGTCGAAGTTGCCGTATTTGATGGCCTCGAAAGTGTCGGCGGAGGCAAGCGAGAAGCCAGCAATGGCGGCCAAGATGAAAGTGTATAGTCTCTTCATGATTTCGCAAGTGTTTTAACGTTAGTACCTGCAGAGAGAGGTGCAGGCGGCAAAATTACTAAATTTCCAACAAACCATCCCCGCACAAGTTCGCGGGAACAGTCAGAATGGAAATTTAGTCCAACAATAGGGAGATTTGGGAAGATTTTTCAGGCTTTGGAATCCAGACGCAGTAAGCGCGTGAGGTTGCATCCGACAAAGTTGCCGAGGACGATGGCGAGGTAGTTGACAGCCAGGACGGAGAAATTCGCCGAGAAGAAGTCAGACGGGAGCATGGAGATGTAGAAGGCGTCGGCAATGCTGTGGAGGAAGCCGCAGAGGATGAAGACGGGGACGCCGAAGAGCAGCGGGAGCCAACGGCCCTCGCGGCCGAAGCGCACGGCGGTGGTCATTATGAAGCCGCATCCGGCGCCGAGCAGGGCACACTGTATCCAGCCGAGGGCGAGACGCGAGGTGTAGA
This sequence comes from uncultured Porphyromonadaceae bacterium, assembly GCA_937989585.1. Lineage (GTDB taxonomy): Bacteria > Bacteroidota > Bacteroidia > Bacteroidales > Muribaculaceae > CAG-873. Next base: position 12,924 of record CALKRW010000047.1, on the reverse strand, counting down.
CGCTGACGGCGGTGTCCATCAGCGCGGGGGCGGAGTACTTGAGCGCGGCGGCGAGAAGCCAGCAGCCGATGATGTTGCCACCAAGGATGACGATGAGGTTGCGGAACTCGGTCCACGAGGCGCGGGGGACGAAACCGGAGACTCCGGTGTATAGCTTGAAGCCGTAGTGCACGACGGCGAGGAGTCCGAAGCCGAAAAGTATGGCGCCTGCCACGCCGCCGACCTTGAGGTAGACCACACCGCCTATGGCGATACAGATTCCGCCAAGCACGGAATCGGCCAAAAGTCTGTATAAATCCTTCATAATGTGATGCGAGTGCAAGAAATGGGACTGCAAAATTAACAATTTATGTCCGGATTGGCAAAAAGTACCGGTTTCGGTACGATTGTTGCGTGCCGAATATTACGTGCCGGAGGCACGTCCGTACAGGATTTTGGGGGTGCAATCAGTCAGTCAAACAGGTGAGGTCTACGTCGGGGATGATTGTGTTCGGGAGTTTGTCTTTTATCAGGAAGCCCATGTATAAGGGTATCGTCAATACGTCTCCCTCGCGGCCTACATTGTATTGACCTAACTTGATGCCTTTGTTGACATGATAGACGTTCTTGTTCTTAAGCACGGTGGACATGCTTTTGGTCTTGCCTGTCTTTGCCTTGACCTCGATAAGAACACATTCTCCTTTAAATCTAACCAAGAAGTCTATTTCAAGACCGCTGTCCTTATGGAAATAGTAAAGTTTCTGACCTGACTTGCATAGAAAGTCAGCCATAAGGCTCTCAAAGATTGCGCCTTTATATCCAAGAAGATTGCCTCTCAATATATCGGCCTGTGTACCGTAGTCAAGCATTCCCATAAGAATACCGATATCTGTAGTGTAGACCTTGAAACAATCCGGAATGGAATTGCCGGACAATGGGAGTTCGGTGATGGTGGTGTTGTAGCAACGCTCCACAATTCCGGCATCCTCAAGCCACTGAATGCTGCCTAAGTATTGCGAGGCTCTTCCGCCTTTCTTGACTACCGAGTACTGGAATTTCTTATATTCTTTTGCCAACTGTCTGGGTATCGACTCGAAGCATTCCCGTATGTGAGGTTTATCCGAGTCATCGGCATATTTGACCATGTCTTCTTCATACTCGGCGATGAGGGTACGTTGCTTCTTGTATATCAACTCGACATTCTTCGTTTCAAGAAAACAGTTCACAACCTCGGGCAAGCCTCCGACAATAACATATCTATACAGCAGTTCCATCATTGCCTTATGAACGCCCTCGGGGACAGGAGTTTCATTTTCAAAACAGGAGCGTACTGTGTCAATCACATTCGTTCCAATCCCATTTGCCCACAAAAATTCCTCGAAGTCCAACGGATACATCTCCACAATTGTCTCATATCCCACAGGGACTGAATCTTCGCCTTCGGTTTTGTCCCTGCGGTTGCCGTATCCCTTCACACCCAAGAGGGAACCTGTGGCGATAACATCAAAACGACCGTCTATCTGAAATGACTTCAATGCTGTCCTCGCCTCTTTACATTCCTGGATCTCATCAAGGATAATGCATGTTTTACCGCTTATGAAACGACTGTCGGGAATCAATGCCGAGAGATTGAGAATTAGGGTCTCGACATCCAGATTGCCTTCAAAAGCAGATTTCTTGTCCGGTTCGAGGATAAAATTCATATAGACAACGTTCTCGTAATTTTCCCTTGCGAACTTCTTTACGATATATGTCTTCCCGCACTGGCGCACACCTTTTATCACCAGAGGTTTTTTATCAGCAGACTCTTTCCAATCGGATAAATATGTCTCAATCTTTCTCTTAAGCATGACTTCTTAGATTTATCGCTGCCAAAATTACACTTTTTCGAGGGAATAATCAAGGGTTCGTTACACTTTTTCCAACGAATATGTGGGCGTCGTTACACTTTTTCCAGGGAATAATCAAGTGTTGGTTACACTTTTTCAAGGGAATGGCTGTGGGGTGGTTACACTTTTTCGAGCGGGAGTGTACGCATATGGCTGAAAATCAAAATAAAAGTATTAACTTTGTGTATGGAAACCGTTGTTCGTATTCATAACGATTCAGAATATAATGAAATACTGCGACAGGCCGTCGCAGTTATTGAAACTGCACGAGGCAATGCCGCCCGCGCCCTTGTCAGTACGTCGAATGAAATGTATTGGCGTATAGGCCAGTTGCTTTATGAGCGTAAACTCGATAGTAAACATGGAGACAATGTAGTCAAGCGGTTGTCCGCTGACCTTAAATCATCATATCCGAAAATGGGAATGTCAGTGCGCAACTTGTTTAATATGAAGCGGTTTTTTGTGAGATTCCATGAATCGAATCCAAAAGTGCAACAGGCTGTTGCACTTTTGCCGTGGGGGCATATAAACTACCTCATATCTAAGTTCGACGATAACGAAGAAGCGATAGAATACTATGCCCGCAAGTACCAAGAAAAGGGCTGGAGCCGAGATTTGCTAATCAATGCTGTAAAACTGGAGATGCACAAGCATCAGCCGGAGATAAATGTATCAAATAATTTCGCAATCGCTCTTCCGGAAGTTCAGGCGGCATACGCCAACGAGGTTTTCAAGGATTCCTATTGCATGGGATTTCTTGGTGTGACCGAGCCACTTCTTGAACTGGAACTTGAACGAAGACTGGTAGAAAAGGTAAAGCAGTTTCTTCTGGAATTGGGTCAGGGGTTTACATATATCGGCAATCAGCACGTTCTGTCCTACAACGGCAAGGATTACAAGGTGGATATGCTTTTCTTTCATCGCGGACTCAGGTCGCTCGTTGCGGTGGATTTGAAAATTTCAGAGTTCATGCCTGAATATATCGGCAAAATGAACCTGTATCTCTCGTTGCTTGACAAACTTGAAAGAGGGAAAGACGAAAATCCCTCAATAGGTATAATCCTATGCGCTGAAAAAGACAATGTGGAAGTAGAACTGGCTCTTGAAGGCTTCACAAAGCCTATCGGCGTTGCCGAATATAAACTTATCGTTCCTCAAAAAGAACTAAAACAACTAATCACAGACGAAATAAAAACTTTCAACCAAGAAAAAGCAGACAAAATTCGCAATGAATATGAAGATAAAGTTTAGGGGATTGTGTATTACGTGCCGGAGGCACGTCCGTACGGGATTCGCTGTTGACTTGCAGGGGGAGATGTGAAAAGGGCCGACTCCTGTGATAGGGGCGGTCCTTTTTTCCAACCTAAAGGTTTTGGGGATACTATATAATTAGGGCATCAAGGTGGGGAGGGTTGGTGCGGGCGTAGGGGTGATTCAGATGATTGATGGTAATGGAGGGGTGATATGGATGGAGGGAGAGGTGCGGATGGTTGATGGTTGGGGTGTTGGTTGTGGAGGAGGTGGATTACTGCTTGAGGTGGTGGAGGCGGCGGGACCAGGCGTCGAGGGCGGCGCGGCGCCAGAGGAAGGTGGTCTGGGCGCCCTGGAGGTTGCGCCAGAAGAGGTCGGGGTCGGATTTGTCGGTGTACCATGTGGGACCTACCTTGTAGTCGGTGGCGGACTCTCGGCCGGGCCAGATGTTCTCGACGGTGATCGCGCCCTCGTACTCGGGGAAGCCTTCGATGTGTGAGGTTATCTTGTAGGGAAGCGTGCCGGTGTAGTAGGTGGAGTGGCGCAGGGCGTAGTCGCCGTCGCCGAGATAGTAGCCGTCCCACACCTGCTTGCGTATCTCCATACGGAAGCATACGGAATCGGGGGCGATATCGTCCTTAACCGGTCCCTTGACATGGAGTTCGATGATGGAGTAGATGGGCACGGTGTCCTGAGCGGTGGTGGGACGGTGGAAGACGGGACGCGAACTGCGTGTAGTCTTCTCGAAACTGCCGCCCCACGACTCGCCTTCGGGATCGTCGGGGTTGCCATTCATGAAGTAGAGCAGCGCGGGGGTGTCGCCCATTTTGGGAATGCCCTTATAGTATTTGATGAAGTCGGCGCCGAGATTGCCCGCTCCGCGCATGAAGGCGTCATAGAAGCCGGCGTTATAGGGGTCGGTGAGCTTGTTCTGGGAGATGAATCCGCGATAGGAGGCGTTGTCCTCGATTATCCACAGGTGGGGGAAATTCTCCACGATGTAGGCGTAACTGTTGGTACTCCACTTCTTGTTGGGGCCGCCAATCCAGTTGACCCTTATCTTACCGGCGATGTCGGGAGCATCGTGGAGTGCCTGGGCGACATCCTCGAGGCCGCCCCATACAGAAATCCACAGGGGACGCGGATCGTCGCGACGTGCGCACTCGATGATCCACTGCGAGCCTTCGGTCGGCCCGGTGAATCCGCGGTAGGGCGCGGCACCCTTGCGACCCTGCTTGGTTATGGCACGGAGTTCGTCGGGCGTCATAAGGCCGGGAATGTTTTCCGAGAGCACAGGGAAGTCTTTCTCGAAGACGTCGATCATGCGCAGAATCTCCTCCTTGCTGCCGTTGCCATAAGAGGGCGACGAGACAATGCCCTCAAGGTCAAAACAGTCGGTGAACATCATGGCATGGGTCATGGACTGGTTGTCATCGGGGTCGGTTCCGCCTATGTCGGTGCTTATTATCACACGTGACTTTACGGGTTCGGCTCCATGCACATAGGGCATACACAAAAAGCCTATGAGCGCGACTAAAAGAGTTAATTTCTTCATAATCGGGGATATATTAATTTAAGGCTTAGGAACAATATCAATTAAACCAAGGCAAGTAACCCTTAAAAGTTGCCTGACGATGGTATTTTTCTGCAAAATTATACAACTGAAAACAATAAAAACTACAATATTTCAGTTAAATATATAGCAAATTCCGATGTCATGACAACTTTTCAGCAAAAACGGCCCGATTATTCGCCCTACGGCTTCACCTGCGAACTGTGGGAGCCTACGCGAATGGCACGTTTCGACCATCACAACGAGGTCGAGATAAACTTCACTGCCGGCAACGCACTGAAATACTTCTTCCACGACCGCATAGTGGATATTTCGCGCGGAACAGTCTGCATTTTCTGGGGACTACTTGCCCATCGGGTCATAGATTTCGCTGACGAGACGCCGTATTACGTCATCACTGTGCCGGTAGCCTCGTTCCTGCGGTGGAACCTGTCGGATGAATTTACCCGACGCCTGTTCTCGGGCGAGATAATAATTGACAGCGAGTGCGACGCCAATGCGATGTCCGCGCTGTTCGGGCAATGGCTGAGGGACATTCAGAGCCCGCGGTTCCACGAGTGCATGCGTCTCGAACTGCAGAGCATGGTGAAGCGCATGGACATAAAACTCGGCTCCCGCGACAACCTCGCCACGGCATCAAGAGCATTGCCGATGAGCAAGATACAGGAAATGATACTGTTCATCTCGCACAACTGCCACACGCCCATCAGCACATCGGACATAGCCGAGGCCGTGGGGCTGAACGCCGACTACGCCGGCGCACTGTTCAGGAAGACCACGGGACAGACGGTCAGCGACTATCTGGCGAAAGAGCGAGTGGCGCGGGCACAGAGGGCCATGCTGTTTTCAGATGAAAAAATCACACAGATAGCATACATGTCGGGATTCAACTCCATCAGCAACTTCAACCTGACGTTCAAAAGGATATCGGGCTGCACGCCGCGCGAATACCGCAACGCCAACCGGCTGAAGGACTGAGGGCCGGTTCGACAATAAGGGTCAGGGAGCGGCGATACGGCGGGCAAGGAGTCGGTGGGCGAAACGGCAGGAGACGCAGCGACGGCGGGCGCAGTATTCGTTATAGAGTTCGATGAGGGCCTGGCTCTCGAGGGCGTCGCAGGCCGGGAGGCCCGTCTGGGCGAAGAGGCGGATTATGCGGTTGTCCTCAGGCTCGAGTTGCTGAAGCATGTCGGCGTAGGCCGCGGTAAGGTCATAGCGGCCGGTGTGCTCGGCGCGCGCATAAATCAGCGGAATCACTACATTGACCAGAAGGAGGCGACGCGAGGACATCGAGAGACGGTGGGTATAGGGCGCCTCGGCGCCGGGACGCCAGTGTTTCTGCCAGTATTCGCCGAGTTCGACGTCGAGGACGCCGAGCATGGTGTCGAGGTCAGTCACCTCCATAAGGCGCGAGCCTCCGGCAAGGCCCAGGCAGACATACTGAGCGAGCATGGCGACACGGCGCCATGGCGAGTTGCCGGGACGCAGGCCCCCGGTGCGCCATCCCGGCGCAAGAGGTCCGTCGAGCGAGAACTTGGTCCGGAAAAAGCGGTACTGGTCGAGGAGGTACCTGTGATAGTCATCGGCATACTGCCCGTCGTCCAGGCCGCATGCCTGAGGCTCGAGCAGACCTGCCTGCCCCAGCAGCATGGCCTCGACGAGGCGAAGGCTGTCGGAGTGCCTGCCGAGCAAGCGCAGAGGCATGGCGCGGGCCACACGCTCCATGGCATCGGCGTTAGTGCCGAAACCGAGTCCGCGGGCAAGAATGATGTATGAGGTCTCGGACCAGTCGCCGCGCAGATGGTCGACCATGTCGGCGATTCCGTCGGCCTTGCGCTGAAGGCGTGCGTAGCCGAGGCAAGCCAGCCATTCGGCGACCTCGATTGAAGTGAGGTGACGGAGTTCGGGGGCACAGCCCAGGGTCGGCATGTCGCGGTTGAGAAGGCGGTCGTAGAATTCCTGATAGCGGCGGACGTCGCCCATCACTATCTGGGGAACCGGCTCGTCGCGCCCGTCAATGCAGACCTCGGCATCATCGACGGCAACGACGTGTAGCACGACATTGCCGTAGGCGCGGTCGGACTGATGGCCGTGGCGGAACCAGTCGCTGGCCCGGACATGGAGTTCGACATTGCCCGCCCACAACTGGCCGTCGACGCGCACCTTGGCGTTGAAGAAATCCGGACCCGGACCGGTATTGAGTGTTCCCCGGTCGATTACCTCGACACAGCGGCCGTCGACAGCCGTGACCTTGCCGCGGCCAAAAACGCCTAACTGCCAGACGTACTGCATCAGAAGTTCCATAATCTATGCCTTTCGGGGAAAAGAGAAATGTGTGACGGAATATTGTAGGGCGAAAGGGGAGGGTCAGAAGTATCAGTGGGCCTCGAGCCAGTTGGTGGCGACACCGGCGGAAACGGTGAGCGGCACACGACCGGCGAAGGCAGAGGACATGCGGCTGATGACAAGGGACTTCAGTTCGTCGAGCTCATCGGGAACGACATTGAATATGAGTTCGTCGTGTACCTGCATTATCATGCGCGAGCGCAGGGCGCGACGGCGAATCTCGGCGTCGATGTCAATCATGGCGCGCTTGATGATGTCGGCGGCCGAGCCCTGGAGAGGAGCATTGACGGCATTGCGCTCGGCATATCCGCGGACCACGGCGTTGCGCGAGTTTATCTCCGGGAGATAGCGCCGGCGTCCCATGACGGTCTCGACGTACTCGTTCTTGCGGGCCTTCTCTATCTGTGTATCCATGTAGGTCCTGACACCCGGATAGGTGCGGAGGTAACCCTCGATGAGTTCCCTGGCCTCGGAGCGTGGTATGCCGAGGCGCTCGCTCAGTCCGAAGGGCGAGATGCCGTAGATGATGCCGAAGTTGGCGGTCTTGGCGCGACGGCGCTGCTCGTCGCTGACGTCGGCGATGTTCTCGTGGAAAATCTTGGCGGCGGTGGCGCGGTGGATGTCGCTGTCGGCGTTGAAGTCGGCGATCATGGCCTCGTCATTCGACATGTGGGCCATCAGGCGCAGTTCGATCTGGGAATAGTCGCAACTGAGAATCAGGTCGCCGGGGTCGGCGATGAACGCGCGTCGTATCTCGCGTCCCTGCTCGGTGCGCACTGGTATGTTCTGCAGGTTGGGATTGGTGGACGAGAGGCGTCCGGTGGCGGTGACCGTCTGGTTGAAAGTGGTGTGAATCTTGCCCGTGGCGGGATTGACCAGCGCGGGAAGATTATCGATGTAGGTGGCGAGGAGCTTGCGCACCGAGCGGTACTGGAGGATGATGTCTACAATCTCGTACTTCGAGCGGTAACGCTCGAGGATTTCCTCGGTGGTCGAGAACGCGCCCTTCTTGGTGCGTTTCGCCTTGGGGTCGATCTGCATGCGTCCGAAAAGAATCTCGCCGACCTGCGACGGCGAGCCGACGTTGAATGGCGTGCCGGCGAGTTCGTGCGCCCGCTGCTCAAGTTCGTGCATACGTCGCGTCATCGAGCGCGACATGGCAGCGAGTTCGGCCGAGTCGATGCGCACGCCGGTGCGCTCCATGCGTGCCAGGACCGAGACGAGGGGCATCTCGATGTCAGTGAAGAGGGCGTACTGCCCTTTGTCGACGAGAGCACGGGTGAGCGGCTCGACCAGGGCGAGGGTGGCGACGGCGCGCTCGCCGGCGATGGCGGCGAGTTGTTCGGCTGTACCACTGGGGGTCTTCTTACGCTCGGTGGCGCCGAGCATGTATGACGAGATGGTGATGCTCGCGAAAGCACGGGCGACCTCGGCCAGGTCGTGGCTCTTCTCAGGCTCGAGGACATAGTGGGCTACAGAGGTGTCGAATGCAGGGGCGGTAAGTGAGACACCGGCGAGTTCCAGCAGGAGCATGTCGCGCTTGAGCGAGTGTGAGACGACCTGCACGGCGGGGTTGCTGAGGACAGGCTCGAGCGCCTCACGGACGGCATCGTCAAGACGTCCGGCGGGGTCAGCCGCGACATAGACCGTGTCGTCGGCACCGAGACTCAGCGCGAAACCTATGAGACGCGCGGTCATGGCCTCCTCGCCGTCGGCAAGCACTGACAGTGCCACGCGTGGCGCGTGAGCGGCACGGTCGCCGAAAGAGACAAGTCCGGCGGCATCGACCGTGCGGACATCGAAGGCGGCGGCAACAGGTTCGTCCGCGTCCTGTGGCTCATCACCGAAGTCGAAAAGCGAGGGTCCCTGCTGCGAGGGCCGGGCAGGAGCGGATGCGGACGCCTTCGCCGCACCGCCGTCGCGGTCGAGGACGTTTATCATGCTCTTGAACTCGAGTTCGGTGTAGATTTCGCGCAGGCGGTCGAGGTCGGGCTCGCGGCGGCGAAGTGAGCCGATGCTGATGTCGAGGGGAACGTCGGTCCTTATGGTGACAAGGAACTTGGAGAAACGTATCTGCTCGGCGTTGGCGCGGATTTTCTCGCCCAGAGAGCCCTTGATCTCGGCGGCATGGTCGAGCATGTTCTCCACCGTTCCCCACTGCGAGATGAGTCTGGCGGCAGTCTTCTCGCCGACACCGGGACAGCCGGGGACATTATCGGAGACATCGCCCTCGAGGGCCAGGAGGTCGACGACCTGCGACGTGGATGTGATGCCGTAGCGGTCGCATACCTGCTGAGGTCCGCGCACCTCGAAGTCGCGTCCCTTGAGGGCGGGACGGTACATCAGAGTGTGCTCGGTGACGAGTTGGCCGTAGTCCTTGTCGGGGGTCATCATGTAGGTGGTCATGCCCTCGGCCTCGGCCCTGCGGGCAAGCGTGCCGATGACGTCGTCGGCCTCGAAGCGCTCGACCTCGATGACCTCGATGCCCCGGGCACGGATGATGTCCTTGATGAAGGGGATGGCGTCGGTTATGTCCTCGGGCTGCTTGTCGCGCTTGGCCTTGTACTCGGCGTATGCCTCGTGGCGGAAGGTATTGCCCCCGGGAGGGTCGAAGCAGACGGCCATGTAGGGCGGATTCTCCTTGCGCATTATGTCATCGAGGGTGTTGACAAAACCAAATATGGCCGAGGTGTTTCGGCCCGTCGAGGTTATGCGCGGCGAGCGAATCAGGGCGTAGTATGCGCGGTAGATCAGCGCGTAGGCGTCAAGCAGGAACAATTTCTTGTCTTCCATATCTGTAGTGATGCGGTGATTCTTAATCTGAGTCCAGATGCAAAGTTAACATTTTTTGAGTCACTTAAAACAAATCCGGAGGGCCGATTTGTGATTATTTGCATAATAATTGCTAATTTTGCACCTGATTATGTCGACCCTCGAGACCATACAACAATCCATAGCGCCTGACCTGGCAAGGCTGAACGCCTCGATCGAGGCCCAACTGCACACAGACAACCCGTTGATGCACAGCGTCATCACCAATTATCTGCGCACCAAGGGCAAACTCATCCGTCCCATCACCGTGATACTGTCGGCACGGATTTTCGGTCCGGTCACCGAGCAAGTGATAGCCGCCGCCGCTTCTGTGGAACTGCTGCACAACGCATCGCTGATCCACGACGACGTCGTGGACCAGGCCGACAAGCGGCGCGGCATGCCCTCGGTGAACGCGACATGGGACAACCATATCGCGGTCCTGGTGGGCGACTTCTTCGTATCGTCCTCGATGCAGCAGGCCATATCGACCGGCGACGTCCGCATCATCGACGCCCTGTGCCACCTTGGCAAACTGCTGTCGCTTGGCGAACTGGACCAGATCTACAACGCACGCTACCACAACCTCTCGGAGGAGGCCTACTTCCAGACCATCAACTACAAGACGGCGTCGCTGTTCGTGGCCTGCGCCCGCATGGGCTGCTATGCCCAGGACGTCGACGACGAGCGCTGCACGCGTCTCGCACAGTTCGCCGAGAAACTCGGCCTGTGCTTCCAGATCCGCGACGACATCTTCGACTACTATGACGACATCGACGGCCAGGTCGGCAAACCCACAGGCAACGACCTGCGCGAGGGCAAGATCACACTTCCGCTGCTACACGTGCTTCTTGACGCCGACGCTCCGGACCACGACGCAATGCTCGCGCTGGTGAACAAGGAACAGCTCGAAGACAGCGAGATAGCAACGCTTATGGCCTATGCCCGCGACAACGGCGGCATCGACTACGCCTACAGCACGATGCAGCGCCTCAGCCGGGAGGCCGACGCCCTGCTCGAGCCCTTCGGCGACACGCCCGAGACCCGCGCCCTGCGCTCGCTCTTCACCTACATCATCGCCCGCCACCACTGATTCCCCTTCCCATTTATTGGGTTTCTCACATCATTTATTCTTTAATAGAAATTTTTCCGGCCATCATGTCAATCTTGTCATGATAGTCTTTTTGCATCTCAACAGGCAGGAATGATTCGTCTATCAGTTCGTGCCAAACAGGAATTACCTTGGCGAACCGGCTGAAGAGATTTGTAATCGCTTTTGCGTCCATACCGCTGTCCCGCATTGCGTTCTCAAAGTCCTCACGTTTTAATCTTTTCTTCTTGCCATTCAGTGTCAAGGCCAACTCCTCGTCATCCTCGGGCATGATAAGGGACGTAGATAAAAGATCATAAGCAGGCGTCAGCATATAATCATCGGCAGGCCGGAAGAGCGAGAAATTCTTCAAATGCATGTCGGCGTTTCCCGTGAGCCATGAGAAAACCACCACTTCCCAGAAGTTGACCACATCCAGCAATGGAGCAGAAGAATACCGGCGTATCAACTTGGCGATACGTTCGTATGAGCCTTTATATTTATCCTCGGTAAGTCGTTCCGAAAGTTGGCACATATCCTCCATGGCTATCTTTTCGCCTTTTTTGCTGCGATCAATACGACGCGTTATGTAGCACAGTTCACCGTCTGCGAATCTTACCAACGAGTGCGGCACAGTCTTTATGCCAGCGGCCTCGGCCAAGTGCATGGTCAAATCCTCATTTTCAGGCAGACTGACGAACCGATCAGTCTGGGGCTTTAAGATAAACCTTCCCCATAGCCCGACAATCGTGAACCGTTGCGGCTCACCGACGTGTCCCCGTGATATGTCAAGCGACAGTTTTGCCTGAACACCGGTAACAGTGGTGCTTGAAGTAACAATCTCACGCGCAAGATCCTCAATATTGGAACGGGTATAAGGCAATTTCGGTGCAGTGGACGTCTCAAATATCTTGCGACAACATGATTTGTGATAATCGACTTCTCCATCTTTGAGCGGTTTGTAGCAAAATAAACACTTAGCCATTCTCCACCTCCTTTCCCTCATGCGGCATGACACTGACATTGCCGATGCAGTCCTTGCAGCAGGCAAGCAGCAGGGAGAATCTGTCACGTGCCGATATTTTCCAACTTTGTTCAGCTATGTCGAGGAGCCAGCCTTCGGGAATAAGGCCGTCAAAAAACGGGAACAAAACCTTGTCACGGTATGGTATATCGGTCAACGGCAATGTAAGACTCACTGCTTCGGCATCTTTGGATTGCAGATAATCGGAATCATAACGGAACTCATAACCCATGTCGTTTTCGGTCAGCATCCCGACAAATACATTATTCCGGAATATTTTAGCCTGTTTCATCTGGATTTTAGTGTTTAGAATAGAGACTTTATGTTCAATCCTCTGATCTCCATTCTTTGTTTTTTGTTTTGGCTGGTGTCATTTCGGCGCCGAAGAGTGCGAGGACCTGATTTACCTTATCAAGGCGAAGAGTCTCTTTGCCCTGCTCAAGTTCGCGCACAAATCGTAATCCAACGCCCGATTTTCGGGACAGATCAATCTGCGTAAGACCGAACTTCTTACGCATTTCCTTCACGTATTTTGCTAAATCAGTCATATACTATACCCTTTTGGGTGCAAAAATAATAAATTTTATCCATAATATATCATAAAGGGTATAAAATTTTGTATTTTTTTGCTTATTATACCCGAAAGGTTGTAATAACATACGCTAGACCTGCGCTCGCTGTTCGCCTACATCATCGAGTGCCACCACTGATTCCGCATTCAGGAAATATCCAGCAAATACAATACAAATATTCTGTGGAGAGAGCATTTTTGATGGGAAGTGCTCTTTGGAGAGAGCAATCTGGGGTGGAAAGTGCTCTTTGTAAACAACACTTTTAAATAGAAGAGGGTGTAAAATTCAGGGGAGCAGGGACATGGAATCATAAAAAACAGGAGACTGTGTCAATAAGTGAAGTGACCCCAAAAAGTTGGACAGATTATTAACTATCTTGATTGAGAAAG
>CALKRW010000046.1 GCA_937989585.1 uncultured Porphyromonadaceae bacterium | reverse complement strand
CCCGCTTCCTCTTTTAAATTGACTCAAGATTACATTATTTTTTTTACTTTTTGAAAATAATTGCCTGAAAATTTGTATAATTGAATTGATAAGGGTAATTTTGTGAGCATAGGAGTAGACATATATAACTAACATAATAACTATTCCTGATACTCTCCTTAAGTCACACATGTTTAGTCACACAAACTAATTGATTTATTCCGCTTTATATCTATCAATGTAGTTTCTATATATCCTTATATAGAACAACATCTTATTATTTGCATTAATCCCAGTATACTAATCCTATTTTTGATTTCTATTCTAAATTTTTGATTTCTATTCTACTTGAATAGAAATTGTCATACCCTAAAACTATATTTTTATGAAAAAACTTTTTATTACGTTGTTCTCCATCGTTTGCATGACTTTGGTCTCACACGCCGTTGAACTGAAACTCCCGTTAGGGGATAATCATTGGTCGGATTATTCCTGGCAAATGACAGGTGATGATTTTTTAGCCGAAATTGAGGGTTATACTTTTCTTTTGGAAAAAGGTACTGCAACGGTTGCCCTCACAGAACCTAAGGATGCAAAATTAATGCTTCCCAAAGGATCAAGACTGACGATTACCGCTCCTGGTGGTGTCATTATGAGTCAGGTGCAAATGCTGACTTCTGATTGGTCCAATAAGGTAGTGTCACAGAATGGAGATTGGGTAGATAATACGAGTAGTAGTTTGTTCAAATTTACCTCATCTTCGGGCCAGAATTCAATTACCGTGCTTTCCAATTCATCAACGGTAACATTCTCGCAGATCCGAGTCACATATACAATAGAGAAGCCAATCGAGCCTTTTGCCGTAGAGTTAAGTGCCAAAGAAATTCCGGAGATGAAATCCGGTGAATCATATAATTTTACAGATCTGGTATCAACTAATCACATCGATGCAAACAGTCTTTTGGTTTTTACTCTTGATTCAGGTCAACCCACTGATGTCGTGTCTATTGACAATATTGCGAAAACCTTACAGTGCCTGAATCCCGGCACCGTCAGAATCAACGCCACCATTACACCTCTGGATAACTACCTTGCACCGCAGAATCCTTTATCGCTCACACTGACAGTTATTGATGCCCCGATTATGGATGAAGTGACAACTGCAAAGTTTAATCTGACAACCTCATTCTCTTTAAAAAGTTTTACGTCTGATAATGCTACCTATCATGTAAAGGCAATGAAAAGTGGCAATTCCATGAATATCCAGAATGTCAGTTCTACAAGTACAAACTATAAGGGAACAGGTCTTGGGTCGACTTCAGTCAGGGACAATATTCTGATAGACCATATAGTCGTGACTCTCTCGGACCAGACAAAGTTGGGTAATGTCGTTGTCCAAATGGGTAATGAGCCGAACATTTTCTCTACCTCCGGAACAGGTGCCGTGACTGCGGCGGCAGACAATACAGTGATTACAGGTGACAATGGCGTATATACTCCCGAAGGTGATTATAAATACTTTATCATAACGGCAAAGGCAGTCGTAAACATAACCCAGGTTGATGTCTATTACAGAAAACAGAACCAGATTAAGGATGCCAAAATTACTGTCGCTGAAGCGGAAACAGTTGATGTCGCATCGGGTCCGGTGCAAGTCGACAATCCCTTCAGTATCAGTGGAGAGGGCCTTGAAATGACCTATGAGTCGGATAACGAGACAGTCGCCACTGTCAGCGGTGCCGGCATTATCACGGCACTCACTCAAGGAACAGCCGTCATTACCGCTACATTTCCAGGTAACAGCAATTACAATCCGGCAAGCGCCACTTACATTCTTACCGTTGTAAACTCGAATATACTGTCTGTCGATCTGAATACAACGACACTGGTGGACAACGTGCTGTTAGGTACGAAAAAGACTTATACGGATGAACGAGGCATATACTACATCAGTGATTTCGGTTTGAACAACGGGATGGAATACCGTAATTCGCTGACATATCAGGACGGTGTGATTGTTCGTGCCAATCCTCATAAGTATAAGGTCGAGTCCATCGAGTTTACTTTCAGTGACAGATCCAAGACCGGCGATTGTGTGAACGTGTATGCATTGGATAAACCTTACACGAGTATAGAACAAACGTCCGGTGAGAAGATTGCCGAGAACCTGACGAAGGGTCCTGACAATAAGGCTCTTGTTTCATTCGCGGGGAAAAGTTACAGTTATTTCAGCATACTCTCGCCCGAGGCGTGCTCGCTGACAAATATCCGTGTCAATTGGATAAAGACAAAGAATTCGAGTCCCGAAGAACCTGAAGTCGAATTCGTGGACAATATGAGCGAACGCTACATCCGTATCGATGTCGATCATGGCTATCATTTCTATTACATGATGCAGGCCGTCCATTATATGACCGGCGAGCCTCTGCAAGGATCGCCAAATGCCGATGACACATGGCATAAAGTCGAGGGCGATACATACACGATCACCGACGAAAACATAATCGATTATTATAATCCCTATGTGCTGCTGCTATACGTTCGCACCGTTGATCCGGAAAACACTTCAAACAGCCTTGAGAGTTGTTTCCTTATCAATGACGAAGGCTTGCATACGGGAGTCTCCGGAATCACTGCGGACCAAGATGACCATGCGCCCATAGAATACTATAACCTCCAGGGCATACGCGTGGATAATTCCCACGCAGGTCTATATATACGTCGACAAGGCCGCACCGCTAAAAAAGTCCTGATTAAATAACAGATAAAATCATTTGCTTTCCAATTCTCCGGATCTGTACTGAAACTGGCAGAACCGGGCACAAGTAGCCGTTCATATCCGGACGGCTACTTTTATGAGGATTTCCTGCTTTTATGAGGATTCCCAACCATAGAACTCAATGACAGATATTTTTCCGAGACTCTGGTAAAAAGCAGAGGACTCAGCTTGCAGATATGTCGGTTAAAATACTTAACTTTGCGAATATAACCTTAAATTTATTTATGAAAAAAACTATCGCAGTCTTTCTAATGTGTGTTCCGTTTATATCGAATGCCAGCACGTTGCTACGTGTCAATCAGGCAGGCTATCTGTGTGATGATATAAAAGCAGCCGTATATGTAGGGGATATCCCGGTTGAGCAACTGGCATTTGAACTGTTGTCGCCTCATGGCGAAAAATCAGCCATTGACAGCGTTGTTAAATGCCAGCCGTGGGAACCTTTCTCAAATACGGCGCGCATATACTTCTCATCGGCGACTAAGCCCGGTGATTACACACTGTCGGTGAGGGCTCGCGATAAAGGACAGTTTATGGATGCAGCCCCGGTTCATATAGGCAATGATTCGTATTCGCGTCTCAATATCAAGGAACTTCCGCTGAACTATCTCCGACAGCAGCGTTGCGGTTACAATCCCGCTCACCGGTCGGAGTGCCATCAGAACGACGGCTTTGTGGTTCTTTCAGATGGGCTGGACGGAATGCACTTTGATGTTACCGGCGGCTGGCATGACGCATCCGACTATCTTCAGTATCTGCCTACATCTGCGAACACTGTATACCAGTTGCTATTCGCCTATCGTGCCAATCCCAAGGCATGGGCCGACAAATACGATGCTCGAGGACATGAGGGCGCAAACGGTGTCCCCGATATTCTGGACGAAGCCCGCTGGGGTATCGAATGGATGATGAAGATGAATCCGCGCGACGGATTGTATTTCAACCAGATTGCCGATGACCGCGACCATCGCTTTGTCGGTGCTCCGCAGAACGACAGTACGGATTATGGCCGAGGCAAAGGCCTCGGTCGCCCTGTATATCCAGTATCCGGCAAGCCTTACGGTTTGCAGAAATACACCAACCGCAGTACCGGAGAGGCATCGTCTGTAGGTAAATATGCCTCGGTCTTCGCTCTTGCATCCGAAATATATGCTGATACCGAACCGGATTTTTCCGCAGATCTTGCGAAACGTGCACGAGCGGCATACGATTACGCCGCCGCGCATCCAGGTGCCTCGCAGACAGCACCGTGTTCGTCTCCATATTTTTACGAGGAGGATAACTGGGCCGATGACATGGAACTTGCTGCCTCGGCAATGCATCGACTCACGGGGGACAGAATTAAGTTTGACGACGCCCTGCGTTATGCACGCATGGAGCCGGTGACACCATGGATGGGAGCGGATACGGCACGTCACTATCAGTGGTATCCGTTTGTGAACTTGGGTCATGCCCAGTTGGCTCCATTGAGTGACGAGGCAAAAGAATATATGCGCAGGGGTGTAAAGGCTGTATCCGACCGTGGGCGTGACAATGTTTTCCGGTTCGGTGTGCCTTTTGTGTGGTGCTCCAATAATCTGGCGGTGGCTTTCGTTACGCAGGCAATGCTTTATCGTGAGATTACAGGTGACCAGACTTTCCGTGAAAGCGAGACAGCAGTCCGCGACTGGCTGTTCGGTGTGAATCCCTGGGGACAGACCATGATAATAATGCCCGAGAAATCTGTCGCATCATCTCCGCTGGATCCGCATTCGGCACTAACTGACATGGAAGTGCAGGGACGTCCGGGACGTGACTGGCTAGTAGGCGGACTGGTAGACGGGCCTGTCTATACGTCTATTTTCAATAGCCTGTGGGGTGTTCATTTGCGTCACGATGACAAATTCGCACACTGTCAGGGCCCCGTCGCAGTATATCATGACGATTTCAGCGATTACTCCACGAACGAGCCGACAATGGACGGCACGGCCTCGACGGCGTTCATGCTCCTGCGCCTGTCCACTTCTGAATGAGACGAATTGTTCGTTCAATGTTTTTGATTTAAACTGACTGTGCACCTAAAGTCATGAGAAAAAGACTTTAGGTGTGCAGTCATGAAACATAGACGGTCATGCACTTTGGTGCGTTAGAGAAACTGTAGCCATGGAGGCGGATGCATGGATTGTAGATTGAACGTAGAGATTGAAATGAAGGTGTTGAGTTTCATATTATAAGAGATATAAAAGGGTTGAAAGATAAAGATTAAATGAAAAAATCAGGATCCTGATTGATTTGGTGATGGCGTTTAAGAGACAGGCCTTAAGTCAGAGTGACTGGTGAGGAGGTTTTACGCGAGATTTGCGAAAAATCCAGAATTTATGTGGTTAGACGATAAGGGTTGATGAACACGAGATGAAGATATAACGAGGTTAGGATATAAAGGTGTTAAGGCCGAGGAACGGGATTTTTGTTTTTTACTGTCATAGCGGATTGAGATATGAGAAGGTTTATGATAAAGGTCAGTAAACACGTTTGTCCGTCAGTATGACGGACGGGGGGCCGAAAGGTATCGGACGTGTGTCCGTAAGGTAAGGGTCCCGGACACGAAAGTTTGAAAAATCACCAAATCACCGACTGAAACCGATCAGTCTTAAACGCTGATGCAAAGATACGACATGGCGAGACGTTTTATGCTTTCCGTCTGAATAGATTGGCAAATTTATTATAATTTAATATTCAGGGGCTGCACGTTGAATTGTGGACAGGCTGTGGACAGAACTTAAAAAAATGGGGGGGAATCTGTAATAAAATTTGTTCGTTTCGGAAAATTGCTAAGTTAAGTGCCTTGAATCCAGGTTTTACAGGTTCGGAATTTCATGGAATATTTCAGTTTCCTCACTCAACGTTAAGCAGCCCAGATAAAGAAAATATGACATAACTCAAAAAATATGATGTTTAATATATTTTAATATAAAATATATTGACAGGAGGTAAATATTTTTTTAATTTCACAAAATAAAATATCACCCAATCTGATACCATCTGTTTTTAATCAAGCCATGCGAACGGATTTCTTTAATAAAAATCTGATATCTGCTTTTTTAGCATTGCTAAGTTACGAATAATTTCCTGAACCACAGAACTTTTAGGGCTTCGCGATTCAAATTTTTTAAAAATGTTGGTCGAAAGGATAGATTATTAGAATTAATCGCCACAATGCTTGCAAAAGCGATTGGGATTTGCTAAATTGCGTAGTATTAAAAATAAAATCATGACCTCGGATAGAAAGATAGTGACGAAGGTGAACGCAAAGGGCGACACGATACGCAGGGAGCGGGACCGGAGTGTCACGTCAATGCGGAAATATGCGGGCAACTTCGAGTGGCATGACAATGACTGCGTCTACAGCACCGCGACAGGGCATTATGACATAAAGGCCGGGGAATACTACCGTTATGTCCGC
>CALKRW010000045.1 GCA_937989585.1 uncultured Porphyromonadaceae bacterium | reverse complement strand
GGCAAGATGCCGCCACTCCATTATCATCGGCCATCGAAACTTTATTACAGGAATTTTTGTTGTTGATACTAAAATTAGTATCTTTGCGCATAATTTCAAACCTTCACCTGAATGAGCAAAAAGGAGAAACTAATAGCGCGGCTTCTTACTCGGCCAAAGGATTTCCATTATGATGAAGCCAAAACCCTACTAATGTATTTTGGATTTGAGGAAAGTCATAAGGGAAAAACTTCGGGGTCAAGAGTGGAGTTTGTCAGAGGCAATGACACTCTTTTGCTCCATAAACCTCACCCTACGGGTGAGTTAAAAAGTTATCAAGTCAAACAGTTAATCGACACTCTCAAAGAATTAAAATTACTCTGATTATGGGACAACTCAAATATAAAGGTTACACCGGATCGGTGGAATTTAGCGACGAGGACAACTGCCTTTTCGGCAAGGTACAGGGTCTGCATGGCACCCTGATTTCCTACGAGGGCACAACAATAGACGAGATCCGTTCTGATTTCCAGAGCGCGATAGATGATTATCTCGCAAGTTGCGAAAGCCGAGGCATCGCCCCGGCAAAGCCCTATAGCGGTAAGTTTCTGCTTCGCATGCCGTCGGAACTGCACGGAAAGGTCGCTGCGGCAGCAATGTCCGCAGGCACGACAATAAACGATTTTATCAACAATGCGCTTTCCAACGAGATAAACCATAAGACGGTTGCCGGATAAACATTCCCGGCATCCAACATTGTACGGACATCGCTCCGCGATGTTAAACCGCGATGCTAAACATCGCAAAGCGATGTCCCTACTCTCCTCGCGGACGCGAAAATTCGCGTCCCTACTGCAAAACTTTTCCGAAAAATTTTCATATTACGGAAAAACACGCTAATTTTGCAGTTCGTAAGGCAAAACGCCCGTATCTTCACCCCATAGACAAAAACAACCAATCAAAATAATGGAAAATAAGACTCCGCTCGAAAACGAGCAACTCGAGGCTCAGGCCGCCGAACGCGCCGCCCGCAACAAAAAAATCTTCATCTTCTCGGCCATCGGTGTCGGTGTCGTAGCCGTAATAATCGGTGTCGTGTTCACCGTCCGCCACTTCGGCTCGCAGAAACAGGACGAAGCCATGGGTAAGGCCGATGTAGCCATGATGCTGGCCACCGACTCCGCCTCGCAGGCCAAGGCTCTGGCCCAGTATAAGAAAATCGCCGATGACGGCAGTTACGACGCCAACGAGCGCGCCCAACTCATCGTCGCCATCGACCTCTATCAGAACCGCAAATACAAGGAGGCCCTCGAATATCTGGACAAGCCCTCTATCTCCAGCGACATCATAGGTGCCGGCGTCTACTCCCTCAAGGGCGACTGCCACGCCAACCTCAAGGAACTCGACGAGGCCCTCGACTGCTACGATGACGGTCTCGAGGAAGCCGACGAGAATCCCGTGATAACCCCCTTCCTGCTCAAGAAGAAGGCCAACATCTATCACGAGCAGAAAAAATACGAGGACGAGATGACCTGCTACGAGACTATACTTAAGAACTATCCACAGGCCATTCCCGACGCAGAGAAATACTACCAGCGCGCCAAGAACCTCGCCGGCAAGTAATCCTTAGTCTCAATCCCGACCTATACCGGGGCCCGGCCGTCAAGCCGAGGCCCCGTTTCTATGCAAGCCCTATTTATCCACTCTCCCTTTGACTGACAGCACACATCCCATGCCACAATCCGAACTCAGCAGACTCGAAAACCGGGCCACGGACATCTCGCGCGACGAGCAGAACACCCAGGGCAACCTCAACGCCCTCGCCACCAAGCCTGTCGGAAGGCTTCTGTGGCAGTACTCGCTGCCTGCGGTCGCCGGTATGGTCGTCGTCTCGCTCTACAACGTCATCGACCGCATATTCATCGGCCAGGGCGTAGGTCCCGAGGCCATATCGGGACTGGCCATAACATTCCCGGTGATGAACCTCGCCACGGCCTTCGGCGTACTCGTCGGAGCCGGCTCCTCCGCCCGAATCTCCATCCACCTCGGCGCCAAGCGCCACCGCGAGGCCGCACACATACTCGGCAACGCCCTAACGCTGACACTTATAATCTCCACCGTCTACGTCTCGCTCTTCGCCATCTTCCTCGAGCCTATCCTGCGTATGTTCGGCGCAACCGACACCACCCTCCCCTACGCATACGACTTCATGCTCTATCTCCTCCCGGGACTGCTGATAACCAACCTCACCATGTCGTTCAACAACATGCAGCGTGCCTCGGGCTATCCCAAACGGGCCATGATGATGATGATCTGTTCGGCGCTGCTCAACCTCATACTCGCGCCAATATTCATCTTCGCCCTCGACCTGGGAATCCGCGGTGCGGCCATCGCCACCGACATAGCCATGTTCGTGACCATGATCGCCGTGATGTGGCACTTCGTCGACCGCCGCTCGACACTCCACTTCGAACGAGGCACCTTCGGATTGAGATGGCACGTTGTCCTCGGCATCATCTCAATCGGCGCCGCGCCCGCGCTCGTCAACGCCGCCGCGTCCTTCATCAACTTCCTAGTCAACAACGAACTCGTCACCCGTGGCGGCGACATGGCAGTCGGCGCCGCCGGCATCTTCTCGACCTACACCACGCTCATCGTGATGATAATCATCGGCATCTGCCAGGGCATGCAGCCAATCGTCGGCTACAACTACGGCGCCGGACACCTCCACCGTCTGCGCCGCACCTACGTCATCGCCCTCATCGCCACCTCAATCTTCTCGGTTGTCGGCAGTGTCTTCGGCCTGACATGCCCGGGACTAATCGCACGCGCCTTCACCACCGACGCCACACTCACCGACGTCACGGTGAACGCCTTCTCCATCGCCATGCTCGCCTTCTCGGTTGTCGGCTTCCAGATTGTCTCCACCAACTTCTTCCAGTCCATTGGCAAGGTCGGCAAATCCATATTCCTCGGCCTGTCCCGCCAGGTTATTTTCCTTATCCCCGCGCTGCTCATTCTCCCGCCGATGTTCGGACTCAACGGCGTATGGATGTCCTTCCCCATCGGCGACCTCTTCGCCACCATCGTGACCGCCGTCCTTATCATCTACCAGTTCCGCGTCCTCGCGAAACACCCCGAATCCCCTTCAGCCACAGAATAATACAACGAATTCCTCGCGACGGAACAGTAATACTGCCCGCGACAATATACAGAGACGGCGTCCCCTCTGGCCTTTCAGCCCGGGGACGCCGTCTTGTAAATATATATGCAATTTCAGCCTTTGGTGAACTCGGTCAGACAGGCATCGAGCGCGGCGGTGATTGCCTCGCGGTCAAGATTCTGTCCGATAACCACAAGTTTCACCATTCGGTCGCCGTAAACCGGATCCCAGTCACGGGCGATTGTGGGGTCTTCGGCCATCATGCGCTGAAGTTCGGCCTCCGGAGCCGTCGCGTACCAGTATCCCGAGGGCGTGATTTTCTTCTGCCGTCCGGCCTGCTCGAACAGATAGGACATGTCCGTCTCGTTCGAGAAATATACCACGCCCTTACAGCGTATCACATTGTCGGGCCAGTGCTTGGCGGCGAGATAATCGAACTTGTTCAGGTCGAACGGATTGCGGCGGTAGTAGACAAAGGTCCCGATACCGTATTCCTCACCGTGCTCGTGACCTTCGCCATGCTCATGGTCATGGTGATGGCCGTGATGATGTTCGTGTTCGTGCTCATGTTCATGATGATGCTCATGGAGATGCTCGTCCTCGTGCTCGTGGTGGTGATGGTGCTCGCCGTGCGCCTCGGCCTCCTCTTCCTCGGTAGGCGTGGCCTCGATATGCTCGACCCACGAGGCCGAGGTGGCTGTCTCGGCAAAGTTGAACAGATGAGTGTCGAGCAGGTCGTCGAGCGCGACATCACAGTAGTCGCAGTCGATGATTCGCGCCTTCGGCTGAATCGCCTTAAGCACGGCATGGAGGTGCTCGGCCTGCTCGCGGGTAATTTCGGAAATCTTGTTCAGCAGAATTATATTCGTGAACTCAATCTGCTCGATAACAAGGTTTGCGATATCGTCCTCGGCAAGGTCTTTCTCTGACAGTCTGTCACCTCCCTCGAACTCGTCGACCAGACGCATAGCGTCGACAACCGAGACAATGGCGTCAAGCCGCGGCATCGTTGTCAGCGCGAGCGGCCTGACAGTCTGCGGGAACGACACCAGGGTCTGCGCGATTGGCTCAGGCTCGCAGATGCCCGATGCCTCGATGACAATGTAGTCGAAGCGGTCTGCCGCAATCAGGTCGGCAATCTGCTGCACGAGGTCCATCTTAAGCGAGCAGCATATACAGCCGTTCTGCAGGGCCACAAGGTCTCCCGAGTCGCCTTTCTGACCGACTACACCGCCTTTCTGGATAAGGGCGGCATCGATATTCACCTCACCTATGTCGTTTACAATCACCGCGAAACGTATATTACGGCGGTTGGTCAGTATGCGGTTGAGCAATGTGGTCTTGCCGGCTCCGAGATAACCGGTAAGCAACAGTACGGGAATTTCTTTTTTCATAATATCTTTATGTTTGGTTGTCTGATTCATTATCAGGTGGGGCTGAGTCCAGGGCCTATCCTCTGGGACGCCGTCTGAGCCACGCGAAACGCCGCCTGTGTCCGAGATAGTCCGGATAGCGGCCGTTCTCATATGCCTCGCGTTCGAACAGTATCGACCTGTAGACCCTGCCTACGTTCATTGTCAGCAAAAACCGTACCAGCCACTCTATTCCGTACCAGACGTAGAACGGCACGTACAGCATTTCCTTCTGCTGGGCGCTATGTATCAGTTCGTGGTTGACAAGCGTGGGGCTGAGATACTTCCTGTCCCTGACCCACAGCGTGCCGAACAGATTCAAGCACCATCCGCGACGCATCAGCCGGCTGACTATTATCCTTGGCGTTTTAGTCATACTGTTTTTCTGCACAAAATGTTCATCGTTTTTACATCTGTTAAAAACGCCTTCCGTGTTTTGCTGACACAAAAATACAAAGAATAGCAAAGCGCACGGCTCGACAAATTGTTACCAAATGTTAAAGGTGGTGCGTGTTACGTTTTTTTTCTTAACTTTGTTACGCGGCATATAAACCACAGCCGCATGTCTATTTTATATCCCCTCTATCCCGCTTATGGCGGGAATTACAAACCCCAATTATTTTTCACTGACTATGGCTAAATTTTCAGGGGCTGTCACCGTCGACGTCGCACGCTGCAAAGGATGCGAACTCTGCGTGGTAGCCTGTCCCACAGGCGTTCTCGCCCTCGAGCCCAAGGAGGTCAACGACCGCGGCTACCACTTTGCCTACATGGCCAATCCCGAGAAATGCATAGGTTGCGCCTCATGCGCACTCGTCTGCCCCGATGCCTGCATCGAGGTCTACCGCGTTGAAAACAAATAAAACTCCTAATATTATGGATCAGGAAATTAAACTCATGAAGGGTAACGAGGCCATCGCACACGCCGCCATCCGCTACGGCGTCGACGGATACTTCGGTTACCCCATCACTCCCCAGTCCGAAGTCCTTGAGACACTCGCCGCCGAAATGCCCTGGGAAACCACCGGTATGGTTGTCCTCCAGGCCGAGAGCGAGGTTTCGGCTATAAACATGGTCTATGGCGGCGCCTCGACAGGCAAGGCCGTAATGACCTCGTCCTCCTCGCCCGGCGTCAGCCTCAAGCAGGAAGGCATCTCCTACATCGCCGCCTCCGAACTTCCCGCACTCATCGTCAACGTCATGCGCGGCGGCCCCGGCCTCGGAACCATCCAGCCCTCCCAGGCCGACTACTTCCAGGCCACAAAGGGCGGCGGCCACGGCGACTACCACCTCATCGTCCTCGCTCCCGCCACCGTTCAGGAAATGGCTGACTTCGTAGGCCTCGGCTTCGACCTCGCCTTCAAATACCGCAACCCGGCCATGATTCTCGCCGACGGTGTCGTCGGACAGATGATGGAGAAAGTGGTCCTGCCTCCCTTCAAGCCCCGCCGCACCGACGCCGAAATTGCCGAGCAGTGCCCCTGGGCGCTCACCGGCAAGCATGGACGCGCCCACCAGAACGTCATCACGTCGCTGGAGATGGACTCCGTCAAGATGGAGAAGAACAACGAGCGCTTCCAGCGCACATACGCCGAAATCGAAGCCAACGAGGTTCGCTTCGAGGAGAAATTCACCGATGACGCCGAATACCTCATCGTAGCCTTCGGTTCCGTAGCACGCATCTGCCTCAAGGCCATCGAGGAAATGCGCGAGCGCGGAATCCGCGTCGGACTACTCCGCCCCATCACTCTCTGGCCCTTCCCCAAGAAGGAAATCGAGCGCCTCTCGCGTCAGGTCAAGGGCATCCTCTGCGTCGAACTCAACGCCGGCCAGATGATCGAGGACGTGCGTCTCTCAGTCGAGGGCCGCGTGCCCGTCTACCATTTCGGTCGCATGGGCGGCATCGTCCCCAACCCGGGCGAGGTCATCGACGCCTTAGAGAAAGATTTCCCCGAAATCGCCAAGAAGTAATCTTCACCATCAAGACCAAACAATCATGAAACCCGAAGATATCATCAAACCCGAAAATAAGATTGTCGCCCGCCCGCGACTCCTCCTGGACGCGCACACACACTACTGTCCCGGATGCTCCCACGGCGTCGTTCACAAGATTCTCGCCGAAGTCATCGACGAACTCGGCATCGAGGACAAGACCGTCGGTGTCGCTCCCGTAGGCTGCGCCGTATTCGCCTACAACTACATCGACATCGACTGGGTCGAGGCCGCACACGGACGCGCTCCCGCCGTTGCCACCGCCGTCTCGCGCCTCAATCCCGGCAACGTCGTCTTCACCTATCAGGGCGACGGTGACCTCGCCGCCATCGGAACCGCCGAGACTATTCACGCAGCCAACCGTGGCGAAAACATCGTCATCATCTTCATCAACAACGCAATCTACGGCATGACCGGCGGCCAGATGGCCCCTACCACCCTCATCGGCCAGAAGACAGCCACAACACCCTATGGCCGCCGCGTCGACCTCAACGGCTATCCCATCAAGATTTCCGACATCCTCGCCGGTCTCGACGGCACATGCTACGTGACACGCCAGTCGGTCCACACCCCCGCTGCCGTCCGCAAGGCCAAGGCCGCTATCCGCCACGCCTTCGAGAACGCCATGACCAAGAAAGGCACCTCCGTTGTCGAGATTGTCTCCACATGCAATTCCGGCTGGAAGATGTCGCCTGCCAAGTCCAACGAATGGATGGTCGAGAACATGACCGCCAAATATCCCCTCGGCGACCTCAAGAACGTCTGATTCCATCCTTGTACATCCGGACGTGTACTCCCTGCACAACACATTGTACATCCTTAAACAAGAAACCACTTTATGAAAGAAGAAATCATCATAGCCGGATTCGGCGGACAAGGCGTCCTCTCCATGGGTAAGATTCTAGCATATGCCGGACTCATGGACAACCTCGAAGTCACATGGATGCCCGCTTACGGACCCGAACAGCGCGGCGGCACCGCCAACGTCACCGTCATCCTCTCCGACAAGCCCATTTCCTCACCCATCGTCGACCAGTATGACACTGCCGTCATCCTCAACCAGCAGTCGCTCGACAAATTCGAGTCCAAGGTGAAACCCGGCGGCACGCTCATCTACGACCCCTACGGCATACACCACGAGCCCACACGCACCGACATCCGCATCATCCCTGTTCCCGCCACCGAGGCTACTATCGAGATGGGCAACGCCAAGACTTACAACATGCTCCTGCTCGGCGCACTCCTCAAGGCCCGCCCCCTCGTTCCCGACGAAGCCGTTGTCAAAGGCCTCCGCAAGACACTCCCCGAGCGTCACCACCACCTCATCCCCCTCAACGAGCAGGCCATAGCCAAAGGCAAATCTCTCGTTCCGTGACATCCCGACCTCTCTCCTGAACATAGTGACACCGGAACTTCCTGCCAGAAATAATGGATTTCAAAAGCCGCGGGGCTGCCTTCATCAAGGCAGCCCCGTTTTTCATTAATCCGGAACTGCCCTTCTCACCACGCTTGCCGTAATATTACAGTCCTGTGATTGTGATTTACCAGAGGTCAGAACTGAATGTGGTCTGATGGTGTTATTATATTATCACTCTAAATGTCATCCTTATGCACGTTTGCTGTCATTGCCAATTGCGTAAACTCGTCATATTCATTCTGACGCCATTATCCGCATTGCTTGTCTTCGGACATGACGGCGCAGACAGCAATCAAAGCGGCAGACTCCCTATCGTTGCCCTTAAAAGCAATCTTCTTCATGATGCAATACTTACGCCGGATATAGGCATTGAACTATCTCTCTCAGACAGGATATCTGTCGGGATAGAGGGAGTCTGCGCCTGGTGGAGCGACGACAGCGCCCACCGCTACTGGCGGATACGCGGCGCTTGGATCGATGCTTCGTGGTGGTTCGGAAGAAAATCACGGAAGCACCGCCTGACAGGTCATCATGCCGGAATTTATGCCTCCGTGCATGATTTCGACTTCGAGTTCGGAGGCAAGGGATGGCAGTCACACCGTCCCGCATTAGGCGTGGGAGCGACTTATGGATACTCCTTACGCCTTAACCGGCATCTCAACCTCGACTTGTATGTCCGCGCCGGATATTCCGGTGCAGGCGTGACTGAATATAAGCCTATGTGCGGCACATATGTATGCGTCCGCCATTTGAGCAACCGTTATTTCGGGATTACCGGACTTGGCGTCACCCTCGTATGGTTCCCGGGAGGCAAAGAATCCGACACCGTTTCAAGATGAATAAGGTCTATTATATTGCATTCTTGACAGCATTATGCCTACTCGCAGTCTCGACCTCCTGCGAGCATAAACATATTCTTTGTCCTGTCTCGGAGGAAATAAACATTGTTTTTGAATGGAATGATACATCCGGAGACGGCATAGATGGAATGACGCTGTTTTTTTATCCACAGGAAAAGAGCGGGCGCATATGGCGCTTTGATATAGCGGGGAGCCAAGGCGGCCACGTCAGTATTCCCCCCGGTACATATCAGATGATAGCGTGCAACAACGACTTGCCGGGAATCACGCTGGAGGACACAGGAAGCCCCTCCGCCATACGTGCCTCGGCAAGGCTGGAACTCGAGAAAGGGAGCGGAGTCTATGCCGGTACAGGAATGTTTTACTGTGCCCGTGTCTCTCGGCTTGAAGTGACACCATGCGGCGTGCGCTATGTGTCGAGTGAAGGGACGGTCAGGGAATGTGGCCATAATATTGTCCGCTGCCATGCTGACTCGATGGCCACTGTCTTCACTGTTAGGCTTACCGGTGTATCAGGAATTGGACGGGTTCGCTCGGCCAATGTCACACTCCATGGTGTAAGCTCATCGATGCTTCTGGAATCAGAAGAAACACCGGATAATCCCGCCGCCCTGTCAATGCATATGCTTGTAAACACTGAAGACAGTATGCTTTCAGGACAGGCATGTGCGTTCGCACGGGCCGATTTGATGGATTCCGACTATCGGATCAGCTTACAGATTGTGCTGACCGATGGCACGACGGTTATCCGTGACATAGACATAAAGCCTGAAAATCTGAACATTATTTCCCGGCACAATGTTCTAATATCAGTAAACGGAATAGTTATTCCTGATGACGGTTCTTCCGGAGACATCGGTGGTATCGGTGCCATTGTGGACGGCTGGCAAGTAATTGACATCGACCTCAGGCCCACGTTTTGATTATAACAATATTAAAGCAAATAAGCATGAATACTAATTCGATTCCATTATTTAAAACCGTTTCGGCTGTATTGTTGTCCGTAATGGCAGTCTCGTGCAACAGTGTGGATGAGTCAGTCGACCCTCGGAACGACAGCGGTGTAATCCGCTTTGCCGCATCCACCGAATTCTCAAGAGCCGGTGACATAACGACTAACAATCTGGCATCATTCAATGTGTATGCTTATACCGGGTCCGCTTCTGACCCCGTGACATTTATGGACAATGTCACAGTCACCAAGACTGCCGGAAACACATGGACATACTCTCCCTTGCAGTACTGGCCGGCGAAACAGTCAGTGGACTTCTACGCTTTCGCACCCGCCAGTTGGGTCGGAACTGATGGTCCGCTTCAACCCGTGGCATATGACGCGAGCGGAGGGACAGAAGACATCGTATATGCCGTCAGCCCTGACCAGACCGGCAATTCAGGCATGGTGAATGCACAGGTAGTTTTCAATTTCCGCCACGCACTCTCTAAACTGACCGTTAAAATGAGTTCCACCAACACCGCCCTCAGGGTTGTGGTCACTAACGTTGCAATGGCTAATATAATGACACGCGGCAACTTCAGATTCCCATCCGCCTCTACCGCCGATTCACCGTCCGATGAAAACGTGGGACACTGGACCGACCAGAATACACCACAGACATATGTACTCCTATGGTCACAGGCGCTTAGCGACCAACTCACCCTGACAACGACTCCTACCGTTATTGCGGCTACCGGTCTGGGGCGTGGAGGCGAAATGTTTGTCCTGCCCCAGACTCTGAACAATCAGGGCCTGGAAAACGACACGTATATTGCCGTGCAGTGCTCCATCTACGATGTAGAGAGCGGCGTTCGTCTGTGGCCCAACGAGCAGACGCCTCCCGAAAACCTTGTCAACGGAAGTTCTTCGGGTGACGGCCTCCTGAAATTCCCCCTGTACACCGACCGGTATTCGCAATGGCACCCAGGCGTACACTATATCTACAACCTGGTGATAAACTCCAACGAGGAAATGGGCACGATCGAATTCGGTAATCCAACCGTCGACACTTTCATAGAAGTCGAACAGACTTATAAATAAATATTTTTATCTCTTCCTGTATGCCACTCACATCTATTGAATGTGAGGAATCGAAAGAAATTTGTTAATTTTACAGTCCCAATTACCATTATAATTTGACATACCAATAATTAAGTATTTATGATGAAACGACTATTTATCGCCCTGATTGCTTTAATCAGTGTTTCAGTGGCTTCAATGGCAAAAGATACCTATTCGCGCGATGCCTCCGCACTGCCGAAGGCCGCTCAGGAGACCTTGTCCCGAAATTTCAAATCCAAAGTCAGCATTATCAAGATTGACAAAGACTTAGGCCGCATTTCCGAATACGAGGTCATACTGACCGACGGCACAGAGATTACATTTGACCGCAACGGCAACTGGGATAACGTGGAAGTCGGTGTAAAGGGTAAGATTCCTTCGGCTTTCATTCCTTCCGCCATTGCTGGGTATGTAAAGAAAAACATGCCCGGCACAAAAATTGTTGGCATCGACAGGGAACGCTCAGGCTATGATGTGGAACTCTCCAACGGTGTCGAGATGAAATTCGACAAAGACGGCCGCTTCCTCAGGTACGACGACTGAACACCTGGTCAACATTAAACGAGTCCCTGCCGGATCTACCTGCAGGGACTCGTTTATTATTTATTCATAAGTCCGTATACGGGTCTTTCGATTTTGACACAATGAATCCTGTCTCTTTTCACGGCTCGGACACCTCGATGACTTCCACATCCACTTCAGTACCGTCTGTTGCCGTGCTGTCTGCCTCGGCAAGTGCCTGAGCCTCAAATTCCGCCGCTTCCTTAGGGCTTAGTTCACCCTGGAATATGCCCAGTTTGTCATATTTGAGTTCCTTTCCGTTTGCCAGACCTATGGTGTAGTAGAGCGACGAGCGGCTGATGCGCACAATTTTCTCCCCCGAGTATTTCTTAGAGACACTGTTGCGTATGGCTTTCGGTACGAGCGCTTCCGGCACGCTCTTCTTCTTGCAGTCCACATGGGTCCACTGACCCTTGTTGCTGAACTCGATTTTGGTGCCGTTGGTCAGTTTGACGTCATAGTCGGTCCGCTTCAGGAAATGCCTGTCGACCTTCACCATGCTCACTTTGGCCTTCGGGAAATACTCGTCAAGCATCTCGCGGGCTGCCTCTGGGAGGTCCTTGCGGTTTACACTGTATTTGTCAAGCGGAAGTTTGGCCGAAGCCGATAAAACCATGAGAACCATGGCCATCATCACAATAATTTTTCTTTTCATAACCATATTTTTATATTCGCTATGATATAACACTAACACTTGACCTAAAGTTATAGGACGCCACTGTAAAAAAGCCTGATAACATTAGTTAAACACAACCTCATGAAAGGATTATGCCCCTTAATCATGGTGTGACGCATTAAACTATTTTATAATCGCCCCCTCTCCAATAGTCCGGCTGACTTACCTTTATACTTATTCATAGTTGCGTTGAAGGAATAGCGCACAATCAGTCTTATCGCCTGCGTATCACTGTAATTCCACTTATTCAGTGTCATCTGCTCGCCGTATGTTATCATAGAGTTTCTTGCGGTCCTAAACACATCTGTGGCCTGTAGTTGGAAAAACCAGTCATCCATGTTTTTTGTCATGCCTATGTTCAATTGCCATGAGGGTTTGATTGTGACGACATCCATGTCTCCTTGCGTCCGTCCTGTCAGATCTGCAGTAAGATTAAATCCATCGCCAAGATTTATGGTATTGTAAAAATTAAAGAACAAAAGCGGGGTATTCATATTTCTGACTCCACTAGTTGTCGGGATATCAAAGACTTGTCCCAATAGATTAAGCCTTAGTCTTGGGGACCATCTTTTGATTTTTGGAGCAAGGGAAAGCACGGCATTATACTTTGAAATGTGAGAAAAATTGTCATAAGACATCAGACTGACAGGCGAACCTGACTCATAAGGCTTAATAACGCTCACGATTGCGTCCTTGTCATACTGCCAGCCCATACTGAAAAATATCCATTTCCATACCCCGGCTAACGAGACATCATGTATCATTTCTGAGGTCAGATATGGATTCCCGGTTTCATAAGTAAACCTGTCATCATATTGTATGGCACTGCTTAGCTGGCTATAAAGCGGACGTTTAGTCTTAGCAGTATATGAAAGCGTAAAATTGGCCTTTTTTATGGGGAATGAAAAGTCAAGACTTGGGTACAGTCTGCTGTATTTTCTACTTTGCCCGGGAACAAAACTAGAGAATCTATAATAGTCCGAGACAGTTCTTTCATATCTGATTCCGGCATAAAACTCTACCTCATTTACCGGAACATTGAAAGACAGAAATCCTGCAATGTTAGACTCCTTTATGTGGTCATCCGCATCAGCCAGCCCGTCGTTCATATTTGTGAATTGATCTTTTCGGTCTGTTGAAGTAAACTCGTAGCCGAACTCAAGTTCATTGTTGCCAATGTTATACGAAGCCATCCCTTTGGATGCCCATAGCCTGCTTTTTATCGCGTTAATACTTCCGACACTTTTATCACCGCTTACATTACTTGTTTCAAAAATATTCTGTGCTCTGTTATTTCGTTGAGAATAAAAGTCATTGGTAATCTCTATTGTGAATGTCTTGATTTTGCCAAGATAATAGAGGTTGACAGAGTTTGTAGGCAGACTCCGGCTGTTCCAGCGGGTATCGTACACTATGTTCTCGTTCATAAGACCATTCAATAATATGTCTTCATCGGTATGCCAGTGTGATTTGGAATACGGTGTGCCGGCATATTCGTATTTGATTCCTATTGAATGATTTTGATTTATTTGCCAGTTTATACCTGCGTCCCCGACCAGATTGGTGCTTTTCGGCCTGATCAGAATCTCAGCATCAAGAAGATAGGCTTCTTTCCCGCTTCTTATATCAGTCGTATTTCGTTGCTCCTGAAATCTTCGTGCATGCTCGAGATTGAATGAACCGAACACATCGATTCCACCGGTACGGTAATTAAGAGACAGATTATCCGTTTGTGAAAACGAATGTGCCATTCGGCCCGACGCTTGAAACGAGCCGCTTAAGCCATCGCCTTGCTTTCTGACTGTTTTAATCAGTATTACAGATTTTACGTCTGCACCATATTTCGCTCCGGGATTTGAAAGGATCTCAACACTCTGAATATCTTTTGAGGACATACGTTCAAGTTCAGAACGGTCAAGCATTCGTCGTCCATTGATATAAATCTGTGGACTCCCTTTTCCTATGATTTCAATATTGCCTTCATCAGTTCTTATGCCCGGCATTTGGGCAAGCACATCGAAGCATGTTCCGGCATCACTTAACGGGGTACCCTTAATTCTCATGCTTACGCCTCCTTTTGAAAGTTTATATGGAGCGATGTTCTCTGTGACGACGACCTCTTTTAGAAATTGTTCATCAGCCTTTGTAACTGAGTCTGCGTTGTTGACTGACTGTGGAAAAACCGGAAAACAGGTGAATGGCACCAATAGTAGAATTAGATTCTGTTTCATACTCTTTGTCTTTTCTGCAAAGGTATCAGCAGACTCATTCGACTCAAAGGATTTGCCGTTTCAAATTTGTTTCAAGGCTGAATGTGACGTTTCATTTTCGTTTCAGAATAAATGTAACAGTTTTATTATTCAACCAAATACTAATTTTGCCATTTGGTCGGACAGTTTACCTTTCAGACGCGTTTTTCTTGACCTTACAGCCCCGGCCGAAACGCCGAGACATGCCGCGATGGCAGCATTCGAGGCATGCATGACTGATAGAAGCGACGTGAGAAGGTCATCCATAGACAGTTTGCCCGCATCCATTTTAAGGTCGACAATAAAATCGCCAAAACAATCGAGCAACGCCTGCCTTACCCTTGCACGGTCCTTTACCGGAAGGTATGTTCCATTGTCGTTGTATGCGGTCTCGCCACGTTGAATCAGATCAAAGATTCCGGCTTCACGGAAACGGCTGACACTTATCCCGGCTCGCTTGACGATAATCTCAAACGATGCGGAGTTTTCGGACGCGCCATCATCTGCCTCTAACAGTATTTGCTTTTGCCGCAGGAGATCAAACTCTTTATGTAGGCGTATATATTTACTCTTGCTCCGCCAGAATACCAATCCTGAGGCTACCGCAGCCACCAGAATTATGACAAGGACAATAATCCATGCCCTTTGAGCGCGTGTTTCTGATGCCAATAACTCTATTTCAAGACGGGCATTATTCTCTGCTGTCTCTGCTCCGATTTTATGGTCAAGAGCGATACGCGCACTTATCGAATCATTAATCACAGTCCCATCTCCGGGATAAATCTTTCCGGTCATGGCGTAACTGACGCAATTTGATAACATCCGCAGGCTGTTGTAGGTATTGATCGAATAGTTTTCCGGCGCTGATGCATATAGTTCTTTTGAGCGTTCAAGATAGGTATATGCCGAATCCGTTTGCCCGTGATTGAGATATAGGCAGCCTTTAGTAATTAACTTGCCAAGATCTGCACCTTCTATTCTGTCAAGGTATTGCATGCTTTTATGAAAATCCGCTGTGGAGAGATTGGAATAGTTCAATGCAAAAGTCGTATAATACGGAGAATTGGCAGAAGTACAATTAATTGCTTTATCTAAGTATGCGCTGGCAGAATCGTTTTCACCCATAAAAGCGTGATATATTCCTATATTATGCAGAATCAGTGACCGGTTTTCACCGGACAAATCTGCTTCATATGCTCGATGTCCGTATTCTATGGCTTTTCTATAATTTTTCTTAAAGAGGTAATGTGAGTAAAGTTCTGCGAGTTCAAGATATATGTCACAGGTCGAGGGAGTAGTTTTGGGTGAAGTTAAATCCGCTGCCTTGTGGAGATAGACGGCTGCTGAATCCTGTTCCCCCTTCCATCGCATTTTGATGGATGCAAGTTGATACATTTCCAGCAAATGGATTGTATCGCCCGTTTGCGAATAATGAGCGATAGCATCATCTATCCCGTCCAACAGCAGATAAGTTTTCCCTTGGTTAAGTCTGTTTAATGCCGTTTCACGGACTTCCTCGGCATCTAAGTCCTCACTGTCACTATTGCATGCAGAAAAAACAATTGCCAGGCCTATGTATAATACACTGATTATATATTTATGCATCTCAGAAGTCATTCGGGTTACTATTATTCTCATAATCGGTAATTGTTTTACCCTTGCTATTTTTGCGTTGGCTTAAGAATACCTATGCTGACATAAATTAATATGATATCAGTTACGTGAGTATGCGTTAATTTAGGTGTTTTAAAATAAAATTGAGCAAACGCCAGCGTTTGGTAACAATGCACAGCTTACGTTTTTTCTCAATACCATGGATAATCTGTTTTGCAACAGTTTCAACGGGCATAACCCAGAATAGCCCTTCGCCTTTTGCCATTCTGGTATTCACCAGTCCCGGTCGTATTTCTGTAATGCACAGGTGCGACTTCTTTGCTTTTGCCTGCAAGGATTTTGTGTAGTTGATTTGAAATGCTTTACTTGCGCTGTATGACGGAGCAACAGGAGTTGACTGCAATCCCCCTACTGATGTAACGGTAACAAGATGACCTGAACCCTGATTTTCAAAGAGTCTGTAAATTGACGCCACTGCATTAGCCCAACCCATTACGTTCACAGAAAGAGTGGATAACTCAATCTTGACATCCAGTTTCGGATTAAGTTCTCCGATTCCCGCGCAGATAATCGCCAGATCAATACGACGATATTTGTGGACGATACTTTCCAACGACTCATCAAATGAATCCGGCCTGGAAATATCGCATTGAATAGCCAACGTATTTTCAGGATATTTTCGTTCCATATCGTCAAGCAGTTCCTTTCTTCTACCCGTGACGATAACCTTATGACCCATAGAAACGTAATGTTCCCAAAGTTTGTACCCGATGCCCGAAGTCGCTCCTACAATCAGTATATTCATGGAGTTGTTCTATTTAAGGATTCCTGACGAGGCAGAGCCTGACACTCCCGGCTCGTTATCCCGGCTCACCTTTCTTCCAAAGCCAATGGTATATGTCGCAGACAACTGAATCAACGCGTGGCTTTGGCCGTTGAGCATTATCTCCGTAGTGTCATAATATTCGCTGCGCATCACCTGTTTGGCGCTCCGCCAGTTCCAGCGCGTGAAATCAATAAAATCAGCCCTTACATTCCAATCGGAATTAGACCAGCCTATTGTAATATACCAGTCGCTCTTGCCGTAATTCCAGATACCATTCATACATCCGTCTGCACTCCCGTTGTCGGATATGTATGTAGCGGTGAAATTCCAGTTTCCAAGATAATAACGAACCCTTGCATACCAGTCAATATATGAATGGTTGACTCCGTATGGCTTTCCGTTATGATTAAGGACTTGCCCCACTTGCCCTGCAACCATAAGTTTGCGGTCAAGGAATCGCAAAGTTCCGTTTATGCCATATTTCCCTTGTGCGTAGTTTCCCATCGGCTGCTTTATTGTTCGCAATATACCCGTAGATGTCGCCTCATAGTCGTAAGCATATCTGTCATCTACAATCCAAGCCCATGCGAAAGCACTGAAACTATAATTATTGTTCGGAAGCCACGTATATCTGAAATCAATGTCGTAGCTTTTTGATGGGATAAGGTTAGGGTTGCCGGTATAACTCATTAATGGCGTCGATTGGATTACGTTGTCGCTCTTGAAACTCGGGGAAGGCTGCCATGTGCTGTAATGGAAGGTCGCAGAAATTGAATGTTTTTCCTTGAATCCATATTGCAATGACAAGTCGAACCATGGAGAAGACGGACGGTCTGTCACATCTCCGAATTGCAGTCTGTCCCAATCCCAGCCGAAACCGGTTGTTCCATAGAAATTCCCGACAGTTATATTGTAATTCGCACCGATGCCGAAACGTGCTGACTTGGCTTTGTCTAAAGAACTGGCTGAGCCGGTATATCGGGTACGGTTATATTCGTATGAGCCACGCAAAAAACCGAGCAGATTACCATACTTGCCAAAGTCGTGATTGAATTTCAAGTCCCCTTTGATCTGGCTTGTATTGTCAGACGCGCCATTCAATATGGCTGCATATCCATTTTCTTTATATGAAGAATTTTGGTCGGTATGCGAATAGATGTATGATGGAGTGAATGTTACGGAGTTGTTTTTAGGGAGTGCAAAAAAATAGTACCCGTTATATGAAATAAATTTTGACGTATTTCTTAAAGTTGACGCATACTCCGAGGAAGGGAAATCGGCGGGAGAATAAACGACTTCACCATTACGGTCGGAATGTGGCTTGCGGTTGATGCTGCCGTTTATCTGTGTCGATGCCTGTATCTTGTCGGAATTATAGGTAGCCTTGAAAGCCGCAAAGTATTGCTGACGTCTTTCTTTTGATGATGTGGTGTTGGAATACCTGTCAAACACTTTTACAGAACCGTCTGGCTGCGGAAGTCTATAGGTCTCCGTAAGTTCAGAACCATAGTGGTCGTTTGTCATGCCCCAGCCATATCCCATGATGTCGTATGTCATCTTCTTGTATTGCAGTCGGACATTACCGAGCAGTTGTTCTGAATAACTCAACAGATTTGTATGGTTAAACCCCTTGACGTAGCCGCCATACTCATATTTCGCCATAATATAGTTAACGACATACGGGTTACCCTGCAAACGTGGGTCTGATGGATACTCATAATATTCCACCTTCTTGACATCAGACATACGCATTGCCTTCAAGTCATTCTCAGAAGCCGGAATAAAATCTATAAAGACCGCTACTGGCTTGCCGGAACTGGTCTCGACACTGTTCCCGAGTGTTACCTTAAGTTGGGGTATGCCCATCTGTTCAATCAAATCTGCGCCAGATTGAGAGGCATTCTTCTGTTTGCTTGTCGGGATATACGTCGATTTCTGTGCGTTGGTTCTCTGTAATTGCGCTTCGACAACTACTTCGTCAAGATTCTGAGTCTTTGTGCTGTCGGGCGTTTCAGTCTGAGCCGTTGCGCTTGCATAGCACATCAAAACGGAAATCATGATGAATGTCGTTTTCATACTAATGATAATTCTTTATGACGCAAAAGTACAACCATTTGTGACAACAGGCTTCAACAAATGTTGAAAAGCATCGGAACTCAGATATTTTTCCGCATCCGGCTCAGATGTGTCTGGCTTACGTTCAGGAAAGAGGCAATATCTTTAAGCGGGAACAAGGAAAATATATCGGGATGTTTTGAAATCAGGTCTTTGTAGCGCTCTTGCGCTAATTTGACATATATATCCTTGTAGCGGTCGTAAACTGTAGAAAAGACAGCCTCGGTACCCATCATCACCATATCCTTAAGTAGACAGTCTGTCTTGATGCGCTCTCCAAGCATTGAGGTTGAAACACAGTATATCTCGCAGGGAGTCTCTGCCACAACCGAAGTCCGTGCCTTTCGTCCATAAAGGGAAAATGGAAAATCGGTGACAAACTCGCCCGCAAATTCCAGTCCTAACACATGCTCTGTGCCATCATCGCTGTATGCAACATATTTCAATTTTCCCGACTTGATGTAGCCAAAATACCGGGCCACATGACCGGCGGTAAAGAAATTCTCACCTTTGTCAAAGTGCATTAAAGTACCCTCACGTAGACATAATTCCCTCCAGAAACCTACTGATGGGCTGTCTATGTATGTGTTGAAATTGCTCGTCATAATAATATGTACCTGGCTCCCGGCGAATTATTTGAAAAGAAAACGTGAGCCAACCTATGATATCTAAGCGCAAAGTTACATAGTAAAAACGACAAAAACTGTGACAAATGTCACACCCACCATATAAAAAAACTTTCTGAACCTTAATCGGCCGTTTTTCCCTCGTCCGGGGTATTGGATGCTATGGTTTCGCGGAAGCGATGGAGCTGACGGCGTGATATATTGAGGTAAGAGGCAATCTCTCCTAGAGAGACAACTTCAAAAAGTCGTGGATAACTCCGGAGCAACTGGCGGTAGCGTTGCTCCGGAGTGGAACGATAGTTGTTGAGCACCTGTTCGTATGCCTGCTCAAACAAGGCATCCAGGAACTTGATATAGAGAGTGGGCTCAAACATCAGCCGCTCGCGTATCAGCGACGATGGTATCACGAGAACATCTGAATCCTCAAGTGCTATGATGTCGGTAGGCATCTTCTTGCCGTGCATCGAACTGATATAGTTGGCCAGGACCGAACCCTCGAACACAAAACCTACTGTTTTCGCATTGCCCGAATTATCAATCAGCGAGTGTTTGAAACCGCCGGACACAATCCATCCGGCATCCTTGAGGACCTCTCCCGTACGTGCAAAATACTCCCCCCGCCGGAAATGCCGCAACTCACCATGCTCCTCGCACAGTTCCCTCCAGAACGAAAAGTCCAGAGCCTCCTCAAATGCATTGAACTGCGAAGACATACGTAATACTAAATTATAACAAACAAGATATCAGCCAACCGTAATAATCGGCTGTCCGAAGAATGAAGAAAGCATGGCGAGCGTAGCGATGGTGAAATTGTGCTGTCCGCTCAACCATTTTGTGATTTCGCTCGGTCTACGTCCAAGGGCATCAGCAAACTGTTTTTTCGATAAGCCTCGTTGCCGCATGAGGGCATCAATACGGTCGGATATTTCAAATGACAGGTCGACCTCTACCTGAACGTTTGCCGGAATCGGACCAAGCATTTCTTCAAGTGTTTTGGATGTGCGCTTCATAACTCAAATATATTGTCGGTTTCTATGGTCGATTCAGTTATATTCACATTGCCGTTGGCAACTTCCTGTCTGAGCAGTCGTTCGAATTTCTGCAGGGACATCACATAACCGTTCAGGAGCGTGTCATCTTCATATCGTTGTGATGTCTTCACTCCGCCATTACCCAGTACAAGTATCCTATCTGATAGGCGCAGACAGTAAAGACGCAATTTTGAAGAAATCCTCGCTGTACTCAGCATCTTCCCTGAATTTAGTGACAAATTTCTCAAATTCAGATTCTACATCGCGGAGAAACTGTAATGTATAGATTGTACAGTTATCACCCTCCTGGATAAGGTATAGTTCTACTTCACTCATTGTAGTGTATGTTACGTTTGATATTATAACGCAAAAGTACAACAAATATTTCACTTAAAGATGAAATATGTATATTTTTTAATCATCCAAAACCGATACCCAAATTTTTCGATCTAATTTTATTTATAAATGTTAAAAAATAAATTATATATTGTTTGTTTGAAATAATGTTGTACCTTTGTGTCAGGAAAACTCACGGAGCGAAGTTGATAGTAGAGCACGGTCAGGCTCAAATTACGAGAATAGTAAACCTTTATGTCAAACCTTTAATTTTAATCATTATGCCACAGCATTAATCCCCAATTTACATCCCGACCAATAATTTAATCCTTGTCTGATTTTTAAAATCTTATTAATTAATCATTTAAACCAATCTGCTTTATGAAACGCACCACCTTTGGTCGGCAGACCGGCATTATTCCCCTTGCCCGCTCCGACACCCTCTGATCCTCAGAATATTATGCATTATGAATTATGCATTTTGCATTCTAAATTATTTTGTCCGGCCCAACTGGATCCTAAAGGCCGTAATGCCCCCTATCCTACTTTTGCGCATTCCCCGAACTGCACCCCCTCATTACTCATTGCGCATTACACATTATGCTCTGCGCATTATTTCCAATCAGACAAGGATTAAATTATAAATACTATTAAAAATCACAATCTATTTCCCTCCCTGCAATCACTCAGTTTATGGTAAAACCGAGACCTAAAAGGAGATTGTCCGGATGGCTGAAACTATGGAACTGATAACCCACGTTGAGCCAGAGACGGCTCAGCGCGTTACCCCTGTCTACTGCGATTTTTGACCCGAACGGATGTATTCTCAGGTTGGCTACCTGATAGAACTTTCTGGCCGATGAAACGCACAGCAGATTATATCCCAGGCCGAGATTGACGGTAAATATGGGCATGACAAGTTCGGCCCTTCCCGACAGTCCCGCCATCAGCATCTCGTGCGTAGGCGGTTTATATATCATAACATTGTCTTTAGTGCTCTCCGGATCAAGATGGCTCTGAAGATTTGTGCCGCGGTCATACTTCAGGTCAAGCGACGGACCGAAACGGAAATAGCGGTTCACTGTCCGCATCGGAGCGAAGGATATTCCTGCCAGGGCATATTTTGCCGGAGCGGGAACACGTTCGTCATCTATTGTCACGGCCTTCTTTGCAACTGCTCCATAGGCCAGTATGTCGTATGACCAGTGTGGCCTTACATCCTCCACCGGCAACGGCGACAGCGGTTCCGGAACTTTATTTTTGTCACCGAGGGCATACATTAGTCCGACTCGTGCGCCGAATGTATTTACACCCGGATTGGGATATGCAGTATTGCCGTCCGAGAAGTGTGTTACTTCCACTCCACCGTTCAGTGTGAGTGCATCACTGAGACGGTAACTGAGCATGAAGCCAAGGTTTATGTACGCGTTGAAGTTCGAGCCGACGTATACGTTGCAGTCCGGCTCCTGGTCCATGTGTGCCTTGCGCCAGCCGCCGGAGATGCCGAAATTCCATTCATAGTTCAGTTTCAGGCGTGGCGTGAGACTGTGGATCGGCGCACCCTGAAAGGCATAGAGCATGACTGGCGTGCCTATTGCCGCATTATTGAAGAAGGTGGTCACGCCCATACCGACACCCTGATATACCTCGGGATAAAGACGTCCTGTGCGGGTCGCCGATGTATAGCGGAAGGAATACTGCGCATGGAACGATGCCGCGGAATGTATCGTGTTGCCCGATGTTCCCGAATCGTCTTTAAGCGGGACAATCTCATCCTCAAATAACAGATTGTTGGACGATGACAGGACATAGGCCCCGCGCACATTCGCGCCAAAAGAATGTATCACGCGTGCAGTATCGGCAGAAGTACCGTTCACGGCAGCGCCGGAGACATCGCTGTCGTTGTTTTCGGCAAACCCTGCCAGTGCCGTTCCGCAGATGGCTAATATGATGGAAGCAAATCGCATAACCGATGACAAAAGACTTAGGGACGCAACTGGCCTCGCCCGACAAGCAGCCAGCGGTATGTTGTAAGGGCTGTGAGTCCCATTGGACCACGCGGACCGAGTTTCTGTGTCGAGATTCCTATTTCGGCACCTAGCCCGAACTGTCCGCCGTCGGTGAACGAGGTCGGTAGATTATGGTACACGCAGGCGGCGTCGACCGAATCCATGAAACGTCTTGCAGCCTCGCTGTCCTCTGTTATTATCGTCTCGGAATGACCGGACCCGTAACGCGATATGTGTTCGAGCGCCTCGTCAATGCCGCCGACAGTATACACACCCATGTTGAGTGACATCCATTCGCGGGCGGCATCCTCATCCACGGCGGCTGTCAGAAGTTCGGCTGGATATTTTCCTTCCAGTGCCTCGAGCGCTTCCCTGTCGGCATGTATGGTTACACCCTTGTCGGCGAGCGGTTTCAGCAGCGTGGGCAGATCTTTCAGTCGCGAACGGTCGACAATCAGTGTGTCCAGGGCGTTGCAGACGCTGACTCGGCGCGTCTTGGCATTGTTGATTATCTCCGAACCCATGTTCAGGTCTCCTGCCGAATGGAAATATGCGTGTACGACTCCGGCGCCGGTCTCGATGACAGGAATGCGTGCCGTGTCACGCACAAAGTCTATCAGACGTCGTCCTCCCCGGGGAATGCAGATGTCAATGTATCCTCTTGCGCAGAGCATGGCGGCTGTTGCTTCATGTGTCGACGGAAGTAGTGTCGCTGACGCTTCGGGCATTCCGTGAGTGCGCAGCGCTTTTTTAATCAGATTGATTGCGGCCCGGTTCGA
Organism: uncultured Porphyromonadaceae bacterium; assembly: GCA_937989585.1. GTDB lineage: Bacteria > Bacteroidota > Bacteroidia > Bacteroidales > Muribaculaceae > CAG-873. Next base: position 33,954 of record CALKRW010000045.1, on the reverse strand, counting down.
CTGTTCGGCGTCATGGCCGCCTTTGAGTATGCAGGCGTTCGCGGTCTTGAAGGTAATGGCGAACACGTCGAAGGTGACATTTGGACGCGCCTCGTATATCACCCCGACCACACCGAAAGGAGAACGCACGCGGCTCAGTTCGATTCCGTTTTCGAGAGTGCGTTTCTCTATGACCTCGCCGACCGGACAAGGCAACTTGGCGACATGACGCATGTCCGAGGCTATTCCTTTCAGACGCTCGGCTGTCAGTTGGAGACGGTCATAGAGAGGGTTCTCAGGCGACATTTTGGCAAGGTCTTCCGCGTTGGCGGCAAGAAGTGCCGGTGTCTCGGACTCGATAAGGCCGGCTAGAGTCAGCAATACCGCCGAACGTTCCTCGTCGGTGTAGGATGGGAGTTTGCGTGAGTCTTCGCGTGCTTTGGCGAAGAGTGTATTGAAATCAGTCATAATTCAGTCGATGCAGAGATAGTCGTAATGTATCAGCGGGGCCTGGTTGTGCAGGCCGATTGATGCGCGGGCCGTGTTGCTGTCGGTCGAGGCACGGCCGACGGCTATTCGCTGTCCTTCGGGGTTTAGTACTGTGATGATGTCTCCCTCGTCCCAGTCGCCGGCGACTTCGGTGACGCCGACAGGAAGCAGCGAGACGGCTCCGGGACCTTCGAGCGCGGCGGCAGCGTTGGCGTTTACCGTAACCGAACCCTTGGCGAACGAATCGCTGTGTGCGATCCAGCGCTTGATTGACGATAGGGGATTCTGGGCGGCTACAAACTCGGTGTGGGGCACCGTATCGGGGGCGGTCATAAGGTCGACCAGGACATTGGGACGTGTCCCCTTTGCGATGATAACGGTGACACCCTCGTCCGCTACCTTGCGTGCGATAGAGCACTTCGTTGCCATGCCTCCGCGGCCGAAGGCGCTCTTTGTCGCCACCACGTAGTCGCCCGGATTGTCACCGGGCTTAATTTTCGGAATCAGTGTCGACTCCGGGTCAGAAGGTGCGCCGGTATAGATTCCGTCTACATTGGACAGGATGATGAGGCGGTCTGCGCCAAGCATCGTGGCCACAAGGCCGGACAGTTCATCGTTATCTGTGAACATAAGTTCGGTGAGCGAAACGGTGTCGTTCTCGTTGACGATGGGAATGACTCCGGCCTCGAGCATCGTGAGCATGCAGTGGCATTGGTTAAGATACGCCGAGCGCGATGAGAAATTCTCCTTCTGTGTAAGCACCTGTCCGACAACTATGCCGTATGACGCGAAGAGACTGTTGTAAAGATTGATGAGATGTATCTGGCCTATCGAGGCGAAGAGTTGCCGGCTCCCTACACTGTCAAGTTTTGCCGAGGGCTGGATGGCTCCACGGCCACAGGCCACGGCGCCGCTCGACACGAGCACTATCTCATGACCGAGATTCCGCAAGACCGCAATCTGGTCGACTATCGACGAGAGGTTGGTGACGTCGGGATGTCCGTCGGCACGTGTGAGCACGTTGCTTCCGACTTTGATAACAATACGGGACATTGGATTAATTGATTTTTGTTGTCACGATTTTTTCACTGATGCCCGCAGGCCGGATATGACAGCGCGGGTGAATCCGGCATCCTCCATGGCGTTTAGGCCGCGGATGGTCAGACCGCCCGGCGTGGTCACCTTGTCGATTTCGGCCTCGGCGTGAGCGCCCGGCACATTCAGTATGGCGGAGGCGCCTTCGATCGTCTGGGCGACTATGTCCTGGGCGTCCGAGGCCCTGAAGCCAAGTTCGACTCCGCCTTCGACCGCGGCACGTACGTAACGTAGTGCATATGCGATACCGCACGAGGCCAGAGCCGTGGCGGCAGGGAGCAGACGTTCCTCGATGAGCATCACCTTGCCCGTTGGCTGAAACAGTCCGACAATATCGGCAGGGTCTCCGTGGAGGCTGACGGCGAAAGTCATGGACTTCCCGACCGACATGGCCGTATTCGGCATGAGGAGAGTCAATGCGGGTACTTTGCCGAAGTGCGTGAACATTGCCTTGAGCTCGTCGCCCGGGATTCCGGCCACGATGACTGCCACCTGCTGACGGTCGGTGTCGATGTGTCCGCGCAACTGTTCGGCGACCTCGGGAAGGACCCAGGGCTTGACCGCAATGACAACGGCATCGGCGCCGACTATAGCCGCAGAGTTGTCATCGGTCACCGTTATGCCTTTCGATTCAAGGTCGGAGAGTTTGTCCGTATGAGGATTTGCTACAGTGATTCCGGCAGGTGTGAAGCCAGACGAAAGGAGGCCGTCTGCGAGGGCGCGGCCCATGCTGCCCCCTCCTATTATTGCTATTTTATTGATAGACATTTATGGTTTGGTATATACTGGAGAGAATGATTGCTAATATGTTTTTTTATCAGAGGTGGAAGAGGTCGCGGTAGATGTCAAGGGCGGATTTTATCTGCTCGGCAGGGATGACCTGGTCGATCACGGCATCGCCGGGGGCGCGCAGGAGAGTGAAACTGATGTTCGAGGCATCGGTATTCTTTTTGTCGTTGCGCATGTATGCGAGAAGTTTCGGGTAGTCGTCGCAACTTATGTCGAAGGCACCGTAGTTCTCATAGATGTATGAGGCGAGTGAATGTAGAGTGTCAGACGGGAAACCGAGAACCAGATGCGAGAGCACAGTCTCCACAACAAGTCCCCAAACGACAGCGTAACCGTGAGGAATGGGTGACTTGCGCTCGAGGGCGAGGGACTCGAAGGCGTGTCCCACCGTGTGGCCGAGGTTCAGGGCACGGCGAAGTGAGGTTTCAGTCGGGTCGGCGGCGACGATACGTTCTTTCACGCCGACGCTCTCGCGGATGAGGCCGAGAAGCCTGTCAGGGTCGGCCGGTGGATTCACAACCGAATACTTCATTATGTCCGCGAGTTGGCGGGGGCCGTCCAGCATGGCATGTTTCAGCATCTCGCCATAGCCGGACAGGAGTTCCTGCTGGGTAAGCGTGTTAAAGTAATCGGTCGAGATGATGACCGCGTCGGCGGGAGCGAAGGCTCCAACAAGATTCTTGAAGCCCCCGAGGTTGATGGCGGTCTTGCCGCCGACAGCGGCATCGACCGCTCCGAGCAGGGTCGTGGGAAGGTTGATGAAGCGCAGTCCGCGCTTGAAGGTCGCGGCCGCGAAGCCGCCCATATCGGTCACGACGCCACCGCCGACGTTTATGACAAGGGCATTGCGCGAGGCTTCATTGCCGGCAAGTTCTGTCCATATGTCGCGCAGTGAGTCGACGGTCTTGTTTACGTCTCCGGCCTGACAGGTGATGACTGTTGCGGAGGCGGCGGCTTTCGAGTCAGCACGGAGTACCGGGAGGACGTATGACTTTGTGTTCGTATCAACCAGGATGAAGACTTGCGAGGGAGCAGCCTCGGCTACGAGGCTGTCGAGAGTCGAGCCTACCTGATTGGTGAAAAAAATTTTCTGTGCCATAAGATGTGTGTTTTTATTGTTCGGGGTATGTTTGATTAAAATTTCTGTCTGCTTGTGTCAGACACTGGAGGAGGCGGGGAAGGTATTCGGCGCACATGGGCATTGAGTCGAAGATTATAGATGCTCCGGCTGCAGCGAGTTCCTCACGCGGGACGGGTCCGGTGACGACGGCGACCGTGAAGGCGCCGGAGGCCGCTCCAGACTGTACGCCCAATGGAGCGTTCTCGAAAATTATGGCCTGCTCGGGCAGACAGCCTGCGCAGGTATTGTCGTTCACGGAACATCCGACGCGACGCATCGCCATCTGATAGGGCTCGGGGGAAGGTTTGCCGTGTACTACATCGCGGGAGGTAATGGCCTTGACCGGATCGAAGATGCCGGGAAAATCACCGGACAGACGGTCGAGCAGTGATTTCTGTCCCGAGCCGGTGACAAGTATGCATTCGAGTCCGGCCTCGGCACAAAGGCGCGTTACGTCGATGGCGCCCGGCATAACAGGCGGTTTCGGCATAGCCTTGAAGTTGACGGTTTTCTGACGGTATAGTTCCTCGGTCTGTTCAGGTGTCGCGGGATGGCCGAACTGACGCTCGAAAAGAATGTTTATGGTGGAGGCGCCTGTACGCCCCTCGAAAAGGAAAAATTCGTCGCGCCCGGCATTTATGCCGTTGGCCCTGCACATCTGCATCCATGCTTCGGCATGACGCGGCATGGAATCGTACAGAGTGCCGTCCATGTCGAAGAGTGCCGCGCGAAGATCGAGTCTCTCCAGCGAGTGCGCCTTCAGGTAGGCCATTACGGATTCTCTAATTTCCCGTTCAATCACAGAATCATTATTTTCCCTATTGGTCATTGTCTATATCGTATAGTGGAGATAGTTGCCGTCTTGAAGCAGCCGTGATATTATTCCTTTGGCTTTACGGCGGCGTTTCTGTCGGACCTGCGGTCCTTCCTGTTTCTCTGCCTGTTGCTGTTTTTTTTCTTGTTCTTATTGTCCTGAGTATTGCCGACGAGTGATGCAGGCGGCTCGGGAATCATGCCCTGTCTGTAGAGTTCGAGCGAGTCGGCGGCGCTGAGTTCTCCCTCGCTGAGATTTATGGAGGCGGCGGCCGGCGAGCGGTCAAGCCGCAGCGACTGCATGCTGGCACCACGAACGCCGCGACGGAATACATTCTGGATCTGGCGGATTAGGTTGACGCGGGTAGTGTCGACAAATGCCACCTGCTTCATGGCGGTCTTGTCGTTGAACTTGGCGCCCCCGAGACGGACCTTGAATTTGTCCGGGTTGCCCTTGACATTGATTCCGAACCTGAAAGGTATGGGTGACTTAAGAACAGCGATATGATAATCAAAGTTCATGTTCAGGTCGTTGTGTCCCTGGACGCCGAGACGGTAGCGGTCAATGTTGAAGATGAACGGATACACCTGCATCAGGCCATTCTCGACGGACATCTGAACGGACATCGAGTCGATGACATTACGGTTCTTGTCTTTGAAAAGGAGCCATTTTGACAGCGACTTGAAAGTGGCGGGATCAATCAGCACGAGGTCCTTGCCGTCAAGACGGATTGCGGCGTTGAGTCTGTTCAGGTTCAGGTCCATGTTCCGGTCGATCGGCGTAGTAAACGCGAGGTCGGCGGATATCAGTCCCGAGAAGTCGCGGAGCACAGGCATCATTGAGTCAACGGCAGGAACAAGTTTCAGGAAACGGTTAAGATTGAACCTGTCGAGTTTCATGCCGAATGCGAAACTCAGCGAGTCGACACTGCTGCCCATGTAGAGGGCGGACATGTTAAGGTCGCCGACATCGGAGGCGGCACGAAGGCGATTGAGGTTCAGCGCCCCGTCGTAAGCAAGCAGACTTCCGGTCATATGCTTGAGCAACAGGTCAGAGTAAATGAGATTCTCGGCGCGGCATATGAGTTCAAGGTCTATGTTGCGGGGTATAAGCAGCGGCGCCATGTTGTCCGGGGCATCAGCGACGTGCATGCCTATTATGGAATCCAGTTCGTTCTCATCGGCATTATCATCAAGCGAGAAATGACTAATCCGGCTGTCGGCGTAGGCCGAACCGGCGAAAGCACTGTTAGCCAACTGGTTGACATCGATGGTGTCAGATACCGACTGGAAGCGTATCTTGAGGGGGGTGCGGTGTCTCCGGGACGTCAGCGCACGGCGCAGGTTTGTGACCTCACCCGAGAAAGTTATGTCACTGCGCCCGGCCTTGTACTCTATGTTGTTCATCTTCAGGGTATCGTTGTTGAAGGCGATGTCGATATGGCTGAAACGATTCCGCAGCGGGAAATACGGAGTGAACATACCGGCTCGCCCGGAGGTCAGGGAGCCTTCGAGAGTCCAGCGTGTCAGCACGCGACGCAGGAATGTCGAGGTACCGAAATCTATGACCTCGGAAAGAGAATCAATCTCCTGGGGATGTACACGGGGATACTTTCTGTGCGACGGACGGCGGTGCATGGACTCGGCGATAGCGATGGCCGAGTCAGGAGTGAGGCCGGCTATGCGCCGCATCAGCGAGTCGGCACTTCGCCGCACGCGCTTCTGGCGCTCTGTCTCGGGCTTGCGCCGGGCAGAGAAGTCGAGTTCGGCATCGCGCACCATCAGACGGGTGGAATTATCGCCGGCGGAAAGACGGCCGAGACTAAGTCTGAATATAAACTCCGGACGGTGCAGGTTTCCGTCGATGGGCCGAATGACAGCGCCGCCCCGGATATCGCGCAAGCGCACGACAGCGGTGTCCGAGAAAGCAAGGAAATTGAAAGCGCCTATGCTGAGACCGCCGCCCATGGGCTGTACGGCCATACGGTCGGCGCGCCGACCGTTACGTGTGGCGAGTCCGAGACGGATATCCCTGAATGCCATGATGTCGTTGCCCGAGAGTACGGTCAACGAATCAGCCTCGACAGAAGCCGAGAGAAGAGGGGCGGAGAGGCCGCCGGCTGTGCGGACCCTCTTCTGTGTGCCAAATTTAAACAAGGCACGGTCAACCTTAACCATGTTGACCGTGTCATATGCTAACCAATAAAAATTCTTCACGCCGACATCGCCCTCGACCAGCAGATGCTGGAAGCCGGAGGGAGAGAACATCGAGGCCGCGCCCTCGACGTGGGCGTTGGCGTGAACCAGTCCTGCGACCTTACCGCCGAACAACTGCCTGAGTTGCGAAGGCAGACGGCTGATGTCAGTCCTGGCAGAGACGTCGGCTTCGAATACCGGATCGGTAAGGAGATTTCTGAACACACCCTTGATTTTAAGGTCAGTCGCGGGTCCGGACATGTCGAGATACCTGACATCGAGTGTGGCGTTGTCAAGATTCTCATCGGGGACTGTGAGCAGCAGGGATGCCTTCAGCGAGGTGAGATCGAGCTTATCCCATCTGAGCCGAGACTCGGGAATGAGCACAGAAGCCTCCATTGTGGGAATTCCGTCGGTGGCGGCATTGAATGGCTTGAGCAGACGTGCGGAGATCTCGAGTTTCATATCGGTCTCGAGGTCCGTGTAGAGAGAGAAAGGCAGGTTGAAGTCCTCGGAGAGAGCCTCGGCCATCTCGTCGGGCAGAATATGTATGACCTGATAGATGTCAATCGGCTTAAGCCGGAGGTCTAGTTTATCCACCACAAGATGGTCGGTAAAATTGACGTCAGTAGAAATGACGCCCTCGAGGAATGAGAGTTTGAAATCAAAATTGTCGAGACCTATGGCATATGGTTTCTGCTGCGACCAGCGGATATTACCCCGCAGGCCGAACCTGAGGTCGTCGAAATGGAAATACTCCATAAGGAGGGGAGCCTCAACATTACCCGTGAAGTCGAGCGTGTACATCGGGGCGTCCTTCCCGACAAGAGCAATCGAGCGGAAATCGGCCTGGAACTGAGTACCTGACTCACAGTCGAAATAACGGACTGGGCCGGGATCGGTAATCTCGAAACGGTTTATGACGAACTCGGGCAGCGAGGCGAAGTCGACTGCCGTAGTGTCCTCGCTAGGCTGGAATATGTTGAAATTGGTGGTGCTGTCATCGACGACCACGAGGTTGAGACGGGGAGATGCGATGGTGATGTCACGCAGCTCGACACGATTGGCGAGAAGGGCGGTAAGGTTGACGCCGCCACTTATGCTGCTGACAGTCATCAGCGTGTCGGCATACACGGGAATCATCTCGCGGGTTTCGGCATCGAGAGCCCTTATGTCGCGCGAGATGACGACCATCCTGTCGACGTCGAGGTTGAGATAAGGCAGTCCGGGCGCCATTGACAGTTCGACGCGGCCGATGGAGACATCGGCGTTAAGATTGTTTCCGGCTATTGCCGTGACTATGGGAGTAAGACGCTCAGGCCGCAGAATTGTGAGGGTAGCAGCGAGGAGACCCACGACAAAGAGCACGATGCCCATCAGAGTCCATGCCACGACCTTGGCGGGAGTGCGCCAGCGGGCATAACGGCGAGGCCGTATCGCAGTTCCGGTATTATCTTTTTTAACTTCTTCAGACATATTGGCGAAGGGTAATTAGCCGCCATGAAGCATCGGCGGGATGGCTCAGCGGCGGTGACGGAGGCCACGACGCTTAGCGCGTGGCTCGTCTTTGGGTTCTGGAGAGGCGGGGCGACGGTAGTCCCCGTCGATGCAGGTTATGTGGAAACAGGCCTGACTGAGTTCATATATGGCGAGACAGCGGCCCTTGCTACGAAAATCGTGGACTATTTCGGCGAGGAGGTTCTTGAGGTCCTCGGCCGTGCGGTTAACGGTCGCGGCATCACAGATGAAATTCGAGTAGGAGATGTCGAACGTGGTGCCGAAACTGTGTGAGGAGGAATCGACGGCGACGCGGTTGACACGGCGCAGGCGGCTGATGGAGCGCCGGGTGCGCAGGAGTGATGTGACCTTGAGACGGTAGCATCCGCCGCCACGCGAGCGGAGCGAGTCGTTGAAGGCCTGCCCGATGTCCGAAAGGAGCGCGGCCGCCTTAGGGACCAGATATGGATAGGAGTGGCTCAGCGAGTCGACAAAATATTCCGCACAAGAAACGACATGAACCATAGGACGGTTCATCTGCCAGATATCGTCGGTGCATGTGATTGGCCGGATGCCATACTGCTGACCGGCGGCAAAGTGGAGATAGTTCGAGTCAAGGAAGCACTTGCGCAGAGGTCCTGCGGGAGGGTTGACGCGCAGTTTCACACAGTCGTTGTCGGGCATTGACTCGAGGTGCGTGAGCCAGTGTTCCGCCGGGCGGCTGTCGAGGACGGCCATCACATCCTCAAGGGTCTCCGAAGCCATAGAAGCAGAGCCGGGCTCAGCGGAGGCCCGTGTAATGCAGGAGACGGCCGAGACTATGGAAGCCACGGCTGCAAGAGCGGTTATGAGGCAGAATATTTTGCGCATCAGCGGATTGCGACAGGGATTGGTTTTCGAGGAGTTTTCAAACACCAAAGTTAGCAAAAAAGAGTGAGACGGCAAAGGATTTTTGCCGTCTCAGTGATAAATCGGGTTTTTAGGAGCATTCAGGTGGAGAAGGGGGGGCAGGATGCCGCCACCCCATTATAAATTGGGGAGAGATTGGCGGGGTCAGAGGGCCAGGATGAGGGCCTGGGCGGCGACCACGCGGAGGAACATCGTCAGTGGGTAGACGGTGGAATAGGCTACGGCGGGCTGGTCGTTGCCTGTGGAGTTTGAGGCGTAGGCCAGAGCGGGGGGATCGGTGCATCCTCCGGAAACCAGACCGAGGATGGAGAGATAGTTGATGCGGTATTTTCCGCGGGCAATGCAGCCCACGATCAGCAGCGGCACAATGGTTATGATGAATCCCCAGATGACCCAGAGCATACCGGTGTGGGTGAACACCGTCTCGACGAAACCGTCACCGGCGGCGATGCCGACGGCGGCAAGGAATAGGCAGATGCCGAGTTCACGCAGAAGGAGCGAGGCCGAGGAGGATGTGTAGGTGACGAGTTTGAACTTGTAGCCGAAGCGGCTGAGCAGGATGGCGACAACGAGAGGGCCGCCGGCGAGAGCGAGTTTCATGCCGAAGGGCAGTTCGACCGAGCCGAGGACGATACCGAGGATGATGCCGACGAATATGGTGATGAGGTTGGGCTGGTTGAGTCGCTTCATAGAGTTGCCGAGGCGAGAGGCGAGACGCTCGATGTCGTCGAGGTCGCCTACAACGGTGATACGGTCACCCATCTGGAGGCGTAGGTTGGCGGCGGCAAGGAGATCGACGCCGGCGCGGTTGACGCGCGTGCAGTTCAGACGGTAGCCGTTGTGGAGGCGGAGTGAGCCGAGGGCCACGCCGTTGAACTCGCTTTTGGTGACAAGGATACGGCGCGAATATACAGGAGTGGGGGTCGAGTCCCAGTCCATCTCGACCTCGGGGCCTATGACCGAACGGAAGCGGTCGGCGTCCTGGGCCGAGCATATTACGAGCAGTGTGTCGCCGTCGTGTATGACAGTCGAGGACTTGGGTATGATGATCTCGCCGGAGGTGGTCATCAGACGCGAGATGACAAAATTGCAAGTGATGACATCGTGCAACTGGACCAGGGTCTTGCCGTCGATGAGGTGGTTCGTGAGCCGCAGGGTGAGTATGAAGGGCTTGAGCTGCGAGTTGCGCGCCTCGTTCTCGATCTCGCTGACCTCGTCCTCGACACGGACCTTGAACAGGGCCTTGACGATGAGCATCGAGGCTATGATTCCGACAACGCCCAGGGGATAGGCGGCGGCGTATCCCTGAGCCATGATGTTGGCACCGCCGGCGTCACCGGCCTGTGTTATGGCCTGCTGTGCGGCGGCAAGTCCCGGAGTGTTGGTGACGGCACCGCTCATGATGCCGACGAGGGCCGACTTGTCGGAAACCATGCCCGTGTAGAACAGCGTGAGCACAATGCCGACATTCAGGGCTATGATAAGTACGGCAAGACCGTTGAGCCTCATGCCGCCTTTCTTGAAGGAAGAGAAGAAACCGGGGCCGACCTGAAGGCCGATGGCAAAGATGAACAGAATGAGTCCGAACTCGCGCACGAACTTCAGGATGTTGGCATCCACGGTATAGCCGAACGAGCCGAGGACAATGCCCACGAAGAGAACGAAGGTGACTCCCAGCGAGACGCCGAAAAATTTTATCTTGCCCAGGTATATGCCAAGCGCGATGACAAAGGAGAATAGTACCAGAGTCGACGCTATCGAGGTGTGACCGGGACAGAACAGATCGCTAATCCAATCCATGTTTTTTAGTGCATGTTTTATTTAGAGTATGATATAGTGTTCAGTCGTAAGTGGGAGGAGAATCTTTTTTACCGCTGCAAAGGTACGCATTTTTTTTGTGACGGCAAAGCGAGAAAAAATGCTGATACGGTGAACATGCAGGGGCGTCCGGGCGTTATGATAACAGAAAGACATATGAAAAGCACACCGAGGCAGACGAATTAAAATCGGGCCTTGCGAAACAAGAGCCGGGCGTCTGAAATCGCCGTCCTGAAGCCCGCGGTAAGCAAAAAGGCCGCTCTCCGAGTCACACGCGGGGAGCGCTTTTTTATATGCCGTATTATTTCTTGCGGAAGTAGTCGTTGTGGATCTTTATGCCGGTGATGATCGCGGAGCATGCGAAGGTTATGGCATTTGTGACGGCAAGGGGGATACCGGACGGCCCCAGCATTATGCCCTGGATTACGAAGAAGAGGGAGCCGAGTCCCATCATGGCGAAAGTGAGGATGGAGAGGCCGTCGGTCTGACGGGTGCGTATGGTGTGTATAGCCTGAGGCATGTATCCGAGAATCATGCAGACAGCGGCACACCAGCCGAATATTTCAATCATAGTCATAACGCTTGCAATTAATGGGTTAATATATTCACTTTAACGCCGGGGCGGAGGGGAAAGTTTATTGAAGGGGGACAGAAAAAGCGGTGTGCCGGGAGTGGCACACCGCCGTATGAAGGGATTATGGAAATCTTATTTAACGAGGACTTTGGTAGCCTTGCCGTTAACGACCTTGAGGTACATGCCGTTTTCGGGGTTAGCGACCTTAACGCCCTGGAGGTTGTAGTATACGGCTTCGCCTTCCTCAACTTCGATAGCCTCGACAGCGGTGGTGAGGTCTTCACCCGGGTGGAAAATCAGGACTACGCCATTCTTGTTGGCAAGATCCTTGTTGAGACGGAACTCAAGAGTACCGGAGAAGGGAACTGCAAGGCTCATGTTGTTTGCATTGTACTGCATAGCAATCTCATTTGTTGCAACCATTTCGGATGCGGCAATCTTCTTATTAGCAGAGTAGTTGATCTGACCCCAGTTTGCATCGGCAATCTTGAACTGAGATGTGGGGAGCATTGTACCCTTGCTATTATCGCAATAGAGCATGTAGATGTACTGGTTCTCAGTCTCTGACTTAACATAGAACTTCCATGCGTCGGGAGCACCCCATCCGTTTACATCACCGCGGATATAAACATCGGGAGCACCAATGGGTTTGGGAGTAGTAGTAGTGCAGACGGCTTTGGTCTTGTCAGCGCTGATAGTGATTGTCCAGTCGCCGGGCCAAGGCATATCGATGTTGGTTTCACCATTGACCTCAACGGGAATTTCCTGACCGAGATTCTCCTCAGTGGGAACGAAGAAGAGGGCAGCGGTGTTGAAGTCATCCCAAGTACCGGCAACGCTCGAAATCTTCATTGAGGTAAGATTGGCGATGGTGAACTTGTAAGAACCGTCGGCTTCAGGATTAACTACCATAGGAGTAGCGGGTTCCCATGCGAGGCCGTTGCCAGCGCCACAGACGTAGAGAGGAGCAGCGGGTTCAGCGGGCAGCGAAACAGTGAACTTAGCAGCATGGTGAGTAGGATTCATGGGGTACCATGTGTAGATCTCAACCGTGTTGTCGTTGATCTTGTGAGCGATGATGGCAGAACCGTTGGTATAGCCTTCAGCGGCATTAAGAAGTTCACGATCGGCATCGTAGTCAGAGTAGATTACATTACCCTGGAAATCGCAAATCGAGAAGCCGGAGTTATATTTACCGGTTTTCGAGGTAGGAATAATCTGATAATCGACTTCACCGAGTGTGAATACATCGAATGCGTCATTGGTGGTTACGTTTGCGGGAGCAGGAAGAGCATTCCATTCTGCGCCATCGCAGGTATAGACAAATTTGTTGGCACGCTGACGTACAGCAGCACCGTTAACGGCGTCATCGCCCATGTCCATAAGTTCCTCAAATGAGTACAGAGGGTTGCAGATAGCGTTTGTACCACAGGCAAAAGGAAGAGTGGCAGATGAGAAGAACGAGAACTCATCAAGGTTCTGCTTGCCTTCGGTGACATTGATCATCTGAACCTTGTTATTGTTCTGCTGATAAATATAGAAGATAGCATTCTCCATGAGGTTACCGGCAACACGGCCGAGGAAGTCCATACGTCCGGCGGCGACCTCACTGTCGAGAGTCACCTCAAGAGGCGTAACCTCGCCTTCGGGAGTAATAATATAGTAATTCGTGCCGTCCTTGCCGGCCCAAGAACCGCTGACGAGAACGTTGCCGGCATCATCGGTAGTGATACCGACACCGCATGTACCGGGAAGTTCAGCAAGTACAGAAACAGCATCAGTAGCGTGGTCATAAACCATCACTTTCTTTTCGGCCTTGTTCATCCAATAGATTTTGTCACCGAAACCTGTACCGTAGCGTGCTTCATTGTAAACAGCATCAGGAGCGCCAAAAGACTTTGTCCAGTCCATCTTGACGGTAGGAGTCTGGGCCATTGCAGCGCCTGCGAGCATAAGCGAGCCGCAGAGTGCAAGATTGCGTAGAGATAATTTCATACGTTTAAGATTTGATTAATTAGAATGTTATTTAAGGTGTTTGTTTTTTCAGGGAAAGTATGATATGGTGTAGTATAAAAACGTTTTTCGATGGCGTTAACGCGCCGGCATCATTAGTTCCGGCTTTTATTCACGCCAAAGTTAGACAATTTTTTTGGTCTTCAAACATATTTTAAATGAAAAAATATTCAGTTAATCATTTTTAACTATTCTGAACATGTTTTTATTGTTTGCGGGGAGAATGGGAGGAATGATGGCTGGGGGCGGACGCGAAAATTCGCGTCCGTACAGGGTGTGGGCTCCGTTCATGGAAAGATGCCGGGAAAAATTCGTAAATTTGCAGGGAAATTACGATTATGAGCAAGACACTATATGTTACAGACCTTGACGGGACACTGCTGAGCACCGACGCCACTCTCTCGGAGGCCAACGCGCGCAAGATAGCCTCGCTGACCGCGCGCGGGGCGCTGATAACCTGTGCGACGGCACGCACTCCCGGCACCGTTCAGCCGCTGATGGGACCGGCGCATCTGTCCGCGCCGGCCATAGTGATGACAGGCGCCGCGATGTGGACGATAGACGGTCCCGACCCGCACTTCGAGGACGTACACGCCATACCGGACACCGACCTTTACGCCATAGACGAACTGTTCGCAAAAGACAGGCTGACACCATTCATATACTGCGTAAGAGACGAGGGAGGCGCCCCGCTGCACTTCTACCACAGCGGCGAGTGCATGAGTGACGACGAGAACAGGTTCGCGGACATGCGGTCGCGGCTGGCGATGAAGCGCTTCCACCCCTGCAGCACGGCTCCGCGCGAGGGACGCGTGCTGTACTTCGCCATGGGTAAAGAGGAAGTGATACGCCACGTGGCCGAGGGCATAAGGAGCGTGTCACAGTGCGCCCTCTCGTGCTATCCTGACAATTACACCCGGGGACTGTATCTGCTGGAGGTGTTCGCGCCCGGAGTCTCGAAAGCCTCGGCGGTAGAAAGACTTGCCAGACGGACGGGCTGCGAGCGGACGGTGGTGTTCGGCGACAACCTGAACGACCTGCCGATGCTTGGGGCCGCCACGGTGAGCGTGGCCGCTCCGGGCGCATTGGCCGAGGTGAAGGCCAAGGCCGACATCACGCTCGAGCCGGGCGAGACGCCCGTGGCCGACTTCATCGAGAAAGACTATTTATGTTAACCTTGGTTAAAAAAACTTCCCGGACTTAACGTTTAAGGGAGGGAAAGGTCTTAAGGGTGTTTTTCAGAAAGAAATCTTACACATGATGCTTAAATTACGAACACTATTGAGCGCAGCAGCCACCGCGGGAACCATAGCCTGCGCGATGGCCTACAACATAAGCGGCACAGTGGTCGACGCCGAGGGGGACGCGTGTCCCGGGGCGTCGGTGAGGCTGCTTCGCGCCAAAGACAGCACAGCGGTGAAGGCCGCGGTGGCCGGACAGACAGGCCGCTTCCGCCTGACCGATGCCCCGGCGGGCAAATTCATAGTCGAGGTATCGTATGTGGGAAGCGCCACAGCATACCGCGACGTCAGCGTCGGAAAATCGAACGTCAGCCTCGACACGATAAGGCTGAGCGACAATGCCCTCGTGCTGAAAGAGACAGTGGTGAAAGGTGTCAGGACACCCATAAAGGTGATGGAAGACACCATAGAATATGACGCCAACGCCTACAAGACGGCCCCGAACGCCGTGGTCGAGGACCTGGTGAAGCGTCTGCCCGGCGTGGAAGTAGACTCGGAAGGCAAAATCACCTCAAACGGCAAAGACGTGACCAAGATACTGGTCGACGGCAAGGAATTCTTCTCGGACGACCCCAAGGTGGCGATGAAGAACCTGCCCGTGAACATGATCGACAAGGTGCAGGTGGTTGACCGCAAGAGCGACCTGGCCCGACTGACCGGCGTGGATGACGGCGAGGAAGAGACCGTGATCAACCTGACCGTGAAGAAAGGCATGAAGAACGGATGGTTCGGCAACGTCGACGCCGGCTACGGCACAGACGAGCGGTACAAGGGCCAGTTCACCGTCAACCGCTTCTGGAACGAAAACCAGATAACACTGCTCGGCGGCATCAACAACATCAACGAGTCAGGCTTCACGGACGGCGCCAACGGCCGCTTCCGCCGCTTCGGAGGGTCGAACGGCATCACCACGTCGAAATCGCTGGGCCTGAACATGAATGTCGGCAACAAGGAGATATTCCGCGTGGGCGGCGACGTGATGTACTCGTACACCGACCAGCGCACGACACGCCGCCAGGACCGCCAGTACCTGTTCACCGACTCGACGTCGTACATGAACAGCGACCGCGTGACCCGCGACCGCGGCCACAACGTGCGCGCCGACTTCCGGATACAGTGGAACCCCGACTCGTCGAATACGTTCGAACTGCGTCCCAACCTGTCGTACAACTACTCGAAATCGCTGGCCGCCGACTCGTCGCTGACCTCGGCCGGCGACGCCCTGCGCTCGGCGGTGAACAGCCAGCGGAGCCTCACCTCGTCGCACGGCGACTCGTGGGAGTTCGGACTGAACCTGATATACAACCACAAGTTCCGCTCGCGTCCGGGCCGCTCGTTCTCGATACAGGCGCGGCTGCGCACATCGAACGTGCACGAGTACGAGGACTCGTGGTCGCGGAGCATGTTCTACCTGATGAACGACTCGCTGGACCTGTACGACCAGTACGCCACCGACCACACATGGAGCAACACAGTGTCGGCCCGCGCGACATGGACCGAGCCATTGGGCGACGTGCGCAAGGGCAACTTCCTGACCGTGGCGTACAACATACAGTACAGATGGAACAACGCCGACCGCCTGACCTATGACAACCCGAATCCCGACCCGCTGGGACTGGCGTTCGGATCGGGGACGGGCGCCGACATGGTGTTCAACGAGGACCTGTCCAACTCGTTCCGCAACAACTACATGAACCAGGACATCCGTATCGGATACAAGCACGTGTCAAAGACGCAAAACCTGGAAGCCGGCCTCTCGCTCGTGCCGCAGCGCTCGTCATCGCGTGACCTGATAAACTCGGCGCGCAACATACCGACGCGGTCGACACTGAGTTTCGCCCCGTTCATGCGCTGGCGCTGGAAAATGAGCAAGACCAGGTCGCTGAGAATCAACTACCGCGGACGCGCGTCGCAGCCGTCAATGAGCCAGCTGCAGCCTGTGGCCGACGTCAGCGACCCCCTGCGCGTGACAGTTGGTAATCCGAGCCTCGACCCCACGTTCACCCACAATCTCAACATACACTTCAGCAACTTCAACAGCGAGGCCCAAAGGTCGATAATGGCAATGATGTTCGCCAACCTGACCCAGAACTCGATTGTGTCGCGCATGACATTCAACAGCGAGACCGGCGGACGCGTGACCACATACGAGAACGTCAACGGCGTGTGGAACGCGATGGGCATGTTCATGTTCTCGCAACCCTTCAGCGGGCTGAAGACACTGCAGTTCAACGTACACACCGGCATTCGCTACAACCACAACGTGGGCTTCAACAACGGGCGCCGCAACACATCGTCGACAGTCAACTGGGACATCGCCCCCGGCCTGGCCTGGCGCCCCGACTACATCGAGCTGGAATTGCGTCCCCGCTACGCCCTGAACTCGACAAGCAATTCGGCACAAAGCAGCAACAGCATGGTCCACACGTACGGCGGCATGTTCTACGGCGCGTACAACTCGCCTTTCGGCCTTGTGCTGAACAGCGAACTGAGATATTCGGCCACATCGGGCTATTCGGACGGCTACGACACCAAGCAGTGGCTGTGGAACGCATCGGTTGGCTACCAGTTCCTGAACGACCGGAGCCTGACGCTGACCGTAAAGGCCAACGACATACTCAACCAGACGAAGAGCGTCAGACGCACCGATACGGGCAACGACAGGACCGACACGCAATACAACACACTTGGGCGATACGTAATGGTAACGCTGTCATGGCGCTTCAACACCTTCGGCAAGGGCAACGAGCCCAAGTCGCGCAACAACCGGTTCGGGGGGCATCGCGGACCGGGCGGCCCGCCTCCCGGAGGAGGTCCCCGCAGGCCATGACAGAAAAACGGCGCCGAGTTCCGGCGCCGTTTTTCTTTTGTACCAATCTATATACTATATAAGTCAGTGTCGCAGGATGAAGAAACGGTAGTACTGCAGCGGATAGCGACGCCAGAGTGCCTTGGCCTCGGCCATGAGCGTGTCTACAAAACTGCGGGTCTCTCCCTCGGGCTGGGTGGCGCCCTGGGTTGTTCCGGTGATTTCGTACAGTTCGGCAAGGCCGGGATGGGCGATTCCCCTGATGATGTGCGCGCGCAGATTGGCGTCGGAGCGGAAGGGATTGGCGGCAAGGCGCGAGGCCGTACGGACAAAGGATTTGCGCAGACCGGTCATCACGCGGGGATAGAGTTCCGGTGCGTCGACATCCCTGAGCAGACGGAGGGTCTGAACGGCGAGACTGACATCCATGTCCCAGCGATCGACAGGTTTCATATATTCGCGGGGCGAGACATGGCGGTTGTAGCCGAGATCGGGAACGACAGCGTACTCCAGCGGGCGGAGATGAAGCGATATGCGGGTGAGCAGCTCGTCAAGATGGGCCGTCGTGTAATCGCCTGTCGAGGGAAAATCGTCTTCGGAGAGTATTGAGCGGCGAATGACAAAACCGCCGAGGGGCGAGTCGTAATAATAGTTGTCAAGGATGTGTCCCAGGATGCGGTCGGCGAGCGTATCGCCTGCGGTATGCTCCGCCTGAGGGTCGAAAATCGGACCGCGGTAGAAAGGCGAGACCTTGCGGCGTCCGCAGACGGCCATGTCGGCTCCGTTGTCGATGCAGACGATGGCCTTATAGACACCGCGCCGGCATATCGTATCGCCGGGGTTGAGATACATCACGCACGATGCTCCGGCCTGACGCGTCGCCAAAGCCCTGGAGGCGGAGGGCCCGAGGCGGGTACGGTTCTTGATGAGGTGTATGCGACGGAACTTGACGTGTAGGGCGTTAATCTCGATGGCCTTGTCAGCCGACGACGCGTCGTCAACAAGGATTATCTCGATGTTGCGGAAACCGGTGTGGAAAATCGATTCTATGGTGCGCCTGAGGCCACGGAGCTCGTTGTGCACGACAATGATGAAGGCGATGTGGGGCGTGAAAGAAGTCGGGCCGCCGAGACGCGAGCGGCGCCGCATCTCGCATAGACGCAGCCAGCGGGAATGGAGCAGGACGAGCGTGTGGCGCTGTTTCCTGTCAAGGCGCACCCCTCGGGCCATCCTGCGGAGATCGCGCGCGGGAGCGTAGTCGCCCGGGAACTCGAGTCCGCGATCAATGATCTCACGGTCGAAAAGGTCGAGGCCCCAGCGTACAAGCGACTCGCGCGGGAATCCGAGCGCCCTGACACTGTTCCACAGATGCTCGATGTCCTCGAACTTGCAGGTGAGGACTGAAGAGTTGGAGGCCGGGCGGCATATATGGTTGTATGCCACGATGCTGCTGACAATAATTGCTCCGCGGGTCATTCCGGCGGCAAGATGGATTATCGTCAGCTCGTCCTCGTGGTTCTTCATGAAAGTCTGCGGGCATCCGCGCAAGGCGCGGAAAAGGTCGCGGCGGATGAGTTTGCCATAAAGGACGGCAGACATGCGCCCCTCAAGTATCTCCGTGGTGTACTGCTCAGCCGAAAGATGACGCACAGGGCCCTCGTCGAGATAGCGGCTGCTGCCTTCGGAGTGTATGTTGATGTTACCGAGAATCATGTCGGCGTCGTCGGTCATGACACGCCGCAAGGACTGTATGGCATCCGCCGGGACCGTATCATCAGAATCGACGAAGAATATCCATGCGGCACCGGGGGACGCCTCGACTCCGCGACGGCAGGCCTGTCCGGCTCCGCCGTGCTCCTGCGTGATGAGTGAGACATGGGGATACCTTTCGGCATATCCGGCCGCAATCCTCGCGGACATGTCGTCGGAGCCGTCATCGACCACAACGATGTCGGTCGCGGCGTCAGCGGCAGCCACGACGGAATCGAGGCAGCGGCCGAGCCACCGCTCGGCATTATATACGGGTATGATGATACTTATCCTGTCCATTGCATAGCAAAGATAAAGCAATCTCCGGAAATGTCAAGGGCAAGGTTCGAATATTATAGGATTTGTAGCGAAGATGTAACAGACGCGGAATTCTGTCTATATTTCATGATTAGATTGTAAAGGAATTGGCACAACCCGGGAGTGCCGGGACAAACATCTGTCCGTCGAAGGCGAACGCTACAAGACGCATTGACGCCAGAGTGACGACGGAATCGGTCACAGCGGCCGCTGAGGCGTGTACGGCCAGCGCGAGACGCTCGGCCGGGAGAGGGCCCTCGGCCAGGACACGCAGAATCTCGGAGCAAAGGCTGCCAGAGTCGAAACTCAGCGTACGGCCGGTGTCAGACGCCCGGCGGCGCCATGCCTCGACCATGAGAGGATGGGCGGCGATATTCTCGTCGGCGACACGGAAATAGGCCTGCATGCGGCCTCCGCCTTCGTCGACCAAGACAGGACGCCCGTCAGCCGCCTCCACCTCGGCGCGAACGACGACCACACCGGGATCGACCTTGAACAGAGTGAACCTCACCTCCTGAGACGGAGAGCAGTAGCGCCGCGCGGCATGTTCGACGACATAGATTTCCTCGTCCGGCACACGCACGCCGGCGATGACGCCATTGTCCTTGACACCTATGAGCAGGCGCCCTCCGTCATGATTGGCGAAAGCTGACACGCTGCGGGCTATCTTGCGGGCGTCGCTGACGGCGAACTTGAAGTCCTGGTTCACGTGCTCGCCCTCCTCGACAAGGGACTGAATATAATACCTTCCCCTGACGGCTCGGATGTCTTTCATATTATTAAAAAATCAACGGGTATGGGTTACTCGGGATATACCATGTGGGCGGAGTCGATACCATCAAGGGTCTGCTCGAGGAAACGGCGTGCGGCGGCACGCGCTCCGGGCAGGTCGTTGAAGGTGTAGTTGCCGCAGTCGCGGGCAGTGGCGCCGGGAATCTCGCTGTCGAAACCGGCGATGAAGCGGAACATCTCGCGGAACGCGGGAACGATGTCCCTAGGCTCGAAATCGCCGTTGGCCACAAAATAGTTGCCTGTGCAGCAGCCCATCGGTCCCCAGTAGACGGTACGGGGTCCCCACTCGGGATGGTTGCGGAGCCATGTTGCGGCAAGGTGCTCGATAGTGTGGAGAACACGCGGATCGAGTGCCGGCTCGCGGTTGGGCGCGGTCATTCGTATGTCGAAGGTTGTCAGGACGTCGCCCGAAGGGGTCGTGTCGCGGCGCGAGACGTATATTCCAGGCTCGAGTACGAGGTGGTTGATGGTGAATGAGGCTATCTTTTTCACGATGCGTGTATTTTTATCGGTTTTTACAAGGCGCGGATAATGGCCGAAAGAATGTCAAATGTATGGCGCGGGGCATCCTCCCAGAAGTTGTCGTACTGCGAGATGTTGTCAGCGGCGCCGGGAGTGTCGCTTACCACGCGTATCGCCACGAAGGGGACGTTCTTGAGGTAGCAGACGTGGGCTATGGCGGCGGACTCCATGTCGACGGCGACAGCCTCGGGATACATGGCAAGTATGCGACGGACATCCTCCTCGCGGGAGACGAAAATATCACCCGAGGCGATGAGTCCGGTCTTCACCTTACCGGCGATGCCCATGCCGTCAAGCATAGCGGGGGTAATGGCGCCGACGAAGCGTTCCGGACAGCCCGCAGCCTGTCCGTCGACTGTCTCGGGTCCGCACCACACGTCGTGATAGGCCACCTCGGTGCCGACAACGACATCGAGTATGCCTGCCCCGTGGCCGGTGCCGCCGGCCACACCGCTGTTGATAACGAGGGCGGGATGGAAATTGTCTATGAGGGTCAGGGCACCGACAGCGGCATTCACCTTGCCGATGCCGCACTTCATTGCAGTGACGGTATGGGCGCCCATGGTTCCGGTATAGAATGTATAGTCATTGATTGTGGCACGGGAGATGTCGCTGATTTTAGGCAGGAGCAGCGAGAGTTCCTTGTCCATGGCCACGATGATTCCTATATTCATATTTTATATATGGGATTTTCAGTAATTCCTGATATAATTAATGTGCAGGGAGATTTTGAATTCTTTGCAAAGGTACACAATTTGCTTGGGAAGTCAACGGAATTTTCGTAATTTTGCACTAATGAAAGAAGCAGACACAATAGCCCCGGCACTCTATCTTGTACCAAGCCTTATGGCCGATGTCGATCCGCAGCACTCGCTGCCGGAGTACAACATCCGGCTTGTCAGCACGCTTCGTTATTTTGTTGTCGAGAACGTGCGCTCGGCGCGACGCTTCCTGAAACGTTGCGACAGGAGCATCGACATCGACTCGCTGCATTTCGTGGAACTCAGCGAGCATACACCTGAAGGCGAGGTCGACGCCATGCTTGACCCTCTTGTAAAGGAAGGGCACAGCATCGGGGTTATCTCGGAAGCAGGCTGTCCGGCCGTAGCCGATCCGGGTGCCGATCTTGTGGCCGTGGCCCAGAGGAAAGGCGTTAGAGTAGTTCCACTCGTGGGTCCCTCGTCAATAATCATGAGCCTGATGGCCTCGGGTTTCAACGGCCAGAGTTTCGCATTCCGCGGATACCTGCCGGTCGAGTCGCAGGCACGTTCCGCCGCGATCCGCCACATGCAGAAACTGATCGCAAGCGAGCGGCAGACACAGATCTTCATCGAGACGCCATACCGCAACAAGCGGCTGATCGACGAACTCACGCGCACGCTGCCGCCTCAGATGCGCCTGTGCGTGGCCGTCGACATCACCGGGCCGGGCGAGACCATCGTCACCGACACCATGTCCGGCTGGAAACGCCGCAACTTCGACCCCGGCAAGGTTCCGGCCATCTTTCTGCTGTTCGACTGAGCCAGCCAGGATCCTGGCCCTGAGCCGGCCGTCCCAACCACTAAACCCCGGGCTTCACGCCAAGCCCCTCAAAATATTCATAGCCAATGGCTTCACAGAATTCAAGACGCCGCCGTGCATCGCGCGCCCTCGACGACATGCCCAGTCTGTTCGACAGCATCGACATCGACTTTTCGCGCGATGACATCGCCGGCGACATCATCGACCGTCATGAGCGCGAACTCAAGCAGTCCTCCTCAGCCTCGATAGAGATCGACCCAACCGTCCTGCGCAGACAGTCACGCCTGCGCTTCATATCGTTCGGCTCGGGATCGTCGGGCAACTGTGCCTTCATCGGCTCGGAACACGGCGGAGTGCTCGTTGACGCCGGAGTTGACGCCGAGCATGTGACCGACTCACTCAAGGCCAACGGAATCGACCCCAAAAGCATAGCCGGAATCATACTGACGCACGACCACAGCGACCACCTGCGCTTCGCGTACACATTGCTGCGCGCCAACCGTCACATGGCGCTGTACTGCACACCCCGCTGCCTCAACGGCATCTTCCGACGCTCGTCGATATCCAGGCGCATACGCGACTACCATCATCCCATCTACAAGGAGATACCCTTCACCGTCGGCGACCTGACAATCACCGCCTTCGAGACATCGCACGACGGCACCGACAACGTGGGGTTCGCAATCGACCTGGGCGAGAACCATTTCGTCATAACAACCGACACCGGAATCATCACCGAACGCGCCGACTACTACATGCGAAGGGCCAACTACATCATGCTCGAGTCCAACTATGACTCGGAGATGCTCGAGCACGGCCCCTACCCCGCCTACCTGCAGGCCCGCATCCGCAGCGAGCGCGGCCATCTGGACAACGCCGAGTCCGCAAGATACATCTCGGAGATAATCTCGCCTCAGCTGACCCACCTTTTCCTCTGCCATCTGTCGAAGGACAACAACACGCCCGCCAAGGCCGTGAACACCATGCGTCACGCAATCGAGGCCGCAGGATTCAGCGTTGGAGCCGCAACCGGCTCGATGCTAACCGCCGGCGTCGACATACAACTCGCTGCCCTTCCACGCTTCGAGGACTCGCCGCTCTACGTCCTCAGGCGCAAGTAAAAATCCGCATGCCTTTTCCCGTGCCCGGACATTACGCGCAGAAACCATAATCCGCATCTAAACAATTGGCATTATCAGTATGTTATCTTTGTAACCAGGACTACGGATGCCACGTTAATATTTTTTAATAAAGAAATTTTTCTCTAATTGCGGCACAACGTAGCGACAGTGCAAAAAGTTTTTGTAACTTTGCACCTGAAAAACAAGAATCATACACGACGGTTCAATCATATTTCCACTGACCCATCTGACAAACAACAAATTAAACCCATATAACAACTAAAGACACAATGGCAAATCTTGAAGAAATCAAAGCCTCACGTCTGGCAGGCGTCAAAGCCGACCTCGCCAAACTCGGCATCGAAGGAACTCCCGAAGTAGTTTACAACCCCTCTTACGAGGAACTCTTCAAAGCAGAGACCGACCCCAGCCTCACCGGCTACGAGAAAGGCTACGTGACCGACCTCGGCGCTGTCGATGTATTCACCGGCGTCTACACAGGCCGTTCGCCCAAAGACAAATTCATCGTCATGGACGAAAACAGCAAGGACACCGTATGGTGGACCTCCGACGAATTCAAGAACGATAACAAGCCCGCATCGCAGGAAGCATGGAAAGCCTGCAAGGCTCTCGCCCTCAAGGAACTCTCCAACAAGAAACTCTACGTTGTCGACGGTTTCTGCGGCGCAAACAAGGACACCCGCATGGCTGTCCGCTTCATCGTTGAGGTCGCATGGCAGGCCCACTTCGTGACCAACATGTTCATCCGCCCCAACGCCGAAGAACTCGCCGATTTCACCCCCGACTTCGTTGTCTACAACGCTTCGAAGGCAAAACTCGAGAACTACAAGGAACTCGGCCTCAATTCCGAGACTGCCGTAGTCTTCAACATAACCTCCCGCGAGCAGGTAATCATCAACACCTGGTACGGCGGCGAGATGAAGAAAGGCATGTTCTCGATGATGAACTACTTCCTCCCCCTCCAGGGCATCGCCTCGATGCACTGCTCGGCCAACACCGACCTCTCCGGCGAGAACACCGCAATCTTCTTCGGTCTCTCCGGTACCGGCAAGACCACTCTCTCGACCGACCCCAAACGCCTCCTCATCGGTGACGACGAGCACGGCTGGGACGACAACGGCGTCTTCAACTTCGAGGGCGGCTGCTACGCCAAGGTCATCAACCTCGACAAGGAGTCCGAGCCTGACATCTACAACGCCATCCGCCGCGACGCCCTCCTCGAGAACGTCACCGTCGACAAGGACGGCAAGATCGACTTCGCCGACAAGTCTGTCACAGAGAACACCCGCGTCTCCTACCCCATCAACTTCATCAAGAACATCGTAAAGCCCATCTCGCACGGTCCCGCCGCCAAGAACGTCATCTTCCTGTCGGCCGATGCATTCGGCGTTCTGCCCCCCGTATCGATCCTGACCCCCGAGCAGACAAAATACTACTTCCTCTCAGGCTTTACCGCTAAACTCGCCGGTACAGAGCGCGGCATCACCGAGCCTACCCCCACATTCTCGGCTTGCTTCGGCCAGGCATTCCTCGAACTCCACCCCACAAAATACGGTGAGGAACTCGTTAAACGCATGGAAGCCAGCGGCGCCAAGGCATACCTCGTGAACACAGGCTGGAACGGCACAGGCAAACGTATCTCCATCCGCGACACCCGTGGCATCATCGACGCCATCCTCAACGGTGACATCCTCAACGCCCCCACAAAGAAGATGCCTATCTTCGGCTTCGAGGTTCCTACCGAACTTCCCGGTGTCGACCCCAAGATTCTCGATCCCCGCGACACATACGTCAATCCCGAGGACTGGGCTATCAAGGCCGAGGACCTTGCAAACCGTTTCATCCAGAACTTCAAGAAATACGAAGGCCACCCCGCAGGCCAGGCCCTCGTTGCCGCAGGTCCCCAGCTCTGATCCACGGCTAAACCAAGGACAAACTATCGCAGCCGCATCAAGTCAGGCATGTCACACAGCCTGAGCGGTTGCTACTTCACAATAAATTTGACCTCCCTCATAACAGACGGGCGACCCCATGCCGGGCCGCCCGTCGAATTTTTATTGTCACGCCGCAACTGTTAGTACGGTCAGAAATTCATCTCATTCTGAGTCGGGGATAGAATGCGTCGGGAATATGGTGAACCCTGTACTCATGCGGGTCGCCTGTTACAGCGATAATGTCGTACTGCACTCCATGAGGCAGATTACACTTGCGGATATAGGCATCAGCAGCCCGGACCATTCGCGCCATGCGGCGACGGTCAACGGCATCCTCGGGGTGGTCGTAATGGACACGCCGGGTCTTCACCTCGATGAAAACCACATGATTTTTATAGAAACCGATTAAATCTATCTCGATGTTTCCCGATTTCCAGTTGCGGTCGGCGATAGCGTAGCCCTTGGACACAAGATAGTCCTCAGCGATTCGCTCGCCCCACTTTCCCAACGAATTATGCTCGGCCATACGACTCCCGGAATTTAGACAGATTACTCCTTATCGGAGTCTATACGGTCAAACTCATCAATATGGCCTATTAGCGCGTCATTCGTGCGCTGCATTTTCCGGTAAAGGAATGCAGTGACTAGCAGACAGACGAGAATAAAAAAGACAATACTGATGATTAATAACGCCATATGAGTCCTTGGCATCGTCGACAGGGTATATCCGCAGGCACTCAACGAATAGTCTGTCCAGAACCAAATGAGCCACAGGGCAGCCAGAGGCACCGTTATCATGAGTTGGATCTTGCGCATCCGCTTCT
Organism: uncultured Porphyromonadaceae bacterium; assembly: GCA_937989585.1. Lineage (GTDB taxonomy): Bacteria > Bacteroidota > Bacteroidia > Bacteroidales > Muribaculaceae > CAG-873. Next base: position 7,810 of record CALKRW010000045.1, on the reverse strand, counting down.
GCCCGATAAGTTTGCGGCGAAGTGCCATCATGTCATAGTTAGTTATCTCCTTTGTCGGTATAAGCGTGGTTTTCAGGTCTATTATAGAGTCAACAAGAGCAAATATGCCGAACGTAATGGCAATCCATACCGAGATACCGATACTGTAGGACATGCCAAGAAACATCAGCACGGCGAGAGGGATTATCACAAATTCGCTCCGGACCATAATATTTATCCACGACGCCTTCTGCTTCATGACCGAAATCAGAAACTCGCGTGTAACGATACGGGATTTGTCAAGATTCTCCTTCAGGGAGTTCATTTGTTGACGCAGAATATCAAGTTCATCCATAATTATCAGATTTAGAGAGATTTTAGTTTTTCTTTAATACGTACCAGTCTTACCCCGACTGCCTTAGGGCTGATTCCGACGATGGCGCCTATTTCCTCGTAAGCCATATCCTCAAGCCACAGTAGCACTATGGCGCGGTCGAACTTGTCGAGTTTGAGGATGCGGTTATGAAGCATGGCGGTCTGCTTGCCGACTGACGAGCCCTCGTCGAAGATTTCTGGAGTGAAGTCGAGAGGAACTGTCTTGACACGTTTCTTTCTCTTGACCGATATGCAGGTATTCAGGCTTATCCTGTAGACCCAGGACCGGATTGAACATTCACCCCGGAAATCCTTGAATCCGTCCCAGAGCCTGATCAGGACTTCCTGGAACAAATCGTCGGCGATATCCTTGGTGTCGGCGAACATAAAGCACACCGAGTAGATTGTGCTCTTATGCTCATGCACAAGCCTTTCAAAATCTGCTTGTAGTTTTTGGTGGTTCATTGATGACAGTTGTTTAATGCGCCTGAAAGCGTTTTTCGTTTTACAGTTAGACGCCGGACGTAAAGAAAAACTACAAAATTATCGAATATTTTTTCATAAATACCGCTTCCTGAAAGAAAAAATAACACCCGACAGAACATAATCCTTGCAGATTCAGCGGATAATTACGACTTTTGCTTTCAAAATAAGTTATTGACATGACTACAGCAAAGGAAATACTCGAAATATTGGAATCCATGCGGGACGACACCCAGGGCCGCCATCTGATGCGTTTCTTCAAGACAGGAAAAGGCGACTATGGCGAGGGCGACTGTTTTCTCGGACTTAAGGTACCGCAGACCAGGACGATTGTCCGCGAAGCGAGACTTGATGTTCCTCTTCCGGAAATCGAGACACTGCTTTACTCCCGATGGCATGAGGCGCGTCTTGCCGGTTTCCTCCTGCTTGTAGAGGAAATGGCCGCAGCCCTTCCGAAACGTAAGGAAGCGCCGACACTCCACGCCGAAAGACGCTGTGAGATAGCCGGATTCTACCTCGCCCATGCGCGTCAGGCCAACAACTGGGACCTCGTGGACTTGACCTGTCCGAAAATCTTAGGCGAATGGTTGCTATATCCTGACACCAACAACACATTCCCCGACCGCTCCGTACTGGACCGGCTTACAGCAAGCGACAACCTGTGGGAACAGCGCATCGGAATAGTCACTACCCTGAGGCTCATCAAGGAAGGGCAATATGAGGACACTCTGCGTCTTTCCGCCGGACTTCTCTCCCATCCCCACGACCTAATCCACAAGGCCACTGGCTGGATGCTACGCGAGGTCGGCAAAAAGGATATGGACACCCTGACCGCCTTCCTCGAGCAATACCACGACACAATGCCACGGACGGCCCTACGCTACGCCATCGAGAAGATGACTCCCCAAAACCGTCAGTTCTGGCTCAGACATTAATCACCATTCTATCAATGGTGCAATAACGAAATCCGTCCTTCTTCGCGCGCGAAGAAGGACGGATTTTTAGGTTCTACCAAATGCGTGATTATTCGCCGGGGTGAATCGAATCAGTGGGGCAAACTTCTGCGCACGAGCCGCACTCGATGCATTTGTCGGGATCGATGTGATAGATGTCGCCCTCGGAGATAGCCTCTACGGGGCAAACGGGAAGGCAGGTGCCACAAGCAACGCAAGTGTCAGCGATTACGTAAGCCATAATTTCTTATTTAATAATAAAAGGGTTAATGAATAAGTGTCAATGTGGTCACAAATAATAGTCAGTCTTATTTGTACGTGCAAAAGTATAACTTTTTTTTCAACCCGCAAAGAACGGACTAATTATTTTTGAGTACCTCACCCCGGATGTTGAACGACTCAGCGCTCTTGATTCCCCTTTTCATCGCCGCTGATTCCTTGATTAAGCCTTACGACAGGCCGTAAGGTCACCAATAATAAGTACCGCGGGCAAAAACCGCCCGATGTTTCACATGTCTGGCCGGGTTATTGCATCTTTCGTGATTTTAGCCTATCTTTGCGGATAATCAAAAAAAAACGCCAACGCTTTTCACCGCGTCGCAACGTAATCTTGAAGGAACCTGACGATATGAAAATTATGCCTTTTGTTCTTGCCGGACTTCTTGCAACCGCCGCCTCGGGCTGCCACTCGAAACAGCAGCCCGCCGCCGACCCCTCACAGTCACACTCACATGCCGTCGTTATCGGCAATGCGGGGACTGCGGCCCCGACAGCCAGTTACATGCCCAGGGCCGTCATTTATAAGACCAATGTCGACGCATTCGATCTCGTGCCTGTTGTCTTGACCGCCGACGGCAGGAACTTCGTCACCTACCCTGCCCCTTCCGACCTCAACAGGGACCAGATGCCACTGCGGCTTGCCGACGGTTGGCTGCTTGACCGCCGTGGCGCCATCGGCCCCGGCACTGCTTTCCTGCGCTATACCTACAGCGAATACGAGGCGTTGCCCCAGGCTCCCTCGCCCGAACAACTGCGCGAGGCGATACTCCCTGACGTCCATGTCACCGAGGCCTATCGTCTGCCCGTCACTCTCACCGAGGCCCGCAACGACACTGCCGCCGTCAATGCCCTTATCTCCGCCGGCCTGAAGGACGCCACCCCTATCGTTAAATAACATCACAAAAAACGGCAAAGCCTATCAGCACCGTACTCATGAAAGCCCTGTTCAATTCGCGGCTGGCTGTACTGACCTTCGTCCTTGTCTTCATGGCGGGCATCAGTGCCGCTGTGCCCGTGAAACGACATTTCGGAACCGAGAGCGGGCTGACCAACAACCATATCCGCGACCTCCTGCAGGACCGCGACGGCTTCATGTGGTTCGCCACATGGGCCGGTGTCGACCGTTTCGACGGCTACGAGTTCATCAATTTCAGGTCGTTCCCCACCGACAGCATCAAACTTGACAACAACCGCATCGAGGAAATCGCCCAGAGTCCCGACGGCGCATTCGTCATCCGCACCTACACCAAGCGGATCTACCGCCTTGATCCGCGGAGCGGCAAGTTCTCCCTCGGCCAAAAGGGTGACGCCGACATTCTGGCTGCCCGTCACAGCAAACCCAATCCCCTTAATCCCGAACTGTGGGATTATCCGGAACGCTCCTCCCTGACCTATACCGACCGCGATGGCAATCTGTGGGTGGTGCGCAGAAGCAACGGTGTCGACTACATCTGTCCCGGCAACGATGCGGTTCGTTTTGTCACAAGTACTCCTGTCGAGGAAATAGGACGGGATATCAATACAATTTATTATTCGCCCCGCGACAGCCTGCTGTGGGCCGCCTCACGCGATACCCGCATCATCCTTTACGACCGCCACGGACAGTGGCTCGGCAATCTCGGAGCCAACGGCCGTATAGTACGCGACAGCACTCTCACTTTCGGCTCAAGGGCATATTCATTCATGACCGACCGCATGGGGCGCCTATGGATAGGTACAAAATCAGACAGGCTGCATATACTCACCGGCAACCACCGCACGGGCTATTCCGTCGCGACCCATCTTCCCGGCAAAGGTCCGGGCGCACTGAAAAACGCCAACATCTATACCATGCTGAACGATCGCAAAGGTCGGATATGGCTCGGCACCTGGGGCGCCGGCGTTGCCCTCGCCCGTGAGGGACGGGACGGCCGCATGGAGTTTGTATTCCCCCGGGGCTGGCCCAAAGGTGACGCTGCCCGCATACGCCGCCTGCATCTAACCCGAAGCGGTTTGATTGTCGCCGCCACCACTCAGGGTATCGTCACATTCCGTCCCGACGATGCCGCGGCCGGCAACGCCGATGCATTCCGTTACCATGATGTTCATAGCGAAAGCGAGGGTTCGCTCAGCAATGCCGACATCCAGAACATCGCCGAACACCGTGGCCGGATTTACCTCTCGGCCTTCACCGGAGGCATCGACATGATTACCGACGGGCCGGGACTTCTCGACCGATCGCTCACCTTCGGCCATATCGACCGACGCACCCTAATCCACGACCCCGTACTCTCCCTCGTGCCCGACGCCACCGGCGCCTATTGGGTCTGCACAGGCAATGCACTGACACGCTACGACTCAGAGTGGCGCAGACTTCAGGACCTTACCTCCAACAACCTCGGCCGCAAGGTCGAGTTCACCGAGGGACAGCCCCAGATCATGGCCGACGGAACCATTGTCTTCGGCATAAACGGCGGACTGATGTTTGTCTACCCCGCGAGACTCGCCCCGGCAACACCTCCGCGGATGGTAATAACCGGCATCGAGACTGACTCCGGCAATGCCTTCGCCCCCGACTCCACACTGTCCGTCGAACTGGCCCGTGGCGAGAGCGGAATCACCCTCCACTTCGCCGCCCTTGAGTTTGCCGCCCCCGAACAGGTCGAATACGAATACCGCCTCGACGACGGCCCGTGGACCCCGCTCAGGCATGAGCGTGTGCTGCGACTGCTCAACCTCTCGTCAGGCACCCACAGCGTGAGTGTCCGCTCGACCGATGCCCTGGGCAACGCCGCCGACAACGCCATCACCATGACTGTCCATGTCCCCGTCGGCATCTTCGAGATATTGTCGCGCATCGCCCTGATAGTCTGCCTGCTGGCCATTTTGGCCGGCGCGACTGTCCTGATAGTGAGGATGGCCGCACGCCGGCGCCGTCACAACCTCCTCGAGGCGATGGTCAGGCTTGCCCTGTCCGGCAAAGAACCTGGTGCCGAAACCGCCTCAGTACTCGAAAAGGCAGCCGTCGCCATTGGTAAGGAATATCAGGACAAAGACCTTCGCGCCGAGCGCATCGCCCGTGCCGCCTCAGTCACCCGCGAAGAACTCCGTCACGAATTCAAGAACCGTCTCGGCGTCACCATCGAAGACTTCATCCGCCGCATCCGCATCGGCGCCGCCGCCCGCCTCCTCCGCCAGGGAGGCCTCACCGTCAGCGAGATCGCCTACCGCTGCGGCTTCAAGACCCCCCAGTACATGAGCATGGTCTTCAAAGACCACATGGGCAAGACCCCCTCCGACTACGCCACCGCCCCCACCCTACACTAACCCGCCAATCCCCCATCTTTACTCCCAACCACAACCTTATCCTTTCCCTCTCTTCATAACATTATGTTTCCAAACATAATTCATTGCTGTCTCAAGATTAATGTTTATTTTTGCAAATAACATCAACGAATTACTACATGTCGGCTAACAAGATATTTACCAAGACTCCGTTGCCTGCACAGGAGGTTATCGAACCTTTGTATAACCGTGCATCTGCCATTATTGAAGATGCACGTACCAACGCATACCGTCAGATAAACGAAAGCCTTGTCAGGCGAAACTGGGAGTTGGGACAGATTATAGCCGAAGAAGAACTTAACGGCGAAGACCGCGCCAAATATGGTGCATCAATTATAAAGGAACTTTCCAGACGTCTGACCGCCACTTACGGAAAGGGTTTCACAAAGACGAATCTTTACGGATACGTAAATTTCTATAATATGTTCCCACAAATTTTCCACACAGTGTGTGGAAAATCTACCGAACTACTTTCATGGTCTCATTATCGCACTCTTATTCAAGAACTTAATGATGAAGCCAGGCAATGGTATGAAGCCGAAGCCGCATCACAGAACTGGAGTGTCCGTACTCTCCAACGCAATATCAGTTCACAATACTACCACCGTCTGCTTGCCTCTCAACGTAAAGACCTTGTCGAGAAAGAGATGTTGCAACTTACGGCTCCCTTGCAGTCGCCCGACCCGACAGAATTTATAAAAAATCCCCTCATCGGCGAGTTTCTTGGTTTCACCGCCGACTCATCGTTTAGGGAAACCGAATTGGAACAGTCCATAATTGACAATCTTGAAAAATTCCTGCTTGAACTTGGCAAAGGTTTTGCTTTTGTCGCCCGTCAGCAACATATCCATACCGAGAAAGAGGATTACTATATCGATCTCGTTTTCTACAACATATATCTGAAATGCTATGTTTTAATTGACCTGAAAACATCAAAAATACGTCATCAGGACGTCGGTCAGATGGATATGTATGTGCGAATGTACGACCAACTTAAACGGACTGAAGGTGATAATCCAACCATCGGCATACTCCTTTGCGATGACACCGACGAAGATATTGCGCGATACTCCGTTCTACACGACAACGACCACATGTTCGCATCGAAATATATGACATACATGCCGTCACCCAAACAACTCCGTGCCGAAATAGAACGCCAGAAAGAACTTTAGCAGCACGAAGAAGAATAAATCGTTTAAGCACTATTTTTTCGATTCAACTCTTCAAAGGCCAAATGCACCATCCGACTTTGCCACCTCCACTCAAATAATCCGTATTTGTCACGCCCCTCCTCCAAAATCCACAGCGCAGCCCTAACCATAACACAAAATTGACATCCTAGCGAGCATAACCATCAGGTTCTTACCCCAAAATGGAAATATGTTCAGCGTAAGTTGCAATATCATGAGTTACATTCAAAGATAATTTTCAATGTATACTATAGTAATAGTACAATTTCCTTAGAAGTGGGGCAATGTAATATAGCGCCTTATTAGCCTAACCTTTTAGCCCCGTATCAAATATTAGTGCAGAACATGGCTTCTATTTTCAACTTACTGCAATAAAGTATCAGCCTGAGAATATATGATTTTCGGTCACATGTTTTCTTTTATCCAGCTGACCAGTGTCTTTCACCAGTTATATCAAACCACTGTCTATTAAACACATACGGAACAAGAAGTATTTTACAGTAATTTTACAAATCCGCTGAATAAGGTAAACTCTTTATGTAGTCTTCCATAAACTTCCAATCAGGATTTCCATTAGTATCTGTAGGAAGATTAATTACCTCCTTTTTAAAATTGTTTTCCCGAAATTGATTGTCGTAATTATACCTATTACCATACCTTTGGCTATAGGAATTTAGTAATGCGACAATAAATAAAATACATTCCTTATGGATATCTTCTTTTAATTTAAAGACCAATATATTGTCATCACAAACAAAAGAATAATTCCTATAAAAACTATTTCCAAACATGTCAATGGTTATAACGTTTTTATATATACTTTTCTCAGAACTGTTTATATATCCAGTAACTCCTTGATTTATATACCCTGCCGTTACCAATGGCATATCACCTTCTTTACGATCCTGTTTTCTTATTCTTTCCCCCCTACCCATTTTTATAAGAATGGAAGGAAGAGGAAACTCTTTCCAATCGGAGTTGTCAATATGTACATCACCTTTATAATTTTTTGCCATCTTTAATAATACATCATATATATTTCTATGCTCTGAAGGAAAATCTGTTTGATATATCAACGATTTGGAAAGATTTTCGCAGAAAGAAGGGAAGTCGACTTTATATTGATATAATTTATACTCTATCAATGTAGCATTAAAAAGAGAACGTGATAACGTGAGTTCGGGATAAATACATGCTTCGATTCGACATCGGAAGGGCATATGT
>CALKRW010000044.1 GCA_937989585.1 uncultured Porphyromonadaceae bacterium | reverse complement strand
CCCCCGCCCAAAACACCTCCTCCAACTCAGACACCCCCACCTCCCACCCCACAGTCACCGAAGCCTCCATCCACACCGATATCCTCGGCTCCGACCACTGTCCCGTCTCCGTCACTCTCCGCTGACCACAGCCCCGCATCCCTGTCAGAGGCAATTATTTTAATTGGAATAATCTAACATAAAAGCACTTCCCAAACCGCCTGGACTTTTATCGGGTTTAGGGATATTATGCTAATTACCGGTGTATATTCACACATTTTAACTTAAATTATTTGTAATTCCAATAAAAATTATTTAATTTTGAGACAAATTAAAAACAAACGAATCTGATACCACCAACTTCAATTCTTCATGATTGCGGATTTATCCAAAAAAATTCTAATACCTTTTACTTTTTTGTTGGTTATGGCTTGCCCGGAGTCAGCCGGTGCCGACAATCAGGGTATAAATCCAAGGGACTATTCTATTGTCGGTCCGTCTCCGGAAGTAGCATCCCTTATGGATTTTAAGGAATACCCTGTGGATTATTTTCACGGAATACCGACAATAAGTTTTCCTATCTATACACTCAGGTCCGGAAGCATCGAGGTCCCTGTCACAATTGTCTATCATGGCGGAGGCATCCGTACCGAGCAGAAAACAGGTAATGCGGGCATGGGGTGGAGCGTGATCTGTAATTCCACGATTTCACACACGGTGTACGGTGCCCCGGACGATGCGAACAAAAGCCCTGGAATCCACGGGCTATATCACCTCACTCCCGACGAGCAGTCATTCAGGCAGAAACTGATTGAGAAAAGAGCGGATTACTCCCCGACCGATGGTGCCGAGTACCGAGAGAAAAGATCCTGGGAGGCTACGCTGGGGAAAAGATATTATGAGGGCCGGACTGATGTTGCCAACGATTTATATAATCTCAAAGGGCCGTCCCTGTCCGGTACTTTTGCCATGGATAAAAATGGCAAAATCTTCCTGTCCTCGGATAATCCGGTTATAATAAAAAGAGTTCCAATAGACTACAGCATTACAAAAATAAATGATGGTGGCTGTGACGCCTGGGGCTTCTTGATAAAGGACAAAAAGGGGACGGAATATCAGTTCCATACTCAGGAACGTACCAGATACAATTATTGCCAAGGATCACCGCAACTGGAACAGTCGGAGGACAGCATATACTATGCCTCGGCCTGGCATCTGGACAAAATCACTGACATGTGTGGTAATAAGGTTAGATTCAGTTACATGCGTAGACCGGGAAGACTAATTGATGATAACGGACACTCCGTATCAAAGTTATTTGGAAATCCCACAGCACAGGGTTTAAGTTCCATAGATGTCCACTCTGTTTCAAGTGTAAGTTATCATCCACAGATTCTAACATCCATCGAAGCATCCGGCATCGTTGTAAAATTCAATTATCTGCATGAAGGCAGTTCCAATGCCGAAGCCTTGATAGAGTCAGTTGAAATATCGTCGCCATCGGGAGAACACCGCGTGTTTTACTTTAATTATGACGGAGAACTCCTCACCTCTATTTGCGAAGGAACTCAAACCATTTATCGGTTTGAATATAATCTAGATTCCGGATATGAGAGATATCAGGATGGTCAGGATTTTGGAGGATATAACAATGCAAATGCGAGCGGCTCGCTTATACCCTCTGCGATACTGGGTAATGGCCATGTAGGCCGTGGGGCGAACAGGGATGTCTCCTTACAGTATTCACAGATGCTGGTATTGACCAAAATCTCCTACCCTACGGGTGGATATACTGAATTCGAATGGGAAAGCAACTCGTTCAGTTATCTTAATTCCGCGGAGTATACGGGCAACCTGAATCAGTCACAGCAAATTACAAAAGTCAAAACAGACACATTAAGATTCTGCTACGAGAAAGGTTACTCAAAGTTAAAGTTGACCGACTGGCGTATTAACACGAATCAGAACGCAACCATCGACCTGACAAAATACTTCCTGATGAATCCGGCGAACCTGTATCAGACGTCATACGAGGACAGTCATGAACCGGAATTCTATTCAGAAAAGAATCCGCCATATTTTCCGCATGTTGTCATACGCAACCATAGTACAAATGCGATTGAGAAAATATTTTATCTTGATAAAGAGACGATAGAGGAAAATGGAAATGGGCAACCCATTAAACTGACCCTTTCCCCAGGGTCCTATGACTTCGAACTCATAAATCCTCTCGCGATTGACGGTGAGGAGGATTTCCTTAAAAACTATTTTCTATATCATGACTGTATAGCAGGATACATATATATAAACAGGATATCCGTTGAGCCATCGGTCGCAGGATACGAGTACTGGTGCGGGCTAAGGATAAAGAGTATAAAATCCTCGACCGGCAATGACACTGAAGAGCCGCTGCGAAAGTACTATTACTACAACCACGCCCGCGATCCCAAATATACGACAGGAACAGTCCGTATGCTTCCCAAGTATGACTATAAATACTATATGGTCTATCCTAACCCAGAGGTTCCGGGGTATGCCGATACAGAGGTTTACTGCATGGGAGAAAGTGCGTTCCCCAATTCTCCGCTAACCAACTTCTCGAACATAGAATATCCTGAGGTCATGGTATGCATGGGCCGCGAGGACAGACTTGAGCCGGACACATATCTGAATTACATGGGCGAGACATATTCGTATTCAAGCGCAAGGTCCCGGGACAACGGTGACTACAACCATACCGAATTTCTTCCTTATCAGCCTGTCGGGTCACGCATGTACACATCAAGGGCGCATAGACGCGGCAGTCTTGAGAAGCACAGCATAATCGGTTGCTCCTTGCCCCTGCATTCCACCGAGTACTCATACAACATACTCGAGTCCGAGGATGTTCCCCTACTTACGACAGACGCCTTTGTCGTTTGTGACTTTACGCGCGCTCCAGGAAGCAATACCTACGGCTGTTATGATTACGGCATAGGGACCTATTCCCTGATTCCATACAACAAGACTGACAGTTGCGTACGTGTCACCGAAGAGGACGGAATAAGTTCAAGCAAGATCTTCGAGTACTTCTATGACGCCTATACCGACAAACCGGATTATGATCTTGTCAAATCCACGAAAGAGACAGACAGCAGCGGTCTGGAACTGACAACCTATTATACTTATCCCATGTATGACCGTCCCGGCGAGGTCCGGTTCAGACTTCCCTATCCCGAGACAGAAGTAACCGTCAACGGCAATACAGTGGTGTCAGCAGGCCGGACCGAATACGACAGCGCCACAAGTCTGCCGGTAAGGAAATATACCCTGGCTGAATCATGTTCCCCCGACGATCTGATTTCTACCAATTCCGAAACCACCCGGTCGCAGAAAAACATTATCAGCAACCCCACATTTTCCTACAGGTATAATGAAAACGGCAACCTGATCGAAATATCCTATAAGGATAAGATTCTTGCCTCATATATCTGGGGCTATAACGGGCTTTATCCGGTGATAGAGGCTATCGGCCTGGATTACGAGTCCCTTGTAAGTTCCGCCCGGCAGTCCGGACTGAGTATTAACGAAATATCAGGCAGAAGCATCTGCGATGACAACAGGATATCGGAAATCGCGGCATCGCTGAGAGAAAGGAATCCTCTAAATTCCATCTCATCAATAAGTTATGACTGGTTCTACGGAATGCTTACCTTCACCGATGGACGTGGCATACGCACTACAAACGATTATGACGAACAGGGACGCCTGACATCCGTAAGGGACCATAACAATTATCTGATCTCAAAATTCGAATATCATTATGCGACGGATTATCAATAGAATACTTCTTATCCAGTCCGTGATTCTGCTTGTCATCACGCATGACAGCGCACATGGACTGTCTCCCGAACTGAATTATCCGCGTATCGGGGACGAGATGACTGTCAGGGAACTCGGGAATGTGCCGTCATTCGACAGGAATAAACGGCTGACCGATCTGAGCGGAGCCGTCATTACCGGCAGCAGTCGTTTCAGGGTATATCGCCCAGCCCGCGAGGATTCCCTGTCCTGCATGGTGATAGTCCACGGAAAAAGGACATCGTCTCTCGTAAGCCGGGAAGGTGTGCTCTTCGAGAGCGGATATTCCCAACCCGGCGAGAGTAGGATCTATGCCGGCGGCATTCCCTATGAGTCATGTGCGCCTGATTCCGTGACGGCCCATGACGTATGCTCCCGGGGCAATATTTCCGGGACTGGCGAGTTTATGTCTTCCGGTAAAAAGATAATTCGACGCCGGAGCGGGCGGCAGATAATCACTCCCGATGCCGATACTGTCGGCAATCTGGATTATGTCGAGACAGTCATTGATGAGATGTTCATATATGCCGGGGCCGATACAGCGAGACACTGCGGGACACATGCCCGCTGGTACGCCGGAGGCTATCGCTATCCCGTACTGACCTATACCGACGATTATATTGTCTCGATGGAGAACGATACGGTAGACCGCGTCAGGCGCTGGGAGGCTGCTTTTCCAGACATACAGGAGGATGAAATCACGGATGATCCCATGAACGAGTTGGTCAGGAACATACTGGCCGATTCAAAAGAAAAGTCTCGGACTGAAGAGGGCAGGCGCAATCAGGCATCCGGTTCCCGACGCTTCGGGGACTTTGAATGGAATCCTGCAAGCGAAGAGATAAGCCTGTCTCCGGGAATAAACCGGGAAGCGCTGTCCGAATACATACTCTGCGATATTTCGGGAAGGGTATATTCCGCGGGACGCCTTGACTCGGACGGGAATTTCTCCGTCTCACTTTCGGCCTGTCCCCCCGGGGTTTATGTTTTCGGCTATGATACGGATGACGGATTCAACAGTTTCAAAATAACGAAACTCTGATTATGAAACACAAAGGATTATATATAATCGCCTTACTGACGGGGTGTCTGGCAGACTGCGGGGCTTCTGCACAGAATTACATCAGGACTACCCGGTACAATGACTCAACGGGCAACGCTGCCAACGCAAGGGTTGCCACCGCATATTATGACGGTCTCGGACGTGAGCGGACGGTTGTGACCGAGTCCATGGGGGGCAATGGAACATCTGTCTCGCTCAGGACCGATTACGATACGCGCGGGAATGTCGCCAGGAAATGGCTTCCTGTTCCCGGCGAAATCGATATGTATGCCACGAGGGCGTACAGTAATGCCGCCGAATCCCTTTATGGCTCAGGCGAGATTCCATACACTGAGTACAAATACGAGGAAAACGGAATGAACAGGGTTACGGCTGTCAAGGGTCCTGGCCTGTCATGGAGGGGGCATTATCAGGGCAGCGCATGGTTCACGAACTCTGATTCCGGGAAACAGGCCTGCAGGCAGTTCTCGCTTGCGGCATCGCCTGACTCCCGCCCATCAGTCAAAGGCTTTTACCCGCCGAAGTCATTGCGTGTGACTAGTACCACTGACGAGGACGGAAAGGAAAGACTGGTCTTTCAGGACCGGTTGGGAAGGACCATACTGGACCGGACCGTAGCCACGGACGGAAACTACTCGGACACATATTTTGTCTATGATGAGCGTGGCGACCTGCGTTACGCGATAACACCCGAGGGTTCGGCACAACTTCCTGCGTCCGGTACGATTTCGGCCAGTCTTCTCGACATGTACGCCCAGGCCTTTGCCTATGATGTCCAGCACCGTCGCGTATCATCGCGCGCTCCCGGTTGCGGAGAGACCCATTACGTCTATGACATGCTGAACAGGGTGATTCTCGAATCCACCGAAACCCAGAGGAAGGACGGTATATGGACTTTGACGAAATACGACAGCCAGTTCCGTCCTGCCATCAGGGGCGTCATCACTCTGCCGGGGAAAAGCCGTGTCATGCTGCAGGCTGAGTACGGCGACTCGCTGCTTGTAGTGGATCCCGACTATAATTATAACGACATAGAGGCATGCCTGGGCTATCCCTATAAACAGGGACCGGCGGGCTTTACGCCATATATCGCATGGATGTACGACAATTACGATTTTCTGGCGGGAGTCCACGAAAAGGAAAAGGCCAACTTCACGCAGGGTGGCGATGACTACACACAGAACGGCCTTTGTACAGGCATCCTGACCAAGACCGGCCTCAACGGCACAGCCTACATCAAGGCGTTGAGATACGACCACCGGGGCAATCCGGTACGCTCCTACTTCGGCGACCTCTATCTTCAGTTGTTCAGGCTTACCGACGAGTTCGAATACGATTTTGCAGGTAATGTGGTTCTGCACAGGGAGACTTACGAACAGATCCAGGAAGCGTCCGTCATCACCGAGCGGCATGTCGCCCTGACACGCAGCACGTATGACAGGCAGGGACGTCCGCTTACCTCCGTTCTGACTGTCGACGGGAAAGATCCGGTAACGGTTCAGGACCTCGCCTATGACGAACTGGGAAGACTCTCCGCCGACCGTTCCGGCTCCGGGATATCATACGGATATGACATCCGTTCCAATCTCACCGGAATAACATCGCCCGTATTTTCCCAGGAGGTATGGTTCGCCGGTTCGCCCCTGTCTGATTCCGCGGTAAGTTACATCCATGCCAACGCCTCGCGCCTGTCGTGGGGCAAGGACAATCCTTACACGCATACCGAGACTTACAGTTATGACGGCTTCGGACATTTCCTTGACATGAGCGCCGACAACGGCATGGTCTACGAGAAGATGGACGCGAACCGCAACGCCGACGTCACGGAGATTGTACGCCGCTACCGGGGTGACGCTGTCCAGGATGCCGTGATGCAGATGGACGGATGCAAGGTCTCGGGTGTACATGACGCCTCGACTCCATACTGGCCTGACGAGGTGCCGAGTTTCAGTGACGGCGACTACGTCATCGAATACGATGCCGACGGACGCCTTGTCTGTGACGGGACACGCGACATCGTTTCGGTCACATACCATCCCTTCGACAACCTTCCTGACAGGATAAAGGCCGGTGACGGCTCGTATGTAGCCTCCACCTATTTCTCTGACGGAACCCTATACAACCGTATTATGTCAACCCGCAAGATAGAGATAGTGACGAAGGTGAACGCTAACGGTGACACGATACGCAGGGAGCGGGACAGGAGTGTCGCGTCAATGTGGAAATATGCGGGCAACTTCGAGTGGCATGACAATGACTGCGTCTACAACACCGCGACAGGGCATTATGACATAAAGGCCGGGGAATACTACCGTTATGTCCGCGACAGGCTCGGCTCGACTGTCGCCGTGACCGACGGCGCTGGCAATCTCGTGCAGGCCACGGGATATTACCCGTCGGGCACCCCATATAAACTGCCGGCGTCAGTCGCCACCGACATTGACGCCGTGACCGAGAAACTCCACATCGGCAACAAGTGGATAGGACACAAGGGATTCGACATCTACGACAACACGGCGCGCATGCACGACCCACTGCTTGCCCGCTTCCACACCATCGATCCCCTCTTCGGCGATTACCCCGGCAACTCCCCCTGGAGCCACTGCGCCGCCAACCCCGCAAACATCCTCGACCCCGACGGACGAGATACTTTAAGTGTTAATAATGAAGGTTATATTTCTTTGGTTAGACCAACAGAAGACAATTTTGATATTTTAATAGGTAGAGAGGGAAATTATTTAAAGATTGACAAAGGAAATCTTGAAGAAATAGCCAGAGAAAAAAGAACAAAAGATAATAAAACCTGTTTTGTATTTCTATATGACATTAAAGATAATGACAAAGCGAAAAATCTTTTTAAATTTTTAGCACAAAACACCAATGTTGAATGGTCTTTAGTTCACATCCCCAATAATAATTATTTAGGAACAACACATCAAGAGACATTTGACTATACTATTGATGTAATCTTGAAAGGACAAACTCTAGATTCATTAAGAGAAATGACATATTTTTGTCATTCACATACTTTAGCATCATATGCATCTCCAACAGATATTGGATTAATAGAACAACTAAATGCATTGGATATTTGTCCATATACAGAAATTTATTTTGTCCCTAAAGATAAATATATACATTATGATTCATCCGGTTCTAATCTTCTTGAAATTGAAATAAAAAGTCATCGACCATAAATAAGTGATTTGGAAGTATTTTTAACCATACATTGAATGAAAAATTTCTAAGATGAAAAAAAGATATATAGTTTATTTTCTTGTCGCATTTTTCTGTAGAGGACTTATAGTGGATATGTGTATGGCAAAAGATGTTGTGCGAGATGTGCCATGTATTGAAAAAGTATATAATAACACAATATCTGAACTTTATCCAGAAACAAAAGTGAATACTGTTCCGCTATATCGTTTCAAACAAGATGTTACAGGACGATTTTTGGAACGTTTATGTGATTCATTGGGAGATTTTGAACATTATGAATTTATGACAATTGACGAGGTCGAGAAATTAAACTTTCCGCATGATGGCGATGCGGAAGAATATGTCTATATTTCGTCAGAATCGGTGAGTGACTTATATGTATTATCGGCCCAAGCCGCTATAATATTACCAAGTTACGAAACGGTCATATTGCAACATCTTAATGACAAGATTATCAATCTGCTCCATTTAGAAGAATACGGACGCATCGCTCTTAGATATGGCGAGGCTATTAATGTGGAATTTATATATGCGACAACCGGTCCCGCCTCATCGCTTTTGCATATCATGTCCGATGGTAAGGTAGACCCCATTAATATATATGATTTGAGAAAAAGTTCCCGTAATAGTCGTTATGGTTGGATAAACCAGTATTACATAGATAACTCGCTAAGTCCTAGGGCTAGTTATGACTACATGCCTGTAGACATGCCGGCATTGGGCTTATTGTCCGATTCTATACCTAAAGAGTTATTATTCAATCAAGAAATCTTTATGAAAGGTAAGAAAAAGATGGTAGATATTGTCAACATAAAATTTGAAGATATAATCAGATTGAAATATAACGATTACAAAAAGACTTATAGTTTGATATTACCACCATATTCCCCCGACAGTCTGAAAAGCAGGCTTCAAAACGTAAAAGACTATTATATTAAAGGCGACAGTTCTCTAGAACCCTTAATGAATCTTTACCCTGAAAATTGGTAATAAAATAAACACCACTATGAACCGGAAAAGCATTAAATTATTATTACTCGCCATTTTCGCGTTGGTCTTTTTGCAGATTGGTTTTGCCGCAAAACCTACGAATAAAACAACTGGTAAATCAAAAACGACTTATAGCACCAAAAAACTTCATTATGCTAAAGTTTCCAATTGTCGTGTCTTGGATACGCTGGTCGAGTTAATCAATCAGTGTAAAATCAATGAATCCTGGTATGACTGGAAAAAATATCCCTATATATATTTCAACTGTGAATA
>CALKRW010000043.1 GCA_937989585.1 uncultured Porphyromonadaceae bacterium | reverse complement strand
TCTTGGCACTGTTTTATGACTCCCATGCTGTCCCAGCATGCTCCGGTCTCTCCATCATTGGAATGCACAAAATCTTAACATCTTATAACAAAGCGAATTATATTTATAATTAAGAGCATGGAGTACCGAAATTACGTTCCGATAGAGTGATTTGGATAAGGTATTATAAAAGATTGGCTCTATGGCGGTTGGAATGGAATGTTTGAGGGATGCGCATAATATCTTTGCCGAAAATTAAACTCAAACCAAAATCGAATATGAACCAATCAGAATTTAAAGAGGAAGAAATTCCATATCACATCCTAAACCGATTCGGTCTTACCCGCGAGATGATTGAGGATCTCCCGGAAGGAGTAGAAAAACGTCTGCGCGATGGCCAGACCACACCCCTCCTTCCCATAAAGGTCACTGCCGACAACGGTGACACCATTCTCTCGGCAGCCCGTCTTTCACTCCATCGCGATGCATCCGGCAAAGCAACGGTGCTCTTCTATCCCAAGCTCGAGCAGGCCGACCTCTCTCGATTCCCCGCCACTCAGCAGAAGGCACTCAACGATGGTCAGCTCGTTCTCGGCGAAAAGTCGATGTCTGACGGTAAGAAGGTTCCAACATTCTTCCAGTTCGACCACGATACCAATCAGGTAATGTCGGTACCCGTGGCTGTAATCGAGAACAACCTCAAGATCATCGCCGACGAACTCAAACTCTCTCAGCCCGAACGCAACTGTCTGCTCAACGGAAAGCTTCTCACCACATCTGTGCAGGAAGATCAGTGGACGCTCGGCGTCACCCTTCGTGAGAAGGTCGGTCTTCGTGTCGTTTCCGGTGACGAGGTGGCTTGGCGCGAAGATGACCGACGTGACTACGGCAAGTTCAACTTCGGCCTGAATGGATGCTGGATTGCCGATAATCAAGGCGGCTTAGACTATGTGCCCGAGGACGAGTACAGCGAGGACCTTTGGGATGAAATGAAGAAGCGGGGTAATCAGCTTCGCAACGCGGCCTCACACAAAATGTAAAACCTGAAAATGTCCCGAAAGAAATCGAAATTCAAGTATTATCCCGAGGAGACCCTCATTGACCTTGTTCAGCGCGGCCTTTTCTCTTGGGTTGACTACGTTGAGCACTATTCCCAGGAGTGGCGCGAGGAGTTCAATGACTTTCTCGCCCAGCGAGGAATGCCTAAGAACAATGCCAACGCACTTGCTTACATTGCTTACCGCGAAGACCTTCTCGCCGATGCAATGGCACAGGGTCTCGCTTAACCCCAACCGCCTATGGCTATCAGACAAAACACCAATCCTCATCATCTCGAACTGCATCCGGAGCTTCAGGACATCCTCATGCGCAATGGCATGAGAGCCACGGTCACGGGGTCGAGCAACGGCTTTCAACTCGTGGTACAGGGCCACGACTCGCCCTTACTCTATTATCCCATCACCGAGAAGCAGCTCAGAGCCTTGGTTGACTGGGGTACAAACACAGCGAATAAGCGTGCCTACAACACTCTCGCCTCAGTGGTGGCAGCCGATTTCGACCTTCCGCGTGACTTCGTTCATGCCCGCAATGCCAACGGTCGCGTTGCCATGGGGCTCCACGGCAACCGCATCGGCGTGGGTGAATACGGTCGTGTCGCAGACTTCCGCATGATGCACCGACATCCTTTCGGCCGGGGCTTCCTCGGCTGGACACCTCGCAATCAGGAGGGTTGGCACATGCGCCGCATCGGTGGAGCTTTGTGGTTCCCTGCGGGTGCTCCCATGGTGGCCGTCCGTCCCGACGGACGACAGAAACCCGGCGAAATGCAGACCTGTGGCTACGGCTTTTATTACAAAGGTGCACCACAGGGAGCTATACAGGGTACCGTGCCTCAGCAGGATGTTCTTGCTCAGATGCAGACCGTAATTCAACCAATCCCTCAGCCCAAGCGTCCGACTGAACCGGCTATTCCTTACAAGGAGGCCATCACGTCCGATGTCTATTTCACCAACGAGAAGTGGCAGGAGGTTCTCCGCAGCCACGGACTCGTCATCGAGCCCGAGAAGAAGACTCTCACCGTGCAGTCCATCGCAGAGCAAGTCGACTTCGTCTATGACCTAACGGAGGACGAGGTGAAGAGACTGACCTACAACTCCATCAAGGAGGTGTCTGTGGCTGACCGCATCAGAATCATCAACGGAGCAATCCAGGATGATTTCGCTGATGCCGTAACCCTCGACACTCTCAACACCAAAACTATGGTCGACATAGCCCTCAAGCCGGAAGTCCGTCAGGAACTCTTCCAGCAGGAGCAGTCGGTTACGAAACTTGTGGAGAATCAGCCTCAGATTCAGCAGCAAGGCGAATACACCATCAGTCAGGAAGACCAGATGATGATGGATATGCTCCATGAGGGCCATCCCGATATCGGTGCTGTTGTCAACGGTCGTGACCTCTACGAACTCGACGGCAACAAGGCATGGTTTCGCGAAGGGAAGCATGGCCGTGAGGTGTCGGTGGAGAGTATCTCCGTCCAACCCATACCTCCCGAGTCCAAGGCCGAAACCGAACAGACTCAGGATAAGGGCAAAGGAAAGGGTAAAGAAGGTAGCGATATGAAGTATGCCATGACCGCAGTCATCAACGGCGAGGTCATTACCCATGAAATCTCAGCCAAGGACTACAACAAGTTTCTCGCCGTCAACGACCTCCAGCGCATGAAGATGTTCTCCAAAATTTTCTCCGAGGTGGACATGAAAGAAATCCAGTCAACCAACAATGGAGCGAAAATCGGAGCCGGAATACTGACGGCTCTGACAGTAGGTGCGGCTGTCTTCGGAGCTGTGTCGCGTCCACGACCGGAGTTTTACGGTTGTGGCCCTGGGCCGAGACCTTATTTCAAGCCCGGTGTCGATACTCCAGAGGATGTAGCCGCGAGGAACTTCGACGCGATGATCAACCAGCCCCGTCCTCCTGAGCCTCATAGAGGCCAGGGATTTTAATAACATCAACCAAATGCATTTTACAACCAATGGCACTACCGAAACTGACATACGAGGACTTCAAGGCGAGAATCTCCATACAGGAGGTCTTGCAGGACGCGGGCTATCATCTCAACCGAAGGGACGGACTGCGCTACCCATCGTATGTCCGTGTGGGTGCAGACGGACGCCGTGTCGGAGGCGACAAGTTCATCGTCTCCGGCAACGGCACCTGCTGCTTCCAGCCACCCGAAAGAAAGAACTACAACATCATCTCCTTCATCAAGGAACATCCCAATCTTTTCGCCGACTACAGACCCGGAATGTCGCTCGACCGTCTTGTGAATGTCGTGTGCCACCGCTTGCTCAAC
The DNA here is from genome assembly GCA_937989585.1 of uncultured Porphyromonadaceae bacterium. Taxonomy (GTDB): domain Bacteria; phylum Bacteroidota; class Bacteroidia; order Bacteroidales; family Muribaculaceae; genus CAG-873. The sequence continues at coordinate 12,993 of CALKRW010000043.1, read as the reverse complement.
CAGCCGATTGAGGAGCGACAGACACGTATCCTCGACCCGGTGAAGGAGCGCAAGCCATTCACTTTGATGGACTATGAGTTCAGTCGCCAGAAATGGCATCTCGCTAAATTCCTGATAGCACGCGGCATCCGCAAATCAACCCAAGAGGCTTTTGAGCCGTACATGAAGGTGTCTTACAAGAAACGTGAAGACGGAAAACAGTTCGGCAATATCTCATTTCCATTGACCATTCCCGGCAACAAGACAGTAGTCGGCATGGAGCTGAGAGGTTTTCCCAACAAAGAGGGTAAGACTACCTATAAAGGTTTGGCGGCAGGAAGCAACTCCGCCGAAGGTGTGTGGATGGCATATCCCGGCCATAACAATCTGCCTCCGATGGATAAGGTTGCGGGAGTCGCATGGTTTGAGAGCGCATACGATGCAATGGCTTTCTATCAGTTGCATGAGAAAGAGATCAACGGACATCCCGATTTAGCCAGGAATGCCATATACGTCTCCACCAGCGGAACACCTACCGACGGGCAGATGCGCAACGTACTCACAGCCACTCCCAATGCCCACCATTTCCTCTGTTTCGACAACGACAAGGCCGGACGCGAGTTCTGCGCCCATTTTCATAGTTTCGCCGAGAGCATAGGTATCCCGAAAGAGAATGTCCAGGACTTTCCGCTTCTGCCATGCTACAAGGATTGGAATGATGCCCTGCTGGGAAAGACAATCTATACCGGAGACGAGGTCGTACCGCTGAAACCCAAGTCAGAGCCTGAGGAGCAGAAAGGAGGAATACGAAGATGATTCCCGCAAACGCCACTTTCGGCACTATTGTTCTGAGACCAGACTGGGTGCAGTGGCTCATCGACAAAGCGCCATGGATTCTCATCAACATCCTTGGCTATTGCTGGTATGACGAGACACCGCTTCCATCGCTGATATTTTGGCTTATGGTGGCAATGTCTGTACACCTGGGCTATATGCTTCTTTATCTGAAGATGATGACGTTCACCATCACAGATGAAGTGCTGATTTATGAGCATGGTGTCCTGTGGCGACAACGGGAATACATCGAGCTGTACCGGGTTGTCGACTTTCAGGAGCATATCAGCTTCTTACAGAATCTACTCGACTTGAAGACAGTGACAATTTTCTCCTGTGACCGTTCGACACCGAAGCAGACTGTGCCCGGCATACGGCTGAGTTTCCCACTGGTGCCGGAAATGAGAAAGAGAGTTGAATACAATAAACGAAGAAAAGGAATTTATGAGATTACCAACCGCTAAAATACTTGCAATAATTGCTTTGAGTATCGGTGCAATAAGCGCGGATGCCCAAAGCATAGTCGTTGCCAACCCTCTGGAATGGGCGGCTTTGGCGGAAGGCAACGAACTCATCAACGGTGAGATCAAGAAAGAAACTGAGGGTCAGATGCAGACAGCAGCCCTTCAGAATACCATCGCCGCCGAGTTCACCAAAATCCACGAGTGGGAGAAGCAGTACAGCAACTATCTTCAAAAAGTTGACGGCTATGCTTCATCGCTAAAAGCTTCGACACACCTCTACAACGAGGGTGTGCGTATCTTCCTCTCTCTTACCCAGCTCAAGAAGGCAATCGGTAGCAATCCCCAGGGTATCGTGGCAACAATGAGCATGAACAATCTCTATATGGAGACAGCGACCGAACTGGTATCGGTCTATACTCTATTGAAGAATGCAATCGCCGAAGGAGGTGTGAAGAATATGCTCACCGGTACAGAGCGTAGTCAGACACTCTGGGCACTGAACGACCGCATACATAGTTTTCACAAGAAACTTCAGCGGTTGACCCTCAGCATCCGCTACTACACCTTCAATGATGTATGGGCATCGGTGACAGCCGGAATGATTGACCGGGACAACGCGACGATAGCAAGACAGGCGAAAGCCCGCTGGAAACGAGCAGCAAAGTCGATTCATCAATGAGAAAGTTGTTACTATTAACCATAATTCTTCTCTCTGTCTTCAAAGTTTCTGCCCAGACCGACCCTGTCCTTGCCGGAATGATTCTCGCCTACAAGGAAAAGGCCGAGAAGACTCTGAAAAGTCAGGAGTCGGCAATGCTGATGATGACCACCGGCCATATATGGACCCGTGAAGAGGTAGATGCGACAACAGACCTTCAGCGGAAGTACAACGAATACCTTGATCGCTTCAACGACATCGTGGTCTATGCCGCCCAAATCTACGGCTTCTACCATGAGGTCGGGCGATTGACCGAAAACTTCGGGCAGCTTTCCAAGCAGTTGAAAAACTCTCCGACCAATGCTCTTGCCGTTGCTCTGACTCCCAAACGCAACACCATCTACCGCGAGCTGATCATGACATCAGTGGATATCGTCAACGACATCCGCCAGGTATGCCTCTCCGACATAAAGATGACCGAGAAGGAGCGCATCGAGATTGTATTCGGCATCCGTCCGAAACTCAAAGTAATGAACCGCAAGTTATCCCGTCTCGCCAGAGCCATCAAATACACTTCGCTCAACGATGTGTGGCTCGAACTTGACAACAAGGCGAGAGACCCGCTCGACAAGGGAAAAATCACAGATGCGGCTTTTCGGAGATGGCGACAGAACGGTAGAGTGAATGTCAATCCCGGCGGCAACAACGGCGGAGGTGGAAAGAACCCATGGGTTTTTCCTTGGATAAAGCCCCCAAAACCGTGGATACGCGACTCTCTCATCATCTATGACCCGATATATCGGGATTCTTTAATCAACAACAAACCATCATTATCAATAAGTAATATGGGCAAATGGAGTTCAGTATTGAAATGGGTGGCATCGCCGATTGTCCATCCTCAAAGAACTTTGACCGGAGCCGGGAGGGCGGTAAAGACCGCCACAATCGGTGCCGGAGTCGGTTATGTCGGCTGGGAGGCACTCGTCAACGACAAACCGGTAATGCAGACCGTCGGTGAGGCTGTACTCGGTGAAGAAACCAATGCGGCCGTAAAAGATACAGTCCATGGTACGGTCGGTGCCGTGGGCGACACCATCGGCGCGGCTAGGGATGCCATCGGCGGTGTGACAGATGCCGTCAACAATGTCAATACGGCCTCTTCTTCGTGGGGAGGCGTGGGCGCTTTCATGAAAGACATCACTTCCGGCAACGGCACCAATATGTTCGGCAACCTTTTCAGCAACATATTCTCGGGCAAGGTGTCGATGATGTCGATGCTTGGTCTTGTGGCTTCAGCCCTGCTCATCTTCGGTCGTTTCGGATGGCTCGGGAAAATAGCAGGAGCATTGCTCGGTATGTTGCTAATAGGCAACAATTCTCGAATGGTTCAACAGCAACCACAAAGACAGAACGACCAACGTCAAGACGGCAACAATGAGGATCTGGATAGGAAGGCACAACAGACAAAGGATGAAGAGGAACAAAATCACAGACCAGTAATCAGACGATAATCAATGAACTATAACCAAAACTCAAATCTCTTTTCCAAAAGCGGCTTTTCGATGCCCTTTGAGGAAAAGAACGGCCGTGTGGAAATGCTCAAGCCCTACGGCGAAGACTCTGAAGGGAAGTTTAACCACGGTGTTGACTTCAAGACCCGCAACTTCCTAATCGCGGCAATGGCCGACGGCCAGGTAGTCGGAGCAATGAACGACCGCAATGGAGCCTCGCTGATGATTCAGCACGGCGACTATCTCGTGACATACTCCAACCTCAAGACCCGTTTCGCGCAGGTCGACCAGAAGGTAAAGGCCGGTCTCGTCGTGGGCATGGCCTCCGAGTCACTTCACATAGAAGTGAAGTATCTGGATGATGAGATCAATCCGATGGAGTTCCTGACTATGGTCTACGGCAATATCAAAATGTTGTTACAGACCGGCAAGATTGCAACTCCGGAGTTCGAGACCATCGACATGGATGTGCCCACCGATTTCGATGAAGACAAAGAGGAAATCGAGAAACTGATGTTACAGTGGTATCCGTCCTATCTCGCCGATCTTGCCCAGGGTCAGTATCTTTTGCCGAGTCAAACGGAATTATCGCTCCGCAATATCTTTTCATGGGCAGCTGTCAAGCAGTTCTTCTTCCGCACAATCCCGCATCTCGGCAATCCCGGAGGTCTCGACGAGTCCTCGGTTCCTTTGGCTTGTAAAGCTCAGAATCTGCTCATCGGCGATTTTCTCAATTATCTCGCTATCCGTCATCAAATCTATCTGTCCACCATGGGCGACGGCTTAAAAAAAAAGTATATGAGCAATCCATACTAAGCCAGGGACTGATTGATCCATTGGCCGACTGGGACATCGACATACAGAGCTTCGACATTCCCCGGACAGTCAGCGTCTATCCCGACCGCTTCGGAATACGCTGGTTCACAAAGGCATGGTTCAACAATTCCGAACACGGAGAGGCAGCCATCGAGATTGAGAGACAGATAGCAGTCAATTTCATCCGCGACCTAATAGAGAAGGATGAATGGCTTGAGGAATATTTCCCATCGCAGATGGAAGCCTATCACAACGCAATCAATCAAACAAGAGAACAACTTCTAAAGCAGAGCGTATAGCATGGCCGAATTAAAAAATAAAGAGGCGTTTGCCGAGGTGGAGTTCTGCCTCGGCCGCTATCTCGGCGACAACGTAGAGACTGTTATGGACGAAACTCGCCGCTTCCTGACCAAGAAGCAGGGAGAGGAACGAGCCGAATATGACATGAGTTTGGGAGGCATATTGTCAGCCATGGCTGACGCAAGCCATCCATGCCCCGGAATCGACACTTCAAGTCAGATTCTTAAAGCCACCGGTGAGTGGAACAGTAAAACCACCGAGGATTATCTCCAAATGTGTCGTGACAAGATACTCAACAACAAGGAGATGATGCACGACCTGACGGCGTTGACCATTCAATGGCGTTCTGCCATGGTCGAGGAGATAGGCCAGAAGCGCTACAACGAGGCATCGAAGCAGATTGGTTCGGACCTCGCCGCGGCCTATATCGACTACCGCCTTCAGCAGAAGATGATCGATACCCTTGTCGATGAGCAGACTCCGAAGTCGACCGCCGATTATGTCATCCGCAAGGCTTCCGAAGGAAGTCTTCTCGGTTTACCGATGGTTTTGCAACGCTCGCCTCTGGAAGCTCAGATTGCGAAAGAAGCCGAGGACAAGTACAAGGCCAACGGTTGGGAATGGACGGGTGCGAGAGCATTGTCTTTCGGAATTGATACTGTGACCACTTTAGGATGCGGTTCATGGGCCAATCTCGCCAAATTAGCGGGAGTTGAAGTGATATTTGCCGGCATGGAGGCATACGCAGACCATAAAGCCGTTAAGAACAAGCCGATGACCATCGAGGAGTGCATCAGCAAGGGTCTCTTCTCTTCAGATACCAATGTCTTTGAAGGCATAAGGGCCAAGAGCTCCTATCTTGATGCAGAGCGAAGCGAAAGGGTGACTCAGATCAACTCGACCCTTAAGCGTCCGGTCAGCACTTTCAACATGGGAGGCTATCTCAACCGGGGAGCCACGGCCTTGTTTTCACCTCTGAAAAATGCGTACCATGGCTTTGTGAAGGGTTTGGAGAATGCAGCCGAAAACGCCAAGACAGCACAGAAAGCCAAAGGCTCTCATCAGGCCGAAGGCAATGATACAAAAGCTGCCGAAGCACAGCTTGCCGTCAATTCATCCAATAATCAAGTTAATGATAATCACTCCAATGATATTCAAGCAACAAACAACAATCCCTCAATGACCGATGATGAAAATGAAATAGTGCAACAGCAGGAAGCCAATCAGGCCGGATGGGGGTCGCTGATGTCAGACCTCGGCTTTACAGGTCTCGGCGACATAGGCAAGAACCTCGGCTATGTCATTGCTATGCTTCCTGACATCCTCGTGGGTACCATGACCGGCAAGACCCAAAGTCTTCATTTAAGAGATAACCTTATCCCTATGGCCTCCATCGTCGCCGGACTTTTCATCAAGAACCCAATACTGAAGATGGTACTAATCGGTATGGGAGGCATGAACCTAATCAATAAAGCCGGACACGAGAGCATAGAGCGCCACAATAACCCCGACGGCATCCGCTTCAAGAGGTATGAGGATGAGGAATTGAATCCGCGCATTACATCGCCGGTCATTAACGGCAACTGCCTCGTGGCAAACATCGACCGCACTCCATGCTCGATTACGCTGCCCGACAATGTGGTGGCGGCATACACGGCCGGAGCCTTGCCGCTCAACACACTCGCTAACGCCGTCCTCGCCCGTCATGAGGCCAACAGTCAGTTGGCACAGGAAAACTACCGTCAGGTCGCTGAGGAGAACAACTATCAGAACAATAGACAAATCAGATAAACATTTATGAAAGAAAAATCACCACAAGAGGAGAAAGCCGCCATCCGTCAGGTCCAGATGATCAACGAAGCTCTCACCAATGCAAAAAACAATGGTGGGGTGTGGCTCAATCATGCCGGAATGCCCGCACCTCGTATCTATCCCAAAGGCCCGACCGTCAGCCCATTCAACGCACTGATTCTCCAGCTCAACTCCGACCGCGAGAAATATCCTTCGTCACAATATGTGTTCTTCCATACGGCCAAGGCTTCCAACATCCCGGTGCTTGGCAAAGAGAAAGGGACTCCCTTCAACTGGTATGCCTGGGACAACTATGTTAACAAGCATGACCCCAAGGATGTAATCACTGCCGGTGATTACAAAAAACTCACTTCGGAACAGCAGAAGGAGTACAAGGGTGTTCAACAGCGACAGATCCGCGTGCTCTTCAACCTCGCCCAGACCGTGATGCCCCATGCCGATGCTGACAAATACCGCTCTGTGCTCGACCGCTTCGGTTCCGCCAACGAGCGAGGCAACCTCAAGGCCGAGGAACGGCAGCTCCGTGCCTCGGTAAACGCCTTCGTCAAACAGATGAAGGACTTTCTCGTTCCTATCCGTCGAGAGGCTTCCGACGTGGCCCACTACGACACCGATAAGGATGCCGTCTATATGCCCGACCAGAAGAAGTATGCCCAATACCCTGAGTATGTCCAGGAACTCATGCGTCAGATTGTAGCGGCTACCGGTCATCAGCAACGTCTCGCCCGCGAAGGAATGGTGATGAAAGGAGGACATACGCCTGACGAAGCCGCATCCCGATATGAGAAGCTCGTAGTAGAAGTGGCATCCGCAGTAAAGATGAACGAGATGGGACTTCCGGCCAAGATAGACCCTCAGAATATCGAACTTGTCGACCGATGGACTCGCGACCTTCAGGAGAATCCCTGCATGATAGATGCTCTCGAAGCCGATGTCAACAACGCCCTCGACGTTATCCGCAAAGCCGAGCAGGGCGAAAAAGTGGAGTATGCTCGGTTCCGTACTCAGGAGCAGATTGAGGAACTGAAAGAGAAGCAGAAGCCGCAGGTGGATTCTGCCGAGGCAGTCATTCTCTGTGACATCCTCCGCCACGGGGGCATGAAGATTGATGACCACAACTTCTCGTCGCCCGAGGAGAAGCGCGACTTCATGGAGAAATTCAACCTCGGCTTCTACAACAAGGAAGTCGAAGAAGCCCTCGCCCTCACCGGTTCGGACGACCCCGAACAGGTTGAACTGGCATATGGCGAAGCTCTGAAGCACGCCGTCTCCATCGACCGCCTCTGCTTCGAGTATCTTCCTGACCAGTGGAACGCCAAGTCGAACCACTATCTCGTCCATGACATGATCCGCCAAATTCCCAACGAGTACGACCGCTCGATGGTAGTTGTCAAGGACACCAAGACCGGAGTCTATGACGTAATGCTCCCCGGCGGCGCCATGGCCGGCGGCTATGTCCATCTTCCTGGGGGTGAGCGCAAGCTCTTCCGCGTCACTCCCGACGAGGTGATGTCGAAGGAGGAACGTGCCGCTGTCGGAGCCACACTCAGCAACTTCTCCCTGAAAGGTTTTCCATTGGCTCGCATCGAATCAGCCTTGAAAAAGGACGGTGCAAGCTATGTCCGATTCTACAACGGCGACGGCAAGCTCTCGCTCCGTGCCGACGACGCTTTCTATGAGGGTAAGACAGTTCATGAAATGACATTTAAGGGTGGCAAGCTCAATGAGGTTGCCCGGCTCGACGTGTCGGAGGCAGTCAATGCAGCCGGAACAGTCCTGATGGACAAGGTCAATCTCCTGAAGGATGATGACGGACGTTGGACGCTTTATGTCAAACCGAAAGACGAGCCGTCGTTCTGCGTCTATCCCGAGAGGGAGGATGTGAACCGCTTCTTTTCAACCCTGCGCCAGGGCCACACCGAGGAGGCAGACCGGCTCCGCATGGAACTGGGCCAGAAATACTACGAGGTGGTGAAAGCCAATCCTTCCCTCCGTTTCAATATCTTCAACGACATCCCCGAGGGAGTTGATGTCTCTCGTATAACGCGGGTGAATGTCTATAAGACCCGTGAGGACAAGATCATGTGCGCTCCCAAAATCGAAGGCATGGAAAATGTCAAGGCACGAGAAATCAGTCGGGACCAGTGGAACCGCATGTTCGTGGCCGAGGATATGGCCGAATACAAGACTTCGCTCGCCGCAAAGGTGTTCGGAGACCTTCTCGGTGCGAAAATGGCTCAGACTGAGACCAAAGGAGAGAACATCTCTGCTGAGGTAAAACCGGAAGCAAAGGTCGAGACCGTCGAAGTCGAAAAGAAAGAGGAAGTTGAAGAAACCGTTCACACAGGAATGAGACGATAATGGCAAGCGCATCACAACAATATGTAGAACAGTACGCCGAGTTCGCCATCGAGCAACAGCGCAAGTATGGTATTCCGGCATCAGTAACCCTTGCCCAAGGCATTCTTGAAAGTGCCAACGGCAAGAGCCAGTTGTCGCGAGAGTGTAACAACCACTTCGGTGTCAAGGCAGGGAAATCCTGGCTTGATGCCGGAGGGCAGTATGGTCTTTACACCGATGACAAACCCAACGAGAAGTTTTGTAAATACGCCTCTGTCGGTGACAGCTACGAGCATCACTCGCTTATACTTAAAAACAACAGTCGCTATTCGGCTTGCTTCACCCTTTCTCAGGATGACTACAAGGGTTGGTGCCAAGGTTTGCAAAAGGCCGGCTACGCATCTTCGAAGCAGTATGCCTCCAGCCTTATCTCAGTCATTGACCGTATGGACTTAACCAAATATGACAAAATTGCTACTCAGCGTGGGCCACTTACTCCGACTCCAAAGGTGACGACAGCCGCAGCTGAGACTCCTCATTATTCATTTCCGGTGAAGCGAGACGAGTTTATGCTAATTACTTCGCCTTATGGAATGCGCAACGACCCAATCAATCCGGGTCAGAGGCAGTTCCACAAGGGTGTGGATATCAGATGTAAGGGAGATAATCTGCTTGCTACTGAAGATAATGGTAAGGTTGTAAAGGTAAATACCAATGTCAACACCGGCGGTGGCAAGAGTGTCACCATTGAGTATGACCGTCCCGACGGCATGAAATATCAGGCAACCTATATGCACATGTCGGATATTGATGTCAAAGTAGGCGATACAGTGAATGCCGGACAGAAAATCGGTGTGTCGGGCAACACTGGCACGCGAACTACCGGAGAGCATCTTCACTTTGCAGTGAAGCAGGTGTCGGCTGACGGCACAACCCGTGACCTCGATCCTGCCGCCTATCTCGCTGAGATAGCCGCAAAAGGAAACATCACCATCACAGCCATGCATAACGGCAACAAGCTTCTTGCAAAGTATGCTGACCAGAACGTGCCAGGCGAAGCCGTTGCACCCGGTGACGACTTGGCCGAGGCTCAGGAAATGACTCCAGACGATTGGATGAAGAAGCTGCTCTCCTCAGAGGACAGCGGCGTTCAGATGCCTTCGAATGATCCGGTAATGGAGATGACGATTACACTCTTCACCTCCTTGATGGCTCTCGCCGTGCAGATTGACGGCAAAGACCGAGAGGATGCGATGGCGGCAGCTACCGATGCGGCTGTCAATCGTCAGATTGATCTCTCGACACTGGCTCCCGGCCTCAAGGCTTGCACTCTCAATCTCCGAGAGAACGGCAATCCAGTCCTATCGGCAACTACTTCTGCCAATGTATCTTTCAATCATGAACTGACCAACGCAGAAATGGCAAGGCTTTCTTCCACGTTGAACGATTCAAACCTTAGTAACGAGGCCAAGCAGCAGCGTGTTGCCGGAATAGTCAACAACATCGTGGTCGCAAACCAGATGTCTCAGAATTTCAATCAACAGGTCGGCAATGACCAGACTCAGACTATCCAGCGATGAGAACGTGCATACTCTATGCCTGCCTTGCGGTGATGTTGCTGATTCTATGCTATATCACCCTTGTTATCTACTCTTATCTAGGGCTATGGTATGCCGTTGCTTTCTCGTTATTTGAGGCTATAAAGACATCAGTGGCCCTGATTTTCTTCATCAAATTAATTTCAAGAGACTAACCAACCAATCAAGTATATATGATTAAATGCAATGTAAAGGTGTGCGGTATCGTCAACCGTGCCGCGGCCATAAAAGAGACCGCCGATGGTGGCCGGTTCGTAGCCTTCGGTCTGTCGGTTCAGGTTCCCACCACAAAGGGAGATCCCGTCACGTACAACATCAGCGTGGCCGCTGACAGCGCCGACATAGCTTCGCTCTCAGTGGGCCGTCGTGTCGCCATCGATGGTGTGCTCAAAATCAAAGGTGCGCCTGAAAAACGACAGTATTTCAACCTCTCGGCCGAGACCATCACTCTCGACCCTGTGTCGGAATCGGGAATAACGGGCGAAATGGAGTTCCGAGGCACTGTCTGCAAAGACATCGTTACTCCGACCGACAAGAACGGCAAGCAATTCCTGCGTTTCTCAGCCTACTCAACCGATAAAATCGGAGAGGAGTTCCACTCGGTGTTCGTCCGTTTCGTGCGTTTCGGAGAACCGATTCCTGCGTTTGTCGTACCCAAGGCCAAAATAGAGGCAAAGGGTGAGCTGCGAGTTTCGACTTTCAACGGAAATCTCGACCTCAATGTCAAGATTTCTGAGCTGAAACCGTATGAAAAAACGCCCTTTTAATGCCCCGATTCAATAAAAATTCCAACCAGCCTTCGGCAGAAGACCGCGCTCTCGACCGCTTTACAGAGCTTATGATTGACAAGATCAAGTCAATCAACCAAGACTGGCAGAAGCCGTGGTTTACAGAAGGTGCGCTCGTATGGCCCCGTAATCTCAACGGCCGGCACTACAACGGCGGCAATGCCCTGATGCTCATGCTCCATGCCGAGAAGGAGGGCTACAAACTGCCAGTGTGGTGTACCTTCAACTCTATCCAGACCGTCCTCAATCCCGAACTCAAAGGCTCTCCCGACCGCGAGCCGGTGCATGTTCTGAAGGGTGAGAAGAGTTTCCCGGTTTTCCTCACCACTTTCACTGTAGTTGACAAGGATACCAAGCAGAAGATTCCCTGGGAGGAATACCGCAAGCTCTCCAAAGAGGAGAAGAAACAATACAATGTCTACCCCAAGAATCAGGTTTTCAATGTCTTCAATGTGGCTCAGACCAACATGCAGGAGGTTCGCCCAGAACTTTACGCCAAGCTGGAAGAACAATGCTCGGTCAATCGTCCCATTCAGGAGGGTGAGCAATTCTCGTTCCCGACTCTTGACGCGATGATTACCAACAACGCATGGGTGTGCCCAATCAAGCCCGAGCATCAGGACAAGGCTTTCTACTCGGTGTCGAAGGATCAGATCGTGGTGCCAACCAAAGAACAGTTCATCGATGGCGAGAGTTTCTACGGCACTCTTCTGCATGAGATGACCCACAGCACCGGAAGCGATATGCGCCTCGGCCGACTGAAGGCGGCTGTCTTTGGCGACAGCGAGTACGCTCGCGAGGAACTCGTGGCTGAGCTCGGGTCGGCTCTCATTTGCCAGCAGAATGGCATACAGAAGCACGTCAAGGGAGACTCGGCTGCCTACCTCAAAGCGTGGTTGGAGAGTTTGGAGGAATCGCCAGACTTCATCCGAACCGTCATGTCGGACGTGAAGAAGGCCACAGCTGTCATCAACTTCCGAATGCAGGACGTCAAGCAGCAACTCGACAACGGCCAGGAGGTACGCCCATATACGGCTGAGGATGCCGTACTTGATCCGACACTCGTGGTCGAGGCTCCGTTTCAAGAGACTCCAAAGGAGGAGTCGAAAGAGGAAGTCGCAGCCATGGCTGTGCCAAAGAAAAATACCGGCGTATTCCGTGAAGTTGATGTCATGTCTCTCTTCGGAGCCCTCAAGAGTGACGGCGAGGCCAAGCTCTCCGACCACTATGCCAAGGAGCCTGACGAGGAGCAGACAGAGGATAAATCCGAGAATGAAACCAAAACGCGAGGACGAATCCGATGAGAATATGGCTTCTGACACTCATGGCATTGCTGACCGTCATGGCCGGCAATGCTTCTCCGTCCTCGGCTCGCCATAAGTCCAACCTTATGGCGCTCGACCCCTTCGAAAGAGCCTGCGTGCTGATTCGCCACTATGAGACGCTTCACACCGTTAAGCACTGGCCTACCATAGCATACGGTCACGTCGTCCAAAAGGGTGAGAAGTTCAAGAAGCGCAACTACTCCCACGCCGAAGCCGACCGCATCCTCCGAAAAGACCTCTCGCATCTCTGCGCCTACTACCGCTCCTATGGCCGTGACAGTCTTTTGCTTGCATGTCTCGCATACAACGTCGGCAGTGGCCGCGTCCAAAAGAGCGATATCCTCCGCAAGCTCCGCTCCGGCGACCGCAACATCCAACGCGAATACACCTCCTTCTCCAAATACCGAGGTCGCCGCCATCCCGGTCTCTACCGCCGTCGCTGGATGGAATTAGAACTGTTTTACTCGCCTTAACTTCACCTTGCTGAACAATTCTCCCTGACATCCTATTATTCGTACAACCGTCCGCGATAGCATGTAGGCCATATAAAGATAGCCGTCCAGATTCT
>CALKRW010000042.1 GCA_937989585.1 uncultured Porphyromonadaceae bacterium | reverse complement strand
GGGGTATTCCATCCGCGAAATATACTCTTTTGTGTTTTACCGGAATTTTTATAATTTTGGGGTACCTGAACCCAACAACAGTTCGGGCATAAAAAAATTATTGATTAAACATGAATCAAGAATTCCAGCGTCTCACTCTACTTTACGGACCCGAAGCGGTAGACCGTCTTCGCAATTCCCGCGCCATCATATTCGGCGTGGGAGGAGTCGGCTCGTGGTGCGCGGAGGCCATTGCACGCTGTGCCATCGGCACAATCACCATTGTAGACAGCGACTGCGTAGACCCCACCAACATCAACCGCCAGCTCGTAGCCCTGAACTCCACCGTCGGAATCCCCAAGGTCACCGTCATGGCCGAGCGCATAGCGGACATAAATCCCGACTGTAAGGTCTCCGCAATAAACGGCCGCTACACATCCGAGAGAGCCGACGAGTTCCACCTCGAGGATTACGATGTAATAATTGACGCCATAGACTCACTTGCCGACAAAGCGGACCTGATAGCACGCGCGACCTCGATGGAGCGTCCGAGGATTTTCTCGTCAATGGGAGCCGCCCTGAAGACCGATCCATCGAAAATCGAGACCGCAGAATTCTGGCAAGTAAAAGGCTGCCCTCTGGCGCGCGCGTTGCGTCAGCGTTTCAAACGCACGGGCATATTCCCGCGCCGGAAGTTCCGTTGCGTATTTTCCCCAGAGATTCACCCCAACGCAGTTAAAGATACTGAAGGAGAACACCTACCGAACGGCACGGTTGTCTTCGCAACAGCCGATTTCGGCCTTCGGCTCGCATCACTTGCAGTCAACTACCTGCTGACACGCTGAAAGGACGCTCAGACTGAAAGCGCCGAAAGTATGCGACGTGTCGCGCCAAGCTGCCCGCGGATATATTCGCCAGCAGCCTTTCCGGCTTTCAGGCGCTCGGGATTATCCTTTACAGGAGTACCTTTGGCGTCCAGAGCAAAGCGGTCAAGGATACGGCCCAGATTTTCCGAATCAGTGTATTCATACCCGCCGCTGCAGGCAAGCAGATCGGCGGCCTCGCGGAATTTCTGATGTTTAGGACCGAAAATGACAGGGATGCCATATACCGCAGCCTCGTTGATGTTGTGGATGCCGGCGCCAAATCCTCCACCGATTATGGCAGCATCGCCGAAGCGATAGAGGCTCGACAGAAGTCCGAACGCATCTATAATCAGAATCTTCGTATCCTCAGGTATCACCTTTCCGTCCTTAACCTGAGACCAAAGAGTGACCTTGCCGCGGAACTGAGCTGCGAGACGCTGTATGCGTCCGTCATCGAACTCATGGGGAGCAATAATGGCACGGACCTCAGTATGTCTGTTCAACCAGGGAATGTACCTTTTCTCATCCTCGGGCCAGGACGAACCGACAATCAGCGTAAAAGGTGATTCACCGAGCCAAGCCTCGACAGCAGGCAAAGGCCGTGCCGCCGCCATAATGTCAGTCACGCGGTCGAAACGCGTGTCTCCCGCCACAGTCACATTGGTGACGCCTATAGAAGCGAGCAGGCGCTTCGAATCCTCGTCCTGAACAAATATGTGCCTGAAAAAGCCCAGCATTCGGCGGAACTGACAGCCCCATGACTTGAAAAACGACTGCGAGGGACGGAAAATGGCAGAGACAAGATAGGTCGGCACATTGCGCTCGTGAAGGGCCTGAAGAATGTTGCCCCAGAATTCATACTTGACGAAAATCGCGGTGCGCGGAGAGATTGCCTCGACAAAAGTCCGCGCACGCTGGGGGGTGTCGAACGGAAGGTAAACGACACAGTCGACCTGCGGATAGTCCTTGCGCACCTCGTAGCCGGACGGAGAAAAGAACGAGAGGCATATCGTCATTTCGGGATGCGTCCGCCGTATCGCCTCGATAAGCGGACGGGCCTGCTCGAACTCGCCGAGCGACGCCGCATGGAACCAAAAATCAAATCCGGCAGGGGCATACTTCGCACGTGCCTGCGCAAGATCCTCAAGGGCGTGGCCCTGACCCTCGAGCATACGGCTGACCTTGCCGCTACGCAAGGCCGCAAGACGGGCCGCAGAACGGTATAGCCTTATTCCTGCATTGTACAGCAGATCCATTTCCTAAAAGTCTGTTATCCTGAACTGAGTGATGAGGTTATATCTCACTCAGCGGGAACAGTAATGTTGTCAATGCCACGGCGAATGCGTGCGAGAGTCTCATCCGGGCCAAGCAGTTCCGTAATCTCGAACATCTGGGGACCGCTGCACTGACCGACAACGGTCAGGCGGAAAGCATTCATCACGTTGCCCATGTGAAGGCCGTTCTCACGGATGTAATCGAGCACCTTAGGCTCAACATTCGCGGGAGTGAAGTCATCACGGTTTGCCTCGAGTATCGAGCAGACGTTCTCAAGTATGCCGGGCATCTCGGCGCTCCAGCGCTTGCGGATGGCCTTGGGGTCGTACTCCGTGGGAGCGACAAAGAAGAAAGCGGCCTGGTCCCAAAGATCCTCGACAAAGTTGATTCTCGACTTCACGAGACCAATGGCGCGGGCGATGTAATCGCGTGAGAACATGTCGGCATCGACGCCGTGGGCACGAAGGACGGGGATAAACAGGTCGACGAGTTCCTCATCGGGAGTCATCTGGAGATACTGATGGTTGAACCACTTCGCCTTGTCGAAGGCAAACTTGGCACCCGAGCGAGAGCAATGCTCGAACGAGAATTTGCCTATCAGCGTGTCGATATCCATGATTTCGGTATCGTCGCCGGGATTCCAGCCGAGAAGCGCGAGGAAGTTCACGACAGCCTTTGGCAGATAGCCGCTCTCGCGGTAGCCCGAGGAGATTTCGCCTGTCTCAGGATTCTTCCACTCGAGAGGGAACACGGGGAACCCGAGACGGTCGCCGTCACGCTTCGAGAGTTTACCCTTGCCGTCGGGCTTGAGCAGCAGAGGCAAGTGGACAAAGCGGGGCATAGTGTCAGCCCATCCGAAAGCCTCGTAGAGCAGAACGTGGAGCGGAGCTGAAGGCAGCCATTCCTCGCCGCGAATCACATGCGATATCTTCATCAGATGGTCGTCGACGATGTTAGCAAGGTGATAGGTGGGCAGATCGTCGGCACTCTTGTAAAGTACCTTGTCGTCAAGAATATCCGACTTAATGGTGACATTGCCGCGGAGAAGGTCGTCGACAACAACCTCGCGGCCCGGTTCAATCTTGAAGCGGACAACATACTGGGCGCCTTCATCAATAAGTTTTTTCACTTCCTCAGGCGACATGGTCAGCGAGTTGCGCATGCTCATGCGAGTCGAAGCGTCATACTGGAAGTTTGGAGTCTCCTTGCGGCGTGCCTCGAGTTCGGCAGGGGTGTCGAAGGCGATATAGGCCCGGTCGGCGTCAAGCAGTTGTTTCACATGCTCGCGGTAGATGTCGCGGCGCTCGCTCTGCTTATAGGGTCCATAAGGGCCACCCTCGCGGACGCCCTCGTCAATACCTATGCCAAGCCATGCAAGGGCCTCGTTGATATAATCCTCGGCTCCGGGGACGAAGCGGTTCGAGTCGGTATCCTCGATACGGAGTATCATTTTGCCGCCATTCTTGCGGGCGAAGAGATAATTATATAAAGCGGTACGGACACCTCCGATGTGAAGGGGACCTGTAGGCGAAGGCGCAAAGCGCACGCGGACTTCTTTTTCCATGTTCTGAATTATATTTATTTTCCCGGCCAATAGCCGTGGCGAATTTTCCAGCCACAAAATTAGCATTTATTTTTGACATAGAGAAAAATAGCCTGCGGCAATAGGCATTGTCCGGACTTCAGGCCGCTGTTTCGGTGTGAAATTTTAACGCAAGGGGGACGTACGTACCGAAAAAAATCTCTAACTTTGGCGGAAATATCCGAAAAAACCAATCAATGAACCGCAAAGGAAAACTATACTTCAGATACGGCACCATGGGCTCGGCCAAGACAGCCCTGCTGCTTACAATGGCGTACAATTTCGAGGAACGCCACATGAACTACCTGTGCATGAAGCCGGCCATCGACACCCGCGAGAACGATTCGGTAATCCGCTCGCGCATAGGCATCGAACGTCACTGCGAGTGGATTTTCCCTGACACTGACGTCTACCAGTTCATACGACACCTGTTCAAGAAATCGGGCAAAATCATCGACTGGTTCCTTGTCGACGAGGCCCAGTTCCTCAGCGCCCAGCAAGTCGACCAGTTGTCGCGCGTAGTGGATGAATTCGGGTCAAACGTCCTGTGCTTCGGACTTCGCACCGACTTCCAGTCGCATCTGTTCGAGGGTTCGCGACGCCTATTCGAGATCGCCGACACCATCGACGAGATAAAGTCAACCTGCAACTGCGGCAACAAGACCATCGTCAACGCCCGTATCGATGCTAATGGAAATTTCGTGAGCGAGGGCGCACAGGTTGAAATAGGCGGCGATGACCGCTATGTTGCCGTGTGCCGCAAATGCTGGCGCAACAAACGCATCGAGCAGAGCGAGCGCGACACGCTGCCCTTCGACTTCTCGGACATAGAGGATGACTGAACGGTACCCCGTTAATATCCGCCCCAAGATGTTTCAAGCAAGGGAATAAGCAAAAAGAATTCCCGGA
This sequence comes from uncultured Porphyromonadaceae bacterium, assembly GCA_937989585.1. Lineage (GTDB taxonomy): Bacteria > Bacteroidota > Bacteroidia > Bacteroidales > Muribaculaceae > CAG-873. The sequence goes on along the minus strand of CALKRW010000042.1, from coordinate 62,841 downwards.
ACTAAACTTTTCGCACTCTGCGACGTCTTAAAGAGAGTCCGACACGTGTCGGCTCTCTTATTTTTTGACTTCACCTACTTATCAGAATGAAACTCAACAGAATGCTCCCGGCAACAATGCTCGCCGTCTTTCTAGTGCTTGCGGGTCTCGCATCCGCGTACGCCCACTCATTTTCAAACGAGTCGCTCGACTACAAGGTCATGTACAAATGGGGACTCGTGAACAAGCAGGCGGGCCACGCCACGCTATCCCTCAGGGTGAGGGGCGATGTCTATGAGACGCGCCTCACAGCCGCCTCAGAGCGCTGGGCCGATCATTTCTACAAGGTCCGCGACACACTTAACGGCTCCATCGTCATCAATGGTTTCAAACCACAATACTATGAGAAAATCGCCCACGAGGGCGACGACCACAAACGCGACCGCGTAACTTACAAACACCTCGGCTCAGGGAAGGTGGCCGCCCGTACGACACGTGTCCATTACGACAAGAAAGGCAAACAGACCCTCAACCAGACGCTCGACCTGCAGGCTACCGGAACGACCGTAGACATGCTGTCCTCATTCTACTACATGCGCTCGCTTCCGTTCGAGACGTGGCAGAAAGGCCATGTAGTCACAATCAACATTTTCTCAGGTAAACGCAAGGAACTTCTGACCATAAAGTACATGGGGACAGAAGCGGTCAAGTATGACAAACGGACCTACAACGCCTACCACATAAGGTTCACCTTCACCGGCGAAGGCGGCAAGAAGACCTCGGACGACATGGACGCATGGATTACTGCCGACCATCGCCGAATCCCAGTCAAACTCGAGGGCAAACTCAAGGTTGGGAAAGTCCAGTGTTTCTACACAGGCAAATAAGCCAGCGAAGTTTCCATCCCGGCATTTTCATGCCGGTCGACAGCGAGGACTAATCATAGTCCATACCACTTGTTCCGGAAGTCCTGTTTTGTCACACAAAGGGATTGGCCGACAGTCCTCGTTTAAAAAAGGTTAAACTTAAACGCACTAAAGATTTAATAGTTTTAATTAACATTCCTTATGTTAACGTTAAACGTTATAATTGTAATTTTGCGGTGCTCTCACACCTCGAATCATTGAATGCAAATATATCTCTAACAAAATCCAATATCTTTTATGAGCGATACCGTGAATATTCGCGAACTCAACGAACTCGTTGCCGGTAAAAGCGATTTTATCAACCTCATAACCAGAGGCATGGCTCAGACAATCGTCGGCCAGAAACATCTTGTCGAATCACTTGTCATTGCCCTGCTATCAAACGGCCACGTCCTTCTCGAGGGCGTTCCCGGCCTTGCCAAGACACTGGCGATCAAAACCCTGTCCCAACTCATCGACGCCAAGTACAGCCGCATCCAGTTCACTCCCGACCTGCTGCCTGCCGATGTCATCGGTACAATGGTCTACAGCGTCAAGAACGAGCAGTTCCAGGTCAAGAAAGGCCCCGTCTTCGCCAACTTCGTGCTTGCCGACGAAATCAACCGCGCTCCCGCCAAAGTCCAGTCCGCACTTCTCGAGGCCATGCAGGAGCGCCAGGTGACAATAGGCGACCGGACATTCCCGCTTCCCGCTCCTTTCCTTGTAATGGCTACACAGAACCCTATCGAGCAGGAAGGCACATATCCCCTGCCCGAGGCGCAGGTCGACCGATTCCTCATGAAGGTGGTCATTGGCTATCCTACGCGAGAGGAGGAACGCGAGATTGTCCGCCAGAGCATCGAGCGCGAAAAGGTGGAGATCCAGCCCATCGTCACTCCCGAGCAGATTACCGCCGCGCAGGAACTCGTCGAGAAAATCTACGTTGACGAGAAAATCGAACGCTACATAGTCGACATCACCTTCGCTACACGATATCCGGCCGACTACGGCCTGAAGGACCTCAGCGACATCATAGCCTTCGGCGCCTCGCCCCGTGCCTCCATATCGCTGGCCCGCGCCGCCCGCGCCTACGCCTTCATCCACCAGCGCGGATACGTTATCCCCGAGGATGTAATCGCAGTATCACACGACGTGCTCCGCCACCGCATCGGCGTGACCTACGAGGCCGAAGCCAACAACATAACCACCGACGAGATCATAACCGAAATCCTCGACAAGGTCCAGGTTCCCTGATAAGCCCGACGGCAGGGAGACGGAATCCTCCGCTCCCTTATCTTAATTCCCAATTCTAAGAAATGGATTCCAAAGAACTCCTCAAAAAAGTCCGTAAGATCGAAATAAAGACACGCGGTCTTTCGCAGAACATTTTCGCCGGCGAGTACCACTCGGCCTTCAAGGGCCGCGGCATGATGTTCAGCGAGGTCCGCGAGTATCAGTTCGGCGACGATATACGCGACATAGACTGGAACGTCACCGCACGCCACAACAAGCCATTCGTCAAGGTCTATGAGGAGGAGCGCGAACTCACAGTGATGCTACTGGTCGACCTCTCGGCTTCGGGACTCTTCGGAGCCGTCGGTCAGGAAAAGCGTGACATGATTGCCGAAATAGCCGCGACCCTCGCTTTCTCGGCATCGCAGAACAACGACAAGATAGGCGCCATTTTCTTCACCGACCGCATCGAGAAGTTCATCACCCCGGGAAAAGGCCTGAAACAGATTCTACTGATCATCCGCGAACTTGTAGACTTCAAACCCGAGGGCACACGTACCGACATAGCAGGCGCCGTGAAATATTTCGCCAATGCCTCGAAACGCCGCACGACAGCATTCCTGATATCCGACTTCATCGATGACGGCGACTACAAGCAGGCACTTCAGATAGCCCGCAACCGTCACGACCTGATGGCAATCCAGGTATACGACAAGCGCGACGCGCAGATGACGGATCTCGGGCTCGTCCGTTTCGCCGACCTCGAGACTGGCGCCACCCGATGGATAGACACTTCGTCGAAATCGACGCGCAACGCCTACGACAAATGGTGGTATACCCGTCAGCAGCGTATGGCCGAGACACTCCGCTCCTCCCGTGTCAACTTCGTGTCCGTGGCAACCGACGAGGATTATGTGCGCCAACTCATGGCACTTTTCCATAAAAAAGCATAACAGATGTTCATCTCCAAACTCAGACATATACTTCTGTCCGCGCTCGCCGTCCTGTCGCTATGGACTGCTGCTCCGACCGTGTCCGCCCAGGCCAAGCCGGGACAGACGACGGGCGTACCGGCTACCGTACCGGCGGTTGTGCTCAACGCCACGGCAGACTCAGCGCAGGTGACGATGGGTGGCCGCACGCAGGTGCGCGTCGAACTGGTGAAGAACTCCCACTCGGGTGTCTTTATCGACGGCATAGAAACCACCAAGGATCAGGACGGTCAGGACGTGTTCTCGCTGGGCAACACCGAGGTGCGCCAGATTACCTCCGACTCTACTGATCTCGGCAACGGACGCATTCAGGTCAACTACAGTTTCCTGGTCCAGCCCTTCGACGTCGGCACCGCAAACATCGGTCCATTCAAGTATGCCTACGACGGTGACACAGTCTATTCGCCACTCGTGTCCATAAAGGTTCTCGAGCCGGATATGCCACAGATGATGCGCGACTCGCTGTGGATAAATCCCATGGAAAATGTGGTGACCATCCCGGCTCGTTGGTACGATGTCATTCCCGACTGGTGGTACTGGCCCCTTATCGGCATCCTGGTGATAGCCATTGCAGTAGTAATCTTCATGCTGTACAAGAAAAACGGCGCACGCCTGATTCCACACAAGAAAAAGGTCATACCACCCTACCCGCTTGCCGTCGAGCGACTGAAACGACTCAAGGCAAAGCGACTGGCCGAATCGGGTCACGTCAAGGAATACTATACTGAACTCACCGACATCCTACGTGAGTATCTGCATGGCCGATTCGGCATATATGCCCGCGAGATGACCTCGCCCCAGATCATCGAGTCCTGTATGTCAAAAGAAGAGATAGGCCCCTTCATCGAATCGCTGACCGAACTGCTGACCACCGCCGACTTCGTAAAATTCGCGAAACAGAACCCTGACGCCGACGAGAACATACGTTCGTTCAACGCTGTTAATAATTTCGTAGAAGGCACCAAACCAGTCGAGACCGTTCCCGATGACGAGAAAGGCAAAACCTCGAAAAACGAAAAAAGGAAGACTCAAAATAAGTAATTTTCCGACTAACGAAAATGCAACTTGCAAATCCACAATACCTATGGCTGTTTCTGATTTTCATTCCTCTGATTGTCAGATACATCTATACTGCGCGCAACGCACGTCCCACACTAGGCATCTCGTCGGCCGCGGCCTTCGCCACGCGCCGTATGCCCTGGAGGGCCTCGGCCCGTCACGTCATGTTCGTGCTGAGACTCGGAGCGATAGGCTGTCTCATCATGATTCTAGCACGTCCCCAGTCCAAAGACAACTGGCAGACAACCTCCACGGAAGGTACCGACATTGTCATCGCGATGGACGTGTCATCGTCAATGAAGGCCAAGGACCTCAACCCCGACCGTCTGGAGTCTGCCAAAAATCTTTCAAAAAAGTTCATTGACGGACGCCCCGACGACAATATCGGCATAGTAATATTCGCAGGCGAGGCCCTGACAGGCCTTCCACTGACAATCGACCACAACGCAATCGACCGCTATATCGACGGAATTGACCTCGGCATGGTCGAGGACGGTACAGCAATAGGCGACGGCATCGCCACCGCCATCAACCGTCTTGCAAACGGCCACGCAAAGAGCAAATCAATAATCCTCCTCACCGACGGCACGAACAACACCGGCATCGTAACCCCCAAGGACGCAGCCCAGATAGCCAAGGACAAAGGTATAAAGATATACACCGTGGCAATCGGCAAATACGGCAAGGCAATGGCGCCGGCATACCTCGACGCCGCCGGAAACATCCAGTACGAGATGCAGGATGTGGTAATTGACGAAAATACCCTGAAGTCCATCGCCAAGACCACTGACGGCCAGTATTTCCGTGCCACCGACAATAAGGTCCTCGCCGATGTCTTCCACCAGATAGACCAACTGGAAAAGACAAAGATGGACGTCAGCCGTTTCTCGCACACCGAGGACGACTACGCATTCTGGGGCTGGCTCCTGCTCGGGCTGCTCCTGCTGGAACTTACACTCCGCTACACGCTCTTCCGAACAGCGCCCTGACGGGCTGATATGAGGCCCGGACCTACATTTGAAAAGAAAACCCAATTAACCCTAAACCCATACAGAAGTGCTTGACTTCGCATATCCATATTTCCTACTCATTCTCCTGACCATACCTCTGGTTTGGTTCCTCTACTGGCTGTCCCGCCTCGTAAAGCGCCGCCGCCTGCGCCGCTTCGGCAACCCCGCGCAGGTAGCCCGGCTCGCGCCTGACGCCTCGCGCTACAAACCGGCACTAAAGATCACCTTTCAACTCATAGCCCTTGCGGCTGTCGTCCTGGTCATAGCACGTCCCCGTTACGGCGAGGCCGAAAAGACAGACACCCGCTCGGGCATCGAGGTGATGATAGCCTTCGACCTCTCACGCTCTATGCTGGCACCGTCCACCGACAACCCTAACAGCGTGGCCCGTCTGAAACGCGCGCGCCTGCTTCTGGAACAACTCGTAGACCGACTCGGCAACGACAAGGTCGGACTCGTGGTCTTCGCGCACAATGCAAAGACCCTCCTTCCGCTGACCACCGACTTCTACTCCGCAAAACTAATCCTGTCAGACCTCGATCCGGAAATGATGCCAGACCAGGGCACCTCAATTTCCGAGGCGATGTCTCTGGCGATGAAAGGTTTCTCGGACAAGAAGAACGTACACCGCGCCATTATCCTGATAACTGACGCCGAGGATCACGAGGGTGACGCGCTCGAAGTAGCCAAAGCCGCCAAAGAAAAGAATATCCAGGTCGACGTCATCGGCGTAGGCACATCGAAAGGTGCAAGGATTCCCATCGGAGACGACGAGTACCTCGCCGACAGCGAGGGTAACACCGTAATCTCAAAGGTCGACGAGGAAGCCGCCAGAGAGATAGCAAAGGCCGGAGGCGGCGTGTATGTCAACGGCTCAAGTCCGGATGCTCTGGACACCCTCGCCGACACACTTGACAAACTCGGCACATCCGAATTCGAGGACGTGCGCTACACGGTCGCCGCCGAGCAGTTCCCCGTCTTCGCATGGATAGCGCTGATATTCCTGATCGTGGACATATTCCTGGTCGAGCGCAAAATCGGCTGGCTCAAGAATGTCAACTTCTTCTCGGCCAATCGCATCAAGACTGCCCGGACAAAAAACAAGGAAGCCAACGATGACAAAACACAAGCAAAATGACACGCAGAACAACAATATACGCTCTCGCCATGATTTCGGTCCTGTTCGCAGTCTCCTGCTCGAAAACAGAGCAGGATCCTTCGAACAAGGCTGAACGAAACGCCATCAAGGAGGGCAACAAAGAATACGATGACCACAACTACAGCGAGGCCATCGACCTGTACAACGATGCACTCGACGAGAATCCCTCGTCACGCGCAGCGACCTACAACCGCTCGCTTGCCGTCCTCATGTCAGGCACCAAGGACACCGCACTGTTAGCCCAGGCGCGCCGCGACCTTGCCGAAGTCGCCAAGCAGAAGGCAGACGCACGCCTGAGCGAGAAAGCCATCTATAATCTTGCCAACGACGCCGTATATGTCGGAGACGCACTCATGGCCATTGTCGACTCGGCTCAGCAGGCCGCACCTGCCGTCAATCTGGGCATGGGAATGACAATGCCTCAGGGAAACAACGAACTCGACTCGATACGCCAGGTCGCAATAGACAGTTACCAGCAGGCCATCGCCAACTACAAATGCATTCTGCGAAAATCGCCCTCGAACACCAAAGCGCTTCAGAACCTGCGTATAACCCAACTCAAACTTCCGCCTGAACAGCAGAACCAGAACCAGCAGAATCAGGATCAGCAACAACAGCAACAGCAACAACAGCAGCAACAGCAACAACAGCAGCAACAGCAGCAGGAACAACCCAAGGACCAGAACAACCAGCAGACACTGAATGCCGTCCAGATGAAGGAAAACCAAAGCCGCAAAAAACAGCAGATACCTGCCGGTGGCCGCAATCAATCTGACAAACCCTGGTAAAAGCAGATGATACTGTAAGATGAAACATATTCTCCTCATACTCTTTTTCGTGACAGCATCGGCGTACGCATCATTCGCCAGAGGAAGCAAATCCAAGGCAGACCCGGTTGCCGAGGCTGAGTATGACATGACATTTGAACTTTCCGCAGATACCGTTTTCGCCGACAGCCGTGCCACCGCATCACTTATTCTCGTATCGCCATACGAAATCACCGATATCAGGGCGACAGGCGAGCCCGATGCCAAGAATCTTGACATCACCATGACCTCCGGGCCCCATTTCCTGGGGCGGAAGATATTGGACGGTAAGATAGTATATGTTTACTGTGTCGGACGATACTCGGTAAGACCACTCAAAAAAGGCAGACATAAAATAAAGTCACCTGAATACGATGCAGTCGCAATCACCTATTCCAGCGTCTCGGACGGTTTCTTCGCATACCGTCGTCCCATCGAGCACCAGATTCATCTGGCAGGCGCATTCACCTATCTGACCGTACTTCCGGGCAACGACCCTAGCATAGACACAAGGCGCTACCCTACCGCAGTCGCACAATTGCAATGACGTCTGAAACATTCAACCCCAACAAGCAATGAAACGCTTCATAATACATACACTGCTTATGATTACGGCCCTGATGACCACAGCCGGAGCGTACGCTCAGTCGGTGCGAGCCATCTGCGAGCCCTATGTCATACAAGGACGTAAATTCTCAGTCACATTCCGAGTGACCAATGTCGAGGGACGTCTGGCTAATTCTCCGGAACTGAAGAACTGCCGCCTGATTTATGGGCCGGCAGTGTCGACCATGCAGTCGAGCCAGATAATATACGGCCAGATGTCGTCATCGTTCACTATAGACTACACCTATACATACGAGGCACTGAAGGCCGGTCGCGTAACGGTTCCAGCCGTTGCGGTCAGCGACGGCTCGAAGACGTACCGTTCCAAGCCCGTGGCATTCGAGGTGCTTCCTCCCGACAGGTCTCAGCAGCAGCAGCAGTCCGGCGGGAACAGAGGCACAATACAGCCATCATCGAACGTACAGAAGGTCCGTCCCAATGACCTGATAGTAACCACCACACTCTCAAAATCGAACGTTTATGAGCAGGAAGCCGTCATCGCTACCATAAAGGTGTACACTAAACTGCCCATAACAAATTTCAGGGCAACGACGCTGCCTGTCTTCGAAGGCTTCCTGTCCGAGGAACTGACGGTCAACGACGAGCCCCGCATAGAACATTTCCGTGGTGAGAACTACTATTCCGCCGTCCTTAAACGCTGTCTGCTCTATCCCAAGAAATCAGGCACGCTGAAAATCAATTCAGGCCGTTATGACGTTACCGTTATAACCTATGAGGAGATCACCCAGGGATACTTCGTCACACAGCGCGAGGTACCGCACAACATCACGACCACATCTAACGAGACCTCGGTCAACGTACTGCCTCTTCCGTCACCACGTCCCGAAGGATTCAACGGCGCTGTCGGCGTATACAAGATCACGACCGGACTCGAGCCACAGCAACTGCGCACCAACGAGCCAGCCCAATACACTTTCCGAATCACCGGTACCGGCAACCTCAAGAACCTTTCGGCACCGGAATTCGCCATGCCGGCAGGTGTAGACACCTTCAATCCTGAAAGTTCGGCTGACGCCAAGTTCAACGGTTCGGACAACATGACCGGAGCATTCACCGCCACATACAACTTCATTCCCAAAAATGTGGGTGAACTTACCATACCGGCATGGAAGTTCGTCTATTTCGATCCCGTGACACGCAAATATGTTACTGTCGAACTGCCCGAGTACAAGCGTACCGTAATGCGAGGCTCGGCAGCACAGGGCACGTCACCACAGGCCGACATAGCGAAAATGACCGACATCGAGCATATCACGCCTGTCAGCACCTCCGACCTTATCCATAATCCGCAGAGTGTTTTCGGAACACCTCTGTACATTTTGGCCTACATCATAGTAATTGTGGCACTGATAGGCGCCGCAATCATCTACCGCCGTCACATAAACTTCCGCGCTGATGTGGAAGGACGCCGCACCGCCCGTGCTTCACGTGTGGCCGTCAAAAGGCTTCGCCTGGCCCGTCAGGCCATGGACGCACACCGCAACGATGAATTCTATACCCTCCTGGCCAAAGCACTCTGGGGTTATATCAGCGACAAACTCCGCATTCCGGCCTCGGCGCTGACACGTGACAACATAGCCGAGAAACTGGGTGCCTACGGAGCCGATCCAGCACTCACCGACAAGACCATATCGATATTAGACGACTGCGAGATGGCCAGATTCACGCCACATACCGACAAAGAGGTCTCGGCGCTTTACCAGACAGCCTCGGATGTAATCTACGCACTCGAGAACGTAAAACAGCCAAAGGCCAAAGCAGTCGACCCTTATGAAATCAAGTCGTAACAAACAACTAATCCGACAACACTCAAAATGACACAGCGCATTTCAATCATACACCGACTCGTGCTTGCGGTTATCGTATGCATTATTCCGTCAATGACGGCGTTCGGTTCCGACAACCTCAGCATGGGAGACGCCGCATACAACAAGAAAGACTTCAACGACGCGCTCCACTATTATAACGCGGCTCTCAGTGACGGAGTGTCTACCGAACTATACTACAACATAGGCAACACCCAGTACCGCCTCGGCAATCTCGGCCAAGCAATCATCGCATATGAGCGCGCGCTGAAACTAGACCCGTCAAACGACCTGGCGCGCCGAAACCTTGAGTTTGTAAAAACCAAAATCACCGACCGACCCGAGGATGACTCCACGTTTCTGTACAACATGCACAAACGTATAGTTGCCTGGGCATCGCCAGAACGCTGGGCCTGGGTCGCATTCGGTTTTTTTGTTGTATTTGTCGGCATGGTCGCCCTATATATATTCACATCCGACATAAGCGTGCGCAAAGTAGGATTCTTCGGTGGCCTGCTGATACTGGCCGTATTCACCTACGCACTGATAATTGCCTGGCAGACCTCGGACAACATGAACTCCCACGAGACCGCTGTCGTAATAGCACCCACGACCAACCTGTGCTCATCGCCCTCGACGCCAAAAGACAAGACCGACAAGATTGTGCCCATTCACGAAGGCACAAAAGTCGAGATAACCGACTCCGTGGCCACTCCCGACGATCCCGCATCGCTGATGTGGTACCATGTGAAGATAAACAACACGACCTCCGCCTGGGTCGCATCCGCCGACGTTGAGCGTATCTGACGCTAAACCCGGAAACCACAAGGCTTCGGGGCCGGATCATCACTCCCCTTCTCCTCAACAACAAACTCTCCCAAAATCTATTTCCATGCGACTTTTTTCGGTCTTCGCGTTGCTTCTGTGCTGCAGCGCTACTTGTGTCTATGCGCTGAAACCTAAAACCGAGAGCGCGAGTTCAATCTGCCGCGAGTTCAATCTGCCGGAATTAAAAGTCACATCATCACAGAAGAAAGTACTACACATTCTAGGACTGGTACGCGAGGAATCAACACTGACGTCATTCAGCGACACTGTGTTTCTATACCGGGAGAAAGTTGTGGATTTCGTCGTCCCCAACATCGGGGGAAAATATACCGGATGGCTGAATCCGCGTGTGATAGCAAGTAAATCATATTACCGGTTCACTGCCGACGACGGAACAGACAGTGTAAGCGACAATTATGTGCGTCATTTCTCGTGGTCTGACCTTGTCGGCATTGTACGCGAGGACAGTCTGCCTAAAGGATTTCTCAGACATGGAACGGCCACAGATACCGTCATGGGGCGTTATAATGCCGCACGAGTACTGAACAAGGACAGTGCGGACGTTACACTCAGTTTCGATGTGCTCACAGACATTTCGGCACGACGCAAATTTCCCCTAATAAGCCGGTATGTCGAGGACGACAATCTTGATTTCAGGCACCTCAATGTCCGGTATCAATATGAGGGTGTGACCACAGAACGGCTTATCCCGGAAAATCTGACGGTCATGAGAATAGACATCGAATCGAAAGGCCGCGGGGGCGACGAAATGCCGGTTTACAAGACGAAAAACACAGGATATGTCGATACACACGCCATCATGTATGTGATCGGCAGAGAGTATATCACGACTAAGGAAGCCGAGAAATGGCGCAAGAATACCCTCAACTGGGATGACCTTTCGGAGTACCTCAACCAGGCGATACCGCAACGCGACCCGGCAATAAACAAACTGATAGCGCGTGTGGAAAATACGAACCGCACGAAGATACGCGTCGAACTTGAGCCCGACCGCCGTCTGGCATCGCGTCACATACTCAGCGGCAAGAACAACTTCACAATTCTGAACCGTCTGAAATTCATGCTTCGACAACTGATACCCATACCGTACAAGAAACCCGAGATCAAGGCAGCACCTCCCGCTCCAAGGCGCAGATTCTGACAAAACAGGCATACAGTCTGTCCTATGGACATAACACGCTATTTATGACATGATTATTGAACGGCAACATCAGCATCATGTTATAAAACATAAAAAATTTTTTGCTAAATATTTTGCCAATTGGGAAACAAGCGCTAATTTTAACTCGTCAACTATAAAATCCATGACAGACACGAAAAGCGACATCAAGAATTACTAACCTGCTAAACAACTATAATCATGACTAAGACTATCACCTTCAACGACCTGCGCCGCCTGAAAGACAGCCTCCCCGATGGTTCGATGCACAAAATTGCCGACAAACTCAACATCACCGTCCAGACTGTCCGCAACTACTTCGGCGGCTCAAACTATGACAGCGGCAAAAACATAGGTGTTCACATCGAACCGGGCCCTAACGGCGGTATCGTAGTCCTTGACGATTCTACAATCTACGACATGGCTGTCGAAATCCTCCAGGAGCAGGAAGCCGGCAAACAGGACTAATCTTCCAAAGGGAAAACAGCAAAGCCCTTCAACAAGGGCCAAGGTCAAAAAACAAGCGATTACACTGAACCGCCAATAAACATTGTGACGGTTCAGTGTGTTCGTGTATCAAAGCCACATCCCTATTTCATTCCAGACGGGAAACACCACTTATATAATTACACACTTAAAACATTCAACCGTGCGCCTGATAACCGTAGCCATCCATACATACGACCGAGCCCTCGCCCTCAAAACCTTACTTGAAAACGAAGGCATCCCCGTTCTGCTTCAGAACGTCAATCTTGAAACCCCCGCGGTCTCCTCAGGCGTGCGTGTACGAATCCACGAGCATGACCTGCCTCTGGCACTACGCATAATCGAGAATACCGAGGTGTTCTGTTCGTCCGAAGCATCGCAACAGGAAGAGTCGCACTCTATAATAGTCCCGACAGATTTTTCCGACAGGTCGTTCAACGCCGTCTGCGTGGCATTCCATCTTGCAGCCGAACACGGAGCGAACATACGTCTGCTCAACTCATACATTGACCCATACGTCGCCGGAAACATGCAGTTATCCGACTCCCTCACCTATGAGATAGCCGACACCGAGGCCCGCAAACTCATCGCGGAAAATGCCCGGAAGTCAATGCAGTCGTTCGCGGCTCGCCTCAAGGACATGATAAAGTACGGCAAACTTCCGCCAGTGAAATTCTCGACCAAGGTTGTCGAAGGAGTTCCCGAGGATGCCATAGTGGAATACGGGAAAATCAACCCCCCGTATCTTGTGGTTATGGGAACCCGCGACTCATCGCGCAAACAGGCAGAACTTATCGGCTCCGTGACCGCCGAGGTCATGGACAAGTGCGCTTTCTCGGTCCTGACGATACCGGAGTCATCGCAGATAAGCAAAGACACAAAAATACACAACATCGTGGTTTTCACGAATCTCGAACAACAGGACCTTCTTGCGATTGACACAATGGCACGTGTCTTCTCGGGAACGCAGGCCGATGTCACGATAGTACACGCGCCGCAACGTCGCCGGCCTTTCGAACGTTCGAACCGCGAATCAATGGAGAACATCGTGGCATACTGCAGGAAACATTTCCCGTCATTCACTTTCCACGCCTCGTCCGTACTCCCCGACTTCGACAAGGGCGCTGTTTCGGAGAAAAATGCTCCGGTCGACCTTATAGTGATACCGAATAAGAAAAAGAACGCATTCTCACGACTTTTCAATCCCGGTCTGGCCCATAAGATTCTTGTCGAAGCCGACATTCCACTACTTGTGATTCCCGTCTGAGTCTGTCATCATCGAGTGACGACTATGTCTGCCATCACCGGACGATGGTCAGACGCGACACGTTCGTCTATTACGGCGTTTGATTTAACTTCTACCGTGTCCGGTGATGAAACCATAATATAATCGAGACACCTGTCTGCTGAGTCAGCCGGGAATGTAAGAATCCCGGGGTCGCTGACTATCTGAAAATCGCGCTTAAGGGAATCTATCACCGCAGATTTGGGGAGCGAATTGAAATCCCCCATAAGTATAAAGGGCTTAGGAAAACGTAGAGCGACCTCGCTTAAAATGACGTCAATCGAGGCCAGAGCATCTTCCGGAGTAAGTGAAAGATGGGTGCAAGCCACCGCATAATCACCGAAGTCGGCTATCAGCAAAGCGCGGGACTCCTCACGGCCGGGAAGTCCGATACGCGTAATCCTATCGGGTTTAGCACGAGTCAACAATCCTATGCCATATAGTCCTCCGTCATAATTTATAGCCGGGGCAAAAACAGGATACATTGACGTCAAGTCGGCGATTTCGCCCAGTACAAAACGGCCTCCGCTTCGGGCAGTAGCACTGTCAACTTCCTGAATGGCTACAAAATCAGGCTTCTGACTGTTTATGACATCTGCGATACGCTTATGGTCACGTTTACGGTCCATACCGACACCGTTGTGCACATTATAGGTCAGAAGCCTGAGTGTCTCGCCATAAACAGCCCCCGAAAAAACGGAAGCAGACACAAAAAAACGAATAACGCCGAGATATATTTATGTTTCTTTGTTCCAGACATAATCCACATTTATTATAAAAAAAGTTAAGCGAAGGTAAGTCCGTCAATGCCATCAAGCATTCCTCGGATACGGGGCTCTTCGTCGGCCCGGAATTCCACAGCCATGGAACAGGAATTGTCGAAATCCTGACTAAGCACCCTGACCCCAGGGGACTTAACGATTTTCATCACCGAATTCATGGACATGTAGGGGAATGTAAAATCAAGAGTGACCATGTCATGTTTCTCGACAATCTCGGCAGCTTCAAGACACGACCTCGCAGCCTCACGGTAGGCGGCAATAAGGCCGGAAGTCCCGAGTTTGATTCCGCCGAAGTAACGCACCACGATTACAACGACATCGGTCAGTCCAAGCGAGTTGATTTGCCCTAGAATGGGTTTACCTGCAGTTCCCGAGGGCTCGCCGTTATCATTCGAGGCAGAGACATCCCTGGCACTTCCGAGCATATAGGCCCAGCAGACGTGGCGGGCATCGTGGAACTTGTTGGCTATCGCGATAATGCGCTCCTTGGCCTCGTCGACAGTCGACACCGGGAAAGCAAACGCCAGAAAGCGGCTCATCTTCTCGCGAGTCACCGATTCGGATGGGGCGGATATTGTGTAGAAGGTATCAGCCATAAAACTAAATGTCTTTTCACGGCTACAAAGTTAGCAGATTCCCGGAATCATATCACAATATATTTTAAGCATTTCAGAAAAAAATAATTTTTAGTGTGCCCCGAACCTCAATCCATATAAATTTTAATTACAGAGTGTAAACGGCATTATATTTACAAGGTATAACCTTTGCGAATTGGAGTTTAATTTGTAAATTTGCCACTCGAAAAGGAACATAAAGCCAGAAAACACCCCGCGGCACGGCGTCAGACCACCTCGGGCCAATCTTGAATCAATCCAAAAATCCGTCTGCAAGACAAATTAAAAAATCCCAATACAATCATTTATAACGTTCAGTTATGGCAGAAAACAAAGAAAAACTGTTCGACCAATTTCCCGGCGTAAGTTACGATGAGTGGCGCGCCAAAGTAGAAGCCGACCTTAAAGGTGCTGACTTCAACAAAAAATTGGTTTGGAGAACCAACGAAGGCTTCAACGTCCAGCCCATGTACCGTGCCGAGGACACAGCCTCACTGAAAACCACCGACTCGCTGCCCGGCCAGTTCCCCTATGTACGCGGCACACGCGAGAACAACGACTGGCTGACCCGTCAGGACATCATCGCCGAGGACGCATCCGAAGCCAACGCCAAGGCCAAGGACGTACTCACAAAAGGCGTGACATCTCTCGGTTTCAAAGTAAAGGAAGCCACAGCGGAAACTGTTGCCACACTTCTTGACGGCATCGACCTGGAAAAAGTTGAGATCAACCTCAACTGCTGTCCCGGCAAAGCCCTTGAATTAGGCAAGGTACTCGTGGCCTACCTCAAGGAGCGCAATCTGTGCAAGACATTCCACGGATCACTGAACTACGATCCCCTTAAACCCGCACTCCGTCACGGAGCGAAGCCCAACCCCGAAATGGTTGCCAACGCCAAGGCCCTCATCGAGGTCCTGGCAGAGGTTCCCAACTGCCGCTGTCTGGCTGTTGACTCGGTAATGCTCTGCGACGCCGGCGCATATATCTATCAGGAACTCGGCTGCGCCATCTCATGGGGCTCGGCATGGATGACCGCCCTCACAGACGCAGGACTAAGCGCCGACGAAGTTGCCATGCGCGTCAAGTTCAACATGGGCACATCGTCAAACTTCTTCATGGAAATCGCAAAATTCCGCGCCGCCCGCATGCTCTGGGCACAGGTAGTCAAGGAATACAAGCCCGCCAGCGAAGACTCATGCAAGATGGTATGCCACGCCGCCACATCTCGTTACAACCAGACAATCTACGACGCACACGTGAACCTGCTCCGCAGCCAGACAGAATCGATGTCGGCAGCACTTGCCGGAGTCGACTCCGTTACAGTCGTGCCTTTCGATACACCTTACAAGACACCCGACGAATTCTCGGAGCGTATCGCCCGCAACCAGCAGTTCCTCCTGAAAGAGGAGGCTCACCTGGACAAGGTAGTCGACCCCGCAGGCGGTTCGTACTACGTTGAGGTCCTGACCGTAGCCCTTGCAACCGAGGCATGGAAGACTTTCCTTGACATCGATGCCAAGGGAGGTTTCTTCAAACTCGTCGAGGAAGGCGAAGTTCAGAAGGCCGTCAACGAATCATGCGAGAAGCGCCACACCGACGTTGCCCGCCGCAAAGAGATTCTGCTCGGCACCAACCAGTATCCCAACATCAACGAGATGGCAGCAGACAAGATCGAGAAGAAAGAATGCTGCAACTGCGGCTGCAAGCACGAATCCGAGGTCGAGGCCCTGTCGATGCGCCGCGCCGCCACCGACTTCGAGGAACTGCGTCTCGCCACCGAGGCCGCCTCGAACCGTCCCCGCGTGTTCATGCTGACCATCGGCAACCTGGCCATGCGTCTCGCACGCGCCCAGTTCTCGACCAACTTCTTCGGTTGCGCCGGTTATGAGATTATCGACAACCTCGGCTTCGACACTGTTGAGGAAGGCATCGACGCCGCACTCGAGAAGAAGGCAGACATCGTTGTCCTCTGCTCGTCGGATGACGAATACGCCACACTCGCTCCCGAGGCATTCAAATACCTCAACGGCCGTGCCGAATTCGTTGTAGCCGGCGCTCCCGCCTGCATGGACGAACTCAAGGCCCAGGGAATCAACGACTACGTACACGTACGCGTTAACGTGCTCGACACCCTACGCGACTTCAACAAACGACTTCTCAAATAAACCAGCAAACCGTCCCACAAAAACAATACGAACAGAAATATGAAACCTGATTTCAAAAACATCGATATTACCAAAGACGGTTTCTCGGCCCCCGCTGCCGCTCCCGCCGCTGGCGAGACCTGGCTTACCCCCGAGTTGATTCCCGTCAAGCCCATATACACCAAAGCCGACCTGGAAGGTCTCGAGCACCTGAACTACGTTTCGGGTATTCCTCCTTTCCTTCGCGGCCCGTACAGCGCCATGTATCCCCTGCGTCCCTGGACCATCCGCCAGTACGCAGGCTTCTCGACCGCTGCCGAGTCAAACGCATTCTACCGCCGCAACCTTGCCGCCGGTCAGAAGGGTCTCTCCGTAGCCTTCGACCTTGCCACACACCGCGGCTATGACGCCAACCATCCCCGCGTTGTCGGCGACGTCGGCAAGGCAGGTGTGTCCATCTGCTCAATCGAGGACATGAAGGTTCTCTTCGACGGTATTCCCCTGAACAAAATGTCAGTATCGATGACCATGAACGGCGCCGTACTCCCCGTACTCGCCTTCTACATCAACGCAGGTCTCGAGCAGGGTGCGAAACTCGAGGAAATGGCCGGTACAATCCAGAACGACATCCTCAAGGAATTCATGGTGCGCAACACCTATATCTATCCGCCTGAATTCTCGATGCGAATCATCGCCGACATCTTCGAGTACACCTCGCAGAACATGCCCAAGTTCAACTCCATCTCGATCTCGGGCTACCACATGCAGGAGGCCGGCGCAACCTGCGACATCGAACTCGCCTACACCCTGGCCGACGGTCTCGAGTATCTTCGTGCCGGTGTAAACGCAGGCATGGACATCGATGCCTTCGCTCCCCGTCTGTCATTCTTCTGGGCCATCGGCATGAACTACTTCATGGAGGTTGCCAAGATGCGTGCAGCACGTATGCTCTGGGCCAAGATTGTCAAGCAGTTCAACCCCAAGAACCCGAAATCGCTGGCTCTGCGCACCCACTCGCAGACATCCGGCTGGTCGCTCACCGAGCAGGACCCCTTCAACAACGTAGGCCGCACATGTATCGAGGCTATGGGCGCCGCCCTGGGCCACACCCAGTCCCTGCACACCAACGCTCTTGACGAGGCCATCGCACTGCCCACCGACTTCTCGGCACGTATCGCCCGCAACACCCAGATCTACATCCAGGAAGAGACCATGGTCACCAAGCAGGTCGACCCGTGGGGCGGCTCATACTACGTCGAGGCCCTGACCAACGAGATCGCCCACCGCGCATGGCAGCACATCCAGGAAATCGAGAAACTCGGCGGTATGGCTAAGGCCATCGAGAGCGGACTTCCCAAGATGCGTATCGAAGAGGCCGCCGCACGTACCCAGGCCCGCATCGACTCAGGCCGTCAGACCATCGTCGGCATCAACAAATACCGTCTTGACCACGAGGATCCCATCGATATCCTTGAAATCGACAACACCGAGGTCCGCAACGAACAGATAGCCCGCCTCGAGGACCTCAAGGCCAACCGCGACGAAGCCAAGGTGCAGGAAGCGCTCAAGGCCATCACCGAATGTGTACGCAACAAGGACGGCAACCTGCTCGACCTCGCAGTAAAGGCAGCCGGTCTGCGCGCCACCCTCGGCGAAATCTCAGATGCCTGCGAAGAAGTCGTAGGCCGTTACAAAGCAGTAATCAGAACAATTTCAGGCGTGTACTCAAACGAAACCAAAGAAGATCCCGACTTCAAGCGCGCACAGCAGATGTGCGAGGACTTCGCCAAGCGCGAAGGCCGTCAGCCCCGTATCATGATTGCCAAGATGGGCCAGGACGGCCACGACCGCGGCGCCAAGGTTGTAGCCACCGGCTACGCTGACTGCGGTTTCGACGTCGACATGGGTCCCCTCTTCCAGACACCTGCCGAGGCTGCCCGCCAGGCTGTGGAGAACGACGTCCACATTCTCGGCGTCTCCTCGCTTGCCGCCGGTCACAAGACCCTCATCCCGCAGGTTATCGAAGAACTCCGCAAACTTGGCCGTGAGGATATCCTCGTAACCGCCGGCGGTGTAATCCCCGCCCAGGACTACGACTTCCTCTACAAGGCCGGCGTCTGCGCCATCTTCGGCCCCGGCACACGTATCCCCGCATCGGCCATCAAGATGCTCGAGATTCTCAACCAGACCGCTGAATAAATCTCACATGCGGCGATAAAGCCGACACCCGTTAATCATAAAAGGACTGAAACCGTCGGGCTTCAGTCCTTTTATTTTATGCAATGTCGAATCTGTGCCTGATGGCAATGCACATCAATGCGTAGAAGGAAGTTTGTCGCGTAGGTAACGCCCGGTTATGCTGTCAGGGCAGGCGGCAATCTCTTCAGGTGTGCCTGTCGCGACAACGCAGCCTCCGGCGTCACCCGCCTCGGGTCCTATGTCGATGATATGGTCGGCACATTTTATTACGTCGAGGTTATGCTCGATGATGACAATGGTGTGTCCGCGCGAGATCAGACGGTCGAAGGAATCCATCAATGTGTGGATGTCATGGAAGTGGAGGCCGGTGGTTGGCTCGTCGAAGATAAAGAGCGTATGAACCGGCTTTTCCTGCGAGAGAAAGAAGGCGAGTTTCACGCGCTGGTTCTCACCGCCCGACAGAGTGGATGATGACTGTCCCAACTTGATATAGCCGAGGCCGACGTCATGAAGTGGCTGAAGGCGCGAGACAATCTTCTTCTCGTCGGAACCCTTGCTCTGTGAGAAGAACTCGATGGCCTCGTCGACAGTCATGTCGAGCACATCGGAAATATTCTTGCCACGGTATTCCACCTCGAGAATCTCCGGCTTGAAGCGCTTGCCATGGCAGGCCTCGCACTCGACGGTGATGTCGGCCATGAACTGCATCTCGATGGTGATTGTGCCCTCGCCCTTGCACTCCTCGCAACGGCCGCCTTCGGCATTGAAGGAGAAATGTCCGGCCGTGAAGCCCATCTGCACGGACAACGGCTGGTCGGCGAAAAGTTTGCGTATAGCATCATAGGCCTTAAGATATGTGGCTGGATTCGAGCGGCTCGAGCGGCCAATAGGATTCTGGTCCACAAACTCCACCGCTCCGATACGTCCGAGATCGCCCCCAAGGGAGGAATACTGCCCGGGAGTGCCGACATCCTCGCCAAGACGGCGTCCGGCGGCCTTATAGAGGATATCGCGGACGAGAGTTGACTTGCCGGAACCGCTTACACCGGTCACAACGGTCATCAGGCCGAGTGGAAAACGGACATCGATGTTCTTGAGATTGTGCTCCGACGCACCCTTGACCTCGATATATGAGGACGAACGGCGGTGGGTACGTGGAACGGGTATGCTGAGTTCGCCGTCAAGATAGCGGCGTGTGTAGGACTTTTCCGCACTTGCGAGACCGTCTACAGGACCTTGGTAGATAATCTCGCCGCCAAGACGTCCTGCCGCAGGCCCGACGTCGACGATATAGTCGGCACGACGCATGATTTCCTCATCATGCTCAACAACGACCACAGTATTTCCGAGGCGTTGCAGACGGCGAAGAACACCTATCAGCCGGTCATTGTCGCGGGAATGAAGGCCGATAGAAGGCTCGTCAAGAATGTACATCGAGCCTACAAGGGAACTGCCCAACGAAGTGGCAAGGTTGATGCGCTGGCTCTCGCCGCCGCTCAGGGTATTTGAAAGACGGTCGAGTGTCAGGTAGCCAAGACCGACGTTGGTAAGGAAGTTGAGGCGGTTCTTGATCTCTATCAGCAGACGCTCTGCAATCTTGCTCTCGCGGGCATCGAGGCTCAGGTTCTCGAACCATGCGAGCAAATCGGCCACGGACATTGTCACAAGTTCGGTAATGGACTTGCCGGCGACCTTGACATACGAGGCCTCGCTACGCAGACGCGAGCCATGACACTCGGGACAGAGAGTCTTTCCGCGATAGCGTGCAAGCATGACGCGGTACTGAATCTTGTGCTGCTGAGTGGCTATCCATTCGAAGAAGCCGTTTATGCTGACATCGCGGTGTCCCTTGACACCGTTCCAGAGCAAGTCGCGCTGTTCGGGCGTGAGGTCGCGGTAGGCACGGTGGATGGGAAAGCCCAGTGGTACGGCATAAGAGATGAACTCGCGCTTGTACTCACTCATTTTCTCGCCACGCCAGCAGACAACACAGTCCTCGAAGAGCGAAAGGTCGTTGTTGGGAATCACAAGACGCTCGTCGATGCCTATGGTTTTGCCGAAGCCCTCGCAGCGGGGACATGCTCCATAAGGATTATTGAAATTGAACATCGACTCGGACGGCTCGATGAAGGTTATGCCGTCTGCCTCGAAACGGGTATTATAGCGCCGTGTCTCAGGTCCTTCTTCACCGAAGACAACAAGGTCAAGTTCACCATGTCCCTCGAAGAAGGCCGTCTCCAGCGAATCCGCCATACGCGAAACCTCTTCCTTGTCGCTGCTCGCGACCGTGCGGTCGACAAGCAGACTGTAGCCGTCGGCGGTGGCCGGGACATTCCCCGAAGTCATCAGTTCCTCGATGTCAATAAACTCACCCTCGCGGTAGAGTCTCGAATAACCGGCCTTGAAATAGACCTCAAGTTGTGTAGCGAAGAGGCGACCTTCGGGCAGGACTACCGGCGCAGTTATGGCTATGCGCGTGCCTTCTGGCAATGAGGCTATATGTGCAAGAACATCGTCGACACTCTCGCGACGCACCTCGCGCCCGCTGACGGGTGAAAACGTACGGCCCACACGGGCGAAAAGCAGGCGCATGTAGTCGTAAATCTCGGTGGATGTGCCTACAGTGGAGCGTGGATTGCGCGTATTGACCTTCTGCTCTATTGCAATAGCCGGTGGCAGGCCTGATATGGCATCACACTCTGGCTTCGCCATACGGCCAAGAAACTGACGCGCATAGGCGCTTAGACTCTCTACATAGCGCCGCTGTCCCTCGGCATAGAGCGTGTCGAAGGCGAGCGACGATTTGCCGGACCCGGAAAGGCCGGTGACCACTATGAGTTTGTTGCGGGGTAGTTCAACATCAACATTCTTGAGATTGTTGACACGCGCGCCACGGATGATGATATCCTGTTGCCGCGAGGACGCAACGGCTGTTCTGTTATTCGATTGGTTATGCTGTATGGTCTGTGTGCTCATTAAGATGCGATTATTAAACTTACAAAGTTACAAATTTCCCGTGACATGACAATCGGTGCCGACCTTTCCAAGACCGTGATTACAATTAATTGTGGGCTTTTAAGTTAATTTAGTTAAAAACAAGGCTCGCTAAAAAGTTTTTTTCCTAACTTGCCGGTAATCTTTCACCCTGAAGTTTGCCTCCCACGGGCTCTCCCCGACGACGTTCAGGAAAAACTTATCAAGGAATACGCCGAAAAGAAATCTTTCGTAACTTTGAACTGAATTTCAGACTGACATCTATGGAAAAAGCAAAAATATATTTCAAGCGCTTTATTCACTTTGTGGCCGGCCGCGACCTTTGGCGCTCAGCCACAGGCACTTTCACTCTCACAGCCATCGCTCTTCAACTTTGGTTCTTAATCGACTGGTGCGCCGGTACAACTTTCAGACCCATGAGCGACTGGATGCTATGGACATGCAATCTCACCATGGCCATGATTATCACTTTGCCCTATGTCCTTTCTCGCCGTCAATGGGTCGGATGGACCTTCATTGTAATTGCAACCATAATTATGGAGGCGAATCTCATGTATTACCGCACCTATCTTCAGGCCATTCCGCCGGAAAGTTATCTTCTTGTGGGCAATCTAATGGACTTCACCGAAAGCGTCACCGAATCTGTCAGGCTGCTCGACATCGGCTTCCCAATTATCCTTTGCGGTGGCATATTCCTGACACAAAGATACTCACGCAAACACAAAGATGCCATTATCTTTCACTCAAAAAGTCGCTATTGCGCAGTTGCCGCGATAATGGCTTTCATCTGTTCAATAGGATTCGTCGTTAGAGGCGGTTTTTACAAAGCATACGATTCTCTCATCCAAAGTTGCTATTATTTCACGGCCGGAGTCCCCACCTACACCATTCCAGGGCACATCGCACATAGCCTTATCGATGCATATCTCGCCGAGAAATCATGGCCCGAAGAACGTATTCGCACCTGGATAGACAAGCATGACTCGCACGTGGGCGAAACTCCCGACTCCATCGTCCCGCGCAAAAACCTTGTGCTTATCGTCTGCGAAAGTCTTGAGAGTTGGCCGATTGAATCAAAAATAGGTGGTAAAGAAATAACTCCCTACATCAACTCGCTCATTGCTGACAGCACCACGCTCTATGTGCCAAACGTCCTGACCCAGGTAGGCGCCGGACGCTCCATCGACTGCCAGCTTCTCGTCTGTACCGGTCTCATGCCCATGCACAACTCAGTCTACAGCATGAAATACCCCAACAACGACTATCCCTCGCTCAATAAAGCCTTTGCCTCAGTCCATCCAGGTTCTAAATCAATCATCTACACCTGCGACAAACCCATCACATGGAATCAGCAGGCCATAGCCCGCTCGTTCGGCTACGACGCTCTCGTCGACCGCAGCGCATGGGAACTCGACGAAATGATCGGCAACCCGGCTAAACTGAGTGACGGCTCTTTTTTGCGCCAGAGCGTGGCGCGTCTCGGAAATGACTGGCCCGTCAAAAGCACCCGCATGCTCACCTTTATCACCTACTCGGGACACAGTCCATTCCGTCTGCCTGATAATCTGCGCGACCCGTCGTTCAGCGTTTCCGGACTTCCTCAGCGACTTTCCGACTATATCACAATGGCCCACTATACTGACTCTCAGCTTCACACCCTCATCGACTACATCAAAGGCCGTCCCGACTTCGATGACACACTCATTGTTATTATCGGCGACCACGAAGCCCTCGGAAACGACCGTAAAGGGTTCGCAGACGCATGCCCCATTGTCTCCCGCGGACGCTACACCCCGCTCATTATCCTCAATTCCCCCGTGGGCGGGAAAATCACCAAGACTGTCGGCCAGGTCGACATCTACCCCACCATCCTGACTCTCTCAGGACTTGGCAAATACCCCTGGCATGGAGCAGGCATCAACATTCTGTCGCCCGCACATCCCGGAGCCGCCTTCGGCTCCGGAGGCGAAGGCATCGTCGGCGCACCCGTCGACGCCGAGACTGCCGACCAACTCCAGCTCGCCTCTGACCTCTCCGACGCCTTCATCCGCCGCAACTTACAAATCAAATAGCCCTACCTTTGGGTCGTTCTTGTTCATCTCAATAAAGAGTCGTACCTCGGTTAGGCTAGTCGATTGGTTATGCCGTTTGATCTATGTGCTTTTAAGTTAATTTAGTTAAAAACGGGGCTCGCTAAGAAGTTTTTTCCTAACTTTGATTCCGGATTTGCCTTCCGAGATTTCCCGAAAAGAAAAGATTCCGTCACGAAAGAAATGAAGATGTCAAAGTAGCGGACTTTCAAAAACTTTCGGCGTTCTCGTGCGTTAACATTTTAAATACATTCCATTATATTTTGAAATGTAATCGACACTCTATTCATCCATAAAAAACCACACTGACATGAAACACGAAAACGAATCTGAGGAATTCAGAAAATATCGCGAGCAGATGCACGGCGAAGAATATGACGACCGCAACTCAGCCGGTCCCGGTCGCGGAATGCGCATCGTCTTCTCCATCTTTATGATTATCGTCTACATCGGCATGGGCGTCCTGATGGTTCTCCCCTCGAACATCTTCGGTTTTCCCGACCAGTTCACTTGGGTACGCATACTCGTAGGCGTATTGCTGATGATTTACGGCGTATGGCGAGGCTACCGCGCATATGCCGGACTGGACACACGGTTCTGACGCAGACCGCGCCCCCATACCATGCGGATCCAATCCGCTTCTGCTTCAACATTCTTAAAGCAAGCACAAAAAATGAAATTCAGACCTTTTTACTTATTAGGCTTGGCGATGGCTGCCGCCCTCGCCCTGCCTTCGTGCATGGACCGCAAGCCCTCGGTATCAGCCACACTCTATTGCGATGACTCGTTCCGCAACATCATACAACAGGAAATCGACATATTCGAGTACAGGCTGCAGAACAACCATATCCTCCCGACATATACATCCCAGAAAGAAGCCATCGAGGCCCTATTCGCCAAGGAGGCCCAGATTATAGTTATCGGCCGCGACCTTACGCCAGACGAGAAAAAGCGCCTGGAGAACATGAACCTGAAACCTCGCAGCCAGAAGATTGCAGTAGACGCAGTGGCGCTCATCGTAAACGAGGAAAATCCAGTCGACCGACTGTCCATGAAAGAAATCTCGGCCATACTCACCGGAGAGACACAACGCTGGGAGGACGTGCAGCCCGACGGCATGAACCGACGGATAAATGTGATACTCGACAACGAGGGGTCATCGCTGGCATACTTCATGCAGGATTCGTTTCTGAACGGAAAGAAGTTCGGTCCCAATGTAAGCGTGGCCGGTTCGGTTGACAGTGTGCTTGCCTCGGTCAAGAAGGATCCGGCCAACATAGGCGTCATCGGCGTGACATGGCTCACGGCAGACCTTGACCTTAAGTCTGGACAGGAACTCTCCGACGAACTCAAGAACGATACTACGGCTGTCAACGGACTTGCCCTGAACGAGGCCATGGATAATGCGGGAGTGAAGACCATCGGCGTGATGCGCGATATGGCGGTTCCATACCGGCCTTATCAGCAGAACATCTACGACGGCACATATCCGCTGACCAGACCGATTTATATGGTCACGACTTCGACCGCAGGCGTTCCAAGCCGCTTCTATGCCTTTGTCGGAGGCGTCGACGGTCAGCGTCTGATAATGCGTACAGGCGTGCTTCCGGCCCGCGTACCAATAGATATATATGAAATAAAGACCGCGGAATAATCGTTCCGCGGACACATGCATAGAATACGACTACTGGCCCGGTAACATTCCTGCAAGGATGTATGCCGGGTTATTTTTATAGGCATTCGAGTATGATATGTGATGATTGGTTATTCTGTCGACTGCGATTTAACAGATATTAACTCGCCGACAACATTTTTTATTCAACCATTAGGTACCAAATAAATCCTATTATTAGTAACTTTACACCGCTGAAGGGCCTTTAAACGGTCCGAAATATATACAAGAATCATAAAACATTAGTTTTCAGCCTTTTCGACTCAAGTATAATATTTCCGTACACAAAGCGTTATATTAAACAACTTTTCCTGATTACAACAATTCCCCATAATACGACATGAAAAAGAAACTATTCTTCGCAATGCTCCTCGGCGCGATGACTCTTTCGGGCGCCGCACAGGGCTACAATGACGGCATCGAGTATTACAAGGCCGGCCAATACGGTAACGCCATAACACTGCTCGAACGCAACCTCAACAATCCCTCGACCGACAAGGCAATGGCATATTATTACCTCGGTCAGGCTTACTCGGCACGCAAGAACAACACAAAGGCATTGGAGTGCTTCAAACAGGGAATCGCTGCGAATCCCGACAACGCCTACAACTACGTAGGTCTTGGCGCACTCGATCTGCTGAACAAGAACAAGGGCGCAGCCGAGGACAACTTCAAGAAGGCTCAGTCCCTGGCCAAGAAGAACACCGAGGTTCTCGTCGACATTGCTCGCGCATACTACAACGCTGACCCCGTTGCCTACGAGAAAGATATCAACAAGTTCCTCGACAAAGCCCGCAAGCAATCCAAATACAAAGAGCCCGCAATCTACGTCCTTGAGGGCGACCGCAAGTTCGACGCACAGGACTATAACGGTGCCGTTGCCGACTATGAGCAGGCCATCACCTTCGACGAGGACAATCCCGAGGGCTATGTCAAGTATGCCAACACATACTACTATGTGGTTCCCGAATATGCCATCGAGAAACTCAAGGAATTCCTCCAGCGCCGTCCCCAGTCGGCCCTCGCACAGCGTGAACTCGCCGAGAAATACTACGATACAGGCCAATGGACACAGGCTGCGCGTCAGTACGGCGACTACATCAACAACCCCAACCACTTCCCCGAGGACAAGGCCCGCTACGCCGTTCTCCTGCTCGCAGGCGAACAGTTCGACAAGGCTCTCCAGACCGCAGACGAGGTTCTTAAGGGCAACCCAAACGACGTGACCCTGCAGCGTATCGCCATCCGCTCGCTTGACAAACTCGACCGCAAGGCCGAAGGCCTGGAGCGTGCGAAGGCTTTCTTCAACAACCCCGCCACACAGAAGGACATCAACGCCGCCGACTACCGTATCTATGCCGGCCTCCTTGCCGCAAACAACGATTCGACAGGCCTGCAGGTCATCCTCAAGGGTATTGAGAAATTCCCCAATGACCCCTCGCTCTACTCCGCAGCCAGCGATGTATACTATGCGATGAAGGACTACCGCAACGCCGCCGACTACATGGTAAAGGCTATCGATAATAACCCCGAGGCCAAGAACAACGACAAGTTCATCGCCGCACAGCTCTACGGCAACGCCGCATCAATCGCCCAGCAGGCCGGCAACCTCGAACTCGCCAAGGAAGATGCCGACAAGGGTCTCGTACTGATGAACCAACTCATCGGTGAGGATGCAGCAGCCGCTCCCTACCAGTACCTCTTCCTCCGCGGACGTCTCTACACATCGGCCAACGGCGGCAAGCCCGACGCAAAAGCCATAGCCGATTTCGAGACCGAACTCTCGATTTTCAACAAGGACCCCGAGAACGCCAATCCCGCCAACCCGAAGAACCAGATCAACACATACGCCCTGCTCAACACCCTCATATACAACTTCTACAAGAACGAGGGCAATCAGGAGAAGGCTGACGCCGCAAAGGCCGAACTCGACAAATACACTGCTCTCAAGGAGCAACTCTCAAAGTAAATCAATCCGGTAATAAACACCGGTAAGCATAATTTCCGAAAGGCTGTGCCGTAGTTTCCATACGGCGCAGCCTTTTGATTATTAACGGCTTGACACTGTAAAATCTGCCTGCATAGAAATCGGAATTTCTCACGTTTAAAAATTTTCCCTTTACTAGTGTTACAAAACATGTGAGTCCGCGTCTTAATAATAAAGAACGGAAAAATGACAGCCTCAGAATTCAAAGACGAAATCCTCCCATGCTACGATACGGCTTATGCCGTAGTGCTGGGCATCGTCCACAACAGCGATGATGCACGGGATATCGTTCAGGAATTATTTCGCCGACTCTGGGAAAAACACGCTTCGCTGGCATTACCTGCCTCATCGCGTTCGTTCTGTGCTGTCAGTGCCCGTAATGCCGCCCTCTCGTGGATGCGCTCAAATCCACCGGGCAGAGAAACTGTCATCGACGGACAAATGTCTATTCCGGACGATGAAAGTGACAGCCATTCGCAAGAAGACTTGCTACCCGAGGCAATCTCAATGCTCGATTCCCGGCACCGGGAACTTATAAGGCTCAGTCTTGCAGGCGAGGACAACGCCGAAATCGCCGCAAAATTCTCGACCACCGAAGTCAACATCCGTGTGATGCTCAGCCGAACCCGCCGACAACTCCGCACCATTCTCCTATCTCTTCAAAATAAATATTATTAAAAAATGGATATCAACGAAATACGCATTCTTCTCGACCGCTTCTACGACGGGACTTCCACGCCGGAAGACATTGAGGCTCTGCGCCGTTTCTTTTCGGAAACGAAGGATATCCCTGTCGACCTCAGGCCCGACGCCGCTATTTTCACGAGTAATGTCCCGGCTGAGATTCCCTCGGCCGAGGAAATACTCGGAACCGGTTTCCTCACCGAAATCGAAAAAGCCGCCAATGAGGAAGTTTCTGCTTCAGGCACTGAAAAGGTCAGGATTACCGACCCACTCCCCCGATGGACAGTCTGGGCAAGTATAGCCGCAGCGGCGTGCATAGCGGCAGTACTCTTCTTCCGCTATCCGTCCGGTGACTCGTTCCGCCTGGAACCTCAGGACAACATATCCGGAGAAGGCACAGAAAAGGTACTCACTGCCAGGGTGGCAGCAGGGCTTACAGAAATCGACACAATCGCTTATGCCGCAACAATCAATACTCCAACGGAAGAAACAGATGTCGTTCCGGCATCCAAAGCGACTAATGTTTCACGTCAAAACAACAGGACAGAACGTGCTGCAACACAAGCCGATGTCTCCGACGGATATATTGAGATAAACGACTCGGCTCAGGCTGCATACTACATTAATCTGGTCTGCAACAAAATCGACAATTCGCTAGATGTCGTGAACAAGTCTGTGCGTGATGTCGACCGCCACCTTGACGAATCCATAGTCACAATCTCCACCACACTAAAAAATCTATGACGGCGTTTAAACCCGGGCCCGGAAATGCATCAAATAAAACAAAACAGCAATAAATAAATTATATGAAACAGTTTATCAGAAAATTATCGATTCTGGTGGTCGTAGCAATCGCATCAATGTCCACCATGTCGTGCCTCGGACAGAAGTTCTTTACCAACGTTCCGTCTGACGAGGAAATAACTAAAATCACCATCGGCAAGGGCATGCTGAGGTTTGCGAATTCGCTTTACGAAAATTACGCTTCCGAAAACTTCGGCATAAAAGATGCCGTCAAGTCTTTTGACCGTATCGAATTGATTACCTGCGAATCCAAAAGCAAGATTGGCGCAGTTCGCAAGGCTTGCGAAGAAGCCGTAGCACGTTCCGGCTATGAGATCGCATCCGAAATCGAGGAAGATAACGAACGGATACACATCTATATGGCTCCCGGGTCTGATGACAGCACCATTGTCGACGGCATTATTCTGCTTGTTGACGACCGCGACAGCGAGGAATACGTCGCCATCTACCTTAAGGGCAAGATAGATGTTTCGAAAATACGCAACGGGCAATAATATCCATGGCTGACAATTACCTCGAACGAAAAATGGAGGAACTCCGACTTGGGAAAAACCGAGGCGGAGTTTCGCGCGTACGCCCTACCCTGTCGTCAACTCCTGGCAAAGTCGTCTTTAATTTTCCACCCCGGCATGTGCTTATTCTTGGGAATGACAACGGACTAGCCGAAACAATCGCCGAAAGATTTCTGAATGCCGGTTCGCGAGTCGCCGTTTTCGACAGCGACATCTCGCGGGGAAATGCTCTCGCACATGACCGAGGCGTGCGGTTTTGCCCACTCGATCTTTCCGATGACGAAGGCTGCCGAACAGCCACTGAAAATCTGCTGAAGGCATGGCGCGGCGTTGACATCATCATCAACACATGCTCAAGGTCAGAAAGTATCCGTGAGGTCGTGTCTGCAATTCTCGAGCACACACGACGATTCCCGCCGATAACGGATTATGTTCCACGAATAATCCGTATCTGCCACTCCGACATGGCCCCTGTCGAACTGCATTCAGATGACACTATCACTGCAACCTGCATAAATAGCGACAACAGGAATGACCGGGACATTGCCGAACTGGCAATCCTTGTGTCAATACCGTCAGACGCGCCCTTCGACGGACTGCGGATATGATTAATCTCTACCAGAGATTGAAGCGATAGCCGACCGACGCCTCAAACGAGAACACTCCGCTTATCAACTGGTGGTCCTTGTCATAGATCAGGCCGTTTTCGGCATTGCCTATTATACCGGCGAACCATTCGCCGTTATTCCAGATCACCGAAAGTTTGAAGCGGTTGTATAGCGACAATGAGTTAGCCACTTTCCCGGGATTATTGATATATCCATGCTTCAGTCCCAGAACAGGCGACTCGTTAACTCCCAGCAGCCAGTGTCGCGCGAACACCCAGTTGTATCCATAACCGGCACACAGGGAATAGTTGTGGTTAGACGCCGAATAGCGGTAATCCCGTTCTGCCCACGATTCAGGCAGATCTTCACGAATGTCGGTGGGAAGTTTTGAAAAATCAAAATCGTATTTCTGTTTCCAGTATGCGAATCCGAAGAAGAACGAGCCCTGACTCCTTTTTTGGATTTTAGAATAATTGAATGCAGCAGCACGCGAATATCGCTTGTTGTTCAATATATAATATGTGTCAAATCCGAAAATCTGTGTATTAATACCCGTGAAAGGAATATTGAGTTTCTGCTCGTTATGTCTCGGTCCGAACTCATTTATCTTGGTACCGACATCATTGGTAATCCAATAGAAGTTGGCTCCGAACAACGCACAGTTAAAATTAAAGTTGAAACGCTTGCGGGCTTGATCGGAACCTCCGAAAAATTTCGATACATTGACATCGTATCCCACAGATAAAGCCAGATATGTCAGCCACAGGCCGGTGGATGTGCACCAATCGGAGCGCATGTTCATAACATATTTGTCCGGAAGGGCGAATCTATAATTGTCAACCCAGGTATCGGTCTTCAACTTGCCGTTGAACTTATAGCCTGTACCTTCAACATATGCAGAATCATAGGAATTGAAGAATTTGTCACCCCAGCGGTAAGTATTCACACAGAACCTTGGGAACTTGCCCCATGTGGCTACAGAGTCAAGAGCCAGAGAAAACGCTCCCGCTTTCTGAGGAACTGACAGCATTACAGTCACCATCGACAGCAGTAATATTCTAAGCGGCTTACTCACTATGTTTCATCTCTATGTTTAATGCGGGTGCAAAGTTAACCATTTTTTACCAATTAATTTAATGATACGCGTCCGTTTGGGAGAAAATGACTATCTTTGCAAAAGAAAAAGCCAATAGTCCACCCACTAAATACAATTATATATGCAATTATCAGGCGTGTGACAGTGAGTCGCATGCCGGCAAATACATTATAATATTATGCAGGAGAAGATTATAATTCTGGATTTCGGGTCACAGACAACACAACTCATAGGCCGTCGTCTGCGCGAACTCAACACTTATTGCGAGATTGTCCCCTACAACAAGTTTCCGTCGGACGACCCCTCTGTAATCGGTGTGATTCTTTCAGGTTCGCCTTTCTCGGTATATGATCCTTCAGCCTTCAAGACCGATGTCGAACCTCTGATTGAGAAATATCCCGTACTAGGCATCTGTTACGGCGCCCAGTTGATGGCTTACACCTACGGCGGGACAGTAGAACCTGCCGAGAGCCGTGAGTACGGTCGGGCCAAACTGTCTTATGTCGACAGTGAAGACCCCCTTATGACAGGCATCGAGCCTGGAAGCGTGGTCTGGATGAGCCACGGCGACACCATCACGTCTTTGCCCGCAGACTTCCGCGTAATAGCATCCACCGAAAGTGTACACTGTGCGGCCTACCGCCATGAGTGCCGCAGGATGTGGGGAGTCCAGTTCCATCCCGAGGTTTTCCACTCGCAGTGCGGACTTGATATTCTTCGTAACTTTACTGTCGGCATCTGCGGCTCGCACCAGACTTGGTCTCCGGCCTCATTCATCGAGTCGACAGTCACCGAACTGCGCGAGCAACTTGGCGATGACCGTGTCGTGCTTGGACTGAGCGGCGGTGTCGATTCTTCGGTTGCCGCAGTATTGCTGAACCGAGCCATAGGCGACCGTCTGACCTGTATATTCGTGGACCACGGACTGTTGCGCAAGAACGAATTCGCAAACGTTCTAAACGACTACAAATGTCTTGGCCTGAACGTAATCGGTGTCGATGCCTCAAAGAAATTCTTCAGCGACCTGGCCGGTGTCACCGAACCCGAGAAGAAACGCAAGATCATAGGCCGTGACTTCATCGAGGTCTTCGATGAGGAAGCGCATAAAATCAAGGATGTAAAGTGGCTGGCACAGGGCACCATCTATCCTGACCGCATAGAGTCACTCTCGATTACGGGAACAGTCATCAAGAGTCACCACAACGTAGGCGGTCTTCCCGAGAAGATGAACCTGAAACTCTGCGAACCGCTCAAATCCCTGTTCAAGGACGAGGTCCGCGCTGTCGGCCGGGAACTCGGTATGCCGGAACATCTGATCAAGCGCCATCCGTTCCCGGGTCCCGGTCTGGCTGTACGCATACTCGGCGACATCACACCCGAGAAGGTGCGCGTGCTTCAGGATGCAGACGATATCTTCATCACCGGACTGCGTGAGGCCGGTCTTTACGACCAGATATGGCAGGCCGGCGTAATACTCCTGCCGGTTAACTCGGTCGGCGTGATGGGAGACGAGCGCACTTATGAGCAGGCTGTCGCACTACGCGCCGTTACATCGACCGATGCCATGACCGCCGACTGGGCACATCTACCATACGAATTCATGGCCAAGGTCTCTAACGAAATCATAAACAAGGTGCGCGGCGTCAACCGCGTATGCTACGACATCTCTTCCAAACCGCCAAGCACCATCGAGTGGGAATAATCTAACCTATAAAGGTAAATAGCCATGGACATCCGGAAAGTCTGCCCCAACTGTGGCGCGCTTGTAAATGCATCCGACGCTTTCTGCTCCAGCTGCGGAACAAAATTTGATGCCGGGTCGACAAACGGCCCGGTAAGGGACGATGACGACTCATGCACTCAGATCATCGATGACGAGGATACGGCAATTCGTATACCTGAAGAGGATTCAAGTACTCAGATTTATGAGGAGGATTCCGATACCCATATTCTCGACGATGATGCCGCAACAATGACGACTGACGACACGGTGCATGCCGAGGCCCGGCAGTCTGCCGAGAACGCCTTTCTTCCCGGTGAGGATCTCGAATCCGAGAAAGAGACAATGTTTGTTGGTCCGGAAACCCATATGGTGAGGAAACGCTCCGTATGGATATGGCTCGGTCCTGTTCTGGCCGCTTTGTTACTTGGCGCGGGAGCCGTATATTGGTTCGGATTCCGGACGTCCGAGACATTGGGAGGCACTGAAAACGTCGAGGACGAGTCAGACTCAGAAGACGAGGACAATACCGTCGATGATGTGACTGTCATCGAGGAACGGAGCAGTGCCCAGGATGTTGCAACACCCGATCTCGCTTTCAGCGATCTTCACGGACGCGTACGCAAATGCGTCAGTCCTAATGGCTCGACAGAGTTCGATGCATTGGGAAACATGACCACCAACGAGTTTCAGAAAGTGAAACGCAACGGCGAGGGCTATATAGTTGCGGCTGATGTCGATGACGGAGAAGGTGGCACAGCGACCTTCGAGTATCAGCTGGATAGCCGCAAACGTTATGTAGGGTTTATCCTGAACTTGCCTAACGGCGAGATACGACAGGCAAGAATAAAATATTCGCCGGACGGTACGATAAGCGAGATGATAGTCACCAACAATTATGACCAGAGACTGGAATTCGAATACACCGACTACGAATTTGACAACCGGCATAACTGGACATCCCGCAAAATCAAGAGGACAGCGTACTACAACGACGAATACGGAAATCAGCAACAGAACTCGGACGAAGCCTCTGAAGTCCGCACAATAAGTTATTACGAATAATCCAGCATCAACCAGTTTATATATAAGCATCAATCCGTTATGACCGAGGATATCATCAGACTCCTGCCTGATTCGGTGGCAAACCAGATTGCTGCCGGGGAGGTGATACAGCGTCCCGCCTCGGTCATTAAGGAACTTGTGGAAAATGCCATAGACGCCGGCGCCACTGCAGTGCAGATTGTACTGAAAGATGCCGGGAAGACTCTGATACAGGTCATTGACAACGGTTGCGGCATGTCTACAACAGATGCCCGTCTGGCATTCGAGCGACATGCGACATCAAAGATACGCAAGGCCGACGATCTGTTCATGCTCCACACAATGGGCTTCCGCGGCGAGGCTCTCCCGTCCATAGCCGCGGTAAGTGAGGTCGAGATGCGAACCATGCGTCCGGAGGATTCTATAGGAACCGAGTTGCACATCCGCGCTTCGGACGTAGTGTCACAGGAACCTTGCGTATGCACGAGAGGCACCAATATAATGGTCAGGAACCTTTTCTATAACTTCGTTGCAAGGCGACGCTTCCTTAAGAAGGATGCCCAGGAGATGACCCACATAATGCATGAGTTCGAACGTCTGGCACTGGTTAACACCAATGTCGAGTTCTCGCTTACGCACAATGGCCAACTCGTGCACCAGATGCTCCAGTCTCCCTTGAAAAAACGTATAGGTGCCCTGTTCGGCAAAACCGTTGAACAAGGCATAATTCCGCTCGAGACATCAGCCGGTATCGTAAAGATAAGCGGTTACATCGGCTTGCCCGAGGCCGCCCGCAGACGCGGTGCCCTGCAATACTTCTTCGTCAACGGACGCAACATGCGCCATCCATATTTCCACCGCGCGGTACTAAACTGCTACAAGGACCTTATCTCGGCTGACGTCCAGCCGAATTATTTCATAAGTTTCGAACTTGAGCCAGACCGGATAGATGTAAATATACATCCCCAGAAACATGAGATCAAGTTCGAGGACGAACAACTAGTCTTTCAGATTCTGACTGCGGCCATCAAGGAATCTCTCGGCAAATTCAATGTCGGTCCATCAATTGACTTTGATGCCAGCGATGTACCCGACATTCCTCCATGTGTCCCCCGGGAGGATGTGCCGGTCTCGCCTGTCAGCGATGAACTCGATCCGTCATATAATCCCTTTGACGATTTATTGGCGAAGCCTGAGAACATTCCCGTACAGAGCCGAATCTTCACGGGAAACAGCGGCAGAGCATCGGCACTGAACCGCAATACCCGTGACTGGGATAAACTTTACGACTCATTCCTCTCCAAGACCGGAGATAATTCCGAAACCGCCGGCGGTAATGACAAATCGGACTCCGTTATTGAAGATGACGCGATACACGGAAAGTTATCCTTTGATGACAACAGCCATAATCCGAGTTTTGACAAGATTGCCGAGAATCACGGTTTTTCGCGTGACATGATTCAATGTCGCGGGCGATACCTTGTGACCGACTCGAAATCAGGACTGATGTTCATCGACCAGCATCGTGCGAATGTGCTTATACTTTATACCTCTATACTGGAGAAACTTGATGGCAACAGCCTTTCTTCTCAGTACCTGCTGATAGAAGAATCTGTCGAATTAGACGCAGCGGCGTCGGCAATTGCTGCAGGCAACATATCCACGCTTGAGGAAATCGGTTTCCATGCCGAACGGGAAGGCTCCTCGGCCGTATGGGTGTTAAAGGCCATACCTTCAGTACTCGGACCTGCCTCTGCCGCCGAGACGTTCCGCAGTGTGATCGCAGATATCGCAGAAGAAACAGCCTGCGATTCAGACAAATCGGCATGGCATCGCCATGTGGCTCTATCACTGGCAAAAGCATCAGCAATGAGAGGAAACACCCGCCTCACACCCGAGGAAATGGAACGTCTTGTCACAGACCTGTTCCGGCTCCCCGCTCCCGGCTATACCCCCGACGGACTGCCTGTAATCCGCATCATGGGAGCCGAAGACATCTCCCGTCTGTTCAATCGCTGAAACTTTCATCCATATTAACAACTCCGCAAGATTTCCCTCACTCACTTTCCCGAGTGAAGGGTGCGATCATCTCACGGAATTGCCGACGTGTCCTGCTGCAGATAAGACCGGCCAGGACCAGCCCGACAACGGCTCCTATTACAGCACTCCAGAGAACCATGCTGTCCGATTCATTGGCAAAATCCATGAACAGGGTCACAAGACATGGAATGGCGAAAAATATATTTGCAATCCGCAGCCGGTAGATCAGTCTCCGCAGGGAAATGACTTCGCGCTGGGCATCGACCACGGGAAGATCGTAGATTTTGGCATGACTCACGCGATGCCATGAAATCATATTACAGATGAACGCGAACAGAAATGTTATTCCGTAAATCCAGAGGGTATATTCATGGAGGTGGAAATTCTTCGCAAGGGAAATTATACAGAATACTCCAAGAAACAGAAGCAGGATGCCTTTGCGCAGGTATCCGCCTGCCAGTCGCTCGGCGGCAGACCGGCTACGGGCAAGCACATCTATTTCAGAGGCCAGACGGCGCATTTCGACGTCTCGCTCCGCAGAAGTCATCTTAGCATCCTGCCATTTCGCTTTAAGGTTATCTAATGTCATAGTGTCAATAGGTCTATGGGTGATCGGAGGATGAGTTAAGGTTACTTTCAGCCTCACTGAGTTTATGCTTGATGCGGTTGAGTCTTGTTGCCACAGCACCGCGGGTCAGTCCTGTCACAGCGGCAATCTCGTCGTAGGAACTTTCGTCCAGCCACATCATTACTATGGATTTTTCCAACGGGTCGAGTTTCGAGATTAGCATATACATATCAGCAAGGTCTCGACGCCTTTCCTCATCGAAAGAGTCAGGTATCATTTCCATGGCCTGGTCGATTGATGTCGTCTCGTCGTGACGGCGGTTATGACGTAGCCATGTGATACATGTATTGATAGTGACGCGATAAATCCACGTGTTCATGGAACTTTCGCCACGGAAATTTGCAAAACCGCGCCACAGGTTGACCATTGTCTCCTGATAAAGGTCGTCGAATGGCGACGACGGAGACGAATGCATGAAACAGATGCTCCGTATAGTACCGTCGTACAGGGCAATCTCATGCAGGAACCTTTTCTCTATGTCGCTCCTTGATTTCATCCGGAATTGGTTTTCTATAGCATTAGACGCCACTGAACGAATATAATTACAGACTTTTCGAAAAAAATTTCATGTTCCGCTCCTGATGTCGGAATACAGCGGAATCGAATTCATGAAGTCATAAGTACCATCCTCAAGCGAGACGTGGACACAAAAGTGGCTCAATCCATTGGAAACTATAAGATAAGGTGCTTTCAGGACCATGTTGTACCGCACTATCTGGTCGAAAGTCTTCTGGGTGACGGATATCTGTGGCGCCTTGAATTCCATTATCGCGAGAGGATTGCCGAAATCGTCAAAGGCCATGGCGTCGAAGCGCCTCTGTGTGCCGTTAAAGGTAAACCCTCGCTCTACCGCTATCCTGTGTGGCGAATAAGTCAGCGAACGCACCATATAATGCAGAAAGCGCTGCCGCACATACTCTTCGGGTGTGCGTACAACCCATCGGCGACGGAACACGTCGTAAATCTCCACGCGTCCCTTTCTGTCGGGACGCATATGCAGGGGCATATCCGGTAGATTGAGTCTGGGCGCTTCTTCCATAATTTTTTGTACAGTTCGGAAAAACTGTGTAAATTTACAAAAATAAACCGCAGGAAACAAAACAATGGCAACAGCCGCCCCAACATTTGCATCGCTGAAAAGCGAAATCAAAGCAAAACGACTTTCGCCCGTGTATCTTTTGCACGGCGAGGAAGGATACTTCACCGACCGGCTGGTCAAGGAGTTCGAAAACATTCTGACCGACGAGGAAAAAGAATTCAACCAGTATGTGCTCTACGCTCCACAGACCGAGATGCTGACGGCGATAGACATATGTCGCCGCTACCCTATGATGGCCGACCGTCAGGTCGTAATCATAAAGGAATGCCAGGCCGCACGCGCCGACCAGTTGCAGAAACTCGCCAAATATGTCGCCGAGCCTTCGCCTCAGACTGTACTTGTGATTGCATTCCGCGGTCAGAAGGCCAAAGGCAAGGAACTGCTTGACGCTGTCAAGAAATCCAGAGCCACCGTCTTCGAGTCTAAAAAAGTTTACGAAAGCCAGATTGGCGGATATATATCGCAACTAATCGCAGACCGGGGACTGACAGCAGACCCCAAGGCACTGGAGATGCTGAAGGAATTTGTCGGTACAGACCTGAGCCGACTGTATAACGAAATCGAGAAACTCACTACCATCCTCGGTGCCGGAGCGCAGGTGACGCCCGAATCAATCGAACGCAACATCGGTTTCTCTAAGGATTTCAATTCTTTCGAACTCGTCGACGCCCTCGCAACCCGCGACGCAGCCAAGGCCTTCCGCATAGCGGACTATTTCCGTGCAAACCCGAAGAACAATCCCACTGTGCTTGTGGTCGCGTCCATTTTTTCCTACTTCTCGGACCTGATGATAACATATTTCGTGAAAGACAAGAGTCCTTCAGCGCTTATGCAGGCTCTGGGTGTGAAAAACTCTTTTGCCATGAGGCGATACGACGCTGGAAGGCGCAACTACAACGCTTTCCAGGTTATTGAGATCATTCGTGCGATACGCCGTTTCGCTGCCCAGAGCAAAGGATGCGGATCGCGACAGAACGAGTATCAGTTGCTGCGGGAACTTATTTTCCACATACTGTCGGCTCCGGGCAATCTTTGGCAACGTTAAACGCTCCCTCCTGACCATACATCAAAGGCTGCTTCACATGAATTTCGCGAAGCAGCCTTTTGAATATCTATTTAGTGGA
This sequence comes from uncultured Porphyromonadaceae bacterium, assembly GCA_937989585.1. GTDB lineage: Bacteria > Bacteroidota > Bacteroidia > Bacteroidales > Muribaculaceae > CAG-873. The sequence continues at coordinate 23,646 of CALKRW010000042.1, read as the reverse complement.
AACGTGTGTGCGGTGTGGATAATCGTACTGATTCTGAATAATCAGTCGAAAACGTCTTCTACCGAGACTTCCTCTACCTCCTCGACCTCGTTGTCGAACAGGCCGCCGCAGAGGTCAACGTCCGGCGGGAAGTTGAAGCGTACCGACTGGGACATCTGAAGGTGAGGATCACCGTAGACCTTCTTCATGAAAAGGCCGTAGATAGGCAGCGCCATCTCCGCACCCTGTCCGTCTCGCATTGAATTGAAATGTATGTAACGTTCATCGCCGCCGACCCACACACCGGTGACAAGTTCGGGTGTAAAGCCCATGAACCAGCCGTCTGCATTATAGTTGGTTGTACCGGTCTTGCCGCCTGTCTGGGCCGTCAGGTTGTACGGTCCGCGGCGCAGACGGTTGCCCGTACCCGAGTCAACGACATTGAGTAGTATGGATAGAATGCGGTAATAGGCCTTCTCGCTGATGACCTCGCTCTGAATCGGCGAGAAACGGGCGAGGATGTTGCCCTTGTTGTCGGTTATGGCAGTAACGAAGATAGGTTCGGAACGCATGCCCTTGTTGGCAAAGGCCGAATATGCTCCCACCATCTCGCGGACCGAAACCTCGCTCGGGCCGAGGGAAAGGGAAATTACAGCAGGAATCTGGTTCGTGATTCCCAGACGGTGCATGAGTTGCACAAGGCGCGTGGGTCCCACTTCATGAAGCACACGTGCCGAAATCCAGTTGTTGGAATTGGTGAGCGCCCACCTCAGGTCAACCATCTCGCCAACACGCGACGAGCCCGAGTTTCGGGGCGCCCATGTCTTGCCGTCGGGAAGCTGGAATACAGGCTGGGTGTTGGAGAAAGTCGAGCACGGTGTATAGTCATCCTCCATGGCAAGGGTGTAGAGGAACGGCTTGATGGTCGAGCCTACCTGACGGCGTCCTTTCGAGACCATGTCATACTGGAAGAAGCGGTAGTCAGGACCTCCGACATATGCCTTTACATATCCGTTGCGGGGATCCATCGACATCATGCCGGTGCGCAGGAACGATTTGACATAGAGCACCGAGTCGTACGGTGTCATGGTCTTGTCCACAGGACCGTCATATGAGAAAAGGGTCATCTCGACCGGAGTATGGAACTCCTTGTCGATTTCCGATTCGCTCTTACCGGCGAGTTTGGCGATGCGGTAGCGTTCGCTCTGAGTGATGGCGTTACGGATCAGGCGGTTACGTCCCGATGTCGAAAGTTCATCTGTATTCGACGTGTAGGGCATGCCTTTCTTCTCGCGGTCGAAACGGCGCTGAAGGTCGGACATGTGTTCGCGCACTGCCTCCTCGGCATAACGCTGCATGCGGGAGTCGATTGTAGTATATATGCGCAGGCCGTCATTGTAAAGGTCATAATATGACCCGTCCGCCTTCGGATTCTTCTGAATCCATCCATAGAGGGGATTGTTGGCCCAGGCTATCGAATCATCCACATACGACTGCTTGTCCCACGAAGGATAGTCGGTGCGTTCAGGCTTCTTTGCCGTCAGCACTCGGCGCAGTTCCTCGCGGAAGTAGGGCGCCACGCCCTCCTTGTGGTCGATGCGGTGGAAGTCGAGGCCGAGCGGCAGCCTGGAGAGTGAGTCACATTCTGCCTGAGATATCTTTCCGGCCTTCGCCATCTGTTCGAGAACAACATTACGGCGTGCCAGCGCGCGCTCGGGCTGCCGCACGGGATTATAATATGTCGGGTTCTTGACCATGCCTACAAGCAGGGCGGCTTCCTGTATGTTGAGGTTGCGGGCCTCCTTATTGAAATAGACCTGAGCGGCCGACTTTATGCCGACGGCATTGTACAGGAAATCGAACTGATTGAGGTACATCTTGATGATTTCTTCCTTCGAGTAATAACGCTCGAGTTTGATTGCTATCATCCATTCGATGGGTTTCTGCATCGCGCGGTCAAGGAAACCCTTGGACGGCGGTGTATAAAGTTGCTTCGCCAGCTGCTGGGTGATTGTCGAGCCGCCGCCCGCGCTCTTCTGCCGGAGTATGACGGTCTTGACTATGGCGCGGCCGAGGGCCTTGACATCGATGCCCGAATGTTCCTCGAAGCGCTCGTCCTCTGTGGCGACAAGAGCGTCGACGACATGCTGCGATATTTCATCATAGTCGGCATACAGGCGGTTTCCGGTATTGCGGAAGAATCGTCCCATCTCCTCGCCGTCGGCCGAGTAGACTACGGACGCGAACTGATCCTTCGGATTCTTAAGTTCCTCTACCGGAGGCATATACCCGATTATGCCGTTATAGACCAGAATGAAGAATATCAGGACAAGGCCGGCTAGCGAGCCAAAAATAATCCACATCCACTTGACTACCTTCAGGTCACGCGCATAACGGCGCTGCTGATCGGTCATGGGCTCACGCGAGACCGGCACCTGCGGCGAGTGGTGCGCGGATTTCTTTTTGTTCTTATTGAAGAGGTTGAATTTCATCGTGATAGTGATACGGAAGGAGAGAAAATCTACGCAGACGGGGCATTTCCCAATCAATCTGCAAAGTTAGTAATTCCCACCGTAACTACAAAATCCAATCAAAAACCCTCAACCGCGCATTTCATGGGTGTCTCCCCGACGAAACAGCCGCGCTCCGTAAGGCGGAACGCGGCTGAAGCATAGGTTCGCGACGGCTGAATCAATAGCCGAAGATATCTTCTGTTGTGAGGATTACGACACGGCCCAGTTTACCGAGGGCTTCCATGTCAAGGTCCTCGATTTTGCCAAGTATGGCATAATTGTACTTTCTGTCCTTGACATTTGCCTTCTGGAACGCGATGACATCTGCGAGTGTCGCGCCGGGAAGTGCCTCAAATACCTTTTTGTCTATGTCATAGTCCAGTCCGCGGTTCTGGGCATTGACCCATGCCCATGCTATGTTGTCCTTGATGGTACGCTTGGTGCGCAGACGGCTGTCAAGCCCCTCTTTCGCCAGTGCGAACGCCGATTCTGACTCAGGCATCTCGTTGATGATTTCTTCGAAGGCATTGACGGCATCCATCAGTTTGTCGTTCTGTGTCGCGATTTGCGACATATATGTATAGGTGCGGTCGAGGCGCGACGGCGAAAACAGTTCGGCCCATGCCGAATATGCCAGCGAACGGCTTTCACGCATCTCCTGGAATACGATGGAGTTCATGCCACCGCCGAAATATTCGTTGTAGATTTCGAGCATCGGTTCCTTGGCGGCGTCAAAGTGTTCACCGCGGTTCGAGAACTGCTGCATGTACAGTTGCTTTGCATCGTAGGGAGCGACATAGATGACGGTCTCTTCCGTAATCTGTTCGGGGAATTTCTGACCCACTGGTACTTCCGTAAGTTTGCCGGGGGTGACATGATCTTTCTCAAGCATGGCGACAACCTTTTTCTCACTTTCCGGACCGTAGTAGATGATGCGGTGTACATGGTTGTTCATGTCGCGGAGGGCGGCAAGCACTTCTTCCGGATTGACTTTGGCGAGAGTTTCTGGTGTATAGCCGAGCGCGAGCGAAGGATTCTTTGTCTTGTCGGCGCCGTAATATGCAAACTGGGCGACGCGGCTGAAGTTCGCACGCTGGTTGTTCTTGTCGTCGTTCATGGACTTTATCTGGCGGGCGACAAGCTGGTTCCATACTGCGGTGTCGCTGACGGCGTTTTTCACCAGGTCCTCATACAGCCGGATTGCCTTCGGTAGATTCTCGCTCAGGCCGGTAATGACTACATAACTGCGGTCACGCCCGATTGAGACATTGTACGTGCAGGCGAGACGATAGAACTCTTCCTTTATCTGTGCCACACTCTTGTCTGCCGTTCCCAGAAGCGAGAGGTACGAATTGGCCAGTCTTAGCGGACGTACTGCCGAGAAGCCATATTCATATATAAAGGTGACATCTGCGATGTCGTTGGTGTTGTTATGCGTATAGAGCAGTTCAACCTGACCTTTCTTTATGGGATTGCGCGCAAGACTCTTCTCGAAGTCGACGAAAGCAGGCTCGATAGGCTGCACCTTGCTGTCAAGGACCGACTTCACGAAGTCGGACGAGGCGTCGCGGTTTGTTGCGATAGGAGTGATTTCGGGTTTGGCGATCTTGAGTTCCGCGGTGTCCTTGCCCTGAAGTTTGTAGAGGATGAAGTATGCGTCGGGGTCAAAGTATTTGTTGGCGACACGCACGACATCGGCCTTGGTTATCTTGTCTATGTCCCCGAGGGTCTTGACCTCGTCGGCCCAGGGTGATCCGTTCACGAATGCCTGGACATAGAAGTCGGCGCGGTCCGAATTGTCCTCGAAACTTTTCTGAAGGTCAAGTTTCATGTTGTTGATGACTGCGGGGACAAGTTCGTCCGAGAAGTCGCCGGCGCGGAGTTTGCGGACAACCTCGAGCGCTATGTCGCGCACTTCGTCCAGTGTCTGGCCTTCTTTTGGAAGTCCGGTGATGATGCCGAGGCCCTTGTCGGCCATGCTGTATGGGAATGAGCCCATGGCGAGCACGCGCTGGGGCTGGCTGACCTCGACGTCGATAATTCCGCATTTACCGTTCTGCAGGACTTCCCTGAGTACGTTCAGCGCAAGCATATCCTTGTCCTTGGCTGCGGGAATTCGCCATGCCAGATACACCTGTTCTGCCTCGTTGCCGAGTACCTCGCCCCTGACCGGAGCGCTTATCGGAGCCTCTTCCTTGAAACTGAGCGACGGCAGATTCTCGTTGGGCTTCATCTGGCCGAAGTATTTCGTCAGTATGTCGATGACATTGTCCGGGTCGAAGTCACCCGCGAGGCACACCGCCATGTTGTTGGGTACATACCATGTCGAGTGATACTTCTTGATGTTTGTGATCGAGGGATTCTTCAGGTGTGTCTGCGTGCCGAGCACGGTCTGTGTTCCGTATGGGTGATTTGGGAAGGCCATGGCGAGAAGTTTCTCGAAGGACTTGCGTGCGTCGCTGGTCAGCGACATGTTCTTCTCCTCGTAGATGGTCTCGAGTTCGGTGTGGAATCCGCGGAGCACGGGGTGCATGAAGCGGTCGGCCTGAATCTTCGCCCAGTTGTCAATCTGGTTCGAGGGTATGTCCTCGACATAGCATGTGACGTCAGTCGACGTGTAGGCGTTTGTCCCGATCGCGCCTATCGCGGTCATCAGTTTGTCGTACTCGTTGGGGATGGCGATTTTCGATGCCTGGTACGATATCGAGTCTATCTTGTGGTACAGGGCCTTGCGCTCGGTCGAGTCAGTTGTCTGGCGATAGACCTCAAACAGGGCCTCTATCTCGTCGAGCATTGGTTTTTCCTTGGCATAGTCCTGGGTGCCGAACTGTTCGGAACCCTTGAACATCAGGTGCTCGAAGTAGTGGGCGAGTCCTGTGGTCTCGGCGGGGTCGTTCTTGCCACCGACACGGACAGGAATGTAGGTCTGGATGCGCGGCGCGTCCTTGTTTACGCTCATGAAGACTTTGAGTCCGTTGGGAAGTGTGTACATGAGTGTGTTCAGCGGGTCGCCCGGAACGGTCTCATAGTTATAGCGGTAGGCCGAACCCGTGAGGCAGACCGCCGCCATAAGAAGAATGGAGAGAAATAGTTTCTTCATTTTCAGTTGAAAGTTATTATTAATTGGAAAATCACGACGGCGGCAGGTCAGACCGGGCCGCCGTCATGTGTATTGATTCTATGTCGTTGCTTGAATTAGTATGCGTGCCAGGGCTTGATCTCGATGCGGTCGAGAGGCAGCGTGGTGAACGCGCGGATGTAAGCCGAGGCGAGACGCGCGTTGGTCAGCAGCGGAATGTTCAGGTCGACTGCCGCGCGGCGTATCTTATAGCCGTTCGAGAGTTCGGCCGACGTGAGGTTCTTGGGAATGTTCACCACCATGTCGATTTCGTGGCGGCGCATGAGTTCCACTGCCTGGGGCTGCATGTCGGGCTGCGACGGCCAGTAGACGCGGATGGCGGGAATACCGTTGTCCGAGAGGAAGGCGTGTGTACCGCCGGTTGCGTAGAGTTTGTAGCCGTTGTTGTGCAGCATGTGGGCGGCGTCGAGCATGTCGGCCTTCTGGCGCGGAGTGCCGGTGGAGAGCAGGACGCCTTTCTTGGGTATGCGGTTGCCCACCGAGAGCATGGCCTTGAGCAGTGCCTCCGAGGTGTTCTCGCCGATACAGCCGACTTCGCCGGTCGAGGCCATGTCGACGCCCAGCACGGGGTCGGCGCCCTGAAGGCGCGAGAACGAGAACTGCGAGGCCTTGATGCCGACGTAGTCGAGGTCGAAGGCGTTCTTTGCCGGCGGCTCGACCTCGAGTCCGAGCATGGCGCGGGTTGCGAGGTCGATGAAGTTTATCTTCAGCACCTTCGAAACGAAGGGGAACGATCGCGACGCACGCAGGTTGCACTCTATCACCTTGATGTCGTTGTTCTTGGCCAGATACTGGATATTGAACGGGCCGGTGATGTTGAGCGCGGCGGCGATGCGCGACGATATCTTCTTGATGCGGCGCACTGTCTCGACATATAGTTTCTGGGCCGGGAACTGTATGGTTGCGTCGCCGGAGTGTACGCCGGCATACTCGATATGCTCTGATATGGCGTAGGCTATTATCTTGCCGTCCTTGGCTACGGCGTCCATCTCGACCTCCTTGGAGTTCTGGATGAATTCGGTCACGACGACCGGATGCTGCTTGGAGACATTGGCGGCAAGACGCAGGAAGCGGACTAGTTCGTCATCGTTCGAGCATACGTTCATCGCGGCGCCCGACAGCACGTAACTCGGACGGACCAGAACGGGGAAGCCGACTTCCTCTACAAACGCGTGGATGTCGTCAAGGCTCGTGAGTTCGCGCCAGCGGGGCTGGTCGACGCCGATGCGGTCGAGCATGGCCGAGAACTTGTGGCGGTCTTCGGCGTTGTCGATCATCGTTGCCGAGGTGCCGAGTATGTTGACATTCTGCTCGTCGAGACGGGTGGCAAGGTTGTTTGGAATCTGGCCGCCCACCGAGACGATGGTTCCGTGAGGCTGCTCGAGGTCGAGTATGTCCATCACGCGCTCGAATGTGAGTTCGTCGAAATACAGGCGGTCGCACATGTCGTAGTCAGTCGAGACTGTCTCGGGATTGTAGTTTATCATCACCGAGCGCCAGCCCTGCTGCTTGACCGTGAGCAACGCGTTGACCGAGCACCAGTCGAACTCTACGGACGATCCGATGCGGTATGCGCCGGAACCCAGAACGACAATCGAACGGTGGTCGTGCAGGTACTCGACATCGTTCTCCGAGCCGTTGTATGTCAGGTACAGATAGTTGGTCTTTGCGGGATATTCGGCGGCGAGTGTGTCAATCTGCTTAACCACGGGCACTATGCCGAGACGCTTGCGAATCTCGCGCACCGCGAGCAGCGAGGCGTCGCCCTTCTCGCAGCGCTCCTTGAGGACTATGCGTGCGATCTGGAAGTCGCTGAAGCCCTGCTGCTTGGCCTGGCGGATAAGTTCGGCGGGCAGTTTCTCCAGTTCGTCGTACGTGGCCATCTCGTTGGCTGTGTCGCAGATGTGGTGGAGTTTGTACAGGAACCAGCGGTCAATCTTGGTGAGTTCGTGTATACGGTCGACGTCATAGCCGCGGCGGAAGGCTTCGGCTATGACGAATATGCGTTTGTCTGTAGGCGCGGCAAGCGCGGTGTCGATGTCTTCGATTTTCAGGGGGGTGTTCGAGACGAAGCCGTGCATGCCCTGTCCTATCATGCGCAGGCCTTTCTGTATGGCCTCCTCGAAGGTGCGGCCTATGGACATGACCTCGCCGACAGACTTCATCGACGAGCCTATCTCACGGTTGACACCATGGAATTTACCGAGGTCCCAGCGCGGAATCTTGCAGACTATGTAGTCTATGGCCGGCTCGAAGAATGCCGAGGTCGTCTTGGTCACATTGTTCTTCAGGTCGAACAGACCATAGCCGAGGCCGAGTTTGGCGGCGACGAACGCCAGCGGATATCCGGTCGCTTTCGATGCGAGGGCCGACGAGCGGCTCAGTCGCGCGTTGACCTCGATGACGCGGTAGTCCATCGACTCGGGATCGTAGGCGTACTGCACGTTGCACTCGCCGACGATGCCGATGTGACGGATTATCTTGATGGCAAGGGCGCGCAGGAAATGGTAGTCGTCGTTTGACAGGGTCTGCGAGGGAGCGACAACGATGCTCTCGCCGGTATGTATGCCCAGCGGGTCGAAGTTCTCCATGTTGCACACGGTGATGCAGTTGTCGAAGCGGTCGCGCACGACCTCATACTCGATTTCCTTCCAGCCCTTGAGCGATTTCTCGATGAGGATCTGGGGTGAGAATGCCAGGGCCTTTTCGGCAAGGGCGGTAAGTTGCTCGTCGTTGTCGCAGAAGCCGGAGCCAAGTCCTCCGAGGGCGTATGCTGCGCGCACGATGACGGGATAGCCCAGCGAGCGCGCCACCTCCAGGCCTTCGGCAACGGTCGACGCCGCCGACGACTTGATGGTCTTGACGTCTATCTGGTCAAGGCGCTCCACGAAGAGTTCGCGGTCCTCGGTGTCGATGATGGCCTGTACGGGGGTGCCGAGTACACGGACGTCATATTTTTCAAGGACACCCGAGCGGTAGAGTTCGACACCGCAGTTCAGCGCGGTCTGGCCGCCGAAAGACAGCAGGATGCCGTCGGGACGCTCTTTCTCTATCACCTTCTCCACGAAGTAGGGAAGCACGGGGAGGAAATAGATGCGGTCTGCGAACGACTCGGAGGTCTGGACGGTCGCGATGTTGGGGTTGATGAGTACGGTCTCGATGCCCTCTTCTTTCATGGCCTTGAGTGCCTGCGAGCCGGAGTAGTCGAATTCGCCGGCCTCGCCTATCTTGAGTGCGCCCGAACCGAGGAGAAGGACTTTTTTTATGGTTTTTTCTGCGTTTGGCATATCGGATGGATAAAAGTAAGTGTTCTGTTGGAACAAAGGTAAATCTATCGTCTCGGAAGTATCAGAGCAGTGCCACGAAGTCGTCGAATATGAATTCGGTGTCCTTGGGGCCTGATGCTGCCTCGGGATGGAACTGGGCCGAGAAGAAGGGCTTTGTCTTGTGGCGAATGCCCTCGTTGGTGCCGTCGTTGAGGTTTATGTACAGTGCCTCCCAGTCGGCGGGCAGTGTGTCGGTATCGACGGCGAAGCCGTGATTCTGCGATGTGATGAAGCACCGGTCTGTTCCGGCCTGACGCACGGGCTGGTTGTGGCTGCGGTGGCCGTATTTCAGTTTGAAGGTCTTTGCGCCTGCGGCGAGTGCCAGCAGCTGGTTGCCCATGCAGATGCCACAGATGGGCTTGCTGCCTTCGAGCGCCTTGCGCAGGTTGCCGATGGTCACGTCTGCCATGTCGGGGTTGCCGGGACCGTTGGAGATGAACAGGCCGTCCCATTCGAGCGTGTTGAAGTCGTAGTCCCAGGGAACGCGTACGACACGGACACCGCGGCGCACAAGACAGCGGACTATGTTGTGCTTAACGCCGCAGTCGACAAGAACCACTGTCTTTGGTCCCTTGCCATTCTCGACGCTACCCTCTGTGGGTTCGTATTTCTCAACCTCGCGGGTCGAGGTCTTGCCGACAAGATTCTCCTTGTTGGGGTCATAGAATTCCGTGTCGCCGCACCCTTCCACAAGGATTTTGCCGAGCATCGATCCGTGCTCGCGGAGATGCTTTGTCAGCGCGCGGGTGTCGATATCGTATACCGCGGGGATTTTCTCGTCCTCGAGCCATTTGGCGAGGGTGCGTCCCGACTTCCAGTGGGATGCCTCCCACGAATAGTCCTGTACGACAAGACCGCGGCAGTGTATGCGCTCGCTCTCGAATGAGTCGCTGAGCGAAGGTTCGCCACGGTCGGGTGCGGGAACACCGTAGTTGCCCTGAAGAGGGAATGTTGTTACAAGAATCTGCCCTTCGTAGGAGGGGTCTGTCAGGCTCTCGGGATAGCCTGTCATGGCAGTGTTGAAGACTACCTCGCCTGCAGCCGGTCCCTCGTAGCCAAAGGAACGGCCCTCAAAGACCGTGCCGTCCTCGAGGATTAGTCTTGCCTTTTTTGACTGTCTCATAGGAATTGATTAAAATTTGTCAAAGGTACAAATTTTTTGGGACATACAACAAAAGCCGCCAGTACTACTTGGCGGCTTTTGTTAAAATCTTTATTCTTTCAGCGGACGATTACCTTGCTTACCTTGTTGCCCTGGCGCTTGATATAGAGGCCCGGAGCGGCGGTTTCGGGGTTGACGCGTACGCCGTTGAGGTTGTACATTTCTACAGGAGCGTTCTCGATTTCAATCGAGCCGACACCGCTGGTAGCCAGCTTGCCCTTGAATGTGCAGGTGATGGGAATTCCACTCCAGATGACATCGATCTTCATGTCGGCTACGCCTGCCTCGTCGGTCGTTCCGTTGAGGGTGACGTCTGCGATAATCTCACCGCCAAGCAGTGAGAGGGCCGGATCATGTGCTGTGTAGGTTGTCACGCCGTTTGCGGTACTCATGTTCACTACATCCAGTTTGATGTCGCCGACATTGCCAATTTCTCCAAGGGAAAGATTGGGCAAAAGGAATGAGCAGGTTGTTGCCGAGGTCTCGGTGATCTCGATTGTGGTGTCGTCACCGCCTTCGCCGGTAAGTTCGCCGCCCATCATCTCGACAACGAGTTTGCCGGGATATTTCTTGGTTGCGCCGGCTGTGGCATATTCGCATTTTACGTCATCGACTGTGAGGGCGTTGCCTTTGGCGATACCTTCAGCATTGAAATAATCGTTGGCAGAGAAGATGACATTGATCATCTCGGGAGTTGCGTCTGAAAAATATTCGAATACAATCTCGCCCTTTACCCATTCCGAGGTTACTTCTTTGATGACGGTTGTACCCTTGGCAATAAGTTCGGCGCCTTCGCTCTTGGTGACTTCGCCGCCCTTGCTTGTCTCAATGCCGAGTATGTTACGGTCACGGTTGACCATATCGACTGCTTTGGGACTGCCGAAAGCAGCAATATTTCCGGGGACATTAGCCTGTGTATATGTACCTTTCCAAAGATACGCGATAGCGTTTGCAGGCTGGTCATTCTCTTCTGCACGCTCGAACTTGTACATAAATGTGATCTTTTCGGGACGGCCGTTGAATTCGATACCGCCGAATGTGCCGCCGTCATTCTGACTACCCATTACAGAGGTTGACCATGTTGTGCCGAGTGTCACATATCCCGGAACAATCTGAGTTGCCATAATGGAATTAGGGCTATTGTAAACCTTGACAGCGTGTCTTGAGTTATAGCCCTCGACTGAATCTCCTACAATTGTAGCACCTAAGGTATTCATACCGATTACCTGGCTGATAGTCCATGATTGGGGAGTTGTGCCTTTGGCTGCTGTGTTGTTGCTGGATGTCCAGGGGATGCAGTCACCCCAGGGGCCTTCGAAATCACTGTTGGGGAGTTGGGGTTCCTGTGCCATGACGGGCAGGGCGAGGAGAGCGCAACTCAGAATTGAGTACATTTTTTTCATAACTGAAATGTGTTTGTTATTTTTAATGAATGTATTGATTTATTGCGGGATAGATAGTGTTGTTTTCGTAGAAACCGAAATTCAAAAAATTTTGGCAAAGTTAGAATTTTTTTTTGAATATCCAAAACAATAAGTACTTTCAGACCAATTTTATATCTACATGGAACAAATTCGGGCAATCACTCCAACGGTAATGCCGTCAGGTGCATACAGCATACGGCACAGTCGAAGTCAATGCGCATCGTACGTGCCGAAACCGAGTTTTTTGGCCGCAGTAACAGTGTTGACGGAAGTTTGCCCGCTCCGGCTGCGCGCAGGCATGCCCCCATTTCGCGACGCAGACAGTAGCGGGTGGTCATCACACGGACCTCCTCGCTCTCCGACGGCATGTCCGTCTCCATTGCCGGAGCGATTTCCTTAGCTCCGTGTTCGCGGTAAAATTTCTCGGCAAGACGGTTGGCCACGTTGTCATGGAACGTCAGTACTTCGGCTTTGCCGCTGTGCATGTTCTGCGGCAGCGGTGCTTCGTGATTTTCCGGCCTCCGCAGGTCCAGGGGCATAGTCGCCGCCGCGGCTTTGTCGAGAGAGTCGACAGCGGCACGGCGCAGCGATGTGAGTACCGAACGCGGAATAAATGTGTCACCTGCCTCTGTGGTAAATTCGTTTAGTCTGTAAGATGTCCCCCCAAGTCGTGAAAAAATTTCCCGCTGGGTGTTGTCCTGTGGCGAGCGTGATGCCTCGGCATTGCAGTCAGCCGACACCGTGGCCGAAAGTCCGCGCAGCGGGTCGCTTATGTCGGCGACAATCATGCCCGTAGCGGTACGTAGCGTTATGTCCACAGGCAGATAGCGGCTTATCGTCGACGATTCGAGAGCGTCCTCGAACATCTTGTCAAAGTTTCGGTATATCTTGGTGCCGACAGGAATATCTACCGGACGTAACAGAATGATTCTGTTTCCTTCGGCACGGTTCACGCGGGCACCGTCAAAGCGTCCTCCGCGGTCAAACCAACCCAAACCGTCGCCATTGGATATTGTCGGCAAAACATTTCCTTTACCTATAGGCTTAAGTGTCACGACATTACCCTTTACGTTCGCGACTGTGCCGATTGCATTTCCTACGAATTTCGGCGTCAGCGTGGATGCGTAGCCGGATGTCTTTGGACGTGGCTCGCGCAGGAAAAATTCCGTGTAGCCGCGGTTGAATGTCTTGTTGACGTCAGGCTCGAAGTCAGATTCGACTATTCCGGCCGACTGACGGCAATAGTCCCCGGGCCGACGTGCGCACAGTGCGTCAAGGGCCTCGGAATATGCGCGCACCACATTCATTACATACGACTTCCCTTTGAGGCGACCCTCAATCTTGAACGAACGTACTCCGGCATCGGCCATTTCCTCGAGGTCGTCGATACGTTTTAGGTCGCGCAGTGACAGCAGATGGCGGTCGGCGACAAGCACCCTGCCCTCCCCGTCTACAAGGTCATAAGGCAGTCGGCATATCTGGGCGCATTCCCCCCGGTTGGCGCTACGGCCTCCGCTGACAAGACTCGCACGGCAGTCGCCTGAATAACATACACAGAGCGCACCGTGCACGAATGCCTCGAGGGGAACATCCACCCGCTCGGCCACAGCCCTGATTTCGTCAAGGGTGAACTCGCGCGGGAGGACTATCTGCGAGAATCCGGCACGGGCAAGGAATTCGGCTTTTTCGGGAGTGCGCGTGTCGCACTGTGTCGAGGCGTGGAGCGCTATCGGCGGCAGTTTCATGCGCAGCAGCGCCATATCCTGCACTATGAGAGCGTCGACTCCCGCGGCATACAGCTCGCGAACGAGTTTTTCAACCTGCTCGAGTTCGTCATCATATATTAATGTATTGAGGGTGACATATACCCTCGCGCGGAATATGTGGGCGAAATCGCACAGACGCCTGATGTCCTCCACCCTGTTGCCGGCGGCGGCACGTGCGCCGTGACTCGGACCACCTATATATATGGCGTCAGCGCCGGCACGTATTGCGGCGATGCCGGTGTCGGCGTCCTTTGCTGGAGCGAGGAGTTCAAGTGTCTTTCGCATGACTGTCAGATTCATTCATCCCGGGGGATGCCTATTATCGCTTCGGATGGCTTTTGCTTGTTTTTGATACCTTTTCAGGCTTCTTCACCGAGAAGCCGAAACGGCCAATGTATTCGCCCATGGCGTAATATCCGCCGTGACAATATACGAGCATTCCGGCGCGGGCCATGTCGAAGGCTCCCGTCTCGGGGTCGATATACTGCTCGTCGGCAAGCACATTCACTACTTCGGCAATGAACATGTCATGGCTTCCGAGCGATACGATTTCCTTGACCTTACACTCGATGCTTATCGGTGACTCGGCGACGCACGGACAGGTGTTAGCCACGCCGTCCATCGGGGTCAGCCCGCTCTCTTTCCACTTGTCATAGTCCCGGCCGGAACGCACGCCGCACCAGTCGGTGGCACGGGCCATGGCCTCGGTCGTGAGGTTGACGGTGAACTGCATCTCGCGCCGGATGATGTCATGCGAATGTCGCTGCGGACGGACCGATATATACAGCATGGCAGGGTCTGAGCAGATCGTACCGGTCCATGCCACGGTTATCAGGTTGCGTGTGTCAGCGTCGGACCCGCAACTCACCAGCACGGCGGGCAGAGGGTAGACCATCGTGCCGGGGCGCCATGATTGTTTCATCTCGTTTTGTTTAATGGTGGTTTTCAGACCTGGGCGTCAGTACCGAGCACTGTGGTCGAGCAGTAGTGGCAGCGGCATATCACGGGGTCTGAACTTATCACATGGAATACGGTGCGCATCGGCTCGTTGTTGGTGATGCACTTGGGGTTGGGACAGCGCACGATGCCCGTTACGGTCTCGTGCAGACACACGGGATGTTTCTCTACAACCTGATAGTCGCGGATGATGTTCACGACTGCCGATGGGGCAATGACCGCGATGCGGTTCAGCGTTGCCTCGTCGAAGATTGTATCGGCCACCTTGATTATCGACTTGCGCCCGAGTTTGCGCGAGTCCAGATTGTAGCCTATGGTGATGGCGCGGTCTTCGAGTTGCTCGAGGCCTAGTATGCGCACTGCCTTGAAGAGCGATGCCGAGGGAATATGGTCGATGACTGTGCCGTCCTTCAGTGCGGCCACGGCAAGTTCTTGTTTTGCTGATGTCATGATTTACCGGATGTTAGATGTTATGAAACCGAATTTTTGACGTCTTTCCTCAGCATTTTTCGTCGCTGAGCGTGAAGGGGTCGATACCGAGCGAGCGGCAGATGATTGCCTCGCGCATATACAGGCCGTTGCGCGCCTGGTCGAAGAAGTATGCCTTGGGATTGTCGTCAACGTCCTGGTCAATCTCGGTGACACGGGGCAGCGGGTGTAGTATGCGGACATTGGGCCGCGAGTTGTCGAGCATGCTGTTGCGCAGCGAGTAGAGGTCCTTCACGCGCTCGTATTCCATCAGGTCGGAGAAGCGCTCGCGCTGTACGCGGGTCATGTAGATGATGTCCGACGAGTTGATAACCTCGGGCGAGAACTCGCTGAATTCCTCGTACTTGATGCCCTCGCGGTCACAGAACTCGCGGTACTGGGCGGGCATGCGCAGTTCCTCGCACGAGACGAACTTGAAGCGCGGCTTGAAGCGCGGCATCGCCATAAGCATCGAATGGACCGTGCGTCCGTACTTCAGGTCGCCCACGAGTGTAATGTCAAGATTGTCGAGACGTCCCTGGGTCTTGTAGATGGAATACAGGTCGAGCATGGTCTGCGACGGATGCTGGTTGGCGCCGTCGCCGGCGTTGATGACGGGGACATCGGTTACCTCCGAGGCATAGCGGGCAGCACCTTCGAGGTGGTGGCGCATGATTATCAGGTCGACATAGTTGGCTACCATCTTGATGGTGTCCTTCAGGGTCTCGCCCTTCGATGTCGAGGTGTTGGTGGCGTCGGAGAAACCGATGACACGACCGCCCAGACGGTTGACCGCGGTCTCGAAACTCAGGCGCGTACGGGTCGAAGGCTCGAAGAACAGCGTGGCTACCACGCGGCCGTCCAGCACCTTGTGGTTGGGATGCGCCTCGAAGAATTCAGCGGCGCGCAACAAGTCGAGCATCTCCTCGTGACTGAGGTCGGAGATGGAAACAAGCGATTTGGTTTTCATTATGATTGAGGGGTTGGTTTTATGCCACAAAGGTAGCAAAAAATTCACAAAATTTTTGCTACCTTTGCAGTAATCCTGCAAGCGGACTGCATTTTCCCGAATATTATTTCTTTAACATCATAACTACAAATACTTATGGCTACTAAACCCTTCAAGTACCAGGAAATGTTTCCTCTCGGCCCCGATACCACCGAGTACTACCATCTCACTTCCGACTACGTAAAGGTCGAGAACTGGGGCGGACACGACTTCCTTGTGGTCGAGCCGGAGGCTCTGCGCGTGCTCGCACGCCAGTGCACACACGACAACGCCTTCATGCTGCGCCGCGAGCACAACAAGATGGTCGCTTCCATCCTCACCAATCCCAATGCCTCGGACAACGACAAGTTCGTCGCACTCACCATGCTCCGCAACGCCGACGTCGCCGCCAAGGGCCAACTCCCCTTCTGCCAGGACACAGGCACGGCCATCTGCCACGCCGAAAAAGGACAGTACGTGTTCACAGGCTGCGATGACGCCGAAATGATATCTCACGGTGTCTACGACACATACACCACCGACAACCTCCGCTATTCGCAGAACGCGCCCCTGACCATGTACGACGAGGTCAACACCGGCTGCAACCTCCCCGCCCAGATCGACATCCACGCCGGTTATGACGACGAGTACCACTTCCTCTTCGTAGCCAAGGGCGGCGGCTCGGCCAACAAGACCTATCTCTATCAGGAGACCAAGGCAATCCTCACTCCCCAGACCCTCGTTCCATTCCTCGTCGAGAAGATGAAATCGCTCGGCACCGCCGCCTGTCCTCCCTACCACATTGCCATCGTTGTCGGTGGCACATCGGCCGAGAAGAATCTCGAGGTCGTCAAGAAGGCTTCCGTCAAGTATCTCGACTCGCTTCCCACCAAGGGCAACGAACTCGGCCACGCTTTCCGCGACGTCGAACTCGAGAAGGAACTCAAGAAATGCTCCGAGGAACTCGGCTACGGCGCCCAGTTCGGAGGCACCTGCTTCGCACACGACATCCGCGTCATACGTCTGCCCCGCCACGGCGCTTCCTGCCCCATCGGCATCGGCGTAAGTTGCTCGGCTGACCGCAACATCAAGGCAAAGATCAACCGCGAGGGCCTCTGGGTCGAGAAACTCGATGACAACCCCGCAGAACTTATTCCCGACGAACTGCGCAACGCCGGCGAGGGTGCCGTCGTCCGCATCGACCTCAACCGCCCGATGCCTGAGATTCTTGCCGAACTCAACAAGTACCCCGTATCGACACGCCTCTCGCTCAACGGCACCATCATCGTGGGCCGCGACATCGCCCACGCCAAAATCAAGGAGCGCCTCGACGCCGGCGAGCCAATGCCCCAGTACCTTAAGGACCACCCCATCTACTATGCCGGTCCCGCCAAGACTCCCGAAGGCATGCCCTCAGGCTCGTTCGGTCCCACAACCGCAGGCCGCATGGACCCCTACGTCGCTCAGTTCCAGGCAGCCGGCGGCTCGATGGTAATGATCGCCAAGGGCAACCGCTCGAAACAGGTCACTGACGCATGCCAGAAATACGGCGGCTTCTACCTTGGCTCAATCGGTGGTCCCGCAGCCATCCTGGCCCAGAATTCCATCAAGAAGGTCGAGTGCCTCGAATATCCCGAACTCGGCATGGAAGCCATCTGGAAAATCGAGGTCGAGGACTTCCCCGCATTCATCCTTGTCGACAACAAGGGCAACGACTTCTTCGCACAGATTGCCGCCAAGTGCAAGCCCTGCGGCCTGAAGTAATCCACCGTAGCCCTGAAAACAATCAAGGCGCCGTCCCGAGACATCGGAGCGGCGCCTTTCTGTTATATCAAATGCTTTCAGAATGAGAATGCTATCTGTGCCTGGACACGTGAGTCGTTAGCGCCACCGAGGTTCCACGTGTTGCGGCGCCCGTAGAGGTATTCCACTCCCCCTGTAAGGTTTGGCAGGATTTTGTAGAAACAGTTGGCCGCGACGTAAACCGCACTCTTGTAGTTGTCATTTCCGGCCGTCATCGCGTCCGGATCGTTGGAGACGGCATAGTCCCTGACATCCCAGACTCTTGTGTACGAGCCCACGGCATTGAACTGCAGTTTAGGAGTCGCCTGATACGAGGCGCCGAACACAAGGCCCATCATCGGGTTGGCCGTCATGCGTCCCGGACGGCTGTTATCGGGAGTGAACGATATCTTACGCCCGGCCACGTCCTGGATGTATGCGCCAATGCCCTTGCCGTAGACACCCTGGAAATTGAACACCAGCGGCTTGCAGAAACTGAAGTTGCCGGACAGTTGCGCACCCCACCCCAACGCGGCGCGGCGTTTGTCGTTGACGCGGTCGCGATAGGCAAAATTGCGAAGTATGCCCGTGGCACGTATCCTGTTGGTCTCGCTCGACGCATATTCCACCCAGAAAGGAACATCCGGCAGATAAGCGTCTACGAAAGTGCTGACCTGCTCGTTCTCGAACTCGGGATAGTCCTTGCCGAGATACACGCCGTTAGACGAATAGAACGACGGCATCTCAATTCCTAGGGCGGCACGAAAACCTCCGAAACTCCTGGTCGTATAGTTTACCTGATATACACATCCCGAGACATCGCCTGCAGGCCCTTCGGGGTCAATGGTAGGCGGCTGAACGGCTTTGCCGTCCGATGCGAGCGTCACGGCCTGCCCGAAGGTGAATCCGCGCCACTTAATGTAGGCGCGTTTCATCTTGATCTGCGAACTAATGCCGTTCGTGCCCAGTTTTACGAAACCCGTTATCTCATTTTCTGTTCCCGCAAAACCCACGACGGTGAAGTTGATGTTACCGTCCAGAGGATTGATGAAGAAGTCGCTCTTGTGATCCCGTTTGGCCGGAACAGGAATGTTGCCGGTGACGAAGTTAATCCCCGCGCCATCCACATTGTACAGATTGTTGCCAAGGTCAAAGCCTAAGTCCGCGGCAATCTTTCCGCCTACCGAGAGCAGGAATTTGTTATTGCGTGTCCGCAGGACGAATTTGGAAAGTTCCATGTCATGAGGCTCTTCCTGTCGTGCCTGCTTAAGAATAACCTCGACTTCCGGGTCGGCATAGATAATCTCGACGGTTGCATTGCGCAGAATCACGCTGTCCTCGACGGGCGCGGCATTTGCGGCCGTGGTTAAAACCAGACCTGCACTCAGCAGTACCATTGACTGAATTAGTGTATTCTTCATAATGTAATGAATATAGTTGTTATAAGGTGAACATCAAAGTATTTAATTTATAACACCTCACCCCGCCATTGGTTCACGCGGCCAATACGCTGCCGGCGGCAACGACCGGTCAGTTATAGAAAAACGGGCATAAAAAAGTAGAAGAGGAAGCATCATAGATGCATCCTCTTCTATTAATAGTTTAATCTATTTCAGATTATTTTGCAGCTTCAGCAGCAGCGGGAGCCTCAACGGCGGGGGTGTCAACGGGGGCAACCTCGGGAGCTTCGGCCTGCTCAGCGGGAGCAGCAGCCTCTGCGGGCTCAGCAGCAGCTACAGAATCAGAATCGTTAGCGGCTTTGTCGTTACCATTGCCACAAGAGAACATAGATACGCTGAATGCTACAGCGAGAAGAAGAACTAACTTTTTCATTTTTGTTTTGTGATTAGATTGTGAATAATTTTTTGTTTTGCTTCAAAAACGCTACAAAGTTAGGCCTTATTTTTTTCTCGCCAAAACTTTTGCACTTTTTTTTGCAGATTTTCTTTCCCGGTTAACACAATTTAAACCTTACGGATTAAACCCTCGCCCATACACCTATATAATATAGGTCAGAAGTCAGGGTGATTAGGGACAAGGCAGGTCAGAAGCCAGGGTGATGAGGGACAAGGCAGGCCAGAAGCCAGGGTGATGAGGGACAAGGTATGGGGCGTAGGGCGGGATTCAGGTTTTATGGCGTAGTTCTTTGTGTTGAAGTGAAATTATTTCTTAACTTTGCAACATAATTGCAAATCATATTTGTCTTCTGTTTCATACCTACTTCTAAAACCTTAAAACATTCAGTCAAAAGAGAATGAGAAAGTTAGTTACACCGCTTTTATGTGGTCTCGCTCTTGCCGGCTCGATCGCCGCGCAAGCCGACACCTTTGTCGGCGGACGCGATGATTTCCGCGACGAGACCATCTACTTCGCCATGACCACACGTTTCTATGACGGCGACCCTTCGAACAACGTACTGTCGTGGGACAAGCAGAATGTGCAGATTGCCAACAACGACCCGGACTGGCGCGGCGATTTCGCAGGCCTAATCTCTAAACTCGACTACATCAAGGCGCTGGGTTTCACCGCGATATGGATTACCCCCGTGGTCCAGAACGCCTCGGGTGAGGATTACCACGGCTATCACGCCATGGACATGTCGAGCGTCGACCTCCGCTACGAGAGCCACCGCGAATGGGGTGCCGAGAAGGACGTCCGCTTCCAGGACCTGATTGACGCCGTCCACGCCAAAGGAATGAAAATCATCCTCGACGTCGTGCTCCAGCACACGTCGAACTTCGGCGAGGTGAACCTCAATCCGCTCTTTACCCGCAGCCGCGACATACGCAACCAGGCAACGCCGGCCGGAGCGCTCATACCCAATCCGGAACGCTTCTCGTCAGACTACTTCGAGCAGTCGGGCGACGCCCAATATAAGGAGCGCTGGAAATACTTCAAGAACCCTCAGTACGAGCCCAACAACTACTACCACCACTACGGCACGGGCTGGAACTGGGACTATCCCAGCCGCTGGTGGGGCCAGATCGCAGGCGACTGCGTAGACCTCAACACCGAGAACAACGCCGTGGCCGAATATGTCGTGAACTGCTACGGCAAGTTCATTGAGATGGGCGTCGACGGCTTCCGCATCGACACCGCCGGCCATATCTCGCCGCTGACATTCAACAAGCAGTTCATACCGCAGTTCGCGGCCCTCGGCGAGAAGTACAAGGACAAACGTCCCGGCGGCGCGCCCTTCTTCATGTTCGGCGAGGTATGCCAGCGCTTCCAGGGCTCGGTGACCTACCGCGGCCAGGCCAACCTGTCGAGTTACTTCTACACATGGAAGTCAGACCAGGCGCTGATGGACGAATTTGACGGCAGTCCCGAATGGTGGGCGGCCCAGACCCTTTCCGAGGGACACGACTCTCCTGTCGGCCCGATGGCCGTATGCGAGAAGGACAAGGCAGACAAGCCCATGAGCGACAACGCCCTGATGATAAACGGCGCATGGCATGAGCCCGACTACTCGCAGGCATCCGGTCTCAACGTAATCGACTTCCCGATGCACTACTCGTTCAACAACGCAGCCTCTGCAATCTCAGTGGCACGCGGCAACGGCTCGAACGACGGCGACCGCAAGTACAACGACGCGACGTTCAATGTCGTATATGTCGACTCGCACGACTACTCTCCCGGTCCCAACGACGCCATCCGCTTCAACGGCGGGACAGCGCAGTGGGCCGAGAACCTCTCGCTGATGTTCACCTTCCGCGGCATACCCTGCATCTACTATGGCTCGGAGGTCGAGTTCATGAAGGGCGCACCCATCGACGTGGGCGGCTCGAACAACACCACACCCCGCAAACAGTCCGGTCGCGCCTACTTCGGCAACTACCTCGAGGGCGAGGTCAGCACAAGCGACTTCGGACAGTACACAGCCTCGGGCAACGTGGCCAAGACACTTGACGCAGACCTGGCACAGCATCTGCGCCGCCTCAACATGATACGTGCGGCGGTTCCGGCACTGCGCAAGGGCCAGTACACCTTCGAAGGCTGCCAGGCAAACGGAGGCTGGGCCTTCAAACGCGCATACAAGGACAGTTACGCCCTCGTTGCCATCAACGGCGGCGCCACCTTCAGCAATGTACCCGAGGGAACATATACCGACATCGTCACCGGAAAGACCTATCAGGGCGGCGCAACCATCAGCGTCGACGCTCCTTCCGGAAAGGGACAGTTGCGCGTCCTGGTGAAGGACTGGAAAGGCGGCAAGGTCGGCGAGGACGGCAAGTTCATCTACGCGACCTCGCCCGTGGCACACGGCGGCAGCGTGTCGTTCAGTGACCCCGGCACGACACATTATTATACAGCAGAGGATGTAGTGGGCAATCCCAAGGTGACACTGTCACCCGCAGGGACCTCGTTCAAGACCGAGACGCTGAGCGTTACGGCAACACTCTCGGAGAATGCCGTCTCCGGCTCGTGCAAGGTAGGCGACAAGGCAAGCATGGACCTCGTGTCCGGCAAGGCACTGAGTTTCACAATCGGCGAGGGCATGGCCTTTGGCGAGACAGTGAGCGTGTCATGGAGCGCGACAGGTGCTGACGGCACAGTTTTCAACGGCTCGGCCTCGTACAAGAAAGTCGACCCCGAGGCACTCATCACCGTCTATGTACGTGGAATGAACGGCGCGGATATCTCCGGCACGAAGATTTACGCGTGGAACGACGCCACAGAGTTCTGCGGATCGTGGCCCGGCGCGACACTCACGGACGTAAGCGAGTATGACGGCAAGGAGTTCTACTACAAGTCGTTCGACGCCGAGAGCGTCAACGTCATCTTCAACCGCAACGGACAGACCGGCGACATCACGGGTATCACCTCGGACACGTACTTCGAATATGACGGGGCCACCACCTACCGCATCTATGCCGGCGGCGGAGACACCCCCGAACCTCCTGTCGGCGAGGGCTACCATATATTCTTCGACAACACGAAGAGCAACTGGTCGGCTGTCAACTGCTACGTCTACGGCAACGGCTTCAACGACTTTACCGGCGCATGGCCCGGAGCGCCGATGACCTACGACGCCACTACGGGCTACTGGCACTATTTCATCAACACCGACAAGGACCTGAGCGCGTCGTGCGTCATCTTCAACAACGGCAGCGGCAGCCAGACCGGTGACAATGTCCTTATCCGCGACCGTGGCATCTACGACGCCAACGGTTTCACGGGCGCCGTTTCGTCGGTCGGCTCGGTTTCGGCTCAGCCTGTGTTCCGCGCCTATGCCAAGGGCGGTATCGTCTATGTCGAGTCGGACACCGACACTATCGTCGACATCATCCGCATTGACGGCATCGTTGTCCGCCGTCATGTTTCGGCGGGTGTCAATGCGATTTACGACCTCGCTCCCGGATTTTATATCGTCGGCGGGTGCAAGGTTTTGCTCTGAGTTCGGTTTTTCGAAATATTCCTCACAAGGGTGTCGCAAGGTCGTGAATTTTGCGACACCTTTGTTTGTGGGGGATTCCGGGGCAAGGTTAACGCACGGAACATGCGTCCCTACAGGGGTTGGGATTAGGGGGTTGGACAGGGTGAGGAGGGAGGCGGGAACGTTGAGGTCGTTGGCGGCGAGGTGGGCGGTGAGGGCGGCGATGCGGGATTCGAGGTCGCGGACGCGGGTCTGGATGACGGGGTCGCCCTCGCGGAATGCCCGGTAGGTCTTGATTAGTTCAAGGTAACTCTTGAAGGAACGGAGTCTGTTCAAAATTTTTTGTTCCCGAAAGTAGTTTTCGGATGTGGCCCAGGTTGAGTCGAGGGGATAGGTGGATTTGTTCATAGTTGTGGTTTTTTAATAGTTGAACGATAATTGTTGAAAGGTTTTTCTTCTGATCAGAAAGAATCGACTTTGATGCTGCAAAGATACGACATCAGAAAGCCGAAAGTGGTCCTCCGTCTGAATAGATTGGCAAAATTTTAAAAAAAATTTTTTTTGGGGGGGGAAAATTTAGGTCAGCGGTCAGAGTGACAAGTGACGAGGTATTCTCGAGATTCTCGATTAAGCAGAATTTATCACGAGAGGGGGAGGTGGCTCGAGATGCCCGAGGAATGGGTTTGGTGGGAAGGTTGGGAGATTTGGGAAGTGTGGGAGGGGATGGGAGAGTTTGGGGACTGAGTGTATTCGGGCGGCAAGATG
>CALKRW010000041.1 GCA_937989585.1 uncultured Porphyromonadaceae bacterium | reverse complement strand
AACGGCTCTTTGCAACGGCGACCTTTTCTTCGATGGCCTTGGTAATTCCCATGGCGTTGATTGGATAGGCGGCCTTGTCGGTCGAAAGACAGATAACAGCCCCAACTCCGGCTTCGATGGCTGCTGTCAACACATTGTCTGTGCCTATGACGTTGGTCTTGACAGCCTCCATGGGGAAGAACTCACACGACGGGACCTGCTTGAGCGCGGCGGCGTGAAAAATGTAGTCAACGCCGGGCATTACATTTTTACACGACTGAAGATCACGAACATCACCTATGTAGAACTTAATCTTGTGGGCGACCTCAGGATAGCGCACCTGATACTCGTGGCGCATATCATCCTGTTTCTTCTCGTCACGCGAGAAAATACGGATCTCCTTGATATCTGTATCTAAAAAGCGGCGAAGCACCGCGTTGCCGAACGACCCGGTACCACCGGTGATCAGCAGAGTCTTGTCTTTGAAAATTGACATATATATTTTTATTGATGTTTTACAATCGTTGTATTAAGACATTACATCATGTTATTTCTTGCCAGTTGTATAAGAGACTTATAAAACTCTGTACGACGAGGATTGAGCACTTCCGACGAATATTCTTTACTCTTTATGAAATTATCCCGGCTTTCCCGCTCATAAATCTCTTTTGAATCAATGAGGATGTTGCACGCTTTCGCCATACCTTCGACGTCATCATAACTTACCAGAAAATCCCCGTTAATTAATTCTGGATTACCGGACACGGGCGATGTAATGCACGGCAAGCCTAAAGCCATCGCCTCAATCACTACTCTTGGCAAACCTTCAGCACGTGTGGGAAGTATAGCAATATCTGCGTCCTCAAGTTGTTGGCGTAGTTCCCGTTTCGAAAGATAACCTGTGAAGAGAACATCTTCAGCCACACCTAAACTTTCTGCGTACTTAGTCAGTAAATAAATACCACCTCCATAATCCTCACCTATAAAAACTATTCGGACTCTTTTGTTCCGCTTGTTAAGAATTGATATTACATCTATCAATTCATTATGACCTTTCCGGCTGTTAAATTGCACTTGGTTGGAGACATGAACAAGTGTAAAAACATTCTTTTTCGGATATTTACGCTCACTCAAAAAGAAATCAGGAGAAAGTTCGATACTTGAATAATGACTTGTTATTGCGTCTTTACGCAAAGGGAAATATCGTTGTTGCAGATAATGCGCCGTTACACAGGACACACCGCACGCTTCATTACATGCCTTTACCTGCATTTTATGGAGAATCCTCCAGACAGTTTTATTCAGGAATGATTCTGATGTATCTACAGCGTCCTGACAGTCGAAAACAATCTCGGTAGCATAAGGTATTTTGCGCTTTTTCAAAACTTTTAATGCAGCAAAAGCAGTTGTGGAAGGAAGCCTCAGAATTGCGAAATCAATGTTGTGAATTCCATTCTTCAAAGTATTAATTACCGACAAATACTTGCCGATAAATTGTTTCGGCCCTTGGAAAAACGGAATAGGTATGAAACTGACATTCGGAACATCCATCTTATAGCAATATTTTCCCAAATCTTCGTGACGTCCGACCAACTGAGATCTGAAAGCCACCCTTATACTATCGAAGGCGCACAGATAACGATTTATATGGGCAAGTCCAGTTTCGCTGACATAATATTCGCCTTTACAAAAAGAGCAATATTCATCAGCGGCAAGAAGGAGATTCATAATTATGATAACTTTCGTATAAATGAATTCAACACTTTGGAATAATTCCTATAATCGAATACATCACATCCCATTCTCAGTGCGTTTTTCTTTTGTCGTGAAATTAATTGTGGGGAGTATAGGTTACAAATATTAACCATTGTCAATTTTACACATTCATAACCCTCATTTTCAAGAATATATCCATTAATTCCATTTTCGATATATTTTCCGATATCACTGGTGGGGTTGGCAATGACCGGCGTGCCGGAGGTCATTGCTTCTGCGAATTTTGTGGGGAACCCTGCATTCGATTTTCTATTGTTCTCTCTGAGAAGAATCATATAGTCGGCATGTTTATAGTAGGCAGGGACATCATTCTGACTGACTTTCCCAAGGAAAACAATACTTTTGGTAAGATTATCGGAGTCCAGTTTAGGTAAATATTTCCTTAGGTATTCTTCTCTGGAGATTCCCAATAAAAGGAACCGAATCTTTTTCCCTTCTTGTGATAAATGATTTACAGCATTTATCACCGTATGCACCATGTCTTTTTTAGCAGGATTTCCTGCATAGATTAAAGTAACTCCATCATAAGGTTCTACCCGGTCAGTTGTCTTCAGCCATTTTTCATCCGACGGATCACAGGTTGCCGGAATTACAATGTTGTTTGAGTCAGAATAGTATTTATCGAAAAACGAACTTATCACAATCTTATTCCGTATCTTTTTCATCGTGTGTTTCATACACCATCTGTACGGAATCCAGTCGATAACCGAAAGTTCGTTATTGTCATACCATTCCGTCAGGTCGACGGCGAGTTTGAATCCTTTTGTGTGAGAAAGACTTATGAGTTTCTTTAAGAATTGTTCTCCCGGATTGTATGCAATCACAAGAGCATCTGCCAGATCACGACCTTCAAGTTCCTTTATTATTTTATTCCCTCGGGTTAGTTTTACCCTTATTTTAGTCATGAGTCCGCCCTTACTGTCTAATTCATCAGTCACCATGTATGGAAAACTTTGATATTTAAAATCTCCGTCCGACTGTCTGTGACTTTCGATATACTTTCCACCCATGGCTATGTATTCGACGTCATGTCCGGCAACTCTAAAAGATTTACCCACATTTAGGACCCTGGCCGAAGCCGCATCGAAATAAGGAAAGCGAAACGCTCCCACATAAATTATTTTCATTTTATTTAGGCTGAGAAATCTTATTTTTCTTTCCTTTCTTTATACCAAGCCAGTATAATAATATCACCATGAACAGAGATGTATAGGTTGTAAAGTTAAAATCAGTGATAGAGAACATACTCAATATATAGCAATATGTTATCAGTATTAGAAGTGGGAATGTTTGATATGTCAAGAATTTTTTGATTAGAAAACGGCAAAGCATACCCAATAAAAATGGGATTAAAATAACGCCAAGTAATCCGAAATCGGTATAAAAAAAGAGGACGGATGTATATAGGGCATTGAAAGGTCTTGATTTCCCAACAGAAATGTAACTATTCTGTTTTAATTTACCCAATTTCTCCATCGGTTGTTCAAAAGGCAATCCGATTTTATTACAAATTATATATGCAACTTGGACAATACTGCTTCCTGTAATTGTTCCGTAGGTATGTCCATCAATCTGATTTGTATAATCATGCTCTATAGAATAATCTAAAGCAACGGTTGCACCACAAGCATATGTAGTAATATGTTCTAATGTTCCATCTATACCTCGTTCGATTCTATCAAACGTATTGCCAGATGCATCCGAACGCCCAGCTGTGACATATGCTAAACTGAAAAATAGAAGCAGTGCGCCTGCACTAAGACCTATGATTTTCTTCTTATTAAGCCGTTTTACACATCCAAAGAAAAATATTAATGCGTAAAATATTTTCACATAGCCAAAACGTCCTCCTGAAAGTGAATTAATTAAAATCATAAATAAAAGAACAGGTACAATCATCCAATTTCGACGATATAAAGCATATCCCAAAAGGGGGTAACAGATAATCAACATGGGTTGTAAAAATACGCCATTGATTACTGAATAGGTCGGTCCCAATAATTCTCCGGAATAATATTCCGTCCTAACTTCGCCTAAATTTCCTGCTACATTTAATGCAGCCTGAAAAATTGAAAAATAATATAATGATATCAATCCTGCGATTATTACTAAAATTTTGAATTTAATATTCTTTAGTAAATTATCGGCGGCAATATCTACCGATGATAAATTGAGTATACGCCCCCTGAATCTTTTAAGAACCATAAATCCGAATGAAAAACACACCACATTCGTAATAAGTAAAAAATAGGTATAATCATCAGGAAGATATAGATCATATGGTTGGAATGTAGAGGCTACCAAAACCACACACCATATTATTTGAAACGACAGAATGAATAATTTTGATGTGTATTCAATCTTGCCGCTTATTACTATTAATAACAATATGGCAAAAATAAATAATATAATTAATATCATCTATATGTTGTATTGATATTGATTTATCAAATTGGGTAATTATACCAGCCTTATTTTATATTTATTCTCTTCTTGAGGCCCTTTATGATATCAGACGCAAACGATTTTACTCCAACGTAGTTAAGTACAGTCGCCCAGGAAATTAATCGTAAATTATACTTTTTTAAAGAATCTTTATTATTACAATTAATATTCTTTTGGGGACTCGAACTATCATATAGATAAATCTCATTGCCATTAATATCGGCAAGAACATTAGCCTCAATTGGCCTTAAAAATAAACCATAACTTTTGAGTATTTTATAATTTAGCAGTTTGGTTGTTAAAATATATCTTTTATGATATTCTTTATGTTGACCGTTGATGTCTAGACACAATATATTTTTATTCATGCCTAAAGCATTATAACACGCTATATTTTCAAAAAAACTATCATAACATGCCGCATCGTCTAATAATTTTGGAAGAATTAATGATCTTCTCAGATCTGTTTGCAATACAGTTTGGTAACTATTATATTTTGCAATTGCATGAACCCCAATATCGCAACAATTCGATGAAAATGAATAATATGGAAAGACAAAATATTTATCATTTTCTATACAATAACGAGTGTGATATTTAAGCCAGGATTTTTTCCAATTAAACAATACAGGTGGTATATCTGCCGACATTTTAAAATCTGTATTATTGAGATACCATTTATAAAATGCTTTCCATTGGTTTTTTAACCATATTTGCCCCCAGGACACGGCTGTTTGCATAAAATATACATCATAACCTGTCTTATAAGGTTCGAATATGTTATTATTTTGATAATTAAGCGGATAGGAGTACAGACTAATACCAGCAATTTGGTCATTGTCGCAATACTGCATAATGGCCTGTTTACCATATTTATAAAAGGCAGGTGAAACAATAATGTCGTCTTCAAGTATGACTAAAGCATCATACGTTTCAAAAGCCTCTCCCTGTGAAAGAATGTGTTTTCTCAGTCCGAGATTATCCTTGTGTTTCCGTACAATTTTCTCTCCAAATGGCCAATAATATTCGTCTGCGTAGTCTTCGACCACGGTTGTATCACTTTTATCTATACTGATTATCAGATCAATCTTCTCATTGCAATAATCAGCCCCGGATAATGAATTGAGGAGCCTCTTGATGGAATTAAGTCGATTATAGGCTATCGCAACAACTGCAATTTTCATTTCAATATTGGTATATATCTGCCTAAAGCCAGAATTAAAAGATTAATTAATGCAGACACAATAAATGATATCACATTAAGCCATGCGCCTCCAAAGAAACCCCAATGGGAGACAAACCATGGCAAAGTAAGGACTATAAAAACGCTCCCAAGTATCGTCGTATATAAATAATAATTGGGATGATTAGTTACAATGGAGAAGTTATTGATTATAAAATATACAGTACTTGTGAATGTGGACAAAGCGATAATCTGAGCATAAGGAGTTGCGGCAGAGTACCTACCGGCAGTCAAGATGTCAATTACAAAGGGCGCACAAACAATGAATGTTATAACTATACAGCCTATTAATGCTAATTGGGCGATAACATATAGAAAATATTGTTTCCATCTCTTTTTTACAACCGATTCATACAAATCGGGCTGAAATGTATTATTTACCGCGGTTGAAAAAACAATCAGATAGTGACCGATGGAATATCCCACTACGTAGATACCGTAACTAGTAATGTCATTTAATCCTTCAAGATATGTTGTCGGGTAACCATTTGTAAAATATCCCAGCGAGGCACTAAGAGCCAACGGAAAGCAAAATTTTATTACGGGAATATATTCAGAAATCTTAATTTTAACACTCAGGTATTTTTTGTATGTTCTTAGCATGTAAAGAAAAACAACTAATGCAGTCAACATTGGTGCAAGAAGTTTTCCAAATGCTCCGAGAGGTAAAAATACTACAAATAATAGGGTTAATAAGACATTAAGAATTCCATTGGTTACAGACAATCTGAAAAATTCTTTTGCTTTTTTTTGAATACGGTCCTCTGCCAATTTAAGGTTATATAAGCCGGTTAGAGGAATCGCTGCGATCATTAAAAACAAATATGGAAATATGGGTAAATCTGATGTTGTCTTAATATATTTAAGATATATGTAAAATAAGATTAGACAAACGAATGCCAGAAGGCCTGAAAACCATATCAGAGATTTTGCAATTATTGCAATCAGTTTGAAACGCTCATTTTCATCCTTTCTGAAGAATTCTTTTATAAAGAATTGTACGAAATAAAACCAGATTATCGGGCCAATTAGTGTAGAAAAAGACGAATAATATCCGGAGATTGCATAATCACGAGGGGACATATTCTGGGCAACCAATGGATTGATGACCAAATTCAGGACCATCGGAATCAGTGAGGCCCCGAAATAAATGGATAGATTTTTACCATAAGATGTAACTCTTCTAATACTGACCATTCAAAACAATAATATTTATCTTATCCTTTTGGCAATTGATAAATCGGTCCTTCTACCTAATTCTTCAAGTATTTCCTTAGAATAAAAATTAATATGTCCTCCAGCACATGTAAAAGTCATCTCACCAAAGTATATTTTCCCATCAATATTATACAAATCGATTCGCACTTCAGGAAAACCTTGAGATAACCTGGATGCTATGGTAAGCATTTCGTCATAGTTTTTAGGTTTGGGAACTATGCCTCCACCATTTCTATACGAAGCCGTAAATCTTGACCATTCTGGCCTAAAGTTCCAATCAAGATCATACCATTCGGTGTCAGCATGGAATCCTTTTCGATTAAAGCAACACCATGTTCCAAAAGGTTTTCCGTTAAAACACCATATTTTGTAATCTACTAAGGAATCTGACACTTCACTTACTTCGGTCAGCAATTCTTCTGCAATTATACATGGTTCTATTTTACTGTAATGAGGTTCTGCATGAATCCGTCCGAAATTCGTCTTTAAATAGCGTTTTAGTTTCTTTTCTGTCTTTATGACATCCAAGGTCTTTTTATCTTTTATAACTAACACGCTTCCGGCTCCATTATTAGTCTTCAGAACGAATGAATCAGGTAGCTTGGAATAATCGATATCTTCTACTTTTTCCCATACACCCAATAAAGGAATCAAGTATTCTGATCCAACACGTTCGATTATGAATTCTCTTACTCTATATTTATCAGCCAACATTGTCCATTCCGACGTGTCGGTATAAAATTTCATATAATTAATCTTCTCGTTTATGTCAGAAGGATTACTCCAGTTGACACCCACGCCAAAATTGCTTTTATACAATTCATTAGCAAGCGCTTTTTGATTTGTATATTGATAAATATGGCATTTGATTAATCGAATAAACGTTCTGAATTTTCTAATAATAACCATATGCTGTCAACGGAATTTAAATATAGAATTCCTTATACCAACAGGCGAAACGGCGGAGGCCTTCGCGGAGAGGGGTCGAGGGGCGGAAGCCGAAGTCGCGCTCGAGGGCGGAGGTGTCGGCGTAGGTCACGGGGACGTCGCCGGGCTGCATGGGTACGAGTTCCCTGTGGGCATCAAAATCGTAGTCGGCGGGGAGGACTCCGGCGGTGACGAGTTCTTCCTGAAGTATCCGCACGAAGTCGAGGAGGTTCTCGGGGTTGCTGTTGCCGATGTTGTAGACGGCGTATGGGGGAACGGGGAGGCCGTCCTCGCCTGTACGGCGTTCCGGGGCTTTCTTCATCACGCGTATCACTCCCTCGACTATGTCGTCAACGTATGTGAAGTCGCGCTTGCAGTTGCCGTAGTTGAAGATCCTGATGGTCTCGCCTTTAAGAAGTTTGTTCGTGAAGCCGAAATATGCCATGTCGGGACGTCCGGCGGGGCCGTAGACTGTGAAGAAGCGCAGTCCGGTCGAGGGTATGTCGTAGAGTTTCGAGTAGGCATGTGCCATCAGTTCGTTGCTCTTCTTTGTTGCGGCATAGAGCGAGACCGGGTTGTCGACCTTGTCATCGGTCGAATAAGGAACTTTCTTGTTCGAGCCATAGACCGAGGAACTCGAGGCATAGACGAGGTGACGGACACCACCGGCACCGTTGTCGTATGAATGGCGGCATGCCTCTAGGATGTTGTAGAAACCTATGAGGTTCGACTCGATGTAGGCGTCGGGATTGGTTATCGAGTAACGCACGCCGGCCTGGGCGGCGAGGTTAACGACTATCTCCGGCTTGAATTCTGCAAAAAGACGGTCTATCAGAGCCGTGTCGGCGATATTGCCTTTGACGAATGTCCATTTGCTGTCGGGATGCTCTTTGGCGGTTTTCTCAATCTCGGCAAGGCGGAAGTCCTTGATCGCCGGGTCGTAGTAGTCGTTGAGGCTGTCGATGCCAAGTATCCCGACCGCCTGCTCTGTTTCGAGCAGCCGCATCACAAGGTTCGCACCGATGAATCCTGCAGCGCCTGTCACAAGTATTTTAGAATTCATGATTCAAATTGTATAATCCGAATGCCTGATGCATTTTAATTCCACATGCAGCATTCCATAACTCAATTTTGCTTAGTCCCGGCGGAAGATGTCGCGGGTGTAGACCTTTGCCTCCACGTCATCGAGGCATGGGTCATAGCGGTTGGCAACTATGGCGTGGGACATCGCCTTGAAGCGGGCCAGGT
This sequence comes from uncultured Porphyromonadaceae bacterium, assembly GCA_937989585.1. Lineage (GTDB taxonomy): Bacteria > Bacteroidota > Bacteroidia > Bacteroidales > Muribaculaceae > CAG-873. Next base: position 2,382 of record CALKRW010000041.1, on the reverse strand, counting down.
CGTTGACAACAAGGCTGCCGAAGAAGGTGGAGCCATCCCCGAGCGTGGGCTCGTAGACTATGACCTGCGCCCCTTTTGCCTTGATGCGCTTCATCACGCCCTGGATGGACGACTGCCGGAAGTTGTCGGAGTTCGATTTCATTGTCAGACGGTAGACGCCGACGACGCATGGCGCCTCGGACACGGCGCTGTACTGGCTGTTGGCGGTATAATATCCGGCCTTGGTCAGAATCTGGTCGGCGATGAAGTCCTTGCGGGTGCGGTTGCTCTCGACGATGGCGCTCATCATCTGCTGGGGAACGTCCGCGTAGTTGGCGAGCAACTGTTTGGTGTCCTTTGGCAGGCAATAGCCGCCATAACCGAACGAGGGGTTGTTGTAGTGGCTGCCGATACGCGGGTCGAGGCCGATGCCCTCGATGATTGCCCGGGAGTCGAGACCCTTGACCTCGGCGTAGGTGTCGAGTTCGTTGAAGTAACTCACGCGCAGTGCAAGGTAGGTGTTGGCGAATAGTTTCACTGCCTCGGCCTCCTTCATGCCCATGTAAAGGGTCGGGATATTTTCTTTTATGGCCCCCTGCTGGAGCAGTCCGGCAAAGACGTGCGCCGCCTCGGTCAGCCTGTCAAGATCGGTCACGGCAAGAATGGCGGCGTTCTCCTCGGCGAACTCCGGACGGTCGATGATCTTTGGCATGCCGGCGATGATGCGCGAGGGATAGAGGTTGTCGTACAGGGCCTTGCTCTCGCGCAGGAACTCGGGGAAGAACAGGAGGTTGAACTCCCTGACACCACGTGCGGCGTATTTCACATATAGCGAGCGGCAATATCCTACAGGAATGGTCGACTTGATGACCATCACGGCACCGGGATTCACGCTCAGCACGAGGTCGATCACGTCCTCAATGCAGTGGGTGTCGAAGAAATTCCTGACCGGGTCGTAGTTGGTCGGGGCGGCGATGACAACGAAGTCTGCGTCCCTGTAAGCGGAGGCGCCGTCAAGAGTGGATGTCAGGTCAAGCGGTTTCTCGGCAAGGTATTTCTCGATATACTCGTCCTGAATAGGCGACTTGCGGTTGTTGATTAGTTCTACCTTTTCGGGAATCACGTCAACAGCGGTCACGTGGTTGTGCTGGGCGAGAAGGGTCGCGATGCTGAGGCCGACATAGCCAGTGCCGGCCACGGCGATATTGTATTTCTTTTCCATATGTCTGGACTGGATGCGAAGGTTGAGTCGTTAAGCCTATTCGGCCACAACCTTCGCTGTGTAGTGTGTGTATTCGGCGAGGAGGGCGCGCTGGGCGCGGGAAGTGGGGACGGCGAGACGGGCCCGGGTGGCGGCTAGCGTGGCGATGTCGCCCGTCAGGACGCTGATGACAAGGGTTATCATGGCGCGGGTCCACTCGCTGGTCACCGAGGGAAGGAGGGTGTCGAGACGGCTGCGGGCCTCGGTCGCGGCCCCGGTGTCACCAAGGATTGTGCCGGCGGCGTAGAGAAGGGCCTGGAGGCGCGCGTCGACCTTGCGGTTGTTCAGGCGGACCACCCCCATGCGGCTGCGGAAGACCGTCAGACGGGCGATCAGGCCCGCGGGAAGGGGCGTGTCGTCGTGGTAGTGGCGCAGGGCCTCAAGGAGATGGGGGACGAAGGCGTCGATCTGGTCGTTGGCGCGGGTAGAGCGCCGCGAGAACTCGAGAACGCGCACGTCGGTGGCGCGGACGTTGAAGGCTATGGTCCCAACATTGTTGTACACGTTGAGAACGATGTTGCCGGCGTTGCTTCCTGCACGTGGCATATAGGTGCCGACAAGACCGGGAAAGTCGCCGTTGACAACCTCGACGAGGTCACCCTCCTCGAGGTCGATGCCGTCGAGCGGGAAGTAGGGCAGGCAGTTGCGGTAGGCGCGGGCGACAGTCCTGAAGCCGTCCATGTCGCGGTCGGATACCGTGGCGTACCGTCTCCCGGGGTTGCCGTGGTCGATTAGGAACGAGAAGCCGTTGCTCTGCGAGCACAGGTCCTTGACCTCGGGAAGCGTGCCGCGGACGAAGACATAGTGGAACGTCAGGCTGACGGTGCGCATGCGCACCTCGCCGTTCCTCTCCTCGCGCACCACATAGGTCGGCGCGAATAACTCGAGGCCGGATCTACAGGCCGTGTTGAACCTGTCCACGGCCTTGCGGGCCATGTCCTGAAAGGCGGGGCCTATGTGGTTCAGCACGAACCAGCGAGGTGTCTCTGTCTGTGACTCGGATGCCATTCTTCCGCTACGGGATATTCCTCCATCTGGCCTGGCAAAATGCAATTCTTTATTAGTCAACAACATAGGAACAGCATCCTGCCAAACTTCCGAAAAGTGGACTGGCTTATCAGTTAAGTATCTCTTAACAAGAG
>CALKRW010000040.1 GCA_937989585.1 uncultured Porphyromonadaceae bacterium | reverse complement strand
GCGTTTGTTATCACATTGAAGAAAAAGATCTATATGAAATTGTAGACAGCTATCATCGTTATATGGTAATGAAAACGTCACAACGCATTTATGATCGAGAAAAAGGTTTACTTCCTGTTGTGGTAATCAATAAAGATAAATGCTATTGCAATACTATGGAACGACAACGATTTACATAAATCCGAAAAATGATAATCAATATTATTTAGATTTTCTAAAAAGCTATTTTTTGAATGTATTGATTATCAACTATAATCTGCTATAATATATATGTTTTTCCGAATGAAAAGCAAATAAAAACACAATCAATACTTGCACAATAAAAAATTAATCACTATCTTTGCATTACAGAAGTAACACACAGAATGATTCGCTAGCTCAGCAGGTAGAGCACATCCCTTTTAAGGATGGGGTCCTGGGTTCGAACCCCAGGCGGTTCACAAAGCAAGGTCACCGAATTTCGGTGACCTTTTTTCGTCATATTACTTACAAAACCCCTTTAGCCACCTGAAATGGCTCTGCCCCGTTGTTGCAGTGGTCCAGTGCTCGTTGATGGGCGTCAGCAGAACTTCTTTGGGCGCAGTGATGAGATTATAGACCTCGTAACTTGTGGTCGGCGGGCATGTTACGTCGTTGAAGCCCCAGCTCATGCGCACGGGACACTTCAGGCGTTTCGCGAAATTCACAACGTCGTAGTATTCAAGTGTGCGTATGGCCTCTGGTGTCGCTTCCGAAGGATTCTTGCGCCAGTGGTGGGGATAGCCGCCGGCCTTGTCTCCGAGATAACCGTTCATGTCCGACAGGGCCGGATGATTGGCAACACAGGCCTTTACGCGCGGGTCGAGAGCCGCGGTGACGATAGCCAGCGCACCGCCCTGGCTTGAGCCTTGCACGAACAGGTTTCGGCCGTCCCATTCCGGAAGTTGGGTCAGGAAGTCGAGCCAGCGACGGCATCCCAGATACACGTCGAGCATATAGTAGTTGTGCGGGTCGTCAAGCCCTGTCGACAGATAGTCGCCCCTGCGCTTGCGTTCGAGCGCGAACTCCTCTTCGGACATCTCCGGATGGCATCCGTGAATCTCGGTCTCAAGGCGTATCATGCCGTTCTCGCCGTAGTAGCGGTTGTTCAGCGGATTTTTTATGGTCTTTACGCCTGCCCCAGGCGGATTCAGCACGGCGGGATGCTTGCCGTGTTCCTTCGGGATGAAGAGATATCCGTACATCGCCTTTACCCACGGCCCGGGAAGTTCCATCCTGACAAGATATGCGTCCATCTTGTCGGTAGTGTAACGCGCGGACGGCTCGATGGTGTATTTCAACGGGAATTTTGCGTCGCGTTTCAGGGCCTCTTCCCAGAACGAGTCGAAATCCTTCGGCTCGCCGGTGAAAGGTATGAGTTTCTCCGGTGAGAAACCCACCTTGATGTGGTGGCGTGATTCTGCTCCGGCGACGTTTGCCGAGAGGCGCAGGTCACGGAACCCTGGCTTAAGCATCGTACCTATGTTTATTGAAGCCTGTCCCTTTGAGTCGAGAGTGACGGTTCCGGCGGTATCGGCCGCGAGCATGTCCGGCCCGATTGAGAATGTCACCTCGCGCCCTGCGGCGGGAATGCCGTACTCGTATAGCGAGACAGTGATTATGGCCGAATCGCCGTTACTGTATAGCCAGTCCGTATGGTCGGGGACTGTCACCCATAGCGCGTCTGAGCGCGAGGGATAGTTCTCACCGAAAGACATAAGGGCAACAAAGGCAAAAAATAAAGTCAGGAAATGTCTCATACTGATAATAAGGATTGGATGTATGTCACAAAAGTAGGCAAAAACCGCGATATTCTTGTAACCCGACGGAAAATATCGTCGTTTTTAGTTAAATTTGCGTGCGAAAAATTACCAGCGTTAGACTAATCCTAAAAATACTTGATGATATGAGAACAAAGAATCCTATGGTCTTTATTCGCCGAATGTTTATGTTCCCGGTAATGCTCGTTATGGCAGCACTGTTTGCCCAAGGCTCGGCTTACGGAGACTATTACAAGAACCTGCCGACAGAAGTCAAGCCTGTCCGCGAGATTGTCTTTCCCGACCGAACTGTGATCCTCACCGATTTCGGAGCAAAGGGCGATGCCGTGACGCTCAACACCCGTGCTTTCGCTGACGCTATCGCCGCGCTCGAGGCCCAGGGTGGGGGAATACTACAGGTCCCGGCAGGAGTCTGGCTTACAGGTCCGATAGAACTTAAAAGCAACATCTGTCTCAATCTTGACAAGAACGCTATCGTACAGTTCTCTCCCGACAAGACTCTGTACGCTGGTGAGGTCTGGATTTCAGGACGTGCATTGCCCTGCATCCGTGCCGTCGAATGTACCAATGTCGGCATAACCGGCGAGGGCATCATCGACGGTTCAGGTGCCGCTTGGCGATATGTCAAGCGCGCCAAGGTCAGTGACGTCGAATGGAACCGTTTCCGCGAGACAGGCGGCGTCCTTCGCGAGAACGGCACCCAGTGGTTCCCATGGCAGAATGTCTACGGCTACAAGGACATAGCCGCAACCCCCGAGAAAGAGGAACGTATGCGCAACGACCTCTTTTGGGCATCCGGTTGCGACGGCATACTCCTGCGAGGTGTCACCTTCCAGAACTCACCCCGCTTCCATGTCCATCCCTACCACTCCGTGAACGTCATCATCGACGGCATCACTGTCCGCGCCCCCTGGAATGCCCAGAACGCCGACTCCATCGACCTCACCGACTGCCACTGCGTCCTAATTGTCAACACCACGGTCGACGGTGGTGACGACGGCTACTGCCTCAAGAGCAGCGAGGCCAGGGAAGGCACAAAGGTCCGTGGTTGCGAGGACATACTCATACGCAACTCCACCGCGTTTCACTGTCACGGCGGATTCGTCATCGGCAGTAACGACGTCTGCGGCATGCGCCGAATCGTATGCAAGGACTGCCGCATGTCCGGCTCCGACACCGGTCTGCGCTTCAAGAGCGCCATAGGCCGCGGCGGAAAGACCGAGGACGTATGGGTCAGCGACATCGTTATGAGCGACATCCAGCACGAGGCCATAATCTTCGAGTGTACCTATGCCGACGTCCGCAACGAACCTGACACAAAGAAGGCAAAATTCATCCCCGAGTTCCAGGACATACACATCTCCGACGTCATCTGCCGTGGATGCGACACCGGCATCAAGGCAAGCGGACTCCCCGGCCTGCGCTGTGTCTACGACATCAACATCTCCAACTCCACCTTCGTCTGGCGCAAAGCCCCCGCCAAAATCGACACCGCCACCGCCGACCTCACCCTCCGCAACGTCACCTTCCTCCCCGAAGGCCCCGCCAACTAATCCCGAACCCTCCCCCGTCCCCTCCATCCCGCGCCACCACCCCGTGCCGCGGGATTTTTACTTAAAAATTTACTCTGGGTTATTTTCCCCGGATAATATCCCTTTTTCCAGTTCGTCTATTGTTGGGATTGTGCCTTCAACTTTTTCAGGATATAGGCGTGCAAGGTCATACTCTGAAATTCCCAAAGGCAGACTACTTGCTTCAAGGGCATATTGAGCAACAAGATTGTCTTTTTCCTTACAGATCAGAATTCCTATGGTCGGATTGTCCCGACCTTCTTTTCGAAGAATATGATTGCAGGCAACAACATATCCCCCAAGTTGACCGGCATCTGCAAAATCAAATTTGCCGATTTTTACCTCCACGACAACATATGCCGATAAATTCAGGTTATAGAATAATAGGTCTATGAACTTCTCAGTCTGCCCTATCTGTAACCTGTATTCACGCCCGACATACGCAAAACCGGTCCCAAGTTCGATTAGGAACTGTGTGATATTATTCAGCAGCGCATCTTTGAGTACCTTTTCATTATATTTTGTTGTTATGCCTGTGAACGCAAAGTCATATGGGTCTTTGGTCAATTCTTGTGCCAACTCACTTGTGACATCTGGTAGTGTGCGTTTGAAATTGGTCAACGCTTTGCCTTGACGTTCATATAAATCGGTGTCAATAAAATTTCGAAGCATATCTCTACTCCATCCATTTGACACAATCTGATTTATAAAGAACAATGCCTTTTGTGGAGCGTTAGAAAATCTGTCTATCAACAGTATATGGTGTCCCCAAGGCACATTGAATATTGGAGATTGTAAACTTTCAGCAACCTGCTGAAAATTTGTTCCCGAATGCTCTTGTACTTCTTCGTCTCTAAAATCTTCAGCAACTTGCTGAGGATTTTCAATTTCCTTATTATAAAGTAGATAGAACCTCTTGGCATAGCGGATGGATGATGCAGATAATCCTGTTGCACCAGGCATACGTTTCCTTAAGTCCCGGCTTAGTGTGGTATAAAACGACGAGCCATATTTGTTTTCATCATCTCGTTCAGCAATATCCTTTCCTAAAAGCCAATAGTAACGCAGCATCTCCTGATTGACTTTGACAGCAGCCTTAATCTGACTTATACGATACCTGTTACATAGGGTCTGTAACCATGCGAGATAGTCTTTATCGAGAATAGTTATTGGCTTCATGTTTTTCTGTTACTTAATACATTATGGCAAATGTAGTCATTTTTATATGAACTACAACGGAATACCGTTATAAATTATAGAAATACTATCAGATAGAGAAAATGGCTATAATAGCAACCCGCACTGACGCTATTTAACAAATACCGTCCTATTTAATATAAAAACGTTAAATCTTCAATTAAGTATTGACATTAACCTCCAAATGTTGTACCTTTGCATAACCTTTATCGCGCGTTTAATAAATAATGGAATGGCGGCATCCTGCCGCCTTAATCTCCCAAAAACCTTTATTACTAATCGTTTAATCCCAATCATCCCAAACATCCCATAACACCCAAACCACCCATCAATCACCCAACCTATAAGACTTATCCTCTCCCTCAGGCAACTCATAAACCCTCATTCTTTTTCTAAAAAAAACACCAACAATGTTTTTCAACAACGACAGTACAGTCATTCACAGATCCATGTGGGGTTCAGCGCCCGACATAGGCCTGCAGATTCTCGATCAGGTGGACGCACTCAGATCGCGAAGTTGCGGCCTCGGCTCCGCCATCTCCCAACTGCACAACCTTCATCGTGTGAACTCCGACCGGCTCCGCGACCTGAAGGACCATGGAGACAGACTCCTGCGTACTGTCGTCAACGCGAACGAGAACTTCGATGTTGCCATAGACTACTGGAAATCCCGAATCGCCGCAATCCGGGCAAAAATTGCCGCCGTAAAACTCTACTATCAACAGAAACGACTCCAGATCGACAGAGCCCAAACCACCTTGCTCGAAACCCTCCCGTTCCAACGGCCCCTCTACATCCCGAGTTCGACATACTCGAAGACACCCCTTGACACAACCCGTTTCAGACTCCGTCTGATCCCGCTCCCCATACCCATCCCCCAACGCTGCCGCCTGACAACCGGCACGTCCCACCCCGATCCCCACGGCGGCAAAAAATCCCCGACCCGCGACAGTTTCGCCTGCCCGGCCCACCATCCGCAATCCCCCAACCAGAAAATGCCCCTCGACATCTTCTACTCCCCCAATACGGCAATGCCCCGAGACATCTTCGCATCCCACAAACCTCCCTAGTCCCTACCCAACATCCCCACTCTCCGGCACATTACCCCCCCACTCCGACATCCAGATTTTCCCCACAGATTTGGACACCGCTCCTATGCCCCCATCTTTCCCACATATTTCATTGCCATATTTGAATTAATCACTAAATTTGCATAACTCGCAATCAAAACCCAATGGCAAAATTGATGCGATATTTTTTTTTGAACAATAACTTCCGATAATATAACATTACAGGAACATGACTCCGGAAGAAAAAGCAAGGGTCAAAATTGACCGATGGTTTGAAGACGCAGGTTGGGAAGTTACCGACCGCGACCATTATACCCCGACATCTACGGCGGTTGCCATACGCGAAGGACTGCTCGAAAACAATCTTGAAGCGGATTATTTCCTTTTCATCAACGGTAAGGCAGTGGGAGTACTTGAGGCCAAACGAAAGGAAGTTGATATTACATCTGACCACGTGGCAGAACAGGCGGAACATTATACACGTTCTGTTCCTAAATGCTATCAGACATATTCCAATCCCTTGCCACTTGTGTATCTTTCTAACGGAGAGTTAGTTTTGTTCAAAAATCAAAAGAATGACGACGCTCGGTACGATGAAATCAATCGCATACATTCTCCGAAAGAAATTGTAAAGATGCTGAGCATCGAAGACCAGTTCGCCGGGCTGCCTGTTGTCAGGAAACGTGGCCTCCGTAACTGTCAATATGAAGCAATTACCGAACTTGAAAAATCGTTCCGTACCGGTCAGAATCGTGCATTGATGGTATTGGCGACTGGCGCAGGAAAGACATATACTGCCGTAACCGTAGCCTATCGTTTCCTGAATTACGCTAAAATGCGAAGGGTTCTTTTCCTTGTCGACCGCAACAATCTTGGCAAACAAGCAGAAGGAGAATTCGGCACGTATCGTCTTACAGAGAATGGGGACCCATTCAATACAATCTTTGGAGTGTCGCGTTTGACAACTGCAACAATTCCCAAAGACGCCAGCGTTATCATTTCAACCATTCAACGCCTTTTTGCTTTCCTGAAAGGCGAACCTATCACAAGTGATAACGATGATGACGAAGGAGCAGAACCGGAAGAAGAAATAATACTCCCTCCCAATCCGGCGTTGCCTCAGGATTATTTCGACCTAATAATCATAGATGAAAGTCATCGTTCCATCTATGGCAATTGGAAGAAAGTATTGGAATATTTCAATACGGCTCGGCTGATTGGACTTACAGCAACTCCGATTCCGGAAACCAAGGCATTCTTTAATAACAATATAGTTGTAAACTATACTCTTGAAAAATCGATTGTCGATGGCGTCAACGTAGGTGCCCGAATCTATCGCATTAAGACTCAGGAGACAGAAAACGGTGGCGCAATACGTGTCGGAGACAAATTGCGTCAGGTAACACGTTACACCGGCAAAATTGAGACTATTACCAATCGGGAAACTCAAAACTATACAAAGGAGGAATTAAACCGCTCTATTATCAATCCGGCGCAGATTAAACTCATTCTTCAGACATATAAGGATGCTGTTTTTTCTGAAATGTTTATAGAGCCACAGCGAGAAGAAAACTTTGATTATCTGCCGAAAACACTGATTTTTGCTCTAAACGAGGCCCACGCCAATAATATCGTCAAGATTGCGAAAGAGGTTTTCGGTAAAGAAGATGATGAGAAATACGTCCAGAAAATTACTTATTCCTCTGGTGACAGTGACGCTCTTATCCGCTCATTCCGAAACGATAAAGAATTCCGCATTGCGGTAACATGTACGCTCGTTGCTACTGGAACAGATGTAAAGCCCCTTGAAGTTCTCATCTTTATGCGCGATGTGCGTTCCGAGCCACTTTATATCCAGATGAAAGGTCGAGGCACACGAACTATTGGCGATGATGTTCTACGCAACGTTACTCCCAATGCTTTCAGTAAGGATTGTTTCTTTCTTGTCGATGCGGTCGGTGTAACGGAATCCGTGAAAACTTATCCGACCACGGGAGAAGAAGGACCCATTGAGGTCATCACATTAAAGAAACTCCTTGAACGAATGACTCATGGCGAACTTCCCGACGGATATTTCAAACTCTTGGCGGCTCGGTTGGCACGTATTTCTGCCAAATGCACTGAAGGACAACGTAAAGAATTTAGCGAGTTGACTCACGGAATTACTATGGCTGACCTATCGGAGCGGATGTTTATGGCTATTGACCCCAAAACGACACCCGTACTGCCACCATACAATGATGTCAATGCTCCCAATCTGGAACGTAAATGTCTTTTCGCTCCTTTGGCAAACAATCCCGACGCCAGGGAATTTTTGCTCACCATCAATGCCGGATTTATTAAGACTTTGATGCCGGGAGAGGACTCCCTAATATCAAAAGGATTTTCAATCGAGGAGGCACAGGAAACAACATCCGCTTTTGAAAAATACTGCAAGACTCATGCCGATGAGATTGAGGCTTTGAGAATTATCTATAATAATTCTGGAGAACGGTTGACATATGCCATGCTACGAGATCTCAGCATTCATCTTCTCAGGGCGAACGCTCAGTTCAATGTTTCTCAACTCTGGAACTGCTACTCACTTCTTGACAGAGAGAAAGTAAAACTACGTTCTACACAGGAGGAGAAGGAGGCTCTTACGAATATTATTCAGTTGGTAAGGTACGCGCTCGGTCAGATAGACCGACTTGACTCTCTTTGCGCTTCTGCCAACCAGTATTTTAACCTTTGGTATGGTCAACTCCAGCGAAATATCACCGACAAACAGATTGAGGTGATAAAGCAGGTGGTTAGATACATCGCATCCAACGGCGCCGTCACTATAAAGGATATCCGTGAAGAGGATAAGTCGCAGGCTGCACAACTTGTCAAGGCATTTGGCAATATCAATGAAGCGAATCAGGACCTCCTTTCTCTTGCCGGATTCATAATTTATCATCGAAATGTCGCATAACATGGCAAACAATACAGAGCAATCAATAACTAAAAAAGTCTGGACCCTCGCTACGACTCTCTCGGGACAAGGCGTAGGATTTACTGATTACATCACTCAGTTGACATACCTTCTCTTCCTCAAAATGGATAAGGAGAATCGCGATCTTGGAGAAGAATCGGCAATTCCTGAAGGTTATCAGTGGGAAGAACTTATTGCACTTGACGGCACAGACCTTTTAAAGCAATATGAGGACACCCTCGACGTGCTTAGCCGTCAGGACAATCTTATCGGCACTATCTTCACGAAAGCACAGAATAAGATTGACAAGCCTGTCTATCTGAAGAAGGTCATCACGATGATTGACGAAGAAGACTGGCTGCTTGAAGGTGATGTCAAGGGTGCTATATATGAAAGTATTTTGGAGCGCAACGGTCAGGATAAAAAGAGCGGAGCCGGCCAATATTTCACTCCACGTCCACTGATTAAGGCGATGGTTGACTGTACACGGCCCCAGATCACCGAAACCGTCTGCGACCCGGCATGCGGAACCGGCGGTTTCCTGCTCGCTGCCTTCGACTATATGAAGTGTCAGAGTCAGGACAAAGAGAAACGCGGATTTCTGCGCAATGAAGCGTTGAGCGGAACTGATAATACTGCGTTGGTTGTCACTCTCGCTTCAATGAACCTCTATCTGCATGGCATTGGCACAGACCGCAGTCCCATTGTATGCGCCGATTCACTCGAAAAACAGCCGGAAAAACTATTCGATGTAATTCTCGCAAACCCGCCGTTTGGTACTCGCCCCGCCGGATCGGTCGATATACAGCGTGACGACTTCATCACTGAAACCAAAAATAATCAACTCAACTTCCTTCAGCACATAATGGTGTCGCTCCGTAACGGTGGCCGTGCTGCTGTGGTGTTGCCTGATAATGTGTTGTTTGAAGCCTCTGGGGAAACTATTCGCCGAAAACTTCTCACTGACTTCAACCTTCATACCATTCTTCGACTTCCGACAGGCATTTTCTATGCCCAGGGCGTAAAGGCTAATGTGTTGTTTTTCATAAAGGGAACGCCCACAAAAGACGTGTGGTATTATGATTATCGCACGGGTGTGAAACATACTCTTGCCAACAATAAGTTGGAGCGACGGCATCTCGATGATTTTGTAACGTGCTATAATCCAGATAATATTAATGCCCGTAAAGAGACATACAATGCCGAAACAGAACCGAACGGTCGCTGGCGCAAGTATTCCGTCGAGAATCTGCTGAATCGTGACAAGACATCGCTCGACATCACCTGGATGAAGATTGAGGACACCGACAACCGCCCACTCTCCGAACTTATGGCCGATATTAAATCAAGCAGCGACAAAATTGCCTCTGCCGTTGCTAAACTTCAGGAATTGCTCTCCCAACTACCCGAATAAAAATCGATAATGATAGATACCCAGAAACTTCGTCAACGCATACTTGACTTGGCAATCCGAGGGAAATTGGTTCCTCAGGATCCAAATGATGAACCAGCATCAGTCCTTCTTGAGAGAATTCGGGCCGAAAAAGAGCGCCTAATCAAAGAAGGCAAAATCAAGCGCCCCAAAGCCAAGAAACCTTCCGATAAATCCCATTGTCAGCAGGATTTCCAACCACCCTTCGACATCCCCGCCTCCTGGGAATGGGTTAGATTGGGGGATATTTCCAATTCGA
>CALKRW010000039.1 GCA_937989585.1 uncultured Porphyromonadaceae bacterium | reverse complement strand
TAGAGCATCTGACTGTTAATCAGAGGGTCGTTGGTTCGAGTCCATCTTGAAGCGCTTATCTCCCGAGACTTTGTCTCCCGAAAAAAATTATCACATTTCTGAATGCTTCAATAGCTCAGTCGGTTAGAGCATCTGACTGTTAATCAGAGGGTCGTTGGTTCGAGTCCATCTTGAAGCGCTTATCTCCCGAGACTTTGTCTCCCGAAAAAAATTATCACATTTCTGAATGCTTCAATAGCTCAGTCGGTTAGAGCATCTGACTGTTAATCAGAGGGTCGTTGGTTCGAGTCCATCTTGAAGCGCCCAAGCTCCGAAGTCAACGCGCTTCGGGGCTTTTTTTCATTAAGAATCTTATGTCTGACAATACCGAAAATAAAGACTCCGCAAAGGCACCAGTCAAACGTACCGTCCTCGATTCCGGGGACGTGATCGCCATGGTTCCCCGCCTAAAAGGTCACGAGAAACTCGTCAACCGCCTGCTCCACTGGCTCTCGGTCGACAAGGTCAACGCCGTCCACTCCAAATACTTCGACACCCCCGGCCCCGAGTTCACCCACTCCCTTATAAAGGAATTCGACATCACCGAGCGCATCGACGGCCTCGAGGTCCTCGAGAACCTGCCCGAAGGAGCCTTCATCACCGTCAGCAACCATCCCTTCGGCGCACTCGACGGCATCATGCTCATCGACATCGTCACACGCTACCGCACCGACTACAAGGTCATGGTAAACATGATTCTCGGCCGCATCACCGCGATGAACCCCAACTTCATCAAGGTTGACGCCCTCGCCTCCGACGACCCCGCCAAGAAGGCCGTCTCGATGATTGGCATCAAGCAGTGCATCGAGCATGTCCGCGCGGGCCATCCCCTCGGTTTCTTCCCCGCCGGCGCCGTCTCCAAGGTCAACTGGCGCGGACACCTCGTCGACCGCAAGTGGCAGGACTCGGTCATCCGCCTCATCCAGAAACTCAAGGTCCCGGTAATACCCATCTACTTCCACGGCTCGAACTCCTGGTTCTTCAACTTCCTCGGCATCGTCTGCTGGCAGTTGCGCACCCTGCGACTGCCCTCCGAGGTCTGGCGCAAGACCCACAAGACCCTCCACGTCTCCGTAGGCGACCCCATATCCGTCGAGGAACAGCGCGCCCACTCCGGCTCGACCGACGAACTCGGCGAGTTCCTCAAGTCGCGCACCTACGCCCTCCGCGACCGCAAGTAATTACTCTCTCCAACAACCCACGCCAATGAAAAATCTCCCCAATACAATGCCCTCCGGACCTGCCGCCGACCTCACCCCCGAGGTACAGCAGGCCAAGATGCGCTTCGGAATCGTAGGCAACGCCCCGGCACTCGTTGCCGCCGTCAGGCGTGCCATCCGTGTCGCGCCCATCGACCTCTCGGTGCTCGTCACCGGCGAAAGCGGCACAGGCAAGGAGTTTTTTCCTAAGATAATCCACGCCTACTCCCCCCGCAAGCACGCCCGATACATCGCTGTCAACTGCGGCGCCATCCCCGAGGGCACAATCGACTCCGAACTCTTCGGCCACGAGAAAGGCTCGTTCACCGGAGCCATCGCCTCGCGCAAGGGCTACTTCGAGGAGGCCGACGGCGGCACCATCTTCCTCGACGAGGTCGCCGAACTCCCAATGACCACCCAGGCGCGACTGCTCCGCGTCCTCGAGACCGGCGAGTTCATGAAGGTAGGCTCGTCCAACGTCCAGAAGACCAACATCCGCATCGTCGCCGCCACAAACGTCGACCTGCGACGTGCCATCGCCGAAGGCCGCTTCCGCGAGGACCTCTACTACCGCCTCTCGACCGTGCAGATCACCATCCCCCCGCTGCGCTACCGAGGCAGCGACATCCGCCTGCTGGCCCGCAAGTTCGCCTCCGACTTCTCGGAGACCTACCGCACCCCGCCCGTTACCTTCTCGCCCGAGGCCTTCGTCCTGATGGAGCGCTACCGCTGGCCCGGCAACGTCCGCCAGTTGAAGAATGTCGTCGACCAGTTGGCTCTCTTCGACGCCGGAGGCGAGATTTCCCCCGAGGCTCTCGAATCATATCTCCCGACAACGGCCACCCTGCCGACAGTCCAGGGCTCCGTTCCCGAGCGTCAGGGAAGTTCCGTCCACTCCTACGACCGCGAGCGCGACATTCTTTTCAACATGATATTCAACCTGCGCGGACGCCTCGACCAGATTTCCTCACGCCTTGACGCCCTCGCCTCGCGCATCGAGCACGACGAGCACACCCCGCTCGCCCAGCGCCGTCTCCCCGTCACAGTCGACCTCATCGACAACCCCGTCGACTCTGACTTCTCTCCCGCCGAGGAAGCCTTTCCCGACGAGCAGACACCGGTCGAGTCCCCCGTCGCCGAGACCCCTTCCGCATCCATGCCGACCCTCTCCATCAGCGACAACGAGCGCGAACTCATACGCAAGGCCCTCGAGCGCAACAATGGCGTCCGCAAGGATGCCGCGCGCGAGCTCAACATCTCCGAGCGCACCCTCTACCGCAAGATCAAGGAATACCACCTCGACTGACCCCGGTCCGGTCAAGTCCCGAAATGATACCACAAACGATAATATTAACACCACAAAAATACTGAACCCGAAATGTCAAAAGTAGTTATCATCGGTTGCGGCGGCGTCGGTACCGTCGTCGCTCACAAATGTGCCCAGAACCACGACGTCTTCACCGAAATCGTCATCGCCTCGCGCACACGTTCCAAATGCGACGCCGTTGCCAAGGCCATCGGCAAGCCATGGGTCACAACCGACACGGTCGACGCCGACAATGTCGACGACATCGTCGCCCTCTTCCGCCGTCACAAACCCGACATGGTCATCAACGTCGCCCTGCCCTACCAGGACCTCACCATCATGGACGCCTGCCTCGTCTGCGGCGTGAACTACCTTGACACCGCCAACTACGAGCCCAAGGACGTCGCCCACTTCGAGTACTCATGGCAGTGGGCCTACCGCGAGCGCTTCGAGAAGGCCGGCCTGACAGCCATCCTCGGCTGCGGCTTCGACCCCGGAGTCTCCGGCGTCTTCACAGCCTATGCCGCCAAGCACTATTTCTCCGCCATGGAGACCCTCGACATCGTCGACTGCAACGCCGGTGACCACGGCAAGGCCTTCGCCACCAACTTCAACCCCGAGATCAACATCCGCGAGATAACCCAAAACGGACGCTACTACGAGGAAGGCAAGTGGGTCGTAACCGAACCCCTCGAGTTCCACCGCTCACTCACCTACCCCGGCATCGGTCCGCGCGACTCCTACCTCCTCTATCATGAGGAACTCGAGAGCCTCGTCCTCAACTTCCCCACCATCAAGCGCGCACGCTTCTGGATGACCTTCGGCCAGGAATACCTCACACACCTCCGCGTAATCCAGAACATCGGCATGGCCCGCATCGACGAAATCGAATACAACGGCCAGAAAATCGTTCCCCTCCAGTTCCTCAAGGCCGTCCTGCCCAATCCCCAGGACCTCGGCCAGAACTACCACGGCTTCACCTCCATCGGCTGCCGCATCTCCGGTCTCGACAAGGAAGGCAAACCCATGACCTACTACATCTACAACAACTGCTCGCACGAGGAAGCATTCAAGGAGACAGGCACACAGGCCGTCTCGTACACCACCGGCGTTCCCGCCATGACCGGCGCCATGATGTTCCTCACCGGCAAGTGGGTGAAACCCGGCGTCCACAACGTCGAGGAATTCGATCCCGATCCATTCCTAAGCCAACTCGCCGTACAGGGTCTCCCCTGGCACGAGGAAATCAACGGCGACCTCGAACTCTGAACCGTAATTCCCGATTCAGTATTCTCCGGCCTTTATTACAATTTACCTCTCCTCTCCACTCTTATATAAATATACTAAATTGGACCAGTACATAGTTTCGGCGCGTAAATACCGCCCATCGACTTTCTCCTCTGTCGTCGGACAGAAAGCACTGACAGCGACCCTCAAGAACTCTATAGCCCAGGACCGCCTCGCCCACGCATACCTCTTCTGCGGCTCGCGGGGCGTCGGCAAGACTTCGTGCGCGCGCATCTTCGCCAAGACAATCAACTGTCTCAACCGCACTCCCGACGGCGAGGCGTGCAACCAGTGCGACTCATGCCGGAACTTCAACGAGAACCGCTCGATGAACATCATCGAACTCGACGCCGCGTCACACAACGGCATCGAGGACATGCGCTCCCTCATCGAGCAGGTCCAGGTCCAGCCCACCGACGGCCGCTACCGCGTATTCATCATCGACGAGGTGCACATGCTCTCCTCCGCGGCCTTCAACGCCTTCCTCAAAACCCTCGAGGAACCGCCGTCCTACGTCATCTTCATCCTCGCCACAACCGAGAAGCACAAGATTATCCCGACCATCCTCTCGCGCTGCCAGATATTCGACTTCAACCGCATAACCATTTCCGACATGGTCGACCATCTGCGTTATGTGGCCTCGAACGAGAATATCACGGCCGAGGACTCCGCCCTCGGCGTTATCGCCCGCCATGCCGACGGCGCCATGCGCGACGCCCTTTCCATCTTCGACCAGGTCGCCGCCTCATCCCGCGGAAACATCACCTACGCCTCGACCATCGAGAACCTCAACGTCCTCGACAACTCCTACTTCGACGCTCTTATCGACGCATTCGCCGCCGAGGACGTCACCAAGGCCCTCGTCACCTATCAGGAGATCCGCGACAAAGGCTTCGACTCGCTCTTCTTCATCAACGGACTCGCCCAGTACATACGTGACCTTATGGTTGCGCGTGACCCCGCCACGATAGGACTTCTTGAGGCCTCCGACGATGTCCGTGCCTCAATGGCCGAGCGTGGCGCCAAACTCCCGCCACAGTTCTTCTACAGGGCCATGTCGCTGCTCAACGACGCCGACCTCAAC
This sequence comes from uncultured Porphyromonadaceae bacterium, assembly GCA_937989585.1. GTDB lineage: Bacteria > Bacteroidota > Bacteroidia > Bacteroidales > Muribaculaceae > CAG-873. Next base: position 35,701 of record CALKRW010000039.1, on the reverse strand, counting down.
TACCGCACGGCATCAAACAAACAGTTTTTGATCGAACTCACGCTCATCAAACTCTGCCAACTACTCAGCCCCTCGACCACGGCGATGACGCCGAGGGGCAACTGAAACCCATCGCCGCATTCCAGACCACACCTCCTCCGGCTACTCAACAGCAGTCCCCGCAGGTCCAGGCCGCGCCACATCGGCCAGCGGCCACATATTCCGCGCCCAATCCTCCACTCAAGTCCGCCGAGCCATCGCGCCCTGCCTACGCACACACAGCACTCTCTCCTTCCGCTACCGTGCCCGGTAGACCCGTCACCCTGCGCACCAGCCTGCGCATGCCCTCGCTTTCCATCCACTCCGTTCCCAACGACAGCAAGCAGGAGACCCGCACCTTGCAGCGCAAGACGCGGAAAAATCCATTCACATTCCAGGACCTCATGAAGGCGTGGCAGACCTTTATAGACACACATCCCACTGAGCACGTTCTCATAAACACCATGCGCTCCTGCCGTCCCGCCTCCGACATTCCTGAGGATCAGAAAGTCGAGCAGGCAACCTATCAGGTCATCGTCGACAACGACATACAGGTTGACGAACTGAACAACCGCATGGACGAGATTCTCACCCACATCAGCGAAGCCCTCTCCAACGACATGATCACCTTCCATGTCCGCGCCAACGACGGTCCCGCCTCCCCGCAGACATGGAACGAAAGCCAGGTCCTCGAGTCAATGGTAACCAACCATCCCGACTTCGCCGACTTCATCACCGCCCTCGCCCTCACACGCTACTAAGTCTTAAGTCATAGTTACAAGTTACGAAGTAACATAAGTAAAGGTCAGAATTACCATAAGTCATAAGTCAGAGTCACAAGTTGTGAAGCAAGAATTGATTGCTTAGCAGCCTGTCACTCTGACTTTTTACTTACTTTGCACCTAATAACTCTGACCTAATATCTAAACAAAGAGCGTCGCCCCACGATAGGAGCGACGCTCTTTGCTTAGATATCACTTTGCTTATTTTGCGAGGTTCTTGCGACGCATCCTGTTTGCGATGTAAGCAACGGGCGAGGCAACGTAGATGGTCGCCAGCGTACCGATGATGACACCGAGAATCATTGCGAAGACGAACGAGCGGATGGCCTCACCGCCGAGGATGAAGATACACAGCAGAACGAGCATGGTCGATGCCGAGGTCATGATGGTACGGCCCAGGGTCGAGTTGATCGACTTGTTCAGTGTGGTGAAGAAATCCTGCTTGGGATACAGACCGATGTTCTCGCGCACGCGGTCGAACACGACCACGGTATCATTAATCTGATAACCGATGACAGTCAGGATAGCCGCGATGAACGTCTGGTCAATCTCCATTGCGAAGGGCAGCACACCCCACAGCAACGAGTAGAAGCCGATGATGGAGAACGCGGTAAACGCGACGGCAGCGAGTGCGCCGAGCGAGAAGGCCACGTTACGGAAGCGGAGAAGGATGTATAGGAACATTGCCAGCAGCGCCAGTGTCACGGCGATGTAGGCGTCGGTCTTCATGTCGTCGGCGACTGTAGGACCGACCTTCTGCGATGACACGATGCCCTTGGTGGCGTCAGTGGTCGAGAATTCCTCGGCAGACATAGCCTTGTCGATGAATCCGCCCTTGGTCAGGCCCTGATAGAGTTTGTCAGTGATTTCCTGGTCGGTGGCGGCATCGTTCTCCTCAATCTTGTAGTTGGTGGAGATACGTACCTGGTTGGACGACTCGATGGTGATTACAGATACCTTGCCGTCGAACAGGGGCGAGAGGGCTTCCTTGACCTCGACGGGGTTGACCTCCTTCTCGAACTTGACAACATAGTTGCGGCCGCCGGAGAAGTCGATGCCGGGGTTGAGGCTCTTGACGAACAGCGATGCGATGAACACCAGGACTAGGGCGGCTACGATCGAGAACGAGACCTTGCGCTGGCCGATGAAGTTGATCTTGGCGTTGACGAACATGCGGCGCGAGAGCGAGGTTGTGAACGTCAGGTTCTGGAACACCTTGGAGTTGGCGCCCCAGATGAAGAACAGGCGGCTCAGGTATACTGCCGTGAAGAACGAGCAGACGATACCGATGATGAGGGTGGTGGCAAAACCCTTGATGGGACCTGTGCCGAAGAACATCAGGATGACGCCTGTGATGATGGAGGTGAGGTTCGAGTCGAAGATGGCCGAGAAGGCGTTCGAGTAACCGTCGGAGATGGCGTTGCGCACATTCTTGCCGGCGCGGAGCTCCTCTTTGGCACGCTCGAAGATAAGCACGTTGGCGTCAACGGCCATACCGAGCGAAAGCACGATACCGGCGATACCCGACATGGTCAGTACAGCCTGGAACGACGCCAGGATACCGAATGTGAAGAACAGGTTGAACACCAGACAGAGGTTGGTGATGAGGCCGGGAATGAGTCCGTAGAAGGCGCACATGAATATCATCAGGAGCACGAGTGCCACGATAAACGATATCATGCCGGCATCAATGGCCTGCTGACCCAGAGACGGGCCGATGACCATGTCGGAGATGATGTTCAGTTTGGCCTTCATCTTGCCGGCCTTGAGGACGTTCGCAAGGTCCTTGGCCTCCTCGACGGTGAAGTTGCCGGTGATCGACGAGCGGCCGCCCTCGATCTTGTCGTTGACGTTGGGAGCCGAGTAAACCTGGCCGTCAAGGGTGATGGCAACAGCCTCGTTGATGTGGCTGCCGGTGATGTTTGCCCATGCGCGGGCGCCTTCGGAGTTCATGGTCATGGACACTTCCTGACCCTTGAAGCCCTGCTGGTCGAAGTCGGTCGATGCGTCTACAACGACCTCGCCGTCGAGTACGGGACCGCCGTCAACGGTTTTCAGTGTGTAGAGGGCATAGCCGAGTTTGGTTTCCTTGCCGTCCTTGGCGGTCTGCACCTCGGGCTTGACGCCCCAGCACAGCTTGAGGTCGGAGGGAAGGAGGTTGCTGTAGCGTGCCACAAGCGAGTCGACGGCCTTCATTTCTGTTCCGTTGGCTGCATAGCCGGCGATAACGTAACCGGGGTTGATCTGATTGGCATGGGCGTTGAGCACGCTGGCAAGTACCTTGCCCGAGGCGACAGAGTCGCGGGCTGCTGCAGCGACGACGTTCTGCAGGTCACCGATGACCTGGCCTTCGGGATAGGTCAGATAGAACTCGAGGTTAGCCGAGCGCTGGAGCAGTTCGGTGACACGTGCGTGGTCCTTCACGCCGGGAAGTTCGAGAAGGATCTGGCCGGTCTTGCCTTCCAGAATCTGGATGTTGGGCGAGACGACGCCGAACTGGTCGATACGTTTGCGCAGTGTCTGTGTGGCCGAGGTCTCGACAACGTCGTTGATTGCAGTGGTGATGTTCTGGATGGCCTTTGCGTCATTGTTGCTCTTGACGGTATTCTCGAAGACGACCGAGAGGTCTGCGTCCGGATTGGCCTTGCGGTATTCGCCGATGAAGGCGGTGACGTAGTCCTGTTCCGGGTTGGCCTGAACGAGGGCGTCGGTGGCCGAGATGGCTTTCTCGAGTGTCGAGTCGTTTTTGGTGGTGGCGAGCTGGCGCATCATGTCGGGCATGTCGACCTCGAGGGTGACGTTCATACCGCCCTTCAGGTCGAGGCCGAGGTTGACGCCCCATTTACGTACTTCGCTGAGAGTGTATCCCAGATAGACTTTCTGCTCGCCGAGCGAGTCCATGTATGCCTTGTAGGCATCGTTGTAGGCTTCGTCGACATTGGCGGCATTTTTCGAGATGTTCTTCGCATACTCTTCAGCCTGGTCCTCGTAACTGCTGTTCACAAAGGTGAACGACAGATAGAATGCGCAGACCAGAATGAGGAATACGGCGATGACACCTGCCAGGATGCTGCCTAATTTTCCTTTGCTTTGCATGTTTAAGAAATATGTTAAGAATTGATTAATTATTGAATTCGACTGGATAGGGCGTCTGACCGAAATTTTCTATCGAAAAAGTCGGCAGACACCATACGGCATAATTTTCAGCGTGCAAATATACGATAAAAATTTGGTTATTCGGCATAAATCGCCCTAAAAAGTAGCACTGACGCGCCCTCCGCGCCTTTTTCAGAACTTGAAGGTTACGCCGACGAGACCGCCCAGACGTGCCGAGGGCACTTCGTAGATCAGGTGGTAGCGCTTGCACAGCAGGTTGTCGAGGTTGGCGAATACCGAGAGTCTGTCGTTGAAACGCCACGTCGCGTTGAGGCTAAGGTCGCTGATGTCCCCGAGGTCATGCGTACCGTCGGGGGCGAGCCATGCTATCGCGCCGAAACACTGGGGCTCCATGAAGAACACCTTGCGGTCGCCGCGGAAACGATAGCCGAGCTCGATGCTCAGGGGTTTGACGGGACGTACCTCGGCGCTTGCCTTGAACTCGAAGGATGCGCGGTCGGTCCACAGGTAGTATCCGCTCTCGGCGTCATCGTCTGACGAGGTGGCGCCCTCGATCGAAGTCTTCAGGCTGAATATGCGGTGGCTGTAGCCGAGTTCGACTCCGTAGTGTGCGCCGTGCAGGTCCTGGTAGCCGTACTGGGGCCGCTCGTTGTAGCCGACGGCTTCGGGCATGAGCCACGAGTCGGCCAGCGCGAAGCCGCCGAAGGCCCGGACGGTGAAGCCCCTGAAGGGTATGAACGACACCGAGGCGTCGATTACGAACGGCAGGTTCGAGCGCTCGTAACTGAATGCCGGTATCATCCAGGGCGACTCGGCGTAGAGCGATGCCAGCGAGTTGATGCGCTCGCCGCCGGTCAGGTCTACATCGAGGGCGAAGCGGGCCGAGGGAGTCCAGGCCAAGTTCACGTCGGGGCTGACACGGAATTTGTTGCCGCGCGGGCCGGTGGTGTACTGGACGTGTGCGCCGAGCCTCAGGCTTACCTTGTCGCGTCCGAGATTGTATGAGGGGGTCAGGCTTATCACCGAGAGGGTGTGCGAGCCTTCGTTCCAGTATGTGGGTACGGCACGCCACATGCCGCCTTCCGAATCCGGATTTTCGGTCTCTAGCACTACGGACGAGGGCCAGATCCGGGCCAGTCTGTTCAGATGCTGCAGGTCAATGCCGATTCCGAGGTCCCAGCGGTGACTGTCCTTGGCGTAACTGAGTCCGCCGTCGAGTTTCACGAGCGACTCGGAGGCGGGAGCGACCTTGTCGGTCGGGTTGTTGATGAGCGCGGGATTTGTCCGCGAATAAACAACCTCGGCGGGAGTGTCGTGACGGAAGCCGAAGTAGCCGTACGAAACGCCTGCGCGCCAGGGCATCGAGCCCGTTGACGAGTCGTAGCCGAGGGCTATGCGCGCATGGTTCGCGCCGCCCTTGACGTTCTGCGGGCCGAGCGGCATTATCATGTTGGAGAATGTGTAGGCCGCGGTGCCGTCGATGCGGCGTCCGTTGCCAACCACCGTGCTGAGGCTTGCGCCTACGGTGTATTCCTGATGGCCGGTTTTCAGTTTGTCATCGATGCCTGGGACCCAGTCTGAGTCCTCCTCGCGCTGCTCGCCGCTGAAACTCAGGAAGGTTCCGAGGCGGGTAGTGCGGGTGCTGATGAGGTCGTAGCCGGCCTCGATGCCGAAATTGCGGCCCGGGAGATAGCCTGCCGAGACATAACCCTTCCACGGGTCTATGGCGAAGGTGTCGGCGTAGGACGCGGGCTCGAGGCGAGTCAGCGACCTCGACAACTGACCTGTGCCGTTGTAGTTTGCCGGCTGTAGGGCGCGCAGTTTCACCTGCGGGGTCTGTATGGCGGGCGAAACGGTGCCGAGGCGGTTGGCGGGACGCTCCGCGGGAGTTATGGTGCGTTCGAGTGTGACTTCGCCGCTGAGCGACTGGGCCTGCAGGGCGCAGGACGCCGTCATCATTATTGCCGTTGCTATATATTTGGTTTTCATCGAATTGTTGTGAAATCTGATCAATGATAAGTCTTGTTTCGTGATTCTCGTGGGTTGCCTTGTCGCGGATTACTTTTTCAGTCGCTCCTCGATCATGCTGAAGATGTCGGGCTCGTTGCCGGGATAGTTTTTCTTCAGGGCAGTGAGGAACGAGTCGGCCTCGTAGGTATTGCCCTGTGCGCGGGCGATGTCGCTGAGGACGATGAATCCGCGGCCAAGCCAGTATGTGTGCGAGGTGGCCTTGCCGACGAATTCGGTGGCAACCTTGCGGGCCTTGGGCAGTTGTCCTGCGTCAAGCAGGCTCTGGGCAAGATATACCGCCGACTTTGCGCCGTAGATGTCCTCGGTGAGATCCTTCTGCGACTCCCATGTCTTGCGGGCCTCGTCGTTGCGGCCCTTCATCTGCAGGCCGAGAGCGCGTGAGAAGTTGGCCTCGGTGCGGTCCTCTGCACCGGCTGACGTGGAGGCGAGAACTGCGTCCGCGGACTCGATCATCCGGTCTGCGTCGTTCATGTCGCGGGCCACGCGCATGATGCCCATGCGGGCCAGGGCCATGTTCTCGGGAGTCGAGGCACGGGCGGCGAGTTGCTGCCACGACTGCATGGCGAGTTCGCCCTGACCGCGGTCGTACTCGATGTCGGCCTTCAGTGTCAGCGCGTCCTCAGCCGCCGCGTTGTCGGGATAGTTGCTGACGATGCGCGAGGCATAGTCGTAGGCACGGTCATCGTTACCCTCGGCATCGGCGTCTTCCATCAGATAGACGAGCGCCTTCACGGCTTCCGACCCGTTGGGGTACTGATTGATGTACGCGCGCAGGCGCGAGGCATCCTCCTTCTCGAGATACAGTTCCTCGGCCGCCTTGAAACTCAGTCGCTCGGCTTCGGCGATGTCGACGCTCGGTGCGTTCTCAACCGAGGCCACGAACTTCAGGAGTTCGTCCATGGTGCCTGCATCGGCGGCATGTGCCTTGAGTACCTCGAGCGCCTGAGATGCCTCGTCGGAGGTGGGATAGCTGCTGATTATCTCGCGGTAGGTCTTGTCGGCCTCGGCGCGTTGTCCGCGCTGGTCGAGGCTTATGGCGAGGCGAAGAAGTCCCTGACGCGACTGGGCGGTCTGGGCATATTCGCGGCCGAGGTCGGCAAGCGACTGCTCGGCGTTGGCGGTACGGCCCAGATGGCTCTCGGCCTCGGCCTTCTCCAGCAGCACGTCTGGCATCAGCGCCGAGGTGGGGAAGAGGCGGCGAAATTCGGCCAGACGCTCGAGTTTTGCATCGTAGTTGCCGATGTAGCCGTCGATGACCGCGAGCTGGAACAGGGGGAAGTCGCCCGATGCGGGCTGGAGTTCGAGCGCCTTCTGGTAGGCGTTGGCGGCGTCGGCCCAGTTTTTCTGATAGTAGTTGGCGTCGCCGAGGCGTGTCCACGAGTCGGCGAGAACCTCGGTCGATACCGCGGACGCGGGTCCCGAGGTAATGCGGGCGAAGTTCTGGGCGGCCTTGTCGTATTCTTTCTGGCCCAGGCGCGTATAGCCGAGGTCATAGTATGCCACGGGGCGGTTGGCGGCGTTTGCCGGAGCCTCCTCGATGTAGGCAAGCAGGCGCGAGGCGGCGTCATCGAGACGTCCGTCGCGCAGATAGGCCTCGCCTAGCGCAAGGTCGGTCTCGGCGGCTACTCCGGCGTCATGCCTGCGCAGTCCGGAGGCTTCCTCCAGGCGCTTGATGGCGTCGCGGGTGCGTCCGCCGGCCAGGTCGCGGGCGCCGAGGGTGTAGAGCACGCGCTGTTTGGCGGTAAGCACGCGGGCCGAGGGCGAGTCGACTCGCTCAATGGCGGCGAGGGCTGCCTCGTAGTTGTTGTCGGTCATCCATCCGTCGATGATGTAGCCGCGCACGTCTTCGGCGTGCGTGCTGTTGGGATACTGGCGGAGGTAGTCCTCGAAGACACTTACAGCCGAGCCGAACGGTACGGTGCCGCCCATGTACTTGGCCACGGCGTAGTTGTAATAGGCGTTCTCGCGGGCGCCCTCGTCAAAGCGCATGTTCAGGGCGCGGTCGAACGAGATGATGGCGGCGTCCTTGTCGCCGAGCCTCAGCAGCGCCTGGCCTATGTAGAGGTTGGCGTTCTGGCCCATCGACGATTCTTCCTGGGCGACGGGGGCGAGGGTCTTGACGGCGGCCTCGTAGTCGCCAGAGCCGTATTCGCTCAGGCCGAGGATGTAGAGTGTGGAGAGTATGGGACGCTCAACGGCGCTGACATAGCGGCGCAGATACGGGATGGCCTCGTCCGAGCGGCCTGTCAGGTAGAGGCTCTCGCCCGCTATGCGGTTGGCCTCGGCTGTGAAGTCGGCGTGAGCCGTGGGACGGCCGAGGACAGCCCTGGCGGTGGTAAGCGCACGGTTGTACTCGCCCTGGGCGAAATATATCTGGCAGAGATAGTAGTCGGCCATGTCGCCGGGAGCGCTCGAGGTGTCGACGCCGCCGAAGTATTCGAGAGCCTTGGGATAGTCACCCTTGACATATGCGATATAGCCCTGGTAGAAACGTGCCGCGTTACCGTACTGCGCTGAGTTGGCCAGCGACTGGAAACGGCTCAGAGCCTGGTCGTAGTCGCCGAGATGCAGGTAGCAGTAGGCGGTGCGGTATATGTAGTCGTCCCTGAGTTCGGGCGACAGTCCGTCGGGGTCGACGAGATTGTATGCCGCGAGGGCTTCGGCGTAGTTCTGGGTGAACAGGCAGTCGGCTATGCGCATGCGGGCGTCCTGACGGTAGACCGAGGCGGGATAGCGCTCGATGAAGCGCTCGAAGAGGTCGCGGGTACCGGGACGCTGGAGATGGAACGAGGCCATGGCCCGCTTCCAGGCAGTCTCTTCGGCCTGCACGGGGCTGAGGGCCGTCGGGTCGACTATGTCCAGTTGGTCGAGGCATGCCTGCCAGTCGGCTGAACGGTAGAACATTTCGGCTCGGGCGATGAGACCCGCGTTGCCGGGAGCGACGAGTGCGTCCTGCGGCGTGGCGAAGGCCGAGAGCCCGATGGCGGCCGCGGCGGCTATGCTCAGGGCGCGGCGTGTTGTCTGGGGTTTCATAGGATAATGATGAATGTATTTCGTGAGGGGAGTGATGTTTTCTGTCTTATTGTTTTTGCGGAAACTTTCCGGATCTGATGGTATTGCAGAACTCGATATTTTCGGACGCACGAGCCGTGCGTCCCTACAATTCGAGATTCTGCAACGGCGCCCGTTATTTCTTTTTCGAGTCCTCGAGGGCCTGGAAGGCGGTTGCGTAAAGCCTTATCTGCTTCAGCATGGCAAGCACACCGTTCGAGCGCGTGGGCGAGAGGTTCTCGCTCAGGCCTATCTCGTCGATGAAGTAGAGTTTGGCATCAAGTATCTCGCGGGGAGTGTGGCCGTTGAGCACGTCGAGTATCATGGCGATTATACCCTTGACAATCAAGGCGTCGGCATCGGCAGCGTAGTACACCTTGCCATCATCGTCGAGGCGCGCGTCAATCCACACGCTGCTTTGGCAGCCCTCGATCTTGTGGGCCGGGGTCTTGAGTTTCTCGTCGATTACCGGAAGGTCGCGGGCCAGGTCTATGATGTAGGCGTAGCGGTCAAGCCACTCGGGTATTTCGGAGAATTCCGCGATAATCTCGTCTTGTTTCTCGTCAATAGTCATATCTCTTAGTTATTTAGTCTTGTTTGTCAGTCGTTTGCCGGCTCGTTGTATATCAGGTCGAGTACGGTGCGGCCCACAGCGCCGAGGGTTGCGGGGTCAATGTTGTCCATGTTGTCGCTCGCGGTGTGCCACTGGGGGAAGAAGCCGCTCTCGCGCAGGTCGATGATGTCGGCCGTGGGTATGCCGTAGCCGTTCAGGTGAACGTGGTCGTCGTTGATGGCTCCGCCCATGCGCGAGGGAAAGAGTTCGGAGGTGCCGCAGCGCAGCGCCGCCTGGCTTATCTTGTCGACGACCTGAGGGGCCGAGCGCATCGAGAAGTATTCGCGCGGGAATACCGCTCCGCGGGCGCCGACCATGTCAAGCAGTATGCCGAACGATGGCACCCGGTCCTCGGTGAAGGGATCAGAGGCCAGCCAGTTCTGTGTGCCGAGGCACCACGAGTTCTCGTAGCGCATTATCTCCATCGGGTCCGTTATGTTTTCGGGAGCCGAGACGCCCGAGTCCTCGGCGTCGGTCAGCAGTATGTCCACGCCGATGGCGGGATTGCGTTCGGCCATGGCGCGGGCCATCTCGAGTATCACGCCCACACCGCTTGCGCCGTCGTTGGCGCCGTCGACGGGCATGCCGTGCTTGGCTGCGTCGGGATCCTCGTCGGCCCATCGGCGCGAATCCCAGTGCGCGGCGAGTATCATGCGCCGCTTGGCATTGGGATTGATGTGGCCCACGATGTTTACGATTTCAAAACTGTTCCCCTTGAAGTCGGTTATGCGCTTGCGCCACTGCGAGGTCTCGACGCCGTACGACTTCAGTCTGGAAGTGAGATAATCGGCACAGCGGGCATGGGACGCGGTACCGGGGATGCGGGGGCCGAAGGCTACCTGCGCCGCCACATGGGCGTACGCGCTGTCAGCCGAGAACTGCGGGACATAAACCTTCTCGCCGGTCTCGTCAGCGGGCATTGCGGCAGACTTTGTCGAGCCGGACGAACAGCATATCAGCGAAAAGAAACACAAGGTTGCGAGAGACAGAGAGACAGCAGCCTTCATTTGTTCACAAGGATTAAATTACTATCAAAAAGCCGGGAGCAGATGACCGTAAGTCATTGGCGGAAACGAGTTCCGGTGGATTCGGAAACGAGTCCCGATTGGTTGACGGAAACAAGTTCCATCGACTGGTGGAATCGCGTTCCGGATGACTGGTAGACACCGGCCGGACGGCTGGACGGATGCAAATAAAAAAAGGGCAAGCTTACTACATCGCACCGCTACAACCTCGGACCCTTGCTTCGGTCAAGACCTGGGGGAGTTGGAGGGAGCTGGTCGTGTAGGACTTACCCGTCGACAAAGTTACGAACTCTCCCCGACATGACCAAACATCCCGCTCTCCCCGCCCGCCGATTAACAAACTTTAACCACACCCACCCCTGCAATTCGTTGCACACACACACCACTCCACCCCTCCGTTCCATTCCCTTACGAATAAAGACAAAGCCGGACAGGGATTGCGCGGGGCGCTATCCGTGTCCGGCCTGGATAGGGTTCGGGACGCCTGTTGGGGCGTAACTTGCTTGTCTTGCTTTATCTTGCTTCCTTTTGGGGGTCAGAGGACGATTCTGACTATGCCGTCCTCGCACTCTTTGCCATCGAGGTAGACGGTGGTTTTTGAACGGGGATCTCTCATTTTCTTGTCATTCCACCAGAAATCATGGACATAGCGGATAATGAAAGTTTTGTTTTTGATTCTTACCGGAATAGATACATCATGATCCATGTCTCGTGCGAACTCACCGATACGAATAATCCAATTATTCGTTTCCGAAGGTTCCTTTTCTACATTCCACAAGTGATGTGCCAAACCATAGAATAATACATATGTAGCCCTTGATTCAGGTTTGTAGTCAGGAAATTGGGGATATGGCGTATTCCACAGTATATCATAGGTTTTGTCCTTATAGTCAAGAGTAATGTTTTCTCCTATGATATTGTTTTCAACCGCAGGGTCAAGGAGGTTGTTACCCTTTGCATCAGTGATTTCAAGACTGATTTCATCAGGAATAAAATCCCATATAATGTCATCATCATCGTCATCATTGGAACAAGAGGGCAGAGCCACGGCGACAAGAGTGACGGCAAGAAACGTCTTCCAGAAGGAAAGAATTTTTTTCATATTTTCTATTTTTAGGGTTTATTTTAAAGTGAAATGCGTTATTATCCAATTGATTTGGCAAATGTAATTACCCCCCCTATTTTTTCAATAAATCAAGTTAAAAAAAATTAATTTTAAACAAATTTGTTGCAAGGAGCGGTCCTAGGATGAAATTTGGTTCAGCGGACGTGGTCGCGGGTGAGGCCGAGGGTCAGGACGGAGACGGCGCGTAGAGCAGCGGGGGATGCCATAAGGGCGGTGAGGGCGCTTTCGGCGGTGGCGCCGGTGGTGAAGATGTCGTCGATGAGAAGGATGTGCTTTCCGGCGAAAGGATTGGATCCGGACTGGACGCCACTACCCTTACCGAATTGGGAAAGGACGGAGGAAGGGCGGAGGGCGTAGACACCGCGGACGTTGAGTTGGCGACGGTCGCCGGATAGGCGGGTCTGCGAGCCGTGGGCGCGGAGGGCGCAAAGGGCGTCGCTGACGGGGATGCCGGTGACGTCGGAGACTCCACGGGCTATCTCGCGGCTCTGGTTGTAGCCGCGCTCCATTCGGCGGCGCCAGTGAAGAGGAACGGGAACAAGCAGGTCGATGCCGTCGAAGAACGAGTCGGCGAGGAGTTCGCGGGCGAACATCGCCCCGAGGTCGCGGGCCATGCTGGGACGTCCGTCATACTTGGCGCGGCGGATGAGTGCTCCGAACGGACCGCCGGGGTCGTAGTAGAACCACGCGGCGCAACGCCCGACGGGAGCAACACGCGACAGGCGCGAAAGCATGCGCGAGTCAGGATCGCGGTGCGTCATGGTGCGCGGCAGCGCGGCGAGGCAACCGAGGCAGACATGCGACTCGCCCCGCACGAGGGTGCGTCCGCAGACCTCGCAGACCTGCGGGAAGACTGCCGATAAGATTGTGCGCAACACGCGGCGCCATACGGACGGGGGCTTTACTTCCATGATTTCAGAATCTTATGACACTATCAAAAGACCGATTGACCGTGCGATCAAATGTGCGATTAACTGTGTGATTCGCCAAAGTTAGCATTTTTTTCTTACCTTTGTCACTCTCACCCCTTAAAATTTCAAAGCCAAGCATGATAACACCCGACATAATTCTTCTGCGGACAGGATTCTTCTACTCAGTAGAGTTCTACGTCATACTCACTGTGGTAGCGGCGGCGATAATAGCCTTCTGCGCCAAGCCGTCGCGCAAGGGCAGCGCACGGCAGTTCTTCTCGACTGCCATACTCTCGGCTCCGGTCGAGGCGCTCGGCGACGAGCCGCAGATTGAGATTTTCTGTCAGGACAACGGGACGGTGGCCATAGTGCGCCGGGGACTCGAGCACATGTACATGTCGGGGACGCTGGCCCTGGCCATCGAGGTCATAGGGTTCGACGTGAGGATGACCGAGCGCATCACCCCCGGCTCGCCAGCCGACGGACCGGCCACTCAGGGCGTATTCCTGCTCGACTTCTTCGCCCGCGACTACTACCACATACAATATACGGCAGACCCGTCGAACCGTATGGCTGCATTCTCCTTACACGTCCGGCCGGGTCTGCGTACAACACACATGCTTTCGCTCTAAGTCCCGCTTACTGCGGACCTCCCTGGGCGCCACCGCCGTTACCGGAGGAGCCGCTGCCGCCCTGCATGTCGTCGTTGACGATGCGGGCGTTGGTCTTCTTGACCCATGCCTTCAGCGAGCCGAAGCGGTAACTGAGGGTGAAGGTGACGTACTGGTTGTGGCCTCTCGACATCCGCATCCAGCCGGTGTAGGGGCCGGAGGTGTAGTCGACGTTCATGGTCCGGGTTGGCTTGAACATTCCGCTCCACGAGACGCGGGCACTCAGGCGGTCGTCCTTGAGGAAACTGCGCTTGAGGCTGAGGTCAGGCGAGAAGCGCTGCCAGAAACTTGAGTTGATATGGGCGTAGACGCTCCATGTGAACTCGGGCATCACGAAGGCCGAGAGTTCGGCCTCGAGCCGCCAGGGAAGTTTCTGGCTGATGCTGCCGTAGCCGCCCCACGACCAGTGTTTCAGTCTGGAGCCGGCGTAACTCTGGTTGGTGTGCGAGGCATGGAGATTGAACATCAGGCGTGTCTTTTCACCGGCCGTCCACTGGAAGTTGCCCTGGAAAGACCAGTCGCGGCTGCGGCCTATGTTGGCGTAGTCGGAATAGAGCATGCTGTTCTCGCCGAGGTAGGTATACTGCTCGATGGAATTGTTGGAGAAACCGTAACTTGCCGAGACCTGCATGTTGAACTTCGGCTTGATGAGCATGTAGGATAGTTTGAACGACTGGTATCGCGAGGACTCCAGGTCGGGATTGCCTTTCGAAATCTCGGTGGGCGTGACTGTCTCGGCGGGGTTGAGGTATTCGATGCCGGGACGGTTGATACGGGTGGCATAGTTGAGTGTCAGCGAGTTGGCATCGTTGATCTGCCACGATGCGGCAGCCGAGGGTACCCAGTCGCTGAGGGTGGTCGAGAAAGGCTTGTCAGCGGCGGCAGGGACCGATGGACGGGGATAGGAGGCCTTGAGTCTCGAGAACTCGTAGCGCAGGCCGGCGCGGAGCGTGACCTTCTTCAGTCGTATCGAGTACTGGGCGTAGGCGGCGCCTATGTCCGTGATATGGCGGAACTTTGTGTAGCGGTCCTCCCAGCCGACATAAGACATCTCGTTCTCCGAGTTGTTGTGTCGCATGATGTACTTGGCGCCGATGTCCACCGAATGGATGTCGGCGAAGGGCCTTGTCCAGTCGGCCTGGAAGGTATGCTCGATGAAGTGGAGGCGCGAGTCGGTCTCGAGGCCCGTATAGGGGAAGCGGGTGCCGACAATGTCCTCGTAGTCGGTGCGGCCCTTGTTGTCGTTGCCGGTGGTTGAAATCATGTAACTCAGACCAAGGGTCTCACCCTTGCGCGAGGTCGAGTGCTGGTAGGAGAATGTGGCGTCGAAGTCGGTGTAGCCGAACTTGGGATAGTAGGCGTTCGAGGTGTATGACGACTGGAGGGCGCCGGAGGCATCGTAGAGGGCGCTCTGCTGTATCTGCGTGGGCTTGATACGGTAGAAGAAGAGATTGCCCTCGGCGGTGAAGAGGTTGCCGGCGTTCGGCTCCCATGACATCTCGAAACCGCCCCATCCGGCCCAGCCCTTCTGTGAGTCGATCCCCTTGCTCCTGTAGGTGCTGCCGTCCTGATAGAGGTAGTTGTACTCGCGGGTCGAGCGCGTGAAGCGGTCAGTCATGTTGAACGCGCCGCCGTTCATCGAGAATGTGACCTTGTCGACCTGGGTCATGAGGTAGAGGTTGGCGTTGCTGAAGGGCTGCTCGGTGGTGGCCCTGACGGATGCCGTTCCGGTTACGCCCTTGATGGCGGTGTTCTCGACGGTGACGATGTTGAGGACGGCCGCGACACCCTCGGCGTCGAACCTGGCTCCGGGCTCGGTGATGACCTCGACCTTCTTGATCATTGAGGCGGGGAGCGCCTGGAAGATGTCCTTTGCGTTCTTGGTCATCGAGTTGCTGGGCTTGCCGTTCTTATAGATCTTGAAGTCGGACGAGCCGTTGATGGTGATGTTGCCGTCGGCGTCGACGTTGAGCATCGGCACCTTGCGGAGAATCTCGCTGAGGGTCGAGGTCTTGGCGTCGTCGTCGGCCTGTACGTCATAGCCTATGCGGTCGATCTCCTTGGTGACAAGTGGGCGCTGGGCGGTGACCACCACCTCGCCGAGTACCTCGGCATCGGAGGCGAAGGTTCCGAGGTCCCTGTCCGGCTCGGCGTCGCTCAGCGTGAAGTCGCGCCTTAGGGGAACCTTTCCGGGAATCTCGACAGAGAGTTTATATTTTCCGGCGGAGGGAAGTTTTGCGGAATAAATGCCAAGGGTGTCGGTGACACCGCCGACAACGGCACGGAGCGTGTCGGCGGGAGTGAATATGCGGACCGTGGCATAGGATTCGGGGGCGCCTTCGGCGTCGAGGACCTTGAGCCGCACACTGAAGGCATTCGCGGCCATTGCTGTCAGCAACAAGGCTAACGCGAAAATCAGATTTTTAGATTTCATCGGTGTGGAAACGTTGGAAAGAGAGGATTGGAACGGAGAGGGGTTAGTAAAATGAGGTAAGTTATAAGTAAATGAATTACGCGTATGCCTGAAAACGGCCGTGATTTCAAAAACACACAACTATAAGACGCTGCGGAACGCGGAAAATAACAGGCGACAATGTTAAAAAGCATTAAACACGTGATATGGTGCGTGCCGGATACAAAAAAATCAGACGGAAGTCACCCCCGGACCTCAGTCTGAAACAGAAATTGTACGAAGTGGTCAATATGCTGTAACGCAGCGCTCTGCGTGTGGCATCAGAGCGTCTTCAGATAGAAAATCAGCCCCACGAGAATCAGGATGTCAAGAAGGAGGACAGCCGATGCGACGAGGCCGGTGATTGCCAGATTGCGCATGTTGGAGCGCGGCTGACGGCAACCCATGACGCAGGCCGCGACCGAAAGCACACCGAAAGCGCCTGACACCCATTCGTTGAACAGCAGGGTCGCCCAGGCCACGACACAAAGGACAGCACCTATGACGGCACCATAGGTGGCAAGTCTCGAAGGCTTGGCGACAGAAGTTTCGGAAGTATGCGCGGGTTCGGGAGATATGATATTGTCTTCGACGGTTACAGGAGTAGCAGAATCCATAGAAAGAAGAGAAGAGGATTTTTTAAAATTTAGAATGCAAAATGCATAATGCAAAATGTAAGAATTGTGGTGTCGGCCACCAAAAAGAATAACACCGGCGTGGCAATAATGGTTGTGCGGCTAACACATCGCAAAGGTAATAAATTTCGGAGAAATCGCAAACTCCGGCCGGAAAATCCATCTTTCCGCGGTAAAGGCGGACGTCCGGCCGGGGTGCGTGAAATCAGGAGACGGCGGTCAGGCACATGAGATTATCCTGCGGTTGCGGGAGGCGGTGAACGAGGAGAAAGTCCGGAAGGTGTCGGCGAGCGACAGGGCGGCATTGCGGACACGGGCCTCATAGTGGGCGGTGCCGTCGGGTGTGGATTCTCCGCCGAGCAGGGTTGAACTTACGCCTGAGATATCGTCGAAGAGTCTGAGTTCCAGCGAGAGCAGTTCGAAGGCGCCTGATCCAGCCGAGGGAGTCGTCACCTGCTGCGGAACCACATTGCCGCGTCCGGTGATGGGGATGATGCCGTCGGCCTTCGACCACGAGCGGGCGATCACGTCCCACGATACGCTCTCGGGCCGCTGAATCTCGGGGAATAGCAGGACACCCTTGGCCGATGCGCCAAGCATCTTGTCGATGAGAACGATGATTCGGTTGATGTACCGCTGCTGCTCGATGACATCCTCGACAAACGAATGTACCTCGCCGTCAGTCAGAGGATACAACTTGACAACGAATGGATGCGAGCCATCGGCGAATGGAGAGTCGTACTCGTCGATGAGGGTTCCGTCCGGCGCAAGCCAGCGGCAGTGCCAGCGGAAGCGCAGTCCCCAGTCGGAATCGGCCGAAGACGACTTGCCATTCACGGGGCGGTCCGGCTCGGTGACTGAGGCGTCAGTCTCGCGGAGTACTCCGCGCGAGCGGTCGTGCGCCAGAAGACGTTCGCCGGCATCGAGTGTCCACAGTTCTATGAAACGCCAGCGGTGTCCGACGGGCGCGACGAAAGCCGCGTCACCCATCGCCGAGATTGCCACAGGGTCGTCGGCGAGGGCCCTGTAGAGTTCCTCGAGGCGCGCGGCCCGACGCCGGCTTCCGCGCGCGAAGCGTGCCAGGGCCTCGGCGGGAGAGAAATCGTGAAGCATGCCCACAAGGTCGATGTCGGTGCCGCGAGGGTCACGGAAGGCTCTGGCGAAGAAACGGTCGGGCGACACATTGTCCACCCACAGGCCGGCGCCTGCGGGACGCCTCTCGGAAGTGATGCGCTGTATGGCGCAGCCCGAGATAAGGAACTCCTCGAGCATGCGGGCGTCGAGTTCCTCGAGGTCGTTGCGTCCGACAAGGTCCGGAGGCATGGCCCGGTATGACTCCCTGACATCCTGATCGGAGCGATATCGTCCCACCATGGTCTTGACGAGGCGGCGGATAAGATTGTTTGTAAGAGGTTTTTGTCCGAGTGATTCGATGTATTCAGCCTCGGTGACGCGCCGGCCGTCGTGGTCGCGGACAATGTCCCCCCACTGGTTGCCGTAGGTGAAGCGTTTCTGCCGGGCGCGGGCATTTCGGACTGATGCCATTGAGCGCCATGCGTCGAGGGCAAGGTTCAGGTAAGTCATAAGGCAGAGTTATAAGGTGCGAAGTGATTAGAAGTCATAAGTAACAGTTATCAGGTATCAGGTATAGTGCGGAATCGTCCAGGATGTAGGTCTCCTCGCCGGGGTCGGTTATGGCCAGGACCACTTCGGGTACCCTGAATGCTGAGGCGCCGGCCGGTTCGGGCGGAACGGCGCCGTAGCAGAGCGGCGAGCAGGTCGAGCGGGTGAAGACGTAGCCGTCAGCCGGTACGACGAGGTCCCGGCCCGAGCATACGAAATCGACGGGGAGCGAGAAGACGTCCATCCGGACGGCAATGATGCGCCGGACATCGGCGGGAATGTCAGCGGAGAGCGTGCCGGTGGCGCTGTCGCGCCGCCAGACGAGCCGCCGGGAGATGTCCCCGGGAGCCAGATAGCGGACGGGGGCATTGTCTAGAAGGTCGAGATACCACGCACGCATCGCTATCTCGAGCCGGCGGTCGATGTCAAGGCTGTCGAAACGCTCGACCGACGCCTCGGCCTCGGCGTGCACAAGTCCCGCCGCGAGGCGCCAGAGGTCGAGCATCTGAGTATTGGAAAGGGTCTTTTTCACAGTCAGGATAGGTTTTTCAGTCAGTCAATGAAGCGGTCTTTAGGGCATGGATGCTGTCACTGTCCCATGTAGATGACCCTGACGTGGGTCCTGGGGTGACGAAGGACGAGACAGGAGGCCTCGGTGAGCACCACCGCGTCGGAGTTGCGCTGTCCCGAGGTGCGCAGGTCGAGGGTATCGGCGCGGAAGGGAATGTTGACGTACTTGGTCAGGCACTCGGGATCGATGATGATGCCGTCGTCGGCGTGGCCGCACTGGTCGAAGATCTCGGAGGTCACGCAATAGAGCGAGCCGAAGTTGGTTCGGATCTCGTGGAACTCGATGCCGTATCGGACAAGTGACTTAGAGGCGTCGATGGTCTTGGCGCAGGTGTATTTCGAGAGTTTCGCCATGAGGGAAGTTCCGGCGATGAGAATCTTGCGCGCCGAGCCGGCGGCAGTTCCGGTGAAGGCATCGTGCGTGAGCTGCACGAACCACGCGTCATCGAATACCGTGTCCTCGTCATAGTAGACATCATGGTCTGTCTGGTTCCAGATACCGCCGGTGAGATAAATCTCGGCCTGTGTCCTGGGATTGGTGATTACCCTGTTGGTGCCGAAGAGGAAATTCTTCTCCATGCCCAGACGCATGTCGACGATGGCGGCTTCCTCCTGGTCGGAGAAACTCCAGTTCACCTCCTTGTCGGCAAGTTTCTGGAATGTGGACTGCTCGATCTGCATCTTGAATATCTGGCAGTTGTTTGAACTTTTCCTTGGGAGCGCCATGAACTGAGGCGACTGGACGTCGAGTTCGGCGGCGGCGCGGCCCATGCGTATCACCTTGCTCCCGGATGGAATCTCGCCGAAATCGAAGGCGCTGCCGTCGTAGGCAGAATTGAGGGGAACAGCCATGAGGGTGTTGACAGCGGTTACCTCGGCCACATAGAGAGTGAGTTCCTGGTCGCCTACCCTCACGTCGGGGATAAGCACGGTGTCCGACTCGGAGAAGATGCGCGCGTCGCTGACAGGAAGGAGCACGCACGGATTATCCTTGTCGCCCTGGGTACTGTTGCCCGTGACGGTGCGTGTGGTGGCAGTCTCGATGGCCTTGAAGTCGACGGCATAGAAATCGACTTTCAGCGAATTGCATGCCTTTGCTCCCGCACAGCGGGAAATCTGGTCGAGGGGCGTCGCCATAGGACGGATTTTGACGATGCGTTCGTCGATGGCGTTTCGCAGGAGGCCCGGAGCGGCCTGGCTGGTGATGGTGGTGGTCAGTGGTTCGTCGGCGATAAAAGCGCCGTTTTCAGTGTTGATGGTTGACATAGTTGTGTTAAGAATTAAATTGGTTTATTAAAAATGTTGATTAAGACTGGTTTTTGAAAATAGATTGATTAAGAAAGGTTTGTTCATCCGACAAGAGGGTCGGGTGTCTCCCAGAAACCGGGGGAGCGTCCGGCGAGGAAACCGGAGGGTTCCGGCGACGCGCCTGAAGAGCGTGAGCCGACCGGGGCGAACATCCGCGACGATGACTTGAAATCGTCGATGGCATCGTTGCGGCCCTTGAGATATGCCTCTCGGCGCAAGTGCTCGATGTCCTGATTATCCGGAGTCTGCTCACGGGTGTTGGCATAGCCGAGCCGGCGCAGGGCCTCGACGAGAATCACCACCTGCCGCTCGGCGGCATCGGCGGGAGAAGTATGACTGCCGGATGATTCCGAGGCTGCGGAAGGTCCGTCGGGCGACTTGTCCTGATCAGGCCCGGAAGCAGTCTCGCCCGGAGGCTCAGGGTTGGTTTCGGTTGAATTTTCAGACAGCTCGCTGCAGGCGTCAAGCGCCGTGCGGAGATCAAAACCCTCGGATGCGGGCGTGGAGTGACTGGTTGTTTTTGGGGTTTCCATAAAATAAATAAAGGTTTTTTTGATGAAATAAAGGTTGATGAATAAGGTTCAGGAAACTTGACTGAGATGTGTTCTCACATGTGAAAAAAAGACCGGTTCGTGTTTCCGGAAGCAAAGTTAATACATCCGGAAGCCGATGTCAATAGGAAAATTTGAATTTAACTAAAATTTAACAGTTTTAAGCGAATAGATTGGCAATCTTAACAAGGATTAACTGAGATAACACTTCCCAGCGTTATTTCAGCAGATCGGGGCGCAGACGTCGGGTGCGCTCGAGGGCCTGCTCGTGCTTCCACTCGTCGATGCGTGCCTCATGACCCGAGAGAAGAATCTCCGGAACGGCCCAGCCCTTGTAGACGGCAGGGCGGGTGTATATCGGCGCCTCGAGAAGATTGTCCTGGAACGAGTCGGTCAGTGCTGACTGCTCGTCGCCCATGGCGCCGGGAAGAAGACGCACAATGGCGTCGGTGATGATGGCGGCAGGCATCTCGCCGCCGGTCAGGACATAGTCGCCGATTGAAATCTCGCGGGTGACAAGATGCTCGCGTATGCGGTAGTCGATGCCCTTGTAGTGGCCGCAGAGGATGATGATGTTCCGCAGCATCGAGAGGCGGTTGGCAATCTGCTGGTTGAAGACCTCGCCGTCGGGAGCCGTGAAAATGACCTCGTCGTAGTCGCGCTCGGCCTTGAGGGCCGAGATACAGCGGTCTACAGGCTCGATCTGCATTACCATGCCCGCATCGCCGCCGAAGGGATAGTCGTCGACCTTGCGGTGCTTGCTGAGCGTATAGTCCCGCAGGTTGTGGACATGAATTTCGGCCAGGCCCTTGTCACAGGCACGTTTTACAATCGAGCAGCCGAGTGGCGACTCAAGCATTTCGGGCAGAACGGTTATTATGTCGATGCGCATGGAGGTTCGGAAAATAAATACTAAGGTGAAACACCTCTGCAAAGTTAGCCATTCCGCACCGGAAATCCAAATCGAAGGCGACGCGCCCGGGAAGATGGAAATTTACTTAAAACTTGTTTCCATATATTATAATATGTATAATCAAAAAGACATATACTCATCCGAAAGAAGACCATCCCGCAAGGTTTCCCCACGGATTCAGCGAAGTAGAGACAGCGGTGAGAAGAGACGGTTTATTGTTAAAATATGTTCCCGAATACCAAAAAATATTAAAGTAACTTAACAGAAGTAGCGGCATATGAAATTTTATACTAAGTTTGTGTGAAATATTAAAGGATGCCCCTGAAGCAAGAAGGCAGAGCCTGCAGGAAGCCAAAGCGGGCAATCTGACGCCAAGCGCACTTTTTTTTAATACCATTCATCTGATAATCAATCAAAAGGACAAAGCCAATCAAAAACAGCGAGGATCAACAGGCCGACAATCGCGGCCAAAGCCCCGGGCGACATTGCCCACCCAACCTTAAACACCATCACAGCAATCAATTAACCTTGAAATAAACAAATAAAGTGATTATGAAAAAACAACTATTCCTACTGTTGTTTTCCATCGTTGCCTTAGTCATGCCGGCCCGTACCGTAACAGGTACGGTAAGCGAACCCGACGGCGAGCCCGCCATCGGCGTATCGGTCACCCTGGCGGGTCACAAAACCGGTGTCTCTACCGATATTGATGGAAAATATTCAATCAACGTGCCTAACGACAACGCCTCGCTGACGTTCTCGTATATCGGCTACAAAACCGTGACTATCAAGGTCGGCTCACGCGCGGTTGTAGACGTGACCCTGTCACAGAACTCCGAGGTTCTCGACGAAGTCGTAGTGACCGCCATGGGCCAGTCACAGGCCAAATCAAAACTTAACTTCGGCGTGTCGGACCTTAATGCCGACGAGGTGCTGGCAGGACAGTCGGCCAACTTCGTCAACTCGCTGCAGGGCAAGGTCGCCGGCGTTCAGGTGTCGAACTCGGGCGGCTCGCCCAACTCGGCATCGCAGATCGTCATCCGCGCCATCTCGTCGATCAACAACGCACAGTCTAACGAGCCACTGTTCGTTATCGACGGCATGCCTATCCGCGGCGGCGCATCGTCGATGGCCGACATCAACCCCTCGGATATCGAGAACATGTCGGTGCTGAAAGGCGCCGCAGCCTCGGCGCTCTACGGCCAGGAAGGCGCCAACGGCGTCATCCTCATCACCACCAAGTCCGGCAAGGACGGCAAGGTGAACGTGACCGTTAACGGCGGCTGGGAAATCTCCAACGTACTCCACACACCCTGGCTCCAGGACCAGTACATAGGCGGCGCCAACGGCATCTACACCCCCAACGCCACCGGCGGCTGGGGCCCGCTTATGAACGCCGAGGCCGGCGACAAGTACTATGACAACGTAGGCAAGTTCCTCGGCACTGGCTTCATGCAGAAATACGACATATCGCTGTCGGGCGGCAACGAGAAATACTCGGCATACGCCTCGGCAAACTATATGGACAACGAGGGCGTTGTCCCCCACGACTACAAGAAACGCCTCGGCGTCTTCGTCAAGGGCGAGTTCAATCCCTCGAGCACGGTGAAAATCATGCTGTCGACCAACTTCATCGACAACAAGAGCCGCGGCTTCGGCAACTCGATGTCGACAGTCTACGGCTGGGCCATCAACCGCGACATGTCAGACTACAAACTCGACAACGGACTTCCCAACTGGGCCAACCGCTACGACAACTGGGACCTGCTGACCAACGCGCAGCGCGTCGGCGCCACCCTCTCGCCCTACTACGGCCGCTACATGGACAAGTCAGAGAGCCAGGGCTCGCGCGTGATCGTGAACGGATCGATCGCATGGGAACCCGTCAAGAACCTCACCTTCACAGGCAAGGTCAACTATGACAAGGGATGGAGCTCGTACGAATCGTCGACCGTTCCCCGCTACCTGGGCAACGACAAGGAATTCATCTTCGACCCCGTGTATGACGCCAACGGCGTGCAGACCGGCACCGAATTCCCCAAAGACATCCAGGAAGCCTTCGACGAGCGCATGGGCACATACGTGTTCCAGCCCTCGCGCTCGGAGCGCTTCACCGCACAGTTCCTCGCAAACTACTACTGGAAGATGAGCGAGGATTTCAACCTGAACTTCTTCGCCGGCGCCGAATACTCGCAGTCGAAGTCTTACTCGGCCGGTCTTGGCGGCTACCACTTCATGCTGAACGGCGACTTCATCTCGATGAACAACCTCGACAACAAATACCTGAAATACGGCAAGGGCGACTACAACGTCTTCCTGAACCACGCCAAGCGCAACAAGTACGGCTACTTCGGCGAAATCCGCTTCGACTTCCGCAACATCATCCAGGCATCGGTCACCGGCCGTCTCGACGGCTCGTCGACACTGAAGCAGGTTGACTCGTCGTACTTCTACCCCTCGTTCACCGGCGGTATCATCTTTACCCAACTCTTCAAGATCCAGAGCCCGGTCTTCAACTACGGCAAGATCCGCGGCAACTGGGCAAAGGTAGGCAAGGACGCCCCCGCCAACCAGTTCTCGTCGAACTACAAGCAGTGGTCGACCTTCCCCGACGGCGGCTACGGCGTCGACCCGACACTCTCTCGCGCCATCACCCTCGAACCCGAGATGACAAAATCGTGGGAAGTAGGCGCCGACCTGCGCTTCTTCAACAACCGCACCCGTCTGGACATCGCATACTACAACACCACGGTCGACAACCAGATCGTGACCGTCCGCGTATCGCCCTCGTCGGGCACCATCCTCCAGACCCGTAACGAGGGTTCGATCGAGAACCACGGCCTCGAGTTCACCGGCACGCAGGAAATCATCAAGAGCCGCGACATCAACTGGACGGCCACACTCAACTTCTCGTTCAACCGCGGCAAGGTCAAATCCCTACCCGAGGACGTAGCCCACATCCAGGGCGGCCAGTACGGCGACATCTACACCGTAGCGCGCCTGAACGAATCGACCACCGGCCTCGCCGGCAACATCTACGAGAAAGCGCCCACGGGCGAGGTTCTCATCGACGAGCAGGGCTATCCCCGCATCTCGTCACTCAAGGAGCAGTATATCGGCAACCGTGAGCCCGACTGCCTGATCGGCCTCGGCTCAACCTTCTCGTGGAAGGACGCCTCGATATCATTCCTTCTCGACGGCCGCATCGGCGGCGACGTCGCCAACGTGACAGGCCGCGGCCTGATGTCGAACGGACGCTCGGGCTACCTGACCAACTACCGCAACCGCAAGGTTGTCTTCAAGGGCCTCGTCGAGAACGCCGACGGCACCTACACCCCCAACACCAAGGCCGTCATCCTCGACCAGACCACATACAACAACTACATCAGCAACGTGTCGGAGAACTTCATCGAAGACGGCTCGTACCTGCGCATGTCCTACGTGACCGTGGCCTATGACTTCTCGAACCTGATGCGCCGCCTCGGCTCGGGCAACCCCGTCAAGGGCCTGAAAGTGTCGCTGACCGGCCGCAACCTCTTCCTCTTCACCAAGTACACCGGCGCCGACCCGCAGGTAATGCCCTCGGCATCGAACGGCACAGGCTCGATGGGTATCGACAACTACTCGGTTCCCTCGCTCCGCAGTTTCAACTTCAACGTGAACGTCACATTCTGATCGCCACGCATCATCAAAAAGAAATTTTCCAACCCAAGAACATTTCACAATGAAAAAACTCAAATATATCGCGATGGCGACTCTGCTGGGTCTGACTATGTCTTCGTGCGAGGACACCCTCTACGAGAATGTCAATCCGGACGTCGCCCACAACAACACCGCGGAACTCGGCCTTCCGGTCCTGGTGTTCTATGCCTCGCAGACGGTCTACGACCACTCGGAATACGGCATCTATCTGTCGCAGTGCCTCACCACCCTGGGCAAGAGCCAGACAGGCTCGTACGCATACAAGAGCGGCTGGCAGTTCATGACCATGAACCGTCACCCGCAGTGGCGCCGCCACTTCTATGACATCGGCGTCAACGGCAACGAACTCATAGAGAACTCGCGCGCCATCGGCTCGCCCAACTACGAACTGATTGCCCGCACCATCATGCTGATGTCGTCGCAACTGACAACCGACATCTTCGGCGACATGCCCCGCTCGGAGGCATATCTCTCGAACTCGCCCAAATACGACACGCAGGCCTCCATCTACAAGTGGATGTTCGACGAGGCTGACGAACTCCTGCGCATGTACGAGGACCCCGACATCGTCAACAACCCCAACAACCGCACCATCACCGCAGAACAGGACCGCGTCTACGGCGGTGACCTGAACAAGTGGAAGGGCCTCGTGTACGCAATCCAGGCACGCCTGCTCCTGCGCAACCTTCCCAACATCGACCGTTCGGCAGCCACCTGCAACAAAATCATCGAGACCGCCCAGAAGGCCATCGACCAGTGGCGCACGGGAAGCACACTGTACGGCGGATGGTTCGGCAACGAGCCCCGCTACAACTACAATGCGAACGGTGTGGGCGAGCAGAACGCCCCCTGGTCGTCGGCACAGCCCAAGATCAACTCCTGGGAGTCGCGCGACAACCAACTCACAGATGCGGTACCATCGAAGTTCTTCATGGAGAACTGCCTGGGCGTACTATTCCCCGACAACGAGGGTAAGAACGGCGACTTCGACCGCTCGAACGGCTATGGCTCCGATCCCCGTCTGGCCCTGCTCTTCATTCCCCGCGAAGGTCCCAAAACCGCGGCCAAGCCTGACGTGAAGGCAACAAAACTACGTTACCTCGAGAACAACATCGGCGCAGGCTCGTCGTTCAAGGCCGCAAACTATCCCGACCTGTACTGCGGCGCCTATGCCGGCGGCACCGACGCCTACAACGCAATCTTCACGATGGAGGAACTCTACTTCATCCAGGCCGAGGCATACTACTGGCTCGGCGACAAGAACAAGGCATGCGACCTGGCACGCGAGGCAACCGAATGGAACATCCAGCGCCACCTCGACCGCTTCCTCGCCGACAACCAGGGCAAGTATCCCGCAGTAGGCGGCGCTCCCGGCGACGACACCGACAAGACCCGCTTCGAGAACCAGCTCATAGCCTTCTTCGACAACGTGAAGGCCGGCCGCGTGAAAGCCTGCACCGACGTAGGCAACGAGCACTGGTTCTTCGACAAGGCCAACTACACGCTATCCGACCTGATGATGCAGAAGTACATCGCCATGTACATGCAGCCCGAACAGTGGACCGACATGCGCCGCTACCACTTCTCGAACAACCGCAACGGCTACGGAATCGGCGACGGCCAGGAAATCATCTATCCCGGACTCCGCCGTCCGTACAACCTATATCAGGCATACTGGATCGACGGACTGTCGCTCGAGGAGCGCGAGAACGCCTGGGTTCAGCGCATCAACTACGACCCCGAGACCGAGGTCAAGTACAACATCAAGGAACTCCAGCGCCTGGGCGCATACAACAATCACGAGTGGCTGCGCAAGCCCATGAACTGGGCCCAGGACTACGGCAAGCGCACATCTCTGACCGCCGAAGAATAAAAAATCCCGGTTCCCCGAAATTATCAACCTAAAAATTTTCAGAACAAAAAATGAAAAACAACTATAAATACTTAGCAATAGCCCTAGGCGTGGCCGCAATGACCACCTCGTGCGCCAAGCACGATCCCCTGGGCGAAATTGTCGAGCCGGGACAGAAGGTACCCACGGTTTACTGGGAACTGGGCTCGAGTTCTTGCCCTGCAGGCGAGTCGTTCGAATTCCAGGGCAAATATGCCCTGGACTATGACGGCGCCACTCCCGACCACTCCGCCATCTGGTACCGCGTGAACCGTGCCGAGACCGCAGCAGCCTCAGCCGCACTGGCAGGCACATCGTTCAGTTATACCAAGACCTATTCGTCGAACGACACCATGCGCGCCTTCCAGCAGATCGAGGTCTATCCCCACTCGGCGGCCACATGGGACGGCCATGAGTTCGTACTCCAGGCATCGGCTCCAGTATCGCGCACACTGAAACCCGTGACATGGAAGGATGTCGCCGAGTTCGACGAGCACAACTTCGCAAGTTACTATCCCAAGGGCTTCGACAAGGAGTTCTGCACCGAGGTAGTCGAACTGCTGACCAAGGACTCGACATACTACAGCGCCATGCGCAACGTCTACATCAACTATCCGTTCACCAACGCCCAGTTCAAGGCCGTAAACGAAAAATACGGCACCGAACTTCCCGCCGCATTCAGCGAGGATGACCTCGGCAAGGCCGAGTCGGACAAGTCGGACGCATGGTTCTACACATCGACCGCCGACACCAAGGCCATCACCGGCTACTACTACACATTAGTTGCCGCCGACGGAAGCACATCCTATCACGAGATAGGCAAGGATGACGTCACCAAGGAGGAAGACGGCTCACTGACCTACCAGGGCAACCGCTGCTTCCCGGTCTACAAGGCCGCCGCATGGGTGTTCTGCCGCTACGACGACAACACCGGCGCCATACTCTCGACAGTACGTCCGCTGTACATGCTCGCTTTCAAGGACCTTTTCAGCCAGATTTCATTCGCCGACTGGATATACAACTCGGCAGACAAGGTGTACCGCGTTGACTTCTCGCGCAAGTACTCTCTTACAGCCCAGTTCCGCGTCTACGACTCGAACGGAGAGGAAGGCATAGCCACCGACCTTAAGGAAATTGAAATCAACTGATACCAATATTCATTAACCCATTCCCAGCGACATACCCACTATGAAATATATTAATAAATTGCTCTTCGCATCGCTTGCCGCAGCCACACTCACCCTGGCTTCGTGCACAGACAAGGACCCGGACTTCTCGGTGTTCGACGGCGATGACGTCGACTTCACCTACAACGTGGACGGCAACGAGTACGCGCTCGACTACTACGTCGTTACCCCGGTGCAGTTCAACAACACCTCGGCCAAGACAGGCAGCGTACACTGGGACTTCGGTGACGGAAGCACCTCGACCGAAGTGAACCCCGTGCACAAATACGAGTCTGCCGGCATATACCGCGTGACACTGACCATCGACGGCATCGGCTCGAAGACGTTGCCCCTTATGATCTACGACATCGCACCGGTGCTCTCAGTCGACACCCAGTCGACCGAAATCATCGAGCGCGCCAACACCGCCCTTACCTTCAAACTCGAATTGCCCAACCCTGAGAACCTGCGCGTACGCTACGACTGGAAGTTCCCCGAGGGCACAGTCGACCTTGACGGCAATCCCGTGACCACCTTCACAGGCTATGCCGACGCCAACGGCAACATCGAGTACCCCGAGCCCGTGCGTTTCAACAACATCGGCTCTCAGCGCATCGACATCACCACAACCTTCGACCTCGACGGCGTGAACCGTCCCCTCGAGCCCGCGTACCTGAACGTGCAGGTAGGCGTGACAGACCCCGCACCCACAATCTACTACGCAGAGCGCGGCGGCAACATCAAGGCCATGAAACTCATAGACCCGACCACACTGCCCACAGGCACCAAGATTCTGCCCTACGACATGGGCGTATCATCGGGCAACACGGTATTCAACCTTGTTTACGCAGATGTAACCGAACCGGATGACGAAGGGAACACCACGACCCAGGGCTACGTCTACATACTCGACGCAGGCAAGCAGTACTACTACATCAACGACGAGTCAGGTGTCCTGGGCGACGGCCTCATCAAGGTGATGCGCACAGACGGCACCGGCGTGAACACCGTGATCACCAACGTAGGCGGCGCCGCCTTCAACGACCCGTTCCAGGGCTTCGCAGAGCGCGGCTACCTGTACTACTCGGACCGCAACACCGGCGTAAGCCGAGTCTCGCTGTCAGCACGCGGTCTCGTCGAGGAACAGAACAGCAGCCACAACCGCGCCGAATATGTATGGCAGAACAACACCATCCCCTACTACAACCGAGGCATAGCCTACGGAGCCATCCACACCGCCATGGAGAAAGACTCCAAAGGCATCTGGTGGTGGGCCAAGAACTTCTCAGGCAACGGTATCTACCGCTTCAAGGACACCGACATGTACAAGACCCAGGCCGACGCCGCAAAGGCCCAGATGCCCTACCCCATCGTATTCCCCGGCATCAAGCCCCGCTCGATGGCTATCGACGAGCAGCGCAAGGCCCTGTACATCTACCGCATCGGCACTCCTGAAGGTTTCTTTGTCTATGACCTGCCGGGCGACGCCGACCAGGGCGACATGAGCAAGTTCAAGTCATCGGTAACCCTCGCCTGCAAGGCCGAGAACACCACAGCCGACGAAGGTATCTTCGTAAGCCAGCTGGCCCTTGACAAGAAAACGGGCCGCGTATACTTCTGCTACCGTCCCGACGCCACCGACTCGTCGAAGGTTCCCGCAGGCATAGTCTACTATGACCCCGATACCCAGAAGGTTGTACACTACGGTGACGCCAACGACCTGGCCACCGGCATCTGCATCAACCCCAACCCCACGAAACTCTTCTAATCAACTCTAAGCGGGAATCCGTAACCGTCCCTGCCGGCGGTTACGGATTCCCGGCCTTTTTTCTCACACCCGTAATCACAGCGGAGCCGTAAGCACGGCTCCGGAAACGACTCGGAATCAATGAAATCTCTCAAAGCCTTACTTCTCGCCTCAATGGCGGCGCTGATGCTTGCAACGCCGTCCTCGCAGGCCCAGACAACCCGCGAGCACCGCGCCGTATGGCTGTCGCCCTATCTGTCGCAGGGCTGGCCCAACGGCAAATTCACCTCGGAATCCGGGGTCGAAACCCAGAGAAACGTCCTTTCGAACCGCCTGCAGCGCTTCAAGGACCAGAACATAAATGTCATCTACTTCCACGTGCGCTCGAACTGCGACGCCGTCTATGTATCGTCGTATGAGCCGACATCGGCGCAGATTGCCGAGGGCCGCGGCGGCGAAATCGTCGGCGACCCTCTGGCAATGATCGTCGAGGAGGCCCACAAGGTCGGCATCGAGGTGTACGCGTGGTTCAATCCCTACCGCTACAATAACAACACATCGTTCGGCTCAAACCCCATCGAGTACGAGAACTCGCACCCGGAATGGCTGATCAAGAACGACCGCCAGACCACACTCAACCCGGGACTCGAGGAGGTGACACAGCGCATATGCGACGTCATCACCGAGGTCGTCACAAAGTATGACGTCGACGGCGTGGTGTTCGACGACTTCTTCTATCCCGCCGGAGGGACTACGACAGGCGAATCTGCCCCGGACTATGCGACCTATGAGGCTTCGAAGACAAAACTCAGCATGGCCGACTGGCGGCGCCAGAACGTGAACAACATGGTGCGCCGCGTCAACCAGGCCATCAAGGCCGTCAAGCCCTGGATGCCCTTCGGCATATCGCCCGCAGGTGTCGCAAACCCGTCGACGGTAACATCGGTCTACAACCTGCCCCCCGTGCAGGGCGAGACCGACTGGCAGTACAACCAGATTTATTCCGACCCCCTGGCATGGCTCAAGGGCGGAGACATCGACTTCATATCGCCACAGATATACTGGACAAGCAAGTTCGACAAACTCTCCGACTGGTGGGCTAACGCCGCCCGCTCGTTCGGACGTCACTCCTACCCGTCGGTCGACATCAGCGACTTCTCGAAGGGCCAGGCCGAGGAGATGATACGCGAGTGCGGCTTCACCCGCGAGGTCTCGGGGCGCGACCGCTCGGGCTTCGTATTCTTCCACTGGGGTCCGCTGATCAACAACTGGGAGAACGTGTTCGGCACACGCAAGAACCTCGCCGACAACATGGCGCTCGGCATCTGGACAGAGAAGGCCCTCACACCCCTGCGCCCGTGGAACAACAGCCTGAAACCCGCGATGGTGGCCAACGTGCGCCGCGACGGTGACAATCTGACGTGGGACGCAGTCGAAGGCGTCCGCTACACAGTCTATGCCGTTCCCGAAGGCACCGAGGCAGCATTCGCCTCACAGCGCGAGTTCCTCGACGGAATCGCTTACACAAACTCGTACACTATCTCCAGAGAAAAGGCCTCGGGCTATAAATTCGCCGTCGCCGTCTATGACCGCTACGGCAACGAATATGCTCCGCTGTTCGAGGGTCAGACAGCAGCATCCGTGCCCGCTCCGACACTGACATACCCGGCTGAGGCTTCGGAACCGGGCTTCATGTTCGAGTTCGCCTGGCAGTCACAGGGCACGCGCCACATATTCGAACTGGCGGACAATGCCGAATTCAACGCCTCGCACATCATCGAGGTGGCCGGGAACACACTGCCCGTAAGCGACCTGCCCCGTCTCGAGAGCGGACGCACATACTACTGGCGCGTCCACCTTTCGTCGCCCAACGCACAGCATGTCACCTCGGATGCCCGCAGTTTCACCGCCTCGGAGATTAGTTTCGTATCGCCCGCGCAAGACGCCACAGACCAGCCTTACGACAATCTCGAGATCGTATGGAACAAGGCTCCCGAGGGTACGGACTATACGCTCACACTTTCCGATCGCGAGGACATGACATCTCCGGCCTACACCGCCACATTCCACGACGCGGACCGCGCGGTCATCCCCGCCAGGGTTCTGTTCTCGGGCCACAGATATTACATGACGGTTTCGGCCGTCAACGGCAAGTCCGCATCGACATCGAATATCGCCTCGTTCACGACCGTAGAGAAGACCGACTATGCCGCACCCGTATTTGTCAGTCCGGCCAACCCGGGCGAGGTGGTTCACAGCAACCAGTCCCTGCGCGTGGCCGAATACAGCGGCCTGCGCAACGTCGAGATTTCTGTCTCGTCGTCGGCAAGTTTCCCCTCGCGCTCGACGCGCCGATACACAGTCACCGACTTCTCGGGCGCCACTGACCCGATGGGCGAATGTAAGATTTCGTCAAAATCGCTCGAGGGCGGCAAGACATACTATGTCCGCGCCCGCGGCGGCTATTATACCCTTGGCAGCAGCGAAATCGCCTACACCCCCTACGCCGAGACGACTTTCGTCTATTCAGCGGAGGCCGGCATCGGTGACGTAAGCGCCGACAGCGAATCCACAGCGTGGGTCGACGCGAACTCAGTCCTGCACTTTGCGGCCGGCAACAGTCTGGTTGAGGTCTACGGTCTTGATGGACGCAAGGTATTCAGCCTTCCCGCCGAGGGCGTCTCGGCAGATCTTTCGGCGCTTCCCGCCGGGGTCTACCTGATCCGTGTCATCGGCGCCTGCCCCGCTAACATCAAGTGGGTCCGCTGAAACAATCCATTTTCCCGACGCATACCTGCGCCCCGGACGGATCATACGAGACATTAATCCGCATTAGTTTTTTTCATAAAAATTCGTATTAGTTTTTTTCATAAAAATCATTGCTAACCAAACGCAAAAGTGATGAAAATCATTTAGGTTATTCATTGATCCCGCTTTAATATCAGAAAGCAGCAAGGGTCGAGACGTGAGTCCCGGCCCTTGTATTTTCTTCCCAACCTCCTCTCAATCCACGTCCTTAAAGCGTTGCCCGAAACATAATCAGGCCTGTGGAAGAAATTCTTAAATTAACTGTTGACGCGGATGCGTTCAACGTGGACCGGCCCGGGTAACTCGGAGCGTGACCTTTCCTATGTGAAGGAGTTCAGAGAATCCCGTTGCACTTCTCATTGGAATCTTTTTTGGGGATATTCCGGACTCTGCGTTTGCAGTCTTTGCAGTCTTTCAAAATGACAAAATAATAAAAAAGCGATGGAAAATTTGGTAGCTAAGCATAAAACCACTAACTTTGCACCCGCAACCAAGCCCAACCAAGCAATCCGGTCCGACCGGTGCCGAGCGATAAAGCGTTCGCAAAGCAGAACGCTTAGACGCAAATCCCGGCGCAAGCATTATCGGAAATCCGGAGAGCAAACAAGGAGAGATGGCAGAGTGGTCGATTGCGGCGGTCTTGAAAACCGTTGAGGGTCACACCTCCGGGGGTTCGAATCCCTCTCTCTCCGCCAAAAGCAACCCAATTCTAGGGTTGCTTTTTTGCGTTAGAGAGGGATGAGAACCCCAGGGTTCGTTATCGCGCCGCGCTTTCGGAGCAAAGCGAAGAAAGAATCCCTCTCTCCAAGGCAACTCAATATGGATGCTTTTACTGCCTAGTGTTCTCAGATCGCCGCTGGAGGAATCCCGACAACGCACGTCGGCACCGGCTCAGGCGGCTCCTCTTCCGATTTGCGTTGGAATGATAACGACAAGGGTAAATACCAACGACCGAAATTCAAAGGGTGGAGATAACAATTATATGCAAGGAATGAATTTGCAATTTCTCCCTGACTATCCCCCACGGGATTGATGAGATTGTTGAGCCAACGACGAGGTACCGTTTCAACATCTTCATTGAAATCCTTTGTGTGGTTGACAGTGAGTGCAGCGCGGACTTCGAAGCCCGTAAGCGTCTCAACGGAGTTAAAGTTTAAGTCAGAAAAAAAGTCCATAACTTGTGGTTGTTTTCCACAAAGTTATGGACCGTATGAGGTGCGCGAAAAGACATCTAAAGAGAGATATATCTGATGCCTAAACTATCATAAATCGTCATCTTCCGCATTTATATGTTTTATATAATTTTCCTTATCCCAATATGTTAATATATAATTGCCCCAATTATTGTCTTTTATTTTTTCTAAGGATATATAGTTTCCGAAAGTCTGCTTGTTACTCCAAACAACTTCAACACCTTTTTTTGCTGGAAAAACACAAAAGAAACTACCCAAATTTGGATCTTTTGCAAAATAGACGCCCTCTATATCTTCATATTTATCTATTATGCGATTCCATAAATCATCACAGGTTTCTTTAGATAAATATAAATTAACAACGACCTTATACACTGTTTGAGACAATCGTGGTTCACAGTAGACGGTCATATAGATACCGTCATATGAGAAAAATCGACCTTTAAGATTCGTATGATAATCTGATCCATTCAATCGTTTTATACCCTTAGATTCAAGAGAACTAACAAATGTATCTATTGATCCGTCAATTGGGACTCCCATAAATTTCATATGACTTTGAAAAACTATAGAGTTATCACCCTTTAGATTTTGAGCATTAGCTGAACTACCGCAAAATAAAACTACTAGGATAATCAGAATATAACTTGAAATGAATTTTTGGAATAGATTCATGTGTGAATAAATTTAGACATTGCAAATTTTTGATTTTGCGCAAATATAGTTATTTTTTTAGGTAAATCACAAATTTTTGACAAAAATATCCTACAAGACTACGTAACTTTGTTTCATAAAAAAACTTCAAGGTCGTTTACTCGGGAGATACAGCCGTCGCGAATCTTGCGGCACTCGCCGGAGGAAAGTATCTTTATGTCTCGTTTTTCGAGAGAATTGATGACGAGGATAATGATGATCGAAGACAGTGGAGTGTTACAATAGGCATCATCATATTATTCAAGGGAAGCGCCAATAAGACATATTTCATGTCTTTCAGCCTCTACATCAGCACTTTTTTTCAGTATTTCTTTTGCCATGTCACCGAAAACCGTTAACTTCGCAGTCAACAATAAGCGGTTCTGCTCGTTTAAGAGATATAGAGCCACCCTTATTAACACCAAACGCCAGAGCCTATGTGCCCTCCCTCAAAACAACTACTTGAAAAGTACAGAGAAGTATTGGAAGATATGGCAAGAAAACATTCTTCCGAGCCTTTTACCAACAAGGGCAAGGAATATGCCTCCATACTAATGTCCGTATTGTTCCAAAATACGGAGCATCAAGTGCGTATGTTTGCCTATGGATTCCGTCCGGATTTAATCACGACACCTCCATACTGGAATACTTTGCAGGAATACATCAACGATACTGACAAGCCTATTAATGTCCTTGTTGAAACGAATGAATTTGTAGAAGATGAACCAATTCGGCTTCTTGCCAGTGCTAAGAAACGTGGACGTAAAAACATCAATGTTCGTTTGATTTCAGAAGAGCAGAAAAAACAAATTCAGGAGAATATGGCACCTTATACTCATTGCAATTTTTCTGTATTTGATGACAACATGTACCGTATGGAATTTGAGCCAGAGGAGTTCAAAGCATTCGGATCCTTCAATGACAAAAAAGAGTGTGAGAGATTAATAGGAATTTTTGACAATGCCTATAAATCTGCAAAAGTCATCATATGAGATTTGATGCTGACTCCATACATCTAACAAATTTCGCCCCGCTCATACAATTATGGGC
Source organism: uncultured Porphyromonadaceae bacterium (assembly GCA_937989585.1). Lineage (GTDB taxonomy): Bacteria > Bacteroidota > Bacteroidia > Bacteroidales > Muribaculaceae > CAG-873. Next base: position 54 of record CALKRW010000039.1, on the reverse strand, counting down.
GTACAACCGTCCGCGATAGCGTATTGAAGCCTGCCTGTATAAGTTCTAACTTTG
>CALKRW010000038.1 GCA_937989585.1 uncultured Porphyromonadaceae bacterium | reverse complement strand
AAGAATCTGGACGGCTATCTTTATATGGCCTACATGCTATCGCGGACGGTTGTACGTGTGTAAATGTTTGGACGGGGTAAGAATTGTCCGGTGAGGAAGAGTTAATCCTGGGGAGGGAGAGGATTTTTCATCACGGAAACGGAATGCCTCATCAGCGGCAGTCGGCGAAACGCTTCTGAAGGATGTGGCGGGCCTGGAAGATACGGCTCTTGATCGTTCCAAGGGGAAGACCCATCTTCTCGGCGATTTCGTTGTACTTGTAGCCGGCTACATGCATCGAGAAAGGTATGCGGTATTCATCGGAGAATTCGTTGATGGCGGCAGTGATTTCCTTTGCGCCGAACGATCCTTCGGGTGACTCGAGGCCGCTCTCCTGCGAGAGGTTGAGGTGGTAGAGGTTGTCGGTGGTGTCAACGATTGTGGCCGCACGTGTGGCACGACGGTAATTGTTGATGAAGATGTTGCGCATGATGGTGAAGACCCAGCTCTTGAAGTTGGTATTGTCGGTGTACTTGTCTTCGTTGTCAAGAACGCGGAGGGTGGTGTCCTGAAGAAGGTCGTAGGCATCATCACGGTTTGAGGTCAGCATATATGCGAAGTTAAGCATATTGGCCTGAAGCGCCATTAGATTGTTCTGAAATTTAGCAGTTCCCATGATTGTATTTTTTAATGATGATCTAGCACTATGAAACGTTAGCGAAAGACTGAAAAATCGGAAAATTTATGTTTGACTGACATCCTTTTTTGTCTTTCGACACACAAAAGTACATCGGGAATCCGCGCTTGTAAAGAGTTTTTGTGTTAAAAAATGTTTAATACAGACAAGGCTTATTTATCGTATTGACTATCAACGTGTTAATTCATAACAAAATTGTTACATTTTTATTACAATCGCTGTAACCACTGTTTTTCACTCCACTATTCGCCCGTTTTGAGTGTCGTATGTGATATTTTTGTAACAATAATGACACATCATCGCGGTCATTTCTATCTCCCGGTGCCGAGGGTTCCACACCCGATCCGTCCTGCCTGGCAGTTCATTCCAATGTGACAGAATCATCGACGTCGAAAGCACGTGGCGCCGGTTTTCCAACCACCTCGTCCCATAGCATCGGACTCAGTCCTGAACCTGGACGCTTGACGCCAAGATTCTCTTCGGAAAATGTTTCCCCTGCCGCAATGGGGCGCGTGGCGACAATGCTCTTGCGTGCGACCGCGATATTTGGCCGTTCGGCATCTGTGACAGTCTTCTCAGCGCTCCCGAGTGCCAGAGCGGTGTTACGTATCGCCTCGCACATGTCCCGCAGTTCTGACGGTTCGAGCGATGCCCGGTGGTCGGGTCCGGGAAGGTTCCGGTCAAGCGTGAAATGCTTCTCGATCACCATGGCGCCAAGTGCCGTTGCCGCTATCGGAATCTCTATGCCGCGAGTATGGTCGCTGTAGCCGACACCGCCGCAACCCGCCTCGCGCAGGGTGTTCATCGCCAGAAGGTTCACCGAATCATACGGTGCCGGATACTGAGTGGTACAGTGCAGCAGCATGATGTCCTCCTTTGGCGTGCCTGCACCCGCAAGCACACCGACTGCCGCCTTCACCTCATCCATCGTCGACATTCCGGTCGAAAGAATCACCTTGCCGCGGAAAGCGCCGATGTGACGCAAAAGAGGCAGGTTGGTGATTTCGCCCGAAGGAATCTTCCAGTAGTCCTGGCCTATCTCATGCAGGAAATCCGCAGAATCAATGTCAAAGGGGGTCGACATGAAGCCTATCCCGCACCCTCGGCAGTAGGCCGCTATGCGCCGGAACTCGCTTTCGGAGAGTTCGAGGGCGCGCAGCATCTCCAGTTGCGAGTCGCCTCCGGGGTCGTTCGCCTTCTGGTACTCCGCCTTCGCGGCGCGAGAGGTTACAAGTTTCTCGGCGCGGAAAGTCTGGAACTTGATATAGTCCGCTCCGGCGGCGAACGCCGCGTCGACCATGGCCAGCGCACGCTCCACCGACCCGTTATGATTTACACCGGCCTCGGCTATGATTATAGGCTTGTTCATTTTTCCATTATCTGATTTTACGGGCAGGATTTCCGACATAGGTCCCCGCCTCGGTGATGTCGCGGACAACTACCGCCCCCATGCCGACGGTTACTCCGGAGCAGATGCTTACGCCGTTGCGGACAATGGCACCGGCTCCCACGTAGCAGTCATCGCCCGCTGTCACGCCACCGCACACTACAGCCCCCGGGCCGACGAAGACGTTCTCGCCAAGCCGCACGTCGTGTTCGACTATGGCACCCGTATTCACCACACAGTATGCGCCGAGCCGAGCTCCGTTGACGATGGCGCCGCGCAGTAGCGCACACCCGTATCCGAGAGTGGTGCCGGGAGCGATAGACGCCGTCGCGGCAACCAGCGTGGCCGACCTGTACGGCCGGTAACGCTCTATGATTCTCCGCCTGGCGGCCATCGTGCAGTCAGGACCGGACACGAAGGCTATGTGTACCGCAGGCTGCTCGATAGGAGATTTGGCGAGGAAATCGCTGTCGTCACCCAGATAGGGCAGTTCGAATCCCGGCGACGGATGACGGTCGACGTAGCCTGCGAAATTAACATCACAGTCGGCATTCAGGAGTGATTTGGCGTGTCCGCCGCCGCCTATCAGAACAACTGGCTGGGTCATGGCCGTATGATTTTGTAGTTAGCTTAAAGTTATCGGTTGTAGATGTCGGTCTTGTATCTGGCGAGGTTCTCTGGACGCGAGAACCAGTCGATGGTCGCACGCAGGCCGCGCTCGAGATCCCATTTCGGACGCCACGACGTGAGGGTTGTGATGAGGGTGTTGTCACCACAGAGACGGAACACCTCGCTCTTGGACGGACGCAGGCGCTCGGGATCGGTCATCCACTCGACCTCGGCGTTCATAAGCGAGGCGATTGTGCGTAGCGTATCGGCCATCGACACCTCGGTGCCTGTGGCGATATTTATCTCACGGCCAAGGACATCGCCCCCGGCCTCGGCCAGAGCCAGGAAACCGCGTACGGTGTCGGCCACATAGTTGAAGTCGCGTGTCGGCGTAAGGTCGCCGACATGGATACGACGCTCGCCCTTGGCAATCTGACCGATTATGGTCGGAATGATTGCGCGGGCGCTCTGGCGCGGCCCGTAGGTGTTGAACGGCCTGGCGATGACCACCGGAAGGTCGAACGCGTTGTAGAACGACTTGGCTATGGCATCGGCGCCGATCTTTGTCGCCGAGTAGGGTGACTGGGGCTGGCGGGGATGCTTCTCGTCGATGGGAACATACATTGCAGTGCCATAGACCTCGGAGGTCGAGGTAACTATCAGCCTGTCGAGTCCCATGTCGCGGGCCGCCTGACACATGTTGAGCGTACCTTTTATATTGGTGTCGACATAACTGTCGGGAGCGACGTAACTGTATGGTATGGCGATAAGCGCGGCAAGATGGAACGCCGTGCCGACGCCGCGGCATATCTCGCGGCAGTAGTTCGGATCGCGGACATCACCGCAGACCACCTCGAGGCGCTCGTTGCGGATATCCTCGAGCCACCCCCAGTAGTTGAAGGAGTTGTACTGGCTGAGGGCACGTACCCTGTAGCCTTTGGCAAGGAGAAGTTCTGTGAGATGCGAGCCGATGAATCCGTCGGCTCCGGTGACAAGGACCGGCTTGTTTTTGTCTATCATATCATTATGTTTAGATGCGGAGTGGTGATGGGAGGGGGTAATAGCGGCGGCTGATGCAAAAACAATCAGAGGCGTATTTTGGACAGGGAATAGGTCAGGCGCCGTCCGTCCTCGAGCATGGTCGTGAGGACAAGCCTGTCGGACGTGTCCTCAATAAGTTCGAAGGTTGTGACGCCGGGAGGGAAACATATCTGACCGGGGGCCTCATACGGGCCTTCACCTTCGGGGTCCTGATTGTCGCTGTGGGCGAAACTGACGGTGAGTGTGCCTTCGCCACGCTCCCATGTTCCGTAAGAGGTCTGGGAGACGACCACATGGTCGATATGCGACACCTCGATGCAGATCACACCGCTCTGGAAACTCCACGAGCAGAAACCGTTGTCGGCGTCCTTCCACTCGGCCTGCTCGACGCCGTCGATGTCGACGCTGTCAAGACGCCAGCGGCCATAGAGGTTGCCGATGTCGCCGTTGTTGTCCTCGCACGAAGGCAATAGCGCCATAAGAAGCACCATCAGCGGAAGTATCATGAAAGTCCTAAAAATGCTTTTCATCATCAGAGGCTTGTTATGGTCTAAACATATCATATTCAGAGGGCGTCCGGAGCTCGGGAGCGACTGCCCGGCGCGGTCTATCTTTTCTGAGACTGAGCGAGCCGCTGTAACGCACACTCAGCATGGCGCCGAAATTGTCGCCGCGGAGGCTTCCCGTATCGAATGCTATCCTGGCGCCAATATGGAGGCCTGGCAGGAGCCTGTCGGCATGCCATGTCATGCCGAGAGCCGCGGAGGTATTGTGCAGGGAGCGGACCCAGTTGTAATCGCCGCTGCCGCAGGCCACCTGATAACTGAACTTCGCCATCCAGTCGAGAGACGGAGTGACGCTTCCCTCGGCCGCGGCATGGAATCCGCGGGAAATGGCCTGAGTGTACTGGGGATAGCCGTTACGGTTGTAGAGCGGACTCAGTATAAACGGCGAGCCGATGGACATGCCGTAGTTGGCATGGGCATTGAACGACGAGTTGTTGTAATAGCGGTCGTTGCCGGTCACGGACTGAGTTATGTCTGTGCCGGGGCGGTCGCCGGGCGCCCAGTGGACCGGGCCGCTCTGGTCGCGGAAGTCGACATATTCGAGGACGGCGCCCTTCAGTATTCCGGGGCGCGAACTCTTCCACTCCAGGCCCCAGAGGCCGTCCCACTTGTTGCGGCGTCCCATCGAGGAGCCGTCCTCCCAGAACCACTGGAAGTAGCCGCTGAGCTCGCCGCCGCCGAAGCGGTAGCGGGCCTTGAGGTCCCAGGAGCCGAGATGCGACCCCTCGACATATCCGTCACTGCCGTCGGCAAACGGGTTGAATGTCTTGAGGAGTGTGCCAAGTCCCTGTTTGTTCTGCACTGTCTGCACATTGGTGCCGAGGTAGTAGAACACTGTCTTGCCGCCATACTGGCCCGAAGTCTGTACTCCGACCGTCACCGACAATGGCTGTGACGGTTTTGTCCGGAAATATACGCGCTTGTAGGTGTAGCGGACACCGGTGGCGATGTGCGAGCTGAAGTAGTTGTACTGGTGCCGTAGATAGCGATTGTCCATGAATTTGCCGAAGGAGACCCGGCCCTCTATCTGCAGCCATCCGCCGGTAAGCGGTATGTCCTGGAAGTCGACAAAGCCTGCCGAGACCATCGGTATGGGCCGCGAGTTGTTGCTCTGCACGAGGTCGCCGGAAGACAGGCGGTCGTCGACGAGGGATGAGGTCTGATTCTTCATGCCCGCCGTCACGAATACTCCGCGGAACTTCACCTCACCGTACAGTTGCTGAATCCAGACAGGCGCGGGACCGACCCTGTGGGCGCTCCATGTCCCGGTACCGCTGTCGTAACGGTCATAGAGGGCCTTGTGGCTGTAGCCGGTGACGGCCTCGACTCCGGCGCCCCAGCTGAAGCGGCTGCCGAGATCAAGTGGACGGCGGGCCTCAAGATCGAGGGTGACCTGATTTTTTGCCGTAGTACGGCCATGGTTCCATGAACCTATCATATAGGGGGCGAAATCGCCGCTCGAGGCCACGGCATCGACCTCCGCGCTGTACTCCAGGCCGGGAGACGCGGCCGATAGACCGAGGGCAGTCGTCAGGACGCATAATGCAACAAATTTCGTACCCTTCATTTCGATGTCTTATGTTATTACGTTGTCTTACGTTAGAAGTAGGTTATGGCGCGGGTCTGGGTGTACCGGATTCCGGCCGGCGTGACCCGGGTGCGCCGGATCCAGTTCAGATAGGGGTCATACGCGTATTCGGTGTACGATTCGGTCCGGGTTGTGTAGCCGTCGCTGTACTCAATGCCGCGAAGTTCCCCCTTGTCGCTGTATATATAACGCTTTTGCCCCTGAGTTGGATGCGAGGAAGAGGCCAAAAGGCCGTGATTCCACACGTAATATATTGAGCCGTCGGGGCTTGACTCACTGATGACATAACCGGCCTCGTCGCGCAGGACACTGTTGGAGTTGTGGGTGCCGGAGGCTGTGGTAAGGTTGCCTTCGGCGCTGAAGTCGTAGTGCTCCTTCTGCCGGCCGTCCTCGTAGAGGCGGGCGTAACTTACGCGACCATGGAGGTCGCATAGCGACATATCCTTGCTGGTGAAGTTCTTGCGGTATTTAATGGTCTCGGGACTCTCGTACTCGGCGTTTTGCTGAGCGGCGGATGCCTGAACTTCGGCCACATCCTCGACCACGGCGGTTTTGGCGCTGTCAGCCTGTTCGCGACGCCCAGAGCGGCTGTCCGAGTCATCGCCGTCATAGGAGGAGTGCGTGCGGTCCTTGAAAAAGTAAACCGCGACCCCACACAGGACGGCTATGAGAAGAGCGACAACAATCCACACCCACGCATGTCCCGGTTTCCGCTTTGGCTCGGGATTTAATTCCGTGGGCATCTCTGCGCCGGGCACTATCCTAGTGGTGTCCTTGGACGCAAGCGACTGTGCAGACTCCATCTCGGGCAATATCTTCGTGAAATCCTTGGAATCAGCCGATTGCGGAGCATTGGCAGACATGCGGACAGCATCGTTCGGAGTCACAGCGACCTTACCGTGGCAAATTTTTTGGCCACAGGACGGGCAGAAATTTCCACCGGGCCTGACATCTGCGCCGCAATGCGGACATTTAAGGGAATCGTTCATCGCAAAAATCGCTGATTACAAATAACTCTCTGACTGAAAATAAATTGCCGTTTACAAAGAATTCGCTGATTGCAAAGAATCAAGGAACACATTTAACAAAAAGGACCACCAAGTGAGGCCGTCCCACATAGTGAACCACAAATTTACACATTTTTACGCTAAAGACAAAACCGCGTAACAACTCCACACCCGCCGGCAGGACAAATGTAAAATCGGACCCATCGTGGGAATTGAGCCGTTTAGCCAAAAAATAAGTATTAACTGAATTACATTATTTAGATCATCGAATAACTAGCAGCCTGACTGCTATAGTCAGGCTGCATGCGTTGGGAATAATGCATTTCCTGCATTTCCAGATTAACTATTAAGATAATTTCTTTTCGCTTAACAATGAACTATTGACTCACGCATTATAGATTTTGAATTTATTTTGTCCTCTATTCAATATTTCCTTATGCAAATTTTTGATGTTGCATTATTGAAAACTTTGATGTATATGCCTGGTTTGAGTTTATTTTCTTTATCTGGAGTCACTTCTATACCGCCTATGGTAAAATATCTTGCAGACGAATCTGCGAAGTAATCTGCGCTTACCTCCTCAATACCGGATTTAGGTTCAACTATGAGCACACCATTTTTCAATTTGATGAGATAATTCTTGTCTGAACCGCCGGAAAGTATAATCGGGTATATTCCTTCAGGTGAATCGTATGAGGCTTCGCAACTTATTTCTGGTAGTTCATCGATAGATGAACTGTCATCACCATTTTTGAATCCACTGAAGGTTAATTCGAATTCTGGATTAAACTCGAATGTATTACGCTTTGCATCCTTTACCCCAATCATTAATGGGGCTTTATCAATTGTAAGGGTTCCTGTGAGGTATTGAAATCTGTAGTTAGGATGTATCTCTCCGCCTCTAACTGTAATGACGTAATCTCCGGCATAACTTTTGGAATTAGCTTGCGTACTTGCTGTCGGATACTGGGTTATCTTAGATTCATTGTGGCCATTGACCCATCCTTCGAATTCTAAATTGAATTGGGGATTAGGATTGCCATACAAGCGAGTCATGTCAATGGGTTTAACCATAATAGAACGAGGTTCTATAGTCTGAACTCCTTTATTATAAGAGATAGAATAATTGGAGGATGACGCTCCAGAAACAATAATGTTATATTTCCCTACATCAGAAGTAGAGGAGCCACCAAATATAACGGTTGGCAGCCGGTCCAATGAGTCGGAGGTATCTGATCCGATAAATCCTGTATAATCAAGTATGTTTTCAGATGAAGGGTGGTCGCCATAATTCATTGTATAGTCTTTAGCACTGATAGTCAACTTTGCCTTCTGTACATTAAAAGTTATAGTTTCGTCCACAGGTTTGAACGGAGAATCAGCGTTTTGACTTACTTTGACATTCACATTGCCTGCTTTTAAAAATGTTATTTTGGCACCATCGACAACTATCTCATTATCATTGGTCGATTCGATTATTAGAGCGGAAGACAGATTTGTAGAGGTGAATTCAACATTTCCACCATATACAGGGAATCCTGTCCATTTTATAGAGGGCTCGGTTCTCAAAAGGGGCATTGCATCGATTCCTGAAGGCATATACCACACGCCGCTGAAATCCCATGAAGGGAGTTTTGTAGCATACCAACTCTGTATTGAGAACATTTCCGGTTCCACGTATTCAACGCCTTCATGACCTATTGCGGCTACTACCGATGTATAACAGTTTACGCATGATGGGAAAATGGGAATAGATGCTAATTTCACACGACTGATACAGTCTGTTATTATTGAACCATTATTATTGCCTATAAAAGGAGCATAATTTGTCTGCCCGTCAAAATAACATCTTGAAAGCCTAGATGATTCACAATTGCCAATCAGGGCACCTTCGCAGTAAATATATCCACTACAAGATATATTACTTTTAGCATATGAATCAGTTATAGTAGAGTTAACATCAGTACCGATTAATGCACCCACTCCATTTTGAATAATGGTCAGCCCTGCATTACTTGGAGAATGGGCATCCTCAATAGATCCCAGGTATCCACTTATGGAACCGACATTACAACATTGGAGGAAGACACAGGACTGAGCTACGCCAACCAACCCACCAAGACCACAATCACTGCCAAGATAATAGTCATAACCCTCTTTTGCTTTAGCAATCATACCTTTAATCGAGGCCTCGTTGCGGACGTTTTTAAAAGTCGTAGCGGTAGCAATGCCACAAATTGCTCCTAATCGTAGTCTTACCAAATAATAGTATTCATTCCACCAGTTGCCTAATCCATTATAATACTTTTTTGATCCATAAGTATAATACCGAGATTTAGAGATAGAAATTGCCCCCTTGACAGTTAAATTTTTTATAGTTGCACCGGAACATGAGTGGAATAAACCGGCGCTTTCAATCCAAGAATTTGTTTCTGATACATTAAGCGAGATGGAATGGCCTGTTCCATCGAAGTGTCCACAGAAATTGATTCCGAGGCACGGGCAGTCTACAATGTCGTTGACAAGACGGTAATAATCGGTCGTTCCATTAGAGATAGCCTTCAAGTCTGCGGTTGAAGTGATTTCATATGGATCAGTTTCTGTGCCACTACCCGTGAGAGCTTGACATGGCATAGCCAAAAGGAATGCTATTATCCCAATTAGTTTTTTAGAAAGGCACATAACAATGGTGATTAATAAATTTTTGCCGCGGTCATCCTCTCGTTGGCGTTAGATTGGTTTAAATGAAAAAGCGTAGGAGTCTGTATCTGTTACCGTCCTACACTTCGAGGCTTCTCGCATTGCCCATCAATAGTCGGACGGCAACGGAGAAGCCCTACGCTTGTATATGTAAATAGCACATCCGGTTCTGACTCCTCACGAAGTCTAAAACCGATGCATAAATTTACATACCGCGGGCGTCTGTCGTTGCTCAATCCTTGACTATTGATAGAAATTTTGCGAGAATTTCGAAGTGTCAAGAATCAGCGCGGATAAACGCTTTCAAATTATGTTACGCATCCAGCCCCGCTTAACCCCGGAGCGGGGCCTGGTTCGGAAGAACCTCACCCTACCGGCGTGGTCTGCAAGACGGTCTGCAGTCGCAAAGGTAATATATTTTTCGTGAAAGTTTGACTATCAGCCTAAAAAAATCGAAAAAATTTGCACAATGGGGAATGGGATGTATGGGAATTATGAGAGGGCTGAGTGTCAGTGGGGAGAGTGGGAGTTTGGGAGAGACTTCCTTTTATCCTCTTAAATATATTAAGGCGTTGTTTGGCCACCAAGATTTTATCGTTAACTTTGTGGCATGATACAGAAAACCTTCAATATCTACTGTGACGAGAGTACCCATCTTGAAAATGACGGGCATCCATATATGCTATATGGATATGTGAGCATTGCATCCAATCAGATAAAATACTGCAAAGAGCAAATCAAAGCGATTAAAGCAAAATACGGCTACACAGATGAACTCAAGTGGACTAATATCCATGAGAGCACGTACGAAATGTATAAAGAACTTGTGGACTATTTCTTTATGACCGATATGAATTTTCGAGCGGTCGTCGTCGAAAAAAATCAGATTGACAATACGCGTCCCGAATACTCTTTCAATGAATTTTACTTCCGCATGTATTATCAGTTGCTTCATCATGAGGTCGATTTGGCGAACAACTATAATGTATATTTCGATATAAAAGACACATGCAGCCAACGCAAACTATCGAAACTAAAAGAAATATTACGATATAATGCCTCCATCCACAATTTTCAGTTCATACGTTCGCATGAAAGTGTGTTCGTGCAGATGGCCGATGTATTAATGGGTGCAATTAATTATAACCTGCGAATCGAATGTAGAGAAATAGAGGGTAAAGTAAAGGCCAAACGCAGGATTGTTGAACATATTAAGAGCCACACATCAATATCTCTTGTTAGAACATCCCCCTTATACGCAAAGAAGTTCAACCTGTTCTTTATCTCATTAAAATAGACGTCCAATGCCATTTAATCTATTGAAAAAATATCCCGAATTTCTGGAGTTAAACGGCATGGGCGAAAAGGAGCGTATAAAATCTCTAAGAAGCGTGTTTGACCGTGACATTTCGGACAACACCAATTTTTCTTTTCGTGGTAAACGTATTTATCCGATAAAAACGGATGGGGTCATTGATATGGACCGGGAATTCATGCATCTGACCACGGAAGAAGTTGAGCATGTAGAAGAAGACAATGTCAAAATTAAGAAAAGAGTTTATGACCCTCTTCGCTCTGAACGCCTACATTGGCTAAGAACACATATTGAAGAAAAGGTTAAAGACAGCAATATTGTCGTGTTTGGCATTACCGAACGCAATCAGCGTAAACACATTGACGTCGAACGAGTATATATTTACAACAAGACACGAAAATATATTATCGTTTTACAACCACAGACAAGAAACGGGAACTCCTATTATCTGCTCACGGCTTATTACCTCAACAAAAGTTATGGAGAAAAGCAAATTAAGAAGAAACTTAAGTCCGAGAGTTGCAGGCTCTTATAAAAAACGCAGAGTTCGATATATGTCAAGATATACCGAACTCCGAAACTCCTTCTACATATAGATGAGCAGTGCAAAGTTAATCATTTTTCACTCTCAAAACAAATCCTTAGCAATATAGTTTAGACGATTAACTTTAATTCACAGGGTGAGACAAAACAACTGTTGGGTCAGTTGGTGGAGGGGCGATATTTGGGGGATTCATAGCCGTCCTGGATAAATTCGCCGGGAGTGATTTCTCCGGTCAGTAAACCTCGCTTAATCAATAAGTCGACACATTCTTGTGCGCTTTCGGGTTTCTTGATGCGGCCAAAGGTCTGGCGGGAGGTTTCCGTCGATGTAGAGATTTCCCAATCTACAATCTGGCCTATACATATTGCAAAGGCTTTGTAGTGGCCGTCAATCGGGACAAATACCATGTAAAGTGCCTCTCTAAGATATTCGGGTTCAGGGAAGCGCCAGACAAAAATGTCTTTCCCACTTACCGTTATTTTTTCCGTATGGATGTCATTATCGGCAAATGGGGATCTAAATCCATTGCCAATCGGGGTAGAGGTGTTTAAAACAAGAGGTGCCTCAAATATATAACCGTCGCTTTCGTCAACCATGGGGGCGACTACCGAAAGATACTGATGCTGAAAATAGTAAGGGGATACAAGCGGCAGAATGGTGTCGGCCATAATATTCTCAGATGAGTCGGTGTCTATTTCCTGAGCATTGACATTTAAAGCCAAGAATATTGATATCAATATTATGATTCTTGTTTTCATGGTAAGTTTGGTTTTAAGTTGCAATAGCAAAGGTAATAATTAATTTCAATATTAGTGTCCACTAATGACACTAATTGAATAATATCTGATTAGATGCTATTTTACCGTATTCCTTGCTATACGTCTTTAGGCTGATGCGGGTTGCGTGTAATAAAAGTTTCAGGGAGTCATTGGGAAGGAGCATATACTATTACTGTCCAGCAAGGGTTTAATTGTACCGGGATGGGGTGCGGGCTTTGCACCCCCGCCTTGAGGGGCGGGGGCGCGTAGGCGGCGAGAACAATGCAAGGGCGTTGATCGGACAGGTTGCAGCCGGCCTAATTCGCTGCCGGAGGCGATTTTCCGAAAGGATATCTACATATGCTGCGCAGTTTCGGGAGTGAATTTCCTGCGGGCCATGGCCTGAAGATTTTCGGTTGTGTCACATTCATCCACAATCTCAACTCCGAGCATTGTCTCGATTACGTCCTCCATGGTCACGATACCGCGCATACAGCCGTATTCATCGGTTATCACCGAAATATGTTCTTTCTCCTGAAGCATTTTCTGCCATATGTCCGAGACGCTGGTATCCTCCATAAAGAACAGGATGGGACGTACGATGTCGTGCAGCGGCATGGTGAATTGATCCTGCGCAAGCATTTCAAGCACATTCGCCCTGAGGACGTAACCGGCAATGAATTCACGGCCCGTCTCAAAAACGGGGATGCGTGAGAAGGGCTTAAGAGTCGTGTTGTCGTAAAATTCTTTCATGGTTGCGCAAGCAGGCACAGATGCAACAACTACATAAGGTGTCATGATGTCCCCGGCTTTCACATTAGAGAGTTTCAGAAAATTCTGTATGACCTTGTTTTCCGCGTCCTCGATAACGCCCTCGTCGGTACCGACACTGACCATTGCCGCCACTTCCTCGCGGCTTACAGTCAAAGGCTGTATTCTGGGTGACACGCAACGGGTCAGCAATTCCGAGAGCCACACCAGCGGATAGGCTATGACTATGAGGACTTTGATAATCTTTGCGGATGGCATTGCGAGAGTGCGCCAATAGGACGCGCCTATTGTCTTGGGTATGATTTCGGACAACACGAGAATAAGCAGAGTGAGAATGGCCGATATAATACCAAAATAGGCCTCGCCGAAAACCTTGACCGATTCTGATCCCACGCCGGCGGCGCCTATGGTATGAGCAACAGTATTCAGCGTCAGGATTGCTGCGACAGGACGGTCAATATTTGTTTTGTACTTCATAAGCAGGGACGCAGCCTTCACTCCCTGACTTTCTTTCATCGATATGAATGATACGGGAGTAGAGAGCAACACGGCTTCGAGCACGGAGCAAAGAAAGGATACCGCAAGGGCTCCGATAAGATATAATAATATTAGTGTCATGAACAGATGTATAAGTTGATACTGCCGGAGGCATGCAAGGATACCTTCGGTTGATGTGATGGAACAGGGTCAAACTTATACCTGATTATTCACGGAACACGCAGTTAAGAATTCTTGCCGGCAAATGAATGACGTGTTTCTGTGTTTTTACAGATACGCATGCATGGCGCCTCACCAAATCTGACGGCAGCAATAATTCAGGCTGTTTCTCAGGGACTTGCGACAGAGACGGACTATCGACTACAACACAGCACTCAATCTCTGTTTCTAATTCATGCTCAGGAATCTCACTGCAATCGTCCTGAACAGGAACAAGAAACAAAGTCGCTATCAAGCATGATATTATCGTTATGGCCCGTGTCATAGAATCTTTGTCTTTTTATAACGCGCTTTAACGGTTTTTGTTGTCGATTGCATCACAATAGCGCAAGACAGAACGTTTTTGGTTAACCAGGTCAATATCCAAGAGGCTTAAGAACAGAGAAATAACGGATAGGATAGATATAGGTCAGAGTCGTTATGAGTCATCAGGTGGACTCCGTCACTTGTATATGTGACATAATACTTGATAAGGAGGTAAATCGGGATCTGTTAAAAAACGAATGCAGTGCAATTTATTTCGGCATATTTTGCTAACTTCGCGCGAATTATCGTCCGTCACGGGAGGCGGACGGCAAAACTATCGTAATCATAATAAACCAATCGTGTACATAATGAATCTATCGAAAATCAGGAACATCTGTCTCGGATTAGCCGCGGTGCTGTGCCTAGCGGCCTGCGATGACAATAATGACGGGCCTCAGACAGAGGACATGGACGGGAAATGGAGCGAGACCCTCAAGGGCAACGGCGAGGTGGTCGGCGCTTATCCGGACCTTTACAGCAATTACTGGGAATATACCTATTATATGAGCGGTAATGAAAACAAGGCGGTGTGTCTTTCCGGCGAGTTCCCCTATGCAAGGTATTTCAGCATCTCGCTCTACAATGACGAGACCGGCGACGCCATAGGCGGAATTAACGATGTGGAAATCGAGCCTGACAATGGCAGCGTCAATCCCTTCCGCGTAAGCACAAAAGGGACCGGACGCTTCCATATCTACATCGTGCCCGAAGAAACAGACGGGGACTTTATCGCGGGCCTCGGCTCGGCAAATGTATGCAAGGTGAACAAGGATGTGAAGAAAGTGGCCATCTTTGTCCGCCAGTATCTCGGCACTGATGCATCGGGCCTTAATTCAGACGAGTTCGGCGGCGTTGAACTTCCGGCCATATCCGCAATCGATATCGCCACCGGTAAAAAATCCAAAGTACCATCGCACGAGTACTGCAATGTCTACGCCGCAACGTCGAACGCCTACATACTGAAGTCGGACGAACTGGCCGATGTGCCGTTCTTCCTATCGCCCGTCAGCAAATATTATCCGAACAACTCGACGGCATACCTCTATGCACGGACACGCCTGCAACAGGACAGCGTGATGACATTCTCCTTCATACCCGCGCCGATACCGTCAAAAGCCGAGGAGTATGACGGCGCCGCTGCAAGGTACTGGTCGATATGCCTCGGTTCGGCATCCGACACGCGGTCGTACTATTCGCTGTGCGACCGCAATGCCGACTGGGAAAGCGGCAGCAAGGCCGAATTCGTTGTATGCCTGAGGAATAATCCGCGCCTTGACGAGATCAAGGCCCGCGTGGAAGAGGGCAAGAAACGCGGCGAGAGAATCAATCTCTTTGTCTGGGACAGCGAGAAGAAGAACATCGACGGCAAGCCCCTCGGCGAATACATCGCCTTCATGTACCGCAACATCCTGCCTAACGCGGCGTGGGAACATTCGATAGCCACAATGATACCGACCGAGTATTATGACGGCAAACTCGAGCCGATCGACCATGTGACGCAGCCCGAGCGACAGGTGGCACACATAGCGCTCGGCGACTACGGACCTCTGGGAAAGAAGATGTCGACATCCGACTTCCTCAGCCGCTAAGTCTATCCGTAAAACCGAACAACACCGGCCATACAGGCGCTAAGCCGTCCCTATGGCCGGTGTCTCTTTTTTATAGGGAGTGCCTGCGGGTTTTGCGGTGAGGGAAAAATGTTGTACATTTGCAGAGGTAAAAAACTTTTGACTATGAACAATATATCGGACCTCGTGGCCTCGCTGGCCCAGTCGGCCACTCTCGCCATGTCGCAGAAGAGCGCCGAACTCCGCGCTTCGGGCGTGGACGTAATCAACCTGTCTGTGGGGGAACCTGACTTCAATACCCCGGAGCACATTAAGGAGGCTGCCAAACGCGCCATCGACGAGAACTATACGTTCTATAGCCCGGTTCCGGGCTATATGTCGCTGCGCAAGGCTATTGCCGACAAACTGGCCCGCGAGAACGGCCTGACTTTCGATGCCGCCCAGATCGTGGTGTCGAACGGCGCGAAGCAGGCTCTGTGCAATGTCATCCTGTCGCTGGTCAACCCCGGCGAGGAGGTCCTCATCCCTACCCCGGCATGGGTAAGTTACGTGGAGATGGTGAAACTGGCCCGCGGCAAGGCTGTGACCATTCCCACAACCATCGAGTCGGACTTCAAGATCACTCCCGCCCAACTGGAGGCCGCAATCACCCCCAAGACCCGCGCCATCATCTTCTGCTCGCCGTCGAACCCGACAGGCTCGGTGTACAGCGGCGAGGAACTGAAAGGTATTGTCGACGTGCTTGCCAAGCATCCGGAGGTTGTTGTCATAGCCGACGAAATATACGAGCACATCAATTTCACGGGCAAGTTCGTGTCAATGGGCTCGTTCGAACAGATTGCAGACCGCACTGTCATAATCAACGGCGTGTCGAAGGCTTATGCGATGACAGGCTGGCGTATCGGATACTGCGCCGCTCCGCTGTGGCTCTCGAAGGCTGTCACCAAACTCCAGGGCCAGTACACCTCGGGCGCCTCGTCGATAGCCCAGAAGGCCGCCGAGGCCGCATACACCGGCTCGCAGAAGTGCGTGGAGGATATGCGCAAGGCTTTTGAACGCCGGCGCGACCTCGTTGTCAGCCTTGCCCGCGAGATTCCGGGCTGGAAGGTCAATTTTCCGCAGGGAGCGTTCTATCTGTTCCCCGAGGTCTCGTCGTACTTCGGCAAGAGCGACGGCGAGACGACAATCAAGGACGCCGGCGACCTGGCCCTGTATCTGCTCGACAAGGCCCACGTGGCAACCGTATCGGGCGACGCTTTCTCGGCTCCTGGCTATCTGCGCCTGAGTTACGCCACATCGGACGAGAACATCGCCGAGGCGATGAAGCGAATCCGTGAGGCGCTCGGTCGGTTGAAGTGATTTTTTCCCATGGACAATCAGGTTGACGCACGGGCCGTGCGTCCCTACAGGTGTAAATATAACATAATATAGGTGTGAACATCCATTCGGGTGTAGACATAATAATCACTGATTAAAATATAATTAAACGAACATAAGACAGAAATGGACTTTATTCAAGAACTCACATGGCGCGGCATGATACACAGCACGATGCCCGGCGTCGAGGACCAATTGAAAAAAGGCATGAACACGGCATATGTCGGCATTGACCCGACAGCGGACTCGCTTCACATAGGCCACCTTGTAGGCGTGATGATGCTCAAACACTTCCAGCGTGCGGGCCACCGCCCCATCGCTCTCGTCGGCGGCGCCACCGGCATGATAGGCGACCCGTCGATGAAGTCGCAGGAACGCAAACTCATCGACGAAAAGACACTGCGCCACAACCAGGAATGCATCAAGCGTCAACTGGCCAAGTTCCTTGACTTCGACTCGGACGCACCGAACGCCGCCCTCATGGTGAACAACTACGACTGGATGAAGGACTTCTCGTTCCTGGGATTCATCCGCGACATAGGCAAGCACATAACCGTCAACTACATGATGGCCAAGGACTCGGTAAAGAAACGTCTGTCGGGCGAGACCCGCGACGGCATGTCGTTCACCGAGTTCTCATACCAGTTGCTTCAGGCTTACGACTTCATGCACCTGTACGAGGAGAACGACTGCCACATCCAGCTGGGCGGCTCGGACCAGTGGGGCAACATGACCACCGGCACCGAACTCATCCGCCGCATGCTCGGCAAGGAAGACGCCTTCGCCATCACCTGTCCGCTGATAACCAAAGCCGACGGCGGCAAATTCGGCAAGACCGAATCGGGCAACGTATGGCTTGACCCGCGCTACACGTCGCCGTACAAATTCTATCAGTTCTGGCTGAACGTGTCGGACGCCGACGCCGAGAAGTACCTGAAGATATTCACCGAACTCAATCAGGAAGAAATCGCCGCACTCGCCGCAGAACAGGCTGCCGACCCGGGCCAGCGTCCCATGCAGAAACGCCTCGCCAAGGAAATCACCACCATGGTACACAGCGCCGAGGCATACGAGGCCGCTGTGGAGGCATCACAGATACTTTTCTCGAACAAGGCCGCCGAAGCACTCCACCATCTTGACGAACAGACACTGCTCGACGTATTCGACGGTGTCCCCACCTATGAGATTCCCCGCGAGCACTTCAGCGACGGCACCAAGATAGCCGACGCCATCGTCGACATGGCACCCGTGTTCGCCTCTAAGGGCGAACTCCGCAAACTCGCCCAGGGCAACGGTTTCGCCATCAACAAGGAGAAAGTGACCGACGTCTATACCCCGCTGACCGAAGAAATGCTTCTCAACGGCAAGTATGTCCTCCTGCAGAAAGGCAAGAAGAACTACATGCTGCTTATCGCAAAGTAAACAAAGCAACAGGCCAATATACAGCGGACGGGCTGAATCCTGAGGATGCAGCCCGTCCGGCATATTTACGGGTATGTAAGTTTTACTTAGTCAGCGGAGAGTAGTCGCGGGCATAGCGAAGCATCTGGTCGGGATAGGCCTCGCCATAGGTAACGCGAACGTCAGAAGGAGTTCCGTCTGGATTTACGAGAAGTTCGTAAACGGGGTTGACGAAGCCCTTGTAGGGAGCGATATTGAGGTGAGAGTAACGCTCGAGGACCTCGCGGTGGAGATTGGGGTCGACCTTAACGGCGTACTTTTCGACAAGAGCGGCTCCGGCCTCGTAATCGCCTTCGGACTTGATGCGCTGGATTTCGCCGAGCAACTGACCGAAGAGGTCACGAAGTTTCCGGTAGTCGTTGATCCGGACATAAGTCTTGCCGTCTTTCTTGACGAGTTCGACAACGTTATCCTTCTTGCCATGCTCGAGCGCCCATGCGGCAATCAACTGACGGTTGCGCATGTGAGCCTCCTCGATGTCCTTGCCCGGCTCGATGCGGACGAGTTGGGTCATCAGGCCGTTGAGCATGTACTTGTAATATTCGGCCTTATAGGCATCAGGATTGTCGAGCAGGCCGAGTTCGATGAGTTTCGGGTCGGCAAGATAGTAGAGCGCGAAAAGGTCGGCGCGAGTCTCCTCGAGAGTAGAGCCGTGAGCCTTCATCGCGTCGGGGTCTGTGCCGGGAAGGAGCTGACCGGAACCGTGACCGAGACACTCGTGGAGGTCGGTGTGGAGATTGTCGGTAACGAAACCGTATTTGTTCATGAGGTCGGCGGTGGGGGCGTCAATGACGAACTCCTCGTTGAAGCCGTTGCCGTGGGCAGCCTCGTCGTATGCACGGGTGATGTTCTCAAGTGTCACCGACTTCGAACCGTGGGCTGCACGAATCCAGTCAGCGTTGGGGAGATTGATGCCGATGGGGGTTGCAGGATAGGAATCGCCGGCAAGAATGGCGGCGGTGATGACCTTGGCGGAAACGCCCTTGACCTTCGGCTTACGGAAGCGCGGGTCGACCGGCGAGCGGTCCTCGAACCACTGGGCGTTGCTCGAGATAACCTCGGTGCGGTGGCTTGCCTTCTCGTCCTTGAAATTGACGATAGACTCCCATGAGCCCTTCATTCCGAGGGGATCGCCATAGGTCTCGATGAAACCGTTGATGAAGTCAACCTTAGATGCTGTGTCATCGGCCCATAGAATAGAATACTCGTCCCATCCCCTGAGGTCGCCGGACCTGTAGTAATCGACAAGAGTGGAAATGGTCGCGCGCTGAGCATCGTTCTCGGCATACTTCTGAGCCTTCTCAAGGTTCCTGACAATACGCTCGATGGCCTTGGAGTAGAGTCCGCCGACCTTGTATTTCTCCTCGACGAGTTTGCCGTCCTTCTTGACGAGACGGGAGTTGAGGCCGTAACTGATGGGGGTGAGGTCGGTAGTGTCCTTGATGGCGGCGTAATATGCCTCGACCTCGGGCTGTGTCACGCCAGGACCGTAGAAGTTGCAGGCAGAAGTCTCGATAAGGTCCTGACCGGCGGCCTGGTTGACGCGCTTGGGGTAGATGTTGGGATTGAAGATGACTTCAGCGAGATATGCGCCGAGATCCTTGTCCTTGAAATTGCGTGCATACTCAACCTCGAAGAAACCGCGGGAGAACTCGGGCTTGAACTTGTCCATCGAGTAGTGGTGATGTATGCCATTGGCAAACCATACCTGCTTGAGATATTTCTCGAAAGCCTTGAAGTCGGCAGAGTTGCGGTCGCCCTCGTAGGAAGTGTAGATTTTCTCGAGGACGGGACGGAGACGGAGGTTGGCCTCGCAGTTCTGATCCCAGAGGATGTCGCGGCCGGCGAGAGCGGCCTCGGTGAGATGGTAGACGAGGAGTTTCTGATTGAGCGACAGGTTTTCGAAATCGGGAACCTGATAGCGCAGGACCTCGATGTCGGCAAAACGGTCGGCATGATAGTCAAAGGGCCTGGAGTCTTGAGCCATAGCGGAAAGAGTCATTGCGCAGCCGGCGAGAGCCATTGCTGCCTTGCTTGTGGTTGACATTTATGTAAAGTTAAGGTGGGTAATTGCTTTGGAGATGAATTCACTCTACATAAAGGACGAGGCCCTTGAGGTACTCGCCCTCGGGATGGTAGATGTTGATCGGGTGGTCGGCGGGCTGGTGCAACTGATGGAGTATGCGCACGCGGCGGCCTGTCTGAGCGGCTGCCGAGAAAACGGTGAGGCGGAACTGTTCCTTGGTGATAGCCTGCGAGCAGGAGAAGGTGAAGAGGATTCCGCCCGGAGCGATGCGCGAGATAGCCGAGGCGTTGAGACGCTGGTAACCGCGCAGGGCGTTGCGTATGGCAGAGCGGTGCTTGGCAAAAGCCGGAGGGTCGAGGACCACGAGATCGTAGCGTCCATCCTCCACGCCGTCGAGGAACTTGAAGGCGTCCACTGCAAATGAATTGTGCGGAACGCCATCGGGGTACATCGCGGCATAGGGAGCACCGGGACCGAAATTCAGGGCGACATTCGCGTCGGTGAGCGAAATGGCCTTGGCCGAGGAGTCGACCGAGTCGACCGAAGCGGCGCCTCCGCGCAGAGCGAAGACCGAGAATCCACCCGTGTAGCAGAATGTGTTGAGGACACGGCGACCGCGGGCATAGCGCTCGAGCAGGGAGCGGTTGTCACGCTGGTCGACGAAGAAACCGGTCTTCTGGCCCTTGAGCCAGTCGACATGGAAACGCAGGCCGTTCTCGGTGGCGAGGTCGCCGGAGAAAGAACCGCGGATGTAGTCGTTGACGGGATCGAGGCGCGCCTTGTAGGGGAGAGTTGTCTCCGACTTGTAGTAGACGCTCTTCAGGCCCAGTCCGTCGATGGCCATGAGCGCGTCGGCTATAATCTCGCGGGCGAAGTGCATGCCCGGCGAGTGAGCCTGCATGACTGCAGTGGGTCCATATATGTCGACAATGAGTCCGGGCAGGAAGTCACCCTCGCCGTGAACCAGACGGAAGGCATCGTTGTCCCCGCGCATCAACCCGAGGGCCTGCCGCATCCTGAAGGCGTCCTCAAGACGGGAACGGTAGAAGTCGGGGCCAATCTCGGTATCGTCGAACGAGAGCATGCGCACGAGTATCGAACCTATCTGGAAATGTCCGACTCCGAGAAGACGTCCGTCGGAGGCAACGACGCTGACGAGATCGCCTTCGGCAAGGTCAGCGGGACGGTCGGCGACCGCTCCGGAGAAAACCCAGGGATGGAAGCGGTCAAGCGAGTCCTCCTTGCCGCGTTTAAGTCTTATTTCAGGATAACGGGCCATATTGCTATTTTATGAAGAAACGATATATATCGTTGGCGTTGGCGTATATGAGCAGGAGGAAGAGGAATGCCATACCGATCATCTGTGCATATTCAAGCACCTTGATGGACGGCTTGCGGCGCGTGATTATCTCCCAGAGGACGAAAACCACATGGCCGCCGTCAAGGGCCGGAATCGGCAGAATGTTCATGAAGGCAAGAATCACGGAAAGGAAGGCCGTAATCTGCCAGAACGAATACCAGTTCCACTGGTCGGGATAGAGGTTTCCGATGGCGCCGAAGCCACCGAGACTCTCGGCACCGGTCTTGGTGAAGAGCAGTTTAAGGGATGAAACATAAGTGACAAGCCGGTCGGTTCCGTCGCCTATGCCCTTGGGGACGGACTGGAAGAAACTGTAACGGACTTCCTCGACGGGATAAATCTCGTTGATGGGTTTCATCTGCACGCCAATCTTGCCATCGTCGTTGACGGCACAGGTCAGATGGATGGTCTTGCCGTCACGAAGAATGGTGAGGTCGACATCCTTCCCCTTGTTCTTCATCAGCACGGGAGTGAAGTCAGAGAAAGCCGGGGTCGTGTCATTGTTGACCTTGACAATGCGGTCGCCCGCACGGATTCCGGCCTTGGCAGCGTTCTCGCCGGGGACAATCTGGCCGATCAGCACGGGGAAACGGGGCGACATCGAGGGAGACTCGAGTTTTGCAAGCGACTCGAGGGTGCCTTTGGGATTGACAATTGTGACCGTGTCAGTGTGGTTGCGGAGTACCTTGACAACGGCTCCGTCCTGGAGCATGTTCCATGTGGCCTGACCGTCCTTGGCGTCTAGTTCCTCACCGTTGACCGTGAGGGGAATGTCGCCCTTCTGATAACCGGCCTTCTCGAGTTGCTCGACGTAGTCGAAGCCCTCGGCGGTGTCTCGGTACTGGACAACGCGGTCGCCCCAGTACCAGGCAATGCCGATGTAGATGATGATGGCGAGTATGAAATTGAAGAGGACACCGGCGACCATCACCATGAGACGCGGGAAAGGCTTCTTGGCACGGAATTCCCAATCCTCGGGCTCTTTTGAGAGCGAGTCGGCGTCGCTGGTCTCGTCGACCATGCCGGCAATCGAGCAATAGCCGCCGAGGGGCAGCCATCCGAGTCCCCACAATGTGTCACGCCAGCCGGACTTGGCTCCGGGTTTGGCGGGATGAGGTTTCGAGACATGGAAGGTCTTCAATGCGCGAGGCTCTTCTTCCTCGACTTCCTTGCCTTCGGCGTTATGTACTTTCTTCTTCTTGGTCCAGGCTATGATCTGCAATGTACCCTTGCGCGGGTCATACTTGGCAAGCGAGAACCAGGGGTTGAAAAAGAGGTAGAATCGGTCGACGCGCATCCCGTGGATGCGTGCGAAAATATAGTGGCCCAGTTCGTGGATGGTGACCAGAATCACGAATGCCAGCATGAGCTGGGCTGCCTTGATAAGAAATGTTTCCATCGTTGGTTTGTGTGTGCGTACTTATTTTGAGGAGATGAATTCTGAAGTTATTGCGCGTGCCTGCGAATCGATGTCCATCAGGTCATCGAGTGATGGAGAAGGCGTGAAGGGCATCTTCTCCAGAGCGAACTCGATTGCGGGATAAATCATGCCGAAGGGTATGGCATCGTGCAGGAAGGCGGCATTGGCGACTTCGTTGGCGGCGTTGATGACACATGCCGTGCTGCCACCGCGCTCAAGCGCGACCTGGGCAAGCCCCAGACAGGGGAAACGCTCGACATCCGGCTCCTCGAAGGTGAGGGCGGCGATGTTGGCGAGACTCAGGCGGGGAGCGACACGGTCGAGACGTGTCTTCTCGCCGAGGGCAAAGGCTATGGGCAGTTTCATGTCGGGGACTCCCAACTGCGCCTTGACAGCACCGTCCTTGAATTCGACCATGGAATGGACTATGGACTGTGGATGGACAACGGCACGTATGCGCTTGCGGTCCAAACCGAAGAGATGATATGCCTCGATGATTTCGAAGGCCTTGTTAAGCATGGAGGCGGAGTCAACTGTGATTTTCGCGCCCATCGACCAGTTGGGATGTTTCAGTGCGTCGGAGGCAGTGGCCCCGGCGATGCGTGCGGCATCCCATGTGCGGAACGGACCGCCGGAGGCGGTTATGATGAGGCGGCGCACCGATTCGGGGTCCTCGCCCATGAGGCACTGGGCTATAGCCGAATGCTCGGAGTCGACAGGGAACAGTCGTGAGGCCGAGTGTCCGAGCAGCCGGTTTATGATGTCGCCAGCGACAACCAGGGTCTCCTTGTTGGCCAGGGCTATGTCCTTGCCGGCCTTTATCGCACGTGCAGTCGGCACCAGTCCGGAGAATCCGACAGTGGCCGTGACCACCATATCGACATCGTCGCGTGTCACGGCGTCGGCAAGAGCGGCAGGTCCGGCGGCTGTCTCGATACCGAGAGGAGCGAGGGCTTGGTGAAGTCGGGGATACAGGTCCTCGCGGGCAATGACCGCAAGCGCGGGCCGGAACTCGCGGGCCTGTTGTATGAGTTCGTCAACACGCGATCCGGCGGCAAGGACGGAGACAGCGTAGCGGTCGGTGTATTCGCGGACAATCTCAAGAGTCTGCGTTCCGATGGATCCTGTCGAACCGAGTATTGCGAGACGTTTCTGTGGCATGGTTTATCAGGTATGTGCGCGGGCGCGCGATTAATGAGTGCAAAGGTAACGAAAAAAGCGGAGTATACAAAAAAGCAATGATCCGCCCCGGCACTCGGGACGGATCAGGTGTTTTATGTCGTCGGGGGAATTTTAATCAAGCGAATCAGCGCTGTTCCTGATTCTCGCGGCGAGATCTGGCAAAATGCTTGAGGACGTCGCGGCGGAACGCGTCCTCGGCGCTCTTCAACTGGAGCAACTGACGCGGGGAGAGCAGTTCCCTGAATTGCTCGAAGTAGCGGAGTTCAATCTCGGACTCGGTCTTTTTCTGCTCGAACAGCGCGCGGGCTGTATTCTCGCACTCAACGGCAGAAGCGTTGGTATTGTTGAGGGTTTTCTGCTCGAGAACGCGGGTATCACGGCCAACCTGTTCGAGTTCGTCACACATGCTGTCATAGACGGGGAAGAACTTGTTGGCTTCCTCGCGCGAGAGGCCAAGTTCGCGTGTCAGGAACTGATGCTGGTAGCGGCGAAGTTTCTCTTTGTATTGCTCGCGCTTGTCGTCGGGGACTGCGGCCGGATCGGCGACAGCGGTCATCGGCAAGGAGAATGCAACCAGAAGTATGCAGAGTAAGAATTTACGATACATTTAGCGTAGTAGGTTTGGAGAGTCCGCACCAGAGTCAGTGTGCGGCTGAAAGTGAGTCAAGTTCTAGTGCGCGGGTGATCTCAACCGAGTCCTCGTCGGAGTAACAGTCCATCCACATGTCATAGAGGTCCGACTGGGAACATTCGTCAAGAATGTATTCGTCGACAAATTCCTCGTTCGAGGCGGCCTCGGCGAGTATGGGATCGTTGTCGTACGTTATCTCAGTGTCGACACCGGCCATCAGGGTAAACATCTTGAGCATGCACCATACTCCGGCAAACATCGCGGCCATATATACGTATGGCCGGCATATCTGCCATGGAGTGCGTTTACGGGCGACCCGCGGTTTCTCGATTTCGTCGCGATGCGGGAGTGCGGACTCCATGCGGGCGGCAAAATCGGCGAAGTAGCCATCGGGAACGGTGAACCCGTCCCGATGGGCTGCTTCAGCGAGTATTTTGTTTTCTTCTTTCATCTTGTGGCGAAAAAGGTTTTTGAAGCGTACATTGATATGACGCCTAAGGTGAGCGAAGGTTTAATCTGTCTATTGATTTTTTTCAACAAAATTTTCAATTTTTTTCACAGCGAGGTGATATGAGGTTTTCAGAGCGCCGACGGAAGTGCCGAGAATTGCGGACATGTCCTCGTACTTCATCTCGTCGTAATACTTCATGTTGAATACCAGGCGCTGCTTCTCGGGCAGGGAGGCCACGGCCTCGCGCAGGAGTTCCTGGGCATGGTTGCCGTCGAAGTATTCGTCGGCCTCGATAGTATTGACGAGCGCCGATTCCTGATCGTCGAGCGAGATGTTCTGGCGCTTGCGCTCGCGTGCAAGGAAGGAGAGCGACTCGTTGATGGCAATCTTGTAAAGCCATGTCGACAGGCGCGCGTCTCCCCTGAAGTTCTCGAGCGAAGACCATGCCTTGATGAATGTGTTCTGCAGCAGGTCGTTCGTGTCCTCATGGCTCTGCACGAGCCGGCGTATTGTGTGATAGAGCGACTCCGAGTAGAGGCGTATGACCTCGTTGAACGCCTCGCGGCATGTAGCGGGGGTTCTGAGCCGTTCGATAAGTCTGGAGTCGTCGGGGAGCGTCTGTGAGGACATTCTGTAATGAACTTTTTGTATTAAGACTACAAAGTTAGGCAATTTTTCGAAGAAAGAGCCGTCGCTTATTAAAATGTTAACAAATTTTTGGTCTGCATGTTTCCCTGCGGCTTCGAATATTCTGCCAAAATATAATCCAGGACTGTTTTCGCGCGACTATGGTTTTTCTATCTCATTGATGATAATCCTTAACAGGGGATTTGCCATCTATATATAATATAATAAGGTATGACCTGAAATTCGACAAAAAGGCCATTTATTTTGCCGAAAAATAGGAACAAATTTTTTGGCAAAATTTGACAAAAATTCACTAACTTTGCAGTCAGACTGCGGAATGTACACGCGGTCGCACCTTAAATTTCTTTGGAAAAGACAACGCTGAATCTTTATAAAGCCGTAATCAACAACTAATTAGTTTATGATACTTTCAACCATTTTCGGTATTTCGGACAACGCCTTGCTGGCGCTGACCGCCGCGCTGACCGGTTTCGGACTCGTGGCTCTGGCCCTATGGCTGGCAGGTCTGATTTCGCCCCGTTCGTTCAACCCGCAGAAATGTGAGCCGTATGAGTGCGGCATCCCTACGCGCGGCGAATCAATGTCACAGTTCAAGGTCGGCTACTATCTGTTTGCCATCATGTTCCTGATGTTCGACATCGAGACCGTCTTCCTTTTCCCCTGGGCGGTCAACATGCGTGCACTGATGACCGACGGTCTTCTTGCCGTCGGCATATTTTTCGGAGTTTTAGTGCTGGGTCTCGTATATGCCTGGCGGAAAGGAGCGCTTGAATGGAAGTAACGACAAAATCCATGCCCTACGACGCATGGAAAGACAACGAATACATCGAGAAACTCGTTGACGAACTCCGCGAGAACGGCACAAACGTCATCGTGGGTTCACTTGACAAACTTATCAACTGGGGCAGGTCCAACTCAATCTGGCCGCTCACTTTCGCCACCAGTTGCTGCGGCATCGAATTTGTGTCGCTCGGAGCAGCGCGCTTTGACATGGCGCGTTTTGGCTGGGAAGTCGCCCGCTCATCGCCACGTCAGGCCGACTTCATGATGGTGGCAGGTACCATTGTAAACCGCATGGTGCCGGTATTCCGCCGTCTATACGACCAGTTGGCCGAGCCGAAGTATGTCATCGCCTGCGGCAGTTGCGCCATATCGGGCGGCCCCTTCCGCAAGAGTTACCACGTTGCCAAAGGCATCGAGGACATAGTTCCCGTGGACGTTTTTGTCCCCGGCTGTCCACCTCGCCCCGAGGCCATGATATACGGCATCATGCAGCTTTCGCGCAAAATCAAGGTCGAACGCTTCTTCGGCGGAATCAACCGCCAGGAGAAACGTCAGGAGTACGAGGTTCTCACCGCCAAGGATAACAATGACAACGATTAATGATTAACTGTCGATTGTATCTGATTCTTAATTATTGATCAACCAATAAATATCACAGCAATGCAAGAAGAAATTGCCAAACTGTTCCCCGAAACATCTCTTGAGGCCACGTCCGACGGCACTCCCCTGATAGTATGCCCCGACGCCCGGTGGCACGACCTTGCCCTGGCCCTCCGCGACAAATTCGGCATGGACTATCTCATAACCATCTCCGGCATGGACTGGACCAAGGAGATGGGCTGCATATACTACATGATGTCGACCAAGACCAACGAGCGCATTGCCGTGAAGGTCACAACCGCCGACCGCGAGAACCCAATGCTCCACTCAGTAGCCGACCTCTGGGCTATCGCCGGAATCTACGAGCGCGAGGTCTACGATTTCTTCGGCATCATCTTCATCAACAATCCCGACATGCGCCGCCTGTTCCTCAGCATAGACTGGAAAGGCTTCCCGCTGCGCAAGGATTATGACGAATCACTCAACCCGCCTTCCACCGAGAACGAGCGGCAGAGCGACTTCACCAACACATGGACAGAAGGTCCCGACGGCAAGATAGAGAAAAAGCAGGTGCGCATATTCCAGCCCGAGGACTTCGTGGTGAACATCGGTCCCCAGCACCCCGCGACACACGGCGTGCTCCGTTTCCGTACCGCCGTCGACGGCGAGACAGTCAAGAAAATCGATGTCTACATGGGCTATATCCACCGCGGCATCGAGAAACTCTGCGAGTCGCTCACCTACACCCAGACCCTCCCGTTCATGGACCGCATGGATTACTTCTCGGCCCACAACTACCACCATGCCCTGTGCATGCTATACGAGAAGGCCGCCGGCATCGAGATCTCGCGCCGCGCACAGGTTATCCGCGTGATGATGGACGAACTCTCGCGCATAGCCTCACACTGCCTCTTCATAGGAACATACTGCATGGATCTCGGCGCCACGACAATGCTGTTCTACACGCTGCGCGTACGCGAGCAGATTCTCGACATCATGGAGAAGACCTGCGGCGCACGCATGACCTTCAACTACGAGTGCATCGGCGGCGTGATGCAGGATCTCGCGCCGGACTTCGTGGAAGACGTCAAGGCTCTGCTCGCCATACTTCCCAAGAACATCAAGGAATATAACAAACTGTTCACAGGCAACGTCATCGCCGAGAACCGTCTGGAAGGCGTGGGAGTCCTAACGGAGGCCGACGCGAAGTCATGGGGCATCACAGGCCCCTCGGGCCGCGCCTCGGGCTGGGCTTGCGACATACGCAAACTTTTCCCCTACAGCATATATCCCGAACTCGAGTTCGACGAGATTGTACGCACCGAGGGCGACTCGATGGCGCGCTTCAAGGTCCGTATGGCCGAGATGGAGCAGTCGGCACGCATCCTCGAACAACTTGTGGACAACATACCCGAAGGCGAATACTGCGTCAAGGTTCCCAAGGTGCTCAAGATTCCCGCAGGGACATGGCTGCAGATGACCGAGGGCTGCCGCGGCGTCTTCGCCCTCCTGCTCGAGAGCGACGGCGGCACGAAGCCCGCGCGCCTCAAGATCGCGCCTCCATGCCTTAACCTCGCCGCTGTCGTCGACCACATCACCAGCGGCCAGAAGATCGCCGACCTCATCACCATCGGCGGCTCGCTCGACTACATTGTCCCCGACATGGACCGCTGACCCTATTGACAAAACTCAGAAAACAACTCTAATCCAAGCAAATACAATGCGCCGTCAAAGCCCCGGCACCGGCGCGGAAGATAACAAACCAACATTATGGAACAAGATTTCGATTTTGCCGTCGTCAGCCAGTGGATTCACGACTTTCTGTCCGTCACACTGGGCTGTCCCCAATGGCTGACTGTGACGCTCGAGTGCGTGGTCGTAGGCGTGGCCCTGCTTCTGCTCTACGCCCTGCTGGCTCTGTTCTACATTCTGTACGAACGCAAACTCTGCGCATGGGTGCAGTGCCGTCTCGGTCCCAACCGTGTAGGTCCCTGGGGTCTGCTCCAGTCCTTCGCCGACATGTTCAAGATTCTCATCAAGGAACTTATCGAACTGAAGAACATTGACAAATTCCTCTTCGCCCTCGCTCCTTATCTCGTAATCATAGCGTCGATGCTGGCCTTCGCCGTCCTTCCGTGGGGCCGCGGACTGCAGATAATCGACTTCAACATCGGCATCTTCTTCCTTCTCGCCGTATCGTCCATCGGCGTACTCGGCATACTTCTCGCCGGATGGTCGTCAAACAACAAGTTCACCCTCATCGGAGCGCTCCGCTCGGGCGCACAGATGGTCTCATATGAACTTTCAATCGGACTTTCTGTTGTTACTATGGTCGTCCTGTCCGGCACAATGTCGGTGACAGGCATTGTCGAGGAACAGTCGCGCATGTGGTTCATCTGCTCGGGTCACGTATCGGCCATCATCGCCTTCATCATCTACATGATAGCAGGCACCGCCGAGACCAACCGCGGCCCGTTCGACCTTCCCGAGGCCGAATCGGAACTTACCGCCGGCTACCACACCGAATACTCGGGTATCCACTTCGGTTTCTTCTATCTGGCCGAGTACCTCAACCTGTTCATCATCGCCGGTACGGCGACACTCCTGTTCTTCGGAGGCTGGCTGCCACTGAACATTCCGGGATGGGACTCGTTCAACCACATCATGAACTGCATCCCGTCGGTGATCTGGTTCCTGGGCAAAGCCATCTGCCTGTCGGCAGTCATCATCTGGTTCAAATGGACATTCCCCCGTCTGCGTATCGACCAGATGCTCGCCCTGGAATGGAAATACCTGCTTCCCTTCGGCCTGTTCAACCTGGCGCTGATGGCCTGCATAGTAGCCTTCGGCTGGCAGATCTGACACCAAGGGACACCCCGACGCCTTAAATTCAATATCGAACAAAAATATCCACTCACAATATAACTCCACTTAGCAATGAGTCAGTTAACCGGAAAAATATCTCAGGTAATCGGTCCCGTCGTCGACGTAGTCTTCGAAGGTGAGGGAACCGTGATTCCGCCCATATTCAACGCACTGCGCATCGACCGCGAAGACGGCTCGTACACAATCCTCGAGGTTGAACAGCATATCGGCGAAGACACCGTGCGTTGTGTGGCTATGGAATCAACCGACGGCCTGCAGCGCGGCACAGCGGTCACCGACCTCGGACACCCCATATCCGTACCTACCGGCGATCAGGTAAAGGGACGCCTCCTGAACGTCCTCGGCAATGCAATCGACAACCTGCCGGCCCTGAAACGCGAAAACGACCGTTCAATCCACCAGCCCGCCCCAGAATTCGACCAACTGACAATCTCCACCGAAATCCTTCAGACAGGCATCAAGGTCATCGACCTTCTCGAGCCATACTCCAAAGGCGGCAAGATCGGTCTGTTCGGCGGTGCAGGCGTAGGCAAGACCGTGCTTATCATGGAGTTGATCAACAACATCGCCAAAGGTCACGACGGTTTCTCGGTGTTCACCGGTGTCGGCGAGCGTACCCGCGAGGGTAACGACCTTCTGCGCGAGATGATCGAGAGCGGCGTAATGAAATACGGCAAGAAGTTCCAGGAAGGAATGGAAAAAGACCAGTGGAATCTAGCCGACGTAGATCTGGAGCATCTCAAGGATTCCCAGGCGACACTCGTGTTCGGACAGATGAACGAACCGCCGGGTGCCCGTCTGCGCGTTGCCCTGTCCGGCCTGACCGTCGCCGAGCAGTTCCGCGACCAGGGTGCCGGCGGCAAGGACGTACTTCTGTTCATCGACAACATCTTCCGTTTCACCCAGGCTGGTTCCGAGGTATCCACCCTGCTCGGCCGTATGCCGTCCGCAGTGGGCTACCAGCCGAACCTGGCCGATGAGATGGGTGCCCTGCAGGAGCGCATCACGTCGACCCGTGGCCACTCCATCACCTCGCTGCAGGCCATCTACGTGCCGGCCGATGATTACACCGACCC
This sequence comes from uncultured Porphyromonadaceae bacterium, assembly GCA_937989585.1. GTDB lineage: Bacteria > Bacteroidota > Bacteroidia > Bacteroidales > Muribaculaceae > CAG-873. The sequence continues at coordinate 9,380 of CALKRW010000038.1, read as the reverse complement.
GGCCCCTGCGACGACCTTCGCCCACCTGGACGCAACCACCGAGCTGTCCCGTGACATCGCCTCCAAGGGCATCTACCCGGCAGTCGACCCGCTGAGCTCCACTTCGCGAATCCTTGATCCGCGTTATGTGGGCCAGGCTCACTACGAGTGCGCCAACCGCGTCAAGGCGATTCTGCAGCGTAACAAGGAGCTGCAGGACATCATCGCCCTGATCGGTATCGATGAGCTCGGCGAAGAAGATAAGACCACTGTGAACCGTGCTCGTAAGATTGAGCAGTTCCTTGGTCAGAACTTCTACGTCGCCGAGAAGTTCACCGGCCGTCCGGGCTCCTATGTTCCGGCCGATGAGACCATCGAAGCCTTCACCCGCATCTGCGACGGCGTGTATGACGACGTTCCGGAGCAGGCATTCTCCGGTATCGGCGGCATCGACGACCTCGAGAAGAAGTGGCACGACATGCAGAAGGAATACGGTGCGTGATGGCCGGATCGACTATGCAGGTGAACATCGTCGCCGCTGACCACCCTGTGTGGCACGGTACGGCGAAGTCCGTTACCATTCCCGCCTCCGAAGGCGGAATGGGCATCCTGCCCGACCACGAGCCTGTGCTGACCGTGATCAAGGAAGGAACCATCGTTGTGGTGGATCCTGAAGGCAATCGCCTCTCCTTCGAGGTGACTGACGGCTTCATCTCCTTCGATTCGAACAAGCTCACCGTCGCGGTCGAGCGTGGAACCAACGTGAAGCGCGCCGAATAAGCCGTTTCCGCTTGACGTAAGGTGGCCCGGTAATCGCAATATGTTTTTGTATTGCGATTACCGGGCCGCTTTTGTCTTTTACGTGGCTTTCCGCCGCCGCGAATACGTATGCCGTACGTACGGCGACGCGCATGGTAGGGTAGTGCCTCGTGCGAATTATTGTTGCTGACTGCTCTGCCGAATATTCCGGACGATTGAACGCCTCCCTGCCGCTCGCCAAGCGCGTGCTGCTCATCAAGGCGGACAACAGCCTGCTGATCTTCTCCGAACTCGGCTCATACAAGCCGCTCAACTGGATGTCCGCGCCATGCAGCATCAGGGACATCACCCCCGACCACGCCGATGACGACGTTGATACTGAAGTGCCGCAAAAGGTGATCCGCGCGTCGGCCGACAAATCGAACGACGTGCTGGAAGTGACGTTGCAGCACATCTATTCGGACGAATCGTACGACCTCGGCGAGGATCCGGGCCTCATCAAGGACGGCGTCGAAGACCATCTGCAGAAGTACCTGGCCGAACAGATCGAACGCATCGGCAAAGGCGCGAAGCTCGTGCGCCGCGAATACCCGACAGCCATCGGACCGGTCGACATCATGGCGATTGACGGCAACGGCGAGCACGTGGCCATCGAAATCAAGCGCAACGGCGGCATCGACGGCGTCGAACAGCTCACCCGCTACTGCGATCTGCTCAACCGTGACCCGCTGCTTGCCCCCGTGCACGGCATCTTCGCCGCGCAGACCATCACCCCGCAGGCCCGCGTGCTCGCGCAGGACCGCGGTTTCAAATGCCTGATTCTCGATTATGAGGAGATGAAGGGCACCGAAGACGACTCTCTACGACTCTTCTAATGAAAAAGCCTCCCGAGTGGGAGGCTTTTTGCGGTTAGACCGGCTGGATCAGTAGGCGGCGAGAATGTCGACCACGAAGACCAGCGTGGAATTCGCCGGAATCTTCTCCTGATCCTTGTTTCCGTAGCCGAGGCTCGGCGGCACCACCAGCAGCACCTGGGAACCGACCGTGTGGCCTGCCAGACCCTGCTTCCAGCCCTTGATCACGCTGTCAAGCGAGAAGGCGGAGGACTGTCCGCGGTCCCACGAGGAATCGAACTGCGTGCCGTCAAGCAGCCAGCCGGTGTAGTGCGCCACCACGGACTGCGTATCCTTGACCACAGCGCCCTTGCCCTTGATGAGGTCCTGGGAAATCAAGGAATCGGAGCCCTTATAGCCATTCATGTCGATCGACGGCTTGCCGTCCTTGGCGAGCGTCACCTTCGGCAGGTCGGCCGGAATGTCGGCGACCTTCTCGCCGGTGGCCTTCTCCTTCGACTTGGACACCAGCGTGAGTACCATGAGATACGAGGTGCCGGAGGAATTCGAGTCGTTCACGCCGAACGCCACGGTGGAATTGAGCTTGAGGCTCTTGAAGATCTTGTAGTAGTTCTCGGTCATCTGGCTGGTATCCGAGGTGACTACGGTGGAGCAGTCGGGGGTGTTCTTCTCCCACGTGCTGGCCAGTTCGGAACCATCCTTGACGCTGATGGCGATGCCCTGCGAGCAGACGCGGTCGCCGTCCTCGATCTGGGCTCCGTCGCCCTTCTGCAGCACCACGTAGCTGTTGTCCTCAACCGTCATCGGCGTTTTGAACGAGACGGTCGGCTTCTTGCCGAGCTCGCCCTTGGCGGTCACTCCGGCGATCTGGTGCATGCCGATTTTTTCGGAAGATGAGGAGGAATCCGAGTTCGATTTGTCGGATTTCGCGCTGGAATTACCGCCGCACGCAGTGACGCCCAGGCACATGACCGTTGCGCAGACTGCCGTGACGGCCTTGGAAAGAAGTGATTTACGCATAGGGCCAACCATAGCGGCAAAGCATGATTTTCATGTTTTTTTCAGGCTTGTGCAAACGGACACTGTAGAATGGAAAAGCTATGACTGTATTGCAGGAAGAACAAGAGAAGCCGCAGATCGAGACGGGCCCTACCCGGCATGCGAAGATCATGCGTGGCATCGTCACGCCTATTTTCGGCTTGCTTGCCATCGCATGCGTCGTGTTTGGCGTGTTGAATTCAACCGTCTGGAAACCGGACAATGAGATCACCGCCGCCGCTCCGGTGAATGGTTCGGAATACGTGGTCACCGATCCGAACGTGCTGCAGCTGGTAGACAGCCGCGTCAATATTTCGGCCAAATCCCGTGACAAGAAATCCAATGTGTGCATCGCCATAGGTTCCGCGCGCGATGTTGCCGGATGGATTGCGGGAAGCAAGTACATGCGCGTCTCCGGTCTGTCCGATTGGACGACGCTTTCCACCATGAAGGTCTCCGCGCAGGGAACCGCGGACAATTCCCAGAACCAGGTGGCTTTCAAGGACTCCGACATGTGGCGCACCATCAAGTGCAATGACGGTGCCGTTGATATGCAGGTCAAAGGATCGAACAGCAATAACGCCGAGGATGTTGTGGCGTTGATTGATTTCGGCAACCGCAAGGGAGATACGGTCACTCTGAATTGGGACCGTCGTAACCTGCCGAATTTCGCCATGCCGTTGTATCTTGCCGGCGGACTGCTGGCGATTCTCGCCGTGCTTTCCGCTTCCGTATTCGCCATGCCGCCGCATAAGCGCCGCAACAAGCGCGCTTTCGCCATGGTCGAAGGCGTTGGCGTCAACGAAGGCGATGAGAACGAGGTTTCGGCTTGGGTGAAGAACGCCGAAACCGCCGCCAGCAACAGGGCACGGAGCAGGTCGCGTCACGGCAGGCGTCGCCATGCGGAACATCGCACCGGCGGTCGTACGTCGTCGTTCGAGGAAACGCAACAGCCCGTCATCGTCGATCCTGTGGCACGTAACCTGGTCGCCGACCAGCAGAACACGATTGCGGAAAGCCAGCCGACTGTGTCCGAATCGACCGTATTTGAATCGACGGCGGGCGAATCGTCTGTTGACGACGAGGCGACTTCCGTGATCTCGCAGGATGAGCTTGCCGCGTATTTCGCTCGTCTTGCCCAAGAGGAGGTTCAGACGGAAACGCAGGAAGACGGCCAAGAGGAGGACCAGTGATGAGGAAGCGTAGTCAGGCGATTATCGCGGCCATGCTCGCGCTGGGAATGGCCGTCGGCATGTGCGGTTGCGAAGGCCAGCTGCCGACCCCGAAAGCCACCACCCGGCAGGATGCGCCGAACTTGAGCGCCAAGCAGGAGCAAAAGGTCCGCACGAGGATTCTCAAAACGCTCGACCAGTGCAATCAGAACCGTGACACTGATACGTTGCCGACGATTCTCGAAGGTCCGGAACTGGACATCCGCACCAGCGAGCTGAACGTAGCGAAAGCCACGGGCAATCTTGACCGTAAGACCACCATCCCCACGGATCTGGCCCAGGCCGTGATCTCCACGGATGCCGGCTGGCCACGGTCCGTGTTCTCCATCACGTCCACAACCAAGGACCAGCAGTCCAAGCGTCTGCTGGTGTTCAGGCAGGATTCCGCACGCCAGAACTACAAGCTGTGGGGTGTGGCGCGACTGTTCTCCGGCGTGAAGATGCCGAGTTTCGAAATCTCCAAAACCGGCAGCGCGCAGGGAACGCCTACGGACACCGGTCTGGTCATGACGCCGAAAGCGGCGGTGGACGCGTATGCGGACCTGCTGCAGAACGGGGCGAACAGCAAGTACGCCAGCAAATTCGCGGATGATGATCTGCGATCGAAGCTTGCCGATCTGACTGCCCAGGTGCAGAAGGCCATGGAGCTTAACGAAGGCACGCAGCAGCAGACCTTCGAACCGGTCAATGGAGCCATCAGCGTCATGCGTTCCGCGGACGGCGGCGATCTGGTGGTGGCGCAGATCAACTCCGAATGGACGCGTTCCGCCGGCGCTGGCCGTGAATCGCAGCCGGCCTCTGACGCGGAAAAGGCGCTGTTCGGCAATGGCAAGGCCACCAGCACCATGAAGACGAGCTATGTGAACGTCATCGCGCTGTATGTTCCGCCGGCAAATTCCGGGCAGAAAATCACCGCGGTCGGTTCCGAACGCCAGCCGGTGAAGGTCGAAGCGCTGTAAAACGACGGGTCCTTGGACGCGCATTGTCGGCGGTTTTCCGCCTATCGCGCATCCGTGGGAATGAAAACCGGGAAATCGTTGTTGGCACCTATAGTTGGTGCCAGCAACGATTTCGTGTTTTTGGAGGCAAGTATGGCAGAGCAGCAAGCGTTCCATCCGGGTGTTTCATTGGCGGGAGCCGTTGATCTGGAAGCGCTCAAGCATCAGGTGAAGGCCGAGCCGGGGCAGGCGGGCGGCGCTCCGGCGGCTGGCGGATATGTCATCGACACCACGGAGAACACGTTCCAGGCCATGGTGCAGACCTCCGCCACGTTCCCGATTCTGCTGTTCCTGTGGGTGCCGACCGACGACCGTCTGTTCGCCATGGCACGCGCATTGGGTGACGCGGTGAACAAGCTCAACGGCCAGATCCAGCTGTCCCGCATCGACATCGCATCCAATCCCTCCATCGCACAGGCGTTCCAGATTCAGGGCGCGCCGGCGCTGTTCGCGTTGATCGGCGGCCGTCCGATGCCGATTCTGCAGGGCCTTCCGTCCGACGAGGAACTGCAGCAGATCACAGACGTGGTCGTGCCGAAGCTTATCGCCGCCGCACAGCAGGCCGGCGTGACCGGCACCGCTCCGTATTCGGGCGATCCGGATTCCGACGCGGCCAATTCCGCATCCGCCGGCAGTGTGCAGGATCAGGTGCCGCCGGAACATCAGGAAGCGTACATGCTGGCACAGCAGGGCGATTACGCCGGTGCCGCCGCCGCGTACGAGAAGGTTTTGGAAGCCGATCCGAACGATACGCGCGCCGCCCGCGAACGTGCGAAGGCGCTGCTGCTGGCCCGTTCCGCCAATGCGGACGTGCGCGTGGTGCGTGCCGCTGCCGCCGACAAGCCGGACGATGTGGACGCGCAGCTTGCCGTCGCCGACATCGACATGATCGGCGGGCAGATCCAGGACGCGTTCGACCGTCTGCTTGATTTCGTGGCGGCGGGCCACAAGGCCGACATCGAGCCGGTGCGCCAGCGTCTGCTCGAATACTTCACGATCCCCGAGCCGACCGACGAGCGTCTGAAGCGCGCACGTCGTCGCCTCGCCACCCTCATGTACTGAGCGTGCAGCGCGTGCTGGTTGCGCCGAGCACTCTGATGCATTGAGCGCGCGTACTGACTTTCCCAACGATTGCAAGGTCTGCGTCACGTTTTTCGCCGAATCGTGTCGCAAACGGGCGCAGACCGTGTACAGTAGTGCGTTGCATGGGTTTGTAGCTCAGCGGATAGAGCGTCTGTCTCCGGAACAGAAGGTCGTGGGTTCGATCCCCATCAAGCCCACCGGGCAAGGCTCCAGTCGAACGGCTGGAGCCTTTTTGTTGCTCGTTTGTTGTATTTTTCCGCGGTTTTCCTTGCGATTCCGCCGTTTTCGTGCCTGCTGCGCCGTGTGGTGCCAACTCCGGCCATATCGTTCTGTGAACGGTTTTTCCCGCTTCCACCCATCGGAAAAGTATGATTTCAGGTGCGACGCAAATAGCGCATGTACGGGCATATTGGCACATACTTGGCGCGCGTTTACATACCTTGCGGCAACATACCTTACGACAAAGGAGAACAGTATGAGCGAAAAGCTGGAAGCAGTGGCCACCTCCGAAGCCCCGGCAGCACTCGGCGCCTACAGCCAGGCCGTGAAGGCCAACGGATTCGTGTTCGTCTCCGGCCAGCTGGGCATCGACCCGGCCACCGGCGAACTGGCCGGCGAGAGTGCGGGCGAGCAGGCCGCGCAGGCGCTGAAGAACATCAAGCACATCCTCGACACCGCCGGCTCCGGCATCGAGAATGTGGTCCGCGCCACCATCTACATGAAGAACGTCGAGGACTTCCACGAGGTCGACGACGTATACGCCAAGGTCTTCATCGGCTCCGTCAAGCCGGCCCGCGTGGCGTTCGGCGGCAACGACATCCCGAAGGGCGCGCTCGTCGAGATCGACGCCATCGCCGTGCTCTGAGCGTTCCGCGCATACCGCGAGTAGCGCGATCGACGGCCCGCATGCCTTCCCGGCTGCGGGCCGCCGCTGTTCCGGGCGTTCCTCCGCTCGCGGTCGATCCGACGATGCTCGCGCATTGCCGTGAGCCTGCCGTATAGTATTGCGATTGTGCGGCCAGCCAAAACACACGCCGCACCCAACCAAACGCGCAGGAAGCCGGAGGCAAGCATGGCGCAATCGCAAGCAGAGCAGCAGGCACAGGCGCAGATCGCCGGCGAACCGACGCGGACGAAGGAACGGCAGCCGCAGCCAGCGACCGGAACCGCCGCGGATCCCACGGCGCAAGCCCAGCAGAACGACGAGCAGGGCGGGCTGGAGCGCAAAATGGAGACGCGCCACCTGACCATGATTTCGCTTGGTGGAGTCATCGGAACCGGACTGTTTTTAAGCTCCGGCTACACCATCCACCAAGCCGGTCCACTCGGTGCGATTATCGCCTATGCCATCGGTTCCGTACTGGTCTACTTCATCATGCTGAGTCTTGGCGAACTCTCTGTGGCCATGCCGTACGCCGGCAGCTTCCACCTGTACGCGAAGCGTTTCATCGGCCCCGGCACCGCGTTCACCATCGCCGTGCTCTACTGGCTGAATTGGGCGGTGGCGCTCGCCTCCGAATTCACCGCCGCGGGCCTGCTGATGCAACGCTGGTTCCCGCATTCGCCCGCATGGGTCTGGTCGGCCGCGTTCATCGTGGTCGTGTTCCTGCTCAACATCCTGTCGGTGCGCCTGTACGGCGAATCGGAATTCTGGTTCGCGTCCATCAAGGTGTTCGCCATCATCGCGTTCATCATCATTGGCCTGCTGGCCATGTTCGGCGCGATTCCGATCGCCGGCTATGACCACGCGCCCATGTTCGAGAACTTCTACAGCGACGGCTGGCTGCCCAACGGCGTGCTGCCGATTTTCTCCACGCTGCTGACGGTCGTGTTCGCCTTCTCCGGCACCGAAGTGGTCGGCGTCGCGGCGGGCGAGACGAAGGACCCGTCCAAGGCGATTCCGAAGGCCGTGCACACCACCGTGCTGCGTCTGGCGATCTTCTTCATCGGCTCGATCGCCGTCATGGCGGCGCTGATTCCGTGGCGCAAGTCGGGCGTCGACACCAGCCCGTTCGTGCTCGTGTTCCAATCGATCGGCATGCCGTTCGCCGGCGACATCATGAATTTCGTGGTGCTGACGGCCGTGCTGTCCGCCGCGAATTCCGGCCTGTACGTGTGCTCGCGCATGGTGTGGTCGCTCGCGCAGGAGGGTATGATTCCGCGCAAGCTCGCCAAAACGAACTTCCACGGCGTGCCCGTTTTCGCGGTGATGTTCAGCATGGCCGGCTCGCTGCTGGCGCTGCTGTCCTCCGTGGTGGCCGCTTCGACCGTGTACCTGGCGCTGGTGGCCGTCTCCGGCCTGGCCACGCTGGTGGTGTGGATGTCGGTCTCCGTCTGCCACTTGCGATTCCGCCACCAATGGCTCGCGCAGGGACATACGGTTGGCGAGCTCAAGTACCGCGCGCCTGGCTACCCGTTCGTGCCGATCGCCGCGATCGTGATGTGCGTCGGCGCGCTGGTTCTGGTGATTTGCGATCCGTCGCAGCGCTCCACGCTGCTGTACATGATTCCGTTCGTGGCGCTGTGCTACACGGGCTACTACGCGTCCGTGGCGTGGCGTGCGAAACGGCATGGCGGGCAGGACGATGCTCAGAACGCCTTGCAAAGCGTTCCGCAGGACGTATCGCAACCCCATCGTGAGGATGGACAGGAAGACTGATTCTGTCGGCGTGCCCGGTATTCTTGGAAGAATGAGTCCAGAAGCCCTTAGTGAACTGATTTTCAACATTGCCAACACCCTTGTCTCCGAAGGCAAGGCAGGCACCCTGACCGCCGATCTGATTCCGCCGCAGGCCAAGTTCGCCGTGATGCGCCCGAAGGACCGCGCACATGGCGATTGGGCGTCCAACGCGGCCATGCAGCTGGCCAAGAAGGCCGGCATGAAGCCGCGCGATCTCGCCGAACTGTTCGCCGCCGAACTGACCAATGCCGACGGCATCAAGTCCGTGGAAGTGGCCGGCCCCGGCTTCATCAACATCACGCTCGACTCCGCATCCGCGGCCGCAGTGGTGGACACCGTGCTCGAAGCCGGCAGCGACTACGGCAAGAACGACCACCTGTCCGGCAAGACCCTGAACCTCGAATTCGTATCCGCCAACCCGACCGGCCCGATCCACATCGGCGGCACCCGTTGGGCGGCCGTCGGCGACTCCATGGCCCGCGTGCTTGAGGCCAACGGCGCCAAGGTGGTGCGCGAATACTACTTCAACGACCACGGCGAGCAGATCAACCGCTTCGCCAAGTCGCTGGTCGCCGCTTGGGCCGAGGCCAATAACTTGGGTGAGGCCGGCTACCAGACCGAAACCCCGTGCGACGGCTACAAGGGTGCCTACATCAACGAGATCGCCGCCCGTGTTCAGGCCGAAGCCGAGTCCGACGGCGTGGACCTGACCGGCGACAAGGTGGCCATGCAGCGCCTGAAGGAGGCCGCCGAGAAG